>NZ_JAZQRL010000100.1:0-248822 GCF_045629565.1 Arcticibacter sp.
CACCATACACCGGCTGGATCCAGACGGGACGAGCCACCGCCCTGGGAAAAGTTCATCGCCTGGAAGAAGCAGCCTGACAGGAGCAAGACAGGGAAAGAAAAAATCGGATATGCATATTATCATAATGTGTAATAGCCACTATTTGATCGGACAGCTTTCTTAAGGTTTAGTGACTACCTAACCAGGTTCAAATTTCGCAAAAGGTGTTATCGATGAGTTTTACTTTTTTGTGATAGATCCGGATCTTGACATTGTACGTTCCATCTGCTTTTTTATGATGATCATACACCATAATACTGACTGTTGCCATAAATTTTTTTCTAACACGCAGAATCGTTGTGACGTATTTGTGACGCTTCTACGTTAAATTAAACAAAAAACTATGTAAATCCTGACGAAACGGCGGTTGCCTCAGTCCATAAAAACAGCCCCAAAAAACTGCCTTATTAAGCCAAAAAAGCCATTTTTGATATCAAAAAAGGCTTTTTTGGCAAGGGACCTGGGAGAGGCTCGAACTCTCGACCCACTGATTAAGAGTCAGTTGCTCTACCAACTGAGCTACCAAGTCGTTTTGTGGTTGCAAAGAAACGGTTTTTCAGCATCTTTTGCAACCACATTTATAAATAATTTAAGAATACATCTCTTCTCGCTGCTGTTTTACAACGTCGCTGCTGATATACTCATCGTAAGTCATTAGTTTATCGATAATTCCTTTCGGTGTGAGTTCAATAATACGGTTTGCAACGGTATTCGTCAACTCGTGGTCACGTGAAGTAAAGAGGATGGTTCCCTTGAAATCCTGCATTCCGTTATTGAGCGCCGTAATGGATTCGAGATCCAGGTGATTGGTAGGCTCGTCAAAAAGAAGCACGTTTGCCTGCTGCAGCATCATCTTGGAGAACATGCACCGCATCTTTTCTCCCCCTGAAAGGACGTTGGACTTTTTTAGCACTTCTTCTCCGGAGAACAGCATTCGTCCCAGGAAGCCGCGGATAAACTGTTCGTCTTTGTCGCCTTCGGAATATTCTCTCAGCCAGTCGACCAGGTTGAGGTCTTTGCCTTCAAAATATGCGGAGCTGTCGTTCGGAATATCGGCTACGTTGATGGTGACACCCCATTTGAATTCACCGGTGTAATCACTGTCTCTTCCTGTGAGGATGTTATAGAAGGCTGTTGTGGCCAAACTGTTGTTTGACAGGACAGCGATCTTATCGCCTTTGTTTACCAGCAGATCAATGCCTTTAAAGAAGGTCTCACCGCCAGAGACTTTCTTCAGTTTCTCGATTTGGAGGATCTGGTCGCCTGCCTCTCTGGACATGTTGTTGAACATAATGCCAGGGTACTTACGGTTTGATGGCTGTATTTCATCCAGATTGATTTTCTCCAATGCCTTTTTACGGCTGGTTGCTTGTTTGGATTTGGAAGCGTTGGCGCTGAAACGACGGATGAAGTCCTGGAGTTCTTTAACCTTGTCTTCCATCTTCTTGTTCTGATCTGCTCTCTGACGCAGTGCAAGCTGACTGGATTCATACCAGAAAGAGTAGTTACCGGAGTAAATGCTCATTTTGCTGAAATCGATGTCGACAATATGCGTACAAACGGTGTCGAGGAAGTGACGGTCATGGGATACGACCAGTACAATGTTCTCATAACCGGCAAGGAAGTCTTCCAACCAGGAGATCGTTTCAATGTCAAGGTCATTCGTAGGCTCATCGAGAAGAAGGATGTCCGGGTTTCCAAATAGCGCCTGCGCCAGGAGTACGCGGACTTTCTGGTTACCATCAAGCTCTTTCAAAAGCTTGAAGTGATGCTCCTCTTTAATGCCCAGGTTGCTCAGGAGGGTTGCCGCATTATTTTCTGCGTTCCACCCGTCCATCTCCGCAAATATATTTTCAAGTTCTCCGGCGCGTTCGCCGTCTTTGTCTGTAAAGTCTTCTTTGGCGTAAAGGGCATCTTTTTCCTTCATGATGCTGTAAAGCTCCTTGTGTCCCATTAATACGGTTTCGATCACGGGAACTTCATCAAAAGCGTAGTGGTCCTGGGTCAGTACGGCCATGCGTTCGCCGGGAGTAAAACTCACCGATCCACTTGTCGGATCCACATCACCTGAAAGGATTTTCATGAATGTTGACTTACCTGCTCCATTGGCACCGATAACGCCGTAGCAGTTGCCGTGTGTGAATTTCAGGTTAACATCTTCAAATAGTGTGCGTTTACCGAAGCGTAAAGATAGATTGGATACTGTAATCATACGTAAAGAAAAATGAAGTGCAAAGGTAGACAATCTGAATAGGATATACCAGAAGGCTACAAAAAGTTTTATTTTAGGGGCGTTTTATGAAAGTTCAGGACTTAGAAAAAGAATTGTCGGCAAGACAGGGCAAGGCACGTGCCGCTCATCTTGCTGGTAAGTGCCGGGAAGGCGACTTTCTATGCAGGGATCTGATTGATCTGACTTTTCATCGTGACGGAGTATTGGCCTTTCATGCCGCATGGGTGCTGGAGCATGTTTTCTTAGCGGGGACGTCGCCCGAGCAAGACTGGCAGTATTTCTTTGAGCACTATGGCGAACAGAAAAACCGGAGCTGCCAAAGACACTTTACAAAAATTGCCATTTATTTTTTTAATCGGGTGCCGACCGTTGCCGGGGTTGACTTGGAAGGTGTTATAGAGCGGACGATAGAGTGGCTTGCCGACCCAAGTACGCCAGTAGCGGTTAAGGCGAATTGCATCGACATTCTTTTTGCGCTGAGAGGGAAGGAGGAGTGGCTTACCGAGGAGCTTACATTTCAATTAGAGTTTATCCTCCAGTACGGAACCTCTGCGGCTCTTCAATCGCGCACTAAAAAGTTTTTGGCAAAACTCAGAAAAGAGAGAAAGCTTTAAGTAATTTTGCTGCTCAACTTAAATAGATGGAACTGACCCTCGGTACGCCGGCCATGCTTTTTCCGGCAATCGCCCTCTTATTACTGGCTTATACGAATCGTTTTCTGGCTTTGGCAAGCTTGATCAGAAATCTGAAGAGCCAGTACGTGGAGAACCAAAATCCTAATCTGCTGGGACAGATACACAGTATCCGGACGCGTATTATACAGGTGCGCAATATGCAGGCCTGCGGGATTATGGGATTTCTGCTCTGCGTTATTTCCATGTGGCTCTTGTATAATTCGCAAAATGTGCTTGCAGGTTATGCTTTTGGTTTGAGCCTGCTGCTTCTGATGATTTCCTTATTGATCTCGTTCCGTGAGACTCAAATTTCGGTTGAGGCGCTGGAAATTGAGTTGAGCGACCTGGAAGAACTGGTGAAAAAGAAATGAGATGACGCTTTCTATCACAACACCGATCCTCTTATTTCCGGCCATTTCACTGATATTGTTGGCATACACGGCAAAATTTGCGCATTTGGCTAACCTGACCAGGAATCTCAACAAACAGTATACTGTAGATGAAACTGCAGGACTTTTACATCAGATAAAGAATCTTCGCGAGAGGATCTACCTGATAAAGAATATGCAAATGTTCGGAACAGGGAGCTTTTGCCTCTGCATTATCAGTATTTTCATGCTTTTTAACAACTGGATACTGGCAGGGCAGATTTCCTTCTGGTTGAGTACCATTGCCATGATGGTGGCGCTTTACTTTTCCCTGAAAGAAATCTGGTTGTCTACCGATGCACTAAAGGTGGTTGTTAATGAAGTTTATAAGCGATAACGCTTTTCTTGTAAAAAGTAGGGAGGTATACTATTTTCTTTTTTTGGTCATAATGGAAGTCTGCGGTATTCATTACTCCTCTGGTATCCATTAGCTTGGTTATTTCTCCTTTTGAACCCACACTGTAAACCAGACCATTCCAGCAACTAATAAGAAACTCATTCTTCCTGATGAGCTGCAGGCCATCTACAGAGCTCTCGAAGCCTTCGGCGATTTTAACGAGGTTCTTGTTTGCGTCTGCCTTCCATAACACAGGTCCTGCGCCGATGTAAAGGTCTGAACCGTCTGCCTTCAGTCCGTTTGTTCCCTTGAGGCTTGTTATATACGGGGCAACAACGTTGTTCTTTATGCTGAAGATCATGCCATTCTTTGAATCGGATACATAAACGGTGTTTTTGGAATCCACAGTAACGTCATTCAAGCCTTCTGCCTGAGGAACCTTTAATTTGAGATCCACTTTTCCAGTGGCGATGTCAATGACTACAACTTCTGTAAGATCTGCCACGTATAGCTTATTTTTCATTACTGCTATTCCCTTTGGTGCGTTCAGCCCAGCAACCCACATGGGGTCTGTTATTTTACCGTCAGCGGTAATCTTCGCCACTCCTCCTTTGCCATCAACTTCGAAAGGAGTGCCGTCTATGAGCGAAACGAACATCTGTTTGCCATCACCGTAAGGGGTAACTGATTCGGGTACGGCGAGGGAATCTGTTTCCCAGATTTTGGTTAGCTTATACTTTTCTTGTGCAAACGAGCTGCTTGAACAGGCAACTGCTAAAAGGATAAAGAGCTTCTTCATTTTTTTGTATTACTTAAATATGTTAAAGCTATAAACATTCTCAGAGATGTGTGCCTGCTTTACGTTTTTGTTACATGCCGGCGTATACTGCAGAATACACTTATAGGGCGGAGGCTGTCCTTAAATCCGAACAGGTGAGAAAGCACGATGCACAATTCGTAAGAAAAATAAAGTTTTGTTTCCGATTTTGCAATCATACCTGTATCTTGTGCTATTGATATCATATTTTAGACAGTTTGGCTTATAAATTGTTAATTTATGTATCTAAAGACAGGGCTTCTGTCAACATATCTCAACATTTACATTGAACTTAATTGGAGGGTAAAAATGAAGTTAAAAGAGTTATTATTAAACCGTTTTAGTTTTAGAGAAATTCTAAAGAGCTTCTCTATTGATCAAGCTGATTTCATTATTCAGGATGAAGAACTTATCCTTTCGAAGGAGAACCTTTCCAATAAAGAGTCGATTAAAGAACGTGTTCTGATTCAGGGGAAGGGCCCTTCAGGAATAGTCAACTTTTTTGGCACACTCCATTATAATCTTCTGGAAGGCCTGGCCGTATTTGAACTCGATTCTGTTGAGCAGAACCGGGCACAGGTTGCCTAGTTATTGGAATCTACCTACAATCGCTCGTGCAAGATTTGTACGAGCTTTTTTGTTTTATTTTTGAAGCACGCTGTACTTTTATACCTTTGATGCTTTAAACGCATCATATATGAAAGAAAACTGGTGGAAAATACTAGCCTCAGTTCTTGTTCTGTACTCCGTTATCGCTGGCTTTCTGGGCGAAGTACCTCATTTGCCGATATTACACGAATCTATCAGGAATCTGTATTTCCACGTCCCTATGTGGTTTTCGATGGTGATTCTGTATCTGGTCTCCGTAATTTATAGTGTAAAATATTTGTCTTCGGGGAACGAAAATCATGACCTCAAGTCGGTTGAATTTGTAAATGCGGGTATTGTCTTTGGTTTTCTGGGTCTTGTAACCGGAATGATCTGGGGAAACTATACATGGGGCTCTCCATGGCCTAATGATCCCAAAATGAACAGTTCAGCCATATCCACATTGATGTATCTGGCTTATATTGTACTGAGAAATTCGCTTGAAGAGGAACAAAAGCGTGCGAAGATCTCTGCGGTTTATAACATATTCGCATTTCCGATCATGATTGTCCTGTTGTTTATCCTGCCAAGGATGACCGATTCATTGCATCCGGGAAACGGTGGGAATCCTGGATTCAGTTCTTATGATCTGGACAGCAGGATGAGGGGGGTGTTCTATCCCGCTTGCCTCGGCTGGATACTTCTGGGCGTGTGGATTGCGGACCTGCAGTACAGGATCCGTAAACTTCAAAATAAACAATTAAACTAGTCACAATGAGAAAATACATCGCAGCTCTATATCTGCTGCTCTTCACGGCAGGGGCATCTTTCGCTCAGTCTGACAGCGGAATTGATATGGCAGACGGAATGCGTTCTTCTGGTAAGATCTACGTAGTGGTTGCTGTCATCACATTAATCCTTCTTGCTCTGATTGCCTATCTGTTCACTATTGACAGGAAAGTAAAAAAGCTTGAACAAAAGAACTAAATAACAATTTATGTCTACAACGCAAAACACAAGTTTCTTCAATGATGTATGTTCATTCTTTGATCATGCGTCGCAGTTTACTAATCATTCGGCGGGTCTGCTAGATCAGATTAAGGCCTGTAATAGTGTTTATCGTTTCAGATTCCCTATCAGGAAAGGAAACGGTGTTGAAGTAATTGATGCGTGGCGCGTTGAACATTCTCATCATATGTCCCCTACAAAAGGGGGTATCCGTTACAGCGACATGGTTAATGAGGATGAGGTGATGGCTCTTGCGGCGCTCATGACCTATAAATGTGCTATTGTGAATGTTCCTTTCGGCGGTGCTAAAGGGGGTATTAAGATCAACACGAAGAGTTATTCTCTGGCTGAGCTGGAAAACATCACGCGCAGGTATACAGTGGAATTGGTTAAGAAAAATTTCATCGGTCCGGCTATTGACGTACCTGCACCTGACTATGGTTCAGGTGAGCGGGAAATGAGCTGGATCGCCGATACATATAATACAATGAACCCGGGACAGCTGGACGCTATGGGTTGTGTTACGGGCAAGCCTATTGCGTTGCACGGTATCCAGGGGCGTCGGGAAGCAACCGGAAGGGGAGTAGCTATCGCTATCCGTGAATGTGTTACTGTAGCTGAGGATATGAAGTCCTTGGGCCTTACGCCCGGCTTAACGGGAAAGCGAGTGATTGTTCAGGGACTCGGAAATGTGGGTTATAACACTGCGAAGTTCTTGATTGAAATGGGCGCGGTGATTGTCGGTCTCTGTGAGTACGAAGGCTCAATATACAATAGTAACGGACTGGATCTGGACGCTGTAGTTGCTCACCGTAGGGAGACCGGCACCATCCTTGGATTCTCAGGTGCGGCAAATGAGTTCGCAAACTCTGCAGAAGGACTGGAACAGGATTGCGATATCCTCGTTCCGGCAGCACTTGAAAATCAGATTCTGGCATCTAATATTTCCAGAATTCGGGCGAAGATAATTGCTGAAGCAGCAAACGGACCAACGTCTCCTGAGGCGGCTGACGCTTTTATCAAAAGAGGAGGGATTATCATTCCGGACATGTACTGTAATGCCGGTGGTGTAACGGTATCGTATTTTGAGTGGTTGAAGAACCTCTCACACGTCGCATTCGGACGTATGGATAAGCGCTATGAGGAAAATGCAAATCTTAATCTGGTGTCGTTGGTAGAGAAGATGACAGGCGTGAATCTTACTTCTGAGCAGCGCGGACTGATCGTAAAGGGTCCTTCGGAACTCGAGTTGGTTAATTCGGGTCTGGAAGAAACCATGGTTCGTTCATACCATGAAATCCGTGAAACCAAGATGTCGAACAGCAAAATAGGAGATCTGCGTACCGCTGCGTTTGTTGGCGCAATCAATAAGGTTGCGGTGTCTTACATGAACATGGGTATCTGGCCTTAGAAATGTAAAATTATTATGAGTATTCGCCCTTACCTATTTTTGAGGGCGAATAAGTTCTTCCTAATCATTCCCGTTTCGTAATTTTGCGGCATATTCTATCCGGATATCGTAATTACCAGATCAATGAAAAAAAGCTCTATTATAGGCATCATCATTATTGCAATTGCCATAGGGGTTATTATTAGCACCTATGCCGACTCAAGCACATATGGTTCGTTTAGTGACGCCCGGGAAAGTCAGACTGAGCTCCACGTGGTTGGTCAGTTAAACAAACAAAAGAAATTGATATACAATCCTCAGGAGGATGCTAACTATTTCGCCTTCTATCTGCTGGATAAGCAGGGAAAGGAGTGTAAGGTCGTGTTCTCAGGAGCCAAGCCCCAGGATTTCGAACGCTCAGAGGAGATCGTACTAACCGGGAAAATGGTTGGTGACGAATTTCAAGCCTCTAAAATTCTCATGAAATGTCCTTCCAAATACAATAAGGATGAAGTTGAGATTCAGGAAGTTCAGCAAACCGCTGCTTAATACAGAAAATTTCTAAATGGATATACAATTCGCAGGAGAACACCTGCTTCCAGGGAAACTTGGGCAGTTCTTTATTATACTAACTTTTGGTACAGCACTTTTATCGGCCATTGCCTATTACTTCGCCACGATAAAGGATACGAAAGATGATTCCTGGAAGCGCTTAGCGCGCATATCGACCTGGGTAAATACCGTTTCTGTACTGGGAATCGGCATCTGTCTATACTATATTATCTACAATCATTATTTTGAGTATCACTATGCATGGGCGCATTCATCACGCTCATTGCCAGTGTACTATATTATTTCTAGTTTCTGGGAGGGGCAAGAGGGAAGCTTTTGGCTGTGGATGTTCTGGCAGTCGCTCCTCGCCAATATTCTGATATGGAAAGCCCGCAGCTGGGAAAGCCCTGTTATGACGGTGATGATGCTGTCTCAGCTATTTATCTCCTCCATGTTATTGGGTGTGGAAATATTGGGTACCCGTGTTGGTAGCTCTCCATTCATTCTTCTAAGGGATGCCGTGGAAGGGCCGATCTTCTCACGTCCGGATTACCTGTCTCTCATCCCCGATGGAAATGGGCTTAATCCTTTATTGCAGAATTACTGGATGGTTATCCATCCGCCAACCCTGTTCCTGGGCTTCGCATCCATGATCATTCCTTTCGCTTATGCGATAGCGGGACTCTGGGAAAGAAGATATTCAGAATGGATCAAGGTATCTCTGCCATGGGCACTGTTTGCTGTGATGGTCTTGGGTGCGGGTATTATCATGGGATCCTTCTGGGCTTACGAGGCACTTAACTTCGGTGGTTTCTGGGCCTGGGATCCGGTTGAAAATGCATCTATTATTCCATGGTTAACCCTGATTGCAGCCGTGCACGTGATGCTGGCTTACAGAAGCTCGGGGCATTCTTACTTTACTGCTACATTCCTGGTGCTAATCAGTTTTGTATTGGTGTTATACGCTTCATTCCTCACCCGAAGTGGTATCCTGGGTGAAACCTCGGTTCACTCCTTTACCGATCTGGGAATGTTTGGTCATCTGCTCGCTTATATTCTTGTGTTTTTTGCGCTAGCGGTTGGCTTCCTGGTGGCAAGGTGGAAGGAACTTCCGATAACAAAGAAGGATGAGGAAACCTATTCACGCGAGTTTTGGCTGTTCATCGGGGCACTGGTTCTAACAGTGGCTTGTGTTCAGGTTATTTCAACGACGTCAATACCGGTGTTTAATGCACTTTTCGGCACTAAGATAGCACCTCCCGCAGATGTAATTCAGCACTATCACCAATGGCAGGTGCCTTTCGCAATCGTCATTAGTTTAGTGTCCGGTTTTTCGCAATATTTGAGATATAAAAATACCGACTCCAGAAAGTTCTTCAAGAAGATCGGACTGATCCTGATTATCGCTGCTGTAGTTACTGCAGGGTTTGTGTATATCGCGAAAGTGCATAACAACGTCATGTACGTCGTGCTCACCTTCTCAGCAATCTTCTCGATTTCATGTAACATCAGGATACTTATTGATGCTATAAAGGGAAAATGGCGACTTGCCGGGTCGTCCATCGCGCATATTGGGTTCGGTCTGTTGCTGATAGGAGCCCTTGTCGCGGCAGCCACAAGTAATGTGGTATCGCTAAATACCTCAGGCGTCGGCTTCGGAGAAGAATTTGATAAGAACAATAACTCTAAAGAAAATATTATTCTTTACGAGGATGAGCCTGTACGCATGGATGAATATACCGTTACATATAAAGGTGACTCTACAGAAGGCGTTAATACCTACTATCGTGTAAACTACAAGGTCGTCGATGAAGAGACTAAGGAAGTTAAGGAAGAGTTTGATTTATATCCGCATGCGCAGCAGAATGCCAAGATGCAGACGATTGTCGCCTCTCCTGATACCCGTCACTACTTGTTTCATGATATTTACACACACGTAAGCAGCGTGCCTCTTAAGGAAGAAATGGCTGAGCATGAAGACCACGAAGGTCATTCGGAGGATGAGGGCTATGAGCAACCGGTGACGTATGAAGTTTCTCCCGGGGATACTATCCGCTACAGAGAGGGTGTGATCATCGTTAAGGGTGTTAACCGGAATGCTACCATCGAAAAGATCCCTCTCAAACCAAATGATGTTGCGATAGCATTGCAACTGGAAATTCGGACGCACGCCAACAAAACCTATACAGCTGAACCGGTATTTCTTATAAAAGGAGGAAACAAATTCGACTTCGGAAAGACGCTTGTTGATCCGGGTTTAAAGGTTCGTTTTTCAAACGTTTATCCGGAGAAGGACAAGCTGGAAATGATGTTGTACCAAAAGCCGAAGGCTGAGAAGAAATGGATTGTCATGAAAGCAATCAAATTTCCTTTCATCAACCTGTTCTGGGCAGGGAATATCCTGATGGTCGTAGGTTTCCTGATCTCGATCTTCAGAAGAAATAAGGAGATTAAAATCACAGACTAATGAAAATTGTCCTGCTTGGCAGTGGTAACGTCGCTACGCATCTGGGTCACGCCCTGAAGGCAGCTGGCCATGAGATCCTGCAGGTATGGAGCCGCTCGCTATCAAACGCAGAACAGCTCGCCGCCTCATTATCGGTTGCTTATACGAATGAGATTCTAGCGCTGGATGATACAGCTGATATTTATATACTATCTGTAAAAGATGATGCTATCCGAGAGGTAGCATCATCTTTTACATTTAAGGATAAGCTACTTGTTCATACCTCCGGAACCTCAAGTATTGATTCATTGGGCGAGGATCGGGTAAACAAGGGGGTGTTTTACCCTTTGCAGACCTTTAGTAAACAGAAAGCCGTCGACTTCAGCTCTGTACCGCTGTTATTGGAAAGTAGCACAGATGAAGTCGCCAGGCAGCTTAATGAATTGGCTGGCAGTATTAGCCAGGTTGTACGATCAGCATCCTCCGCTCAGCGTGCTGCAATCCATGTAGCCGCTGTCTTCGCCTGCAATTTCAGCAATCATTTTTACTCTATATCGAAGAGCCTGCTGGACAAGGAAGGACTCGATTTCAAGCTGCTGCTTCCACTTATTGCGGAGACGGCAGCGAAGGTCCAAAGCATGAGTCCCGAAGATGCGCAGACCGGACCTGCCATACGTGATGACCAGGTAAGCATTGAGAAACATAAGAAATATCTGGAAACATCTGCAGACCTTCTTCAACTCTATACATTGATGACCAATAGTATTATCGGTTTCAGAAGCAAACAGCAATAGTTGTCATTTAACACCTTAACCCATGTTTTTAACAAAGATCAAATCTGTCAAAGCCTTTATATTCGATATCGACGGAATACTGACAGATGGTACCGTACTCGTTACCGAATCAGGTGACCAGCTAAGAAAGTTCAATGTAAGGGACGGATATGCCATGCGCCTGGCCGTAAAAAAGGGCTACCATATCTGTGTTATATCCGGCGGCAACTCTTCGAGTGTCATCTTTCGTTTAAACGGCCTTGGGGTGACTGAGGTTCACCTGGGGATAGATAAGAAGCTCGCCGTTTACGAAAACTTCGTCAGAAAGCATTCACTTGATCCGCAGGATGTGTTATATATGGGCGACGATGTACCTGATTTGCCTGTCATGCAAGCTGTAGGTGTAAGTGCCTGCCCGATTGACGCTATTGAAGAAGTGAAGGCGATCAGCGACTATATATCACCCTTCGCAGGAGGTACAGGGTGTGTGCGGGACGTGGTAGAGAAGGTTCTCAAAATTCAGGGGATGTGGTTCGACCAGAATCCTTCAGCACATGACGATACCATTACATCCTCCTAAAAAGCACCTAGGTCATCCTATAGATACATTATGATGAATTCATTTCCACCGGTAATATTGGCGTCCAAATCTCCAAGAAGGCAAGAGCTCTTACATCAAATGGATATCAGCTTCAGGGTTGTGCTGAGAGAAGTAGATGAATCGTTCCCGGCATTCCTCCAGCCGGCAGAAGTGGCGGTTTACATTGCCCGTAAAAAGGCGGAAGCATTTGATGACTCCGTGCAGAATGATGAGATAGTCATTACAGCAGATACCATTGTGACCATCGACGGTCTGATATTAGGCAAACCAGAAGATGAACAGGATGCCTTTCGGATACTGTCTCTATTATCGGGTAGAACACATGAAGTGATAACCGGGGTCGCATTCTTGTATAAGCATGAGGTTCATGCGTTCTACGATAGTACAACCGTTTATTTCCGGGAGCTAAGCGACCACGACAAGTGGTTTTATATTCGCAACTATAAACCCTTTGACAAAGCGGGTGCTTATGGCATACAGGAGTGGATCGGACATGCCGCTATTGAGAAGATTGAAGGCTCTTATAATAACGTAGTAGGTCTGCCCACCTTCAGGGTGTATCAGGAATTGGAGAAGCTTCTAGCCGATAAATAGATCAATCTGATCGAACGCCGGCCCTTCACTCGTTCGCCTGGCTAACCCAGCTTTTCATACAGCAAACCTTCTTTGAGGGCGTAGGTTGAAAGCAAGACGTTGCTGACGCGCCCATGCGCCAGGATATAGGAGGTTAAAACGGCAGCGGTTACGATCATGTCTACGCGAACCGGACTAATCTTATCATCTGCAGCCCTCTCTTCATGTGTGGAAAGAATGATGTCGCCGATTACCGATTGGAGTTGTTTTTTTTCAATACTGTATCCCGAATTCCCGGTTCTGTCTTTCATTCCGAATTTACGTATCGCCAGGTCAGTAAAAGTCTCAAATGCACCCGCAGAACCGATGAGCGTCTCCGGCTGATATAGGAGCAAGTTCTTTCTGAGGTCAGTCAGCTGCTCCTCCAGATGTTGGTGAAGGGAGAATATATCATCGGAATTTATCGGATCAGACTTGTGGAAAAGAGCCATCAAGCGGGCGGCTCCAATAGGGTAGCTTTTCTTAAACTGAATATCTTTGTGGTTGCAGAAAATAAACTCAACGCTTCCTCCACCGATGTCCATAATTACGGCGTTGCCTTGAATTTCCACAGCCTGACTTACTCCTCCATAAATAAGAGAGGCCTCTTTATTGCCATCAATGATGTCAACGCTTATTCCAGTCAGTGCTCTAACCTGCTCAACAAAATCATGTCCGTTAGCCGCGGTTCTCAGGGCCGCAGTGCCAGTTCCATAAACCTCGGTAATTTTATGTTGATCAATGACCCGCTTAAAGTCCTGCATCGCCTCAAGGCCCCGGTTGAAGGCAGCTTCAACGATCCTTCCCTCTGTTATCCCACCCTCACCGAGTTTGACATGTTTTTTTTCCGCGAAGATTTCGTTTATAGAACGATCATCGTTCAGTTCAGCAATTAACAAATGGAAGGTGTTTGTGCCGAGGTCAAGTACAGCGATAGGGTTGTTCATAGGAAAAAGCAAAGCCACCATGGAGGTGGCTTTGTATGATTGGTTTTGAATTATTCGAAATATTCTTTCATTCTCTCGAAGAAGCTCTTCTCGTGTCTGCCAGGTTGAGGCTTGAAGTTAGGAGAGGCCTGGAGTTTTTCAAGCATTTCTCTCTCATCTTTCGAGATGGCTTTAGGAGTCCATATGTTTACGTACACCAATTGGTCACCTCTGTGGTATGAGTTTACTTCAGGAACACCCTTGCCTTTCAATCTCAGGATCTTTCCACCTTGTGTGCCAGGCTCTATCTTGATTTTCGCCTTACCATCTATAGTAGGTACCTCTACAGAAGCTCCCAATGCAGCATCAATGAAGCTGATATGAAGGTCATACACAACGTTGTTTCCTTCGCGCTGTAGCGTCTCGTGAGGTATCTCTTCGATTAAAATGATCAGGTCTCCCGCGATACCACCATTAGGAGCTGCGTTGCCTTTACCGCTCATCGAGAGCTGCATGCCTTCACTAACACCCGCAGGGATATTGATCGTGATCGTTTCCTCTCCACGAACAACACCTTCACCGTGGCAACTGTCACACTTCGCAGTTATCTGCGATCCTGAACCGTTACATGTAGGGCAGGTGCTACTGGTTTGCATCTGACCGAGGATGGTATTGGTTACACGTCTTACAGATCCGGCACCACCACACGTACGGCAGGTCTGTATCGATGACCGGTCTTTAGCACCCGTTCCATCACACGTGCGACAAACAACAAGCTTGTTCACCTTGATCTTCTTTTCAGCGCCTTTAGCAATTTCGTCTAAGCTCAGCTTAACCTTTATCCGGAGGTTGCTACCCCTGGAAACACGGGTTCTGCCACCTTGCTGTCCGCCGCCGCCGCCGCCGCCGCCAAAAAAGCTATCAAACGGACTTCCACCTCCACCAAAGATATCTCCGAACTGACTGAAGATATCATCCATGTTCATGTGACCGCCGCCGCCGTAACCACCTTGAGAAGCACCCGCATGTCCGAATTGGTCATAACGCTGTTTCTTCTCAGGATTACTAAGCACTTCGTACGCTTCTGCGGCCTCCTTGAACTTATCTTCCGCCTCTTTGTCGCCAGGGTTTTTATCCGGGTGATATTTAATCGCCAGCTTACGATAAGCTTTCTTTATCTCATCCGCAGAAGAACCTTTGGAAACACCGAGAATATCATAAAAATCTCTCTTTGCCATATAATTAACTTCCTACAACTACTTTAGCAAATCTCATCACCTTATCGTTAAGAAAATAGCCTTTTTCAACCTCATCTACTACTTTGCCTTTCATATCCTCTGATGGCGCAGGAATGTTTGTTATTGCCTCATGGAGATCAGCATCGAAGGTTGCTCCTATAGATTCCATTTCTTTTACGCCTTTTTGCGTCAACGTGGTCTTAAATTTACTACTCACCAGGATGATACCTTCTTTAACAGCATCGATGTCTGAAGAAGTGTTCATGTATTTAATCGCACGGTCGAAGTCGTCTGCTATCGGCAGAAGACTTAAAAGAACATCCTTCCCTGCTGATTGAAGCAGTTCGATTCGCTCTTTATTCGTACGTCTTTTGTAGTTGTCAAACTCCGCATAAAGACGAAGGTATTTGTCGTTAGCCTCTTTAAGCTCCGCACGTAACCTGTCTTCTGCAGAAACTTCTTCTACTTCCTGAATCTCAGCTTCAGCTCCCGCTGCTTGCTCTGCCTGCGGCTGTTCCGCCTGCTCTACATTTTGTTCCATCTCAGACTGAGTCTGATTGTCAGAAGCTACTTTCTCTTCTTCGGTAGTTTTCTTCTTGTTTTTCAACATATCTGAAAAGTTCATATCTAATGGGATAGACAAATAATTTGCCAAGTTAATTAAACGGTCAAGCTGTCAGCTTAAAACCAATACAATGTCAGCCTGTTGATGTATTAGGCAGACAATAAGCCTTAATTATGCAATCTTTGCATCCTCGATCACCCGTCCGTTTTCGCACTTGATGATGCGGGAAGGGAAGGTACGGATGAGGTTGTAATTATGGGTAGCCATAAGGATGGCAGTTCCTGAGCGGCTGATATCTTTCAACAGCAGCATGATTTCTTCAGATGTTTCTGGATCCAGATTTCCTGTAGGCTCATCGGCAAGGATCAGCTCGGGATCATTCAGAAGCGCCCTGGCAACCACTACACGCTGTTGCTCACCACCCGAAAGCTCGTGCGGCATCTTCTTTAACTTGGAACGCAAACCAACTTTTTCGAGCACGTCTTTAATACGCTCATCTTTCAGCTTGCGGTCTTTCCAGCCTGTAGCGTTCAAAACAAAGCGCAGATTTTCCTCTACCGTACGGTCGGTAAGCAGCTGAAAGTCCTGGAATACGATTCCCAGCTTACGACGCAAGTAGGGTACATCATGATCAGAAAGCTTCTTTAAATCATAACCTCCCGCGTGTCCTTCGCCTTCGGTAATGTGAAGTTCACCATACAGAATCTTCATTAAACTGCTCTTTCCTGATCCGGTCTGACCAATCAGGAAAACAAACTCACCCTTATCTATATGCAGGTTTACTGATGATAGAACGAGGTGCTTTTGCTGATAGACATCTACGTTATGGAGTTTTATAATGGAGTTTCCGATCATTACTATAATTCTAATTTCATTATTTTACCAAAAGGGAGATCCTTTACCAGCGACATAATCGCCTCAGCCTTATCACCAAGACCTATCTTTTGCAGCGATTTATCAGGGCGATCTACCCGAAAATACGCCAGCAAGGTAAACTCATCATCTCGTAGCTGAACATAATCCGGTATTTTAGCTATTCCCTTTACTTTGATGACATACATAGCCTCAAAGTTAATGTTTTCCGGCAAAATCGCCATGCTATTATATACTTAGAAGGAAGGCAAAGGTATCGATGCCGTCTGCATAATCCCATAAACGAGGACTCTGGCTGCAACCAAGCCCAACAACCTGACTGTTAATCGAAAGCTTGCCCTTGGTAACTACACACTGGATCTGTTCGGAAACTGCTCTAAGCTTCACTTCTGCATCCTTCTGGTTCTTGTATTCATCAAAGAAGAGAACCGCCAGGGGAGATGCTATCCCTTCATCGCGTTTCAGCAGCAAGAAGCCGTTGTCCAGATGTTTCGCCCCGTTTACCAGATAGATCGACTTATTATAGTCGTAGTTATTAGCGTACTTATGGTGGTTAATCATCCCATGGAAAGGTTCTTCAATTGCCTCAAAGAAAGGTACAAAGTTATAACCTTCAGGAACCAGAAGTTTCGATACGTTGCGGCAACCAAGGCCAAAGTAATTAAAAATATCATATCCCAGAGCAACGAAATCCTCCGTAGTCTCCGTTCCATCCAATACCGCGATGCTGTTCCTGTTACGGCGAATAATGTGAGGAACCGACTGGAAATAGTACTCAAAGTAGCGGGAGGTATTGTTACTTCCGGTAGCGATAACCGCGTCAAAATCCTTTAACCGGTCGACATACAGAACGCGATCGGCAAGTGCCGGATAAAACTCTGTCAGACGTTTGAGGATATGTGGTGTAAGATGTTTGTCCTGAGAGGACAGTTTAACAGACGCTATGTGTCCGCTCGCCAGAACAGTCAAAATATCATGGAAGCCTACCAACGGAATATTTCCGGCTAATACAAGTCCCACTACTTTCGACTTTCCACCATTCATTTTGCCGGCATAAGCACTGTCTATCCACTGTTCAATATCCTGCTCATTCAACATGGTGCCTAATGACCTTACGGCATTTCTAACCTGATCTGCTGTGAACCAGGCATTATAATGATGAGAAGCATTTACCAGCGAGACGAGTTCTTCATCGTCCGAGAGTAAGTAATGTCCTAACTGTGTAAAAGCTTCCTTTATTTGATGTACTGACATGTATCCTTATATTAAAACCAAGTTTTCTATTATATTTGCACTGTTTTTGCATGGATATAACTTTGCAAAAGTAAGTTAAGGAAAAGACATTTAGACCATGGCGATTAAAATAACAGATGAGTGTATAAACTGCGGAGCTTGTGAACCAGAGTGCCCAAACAATGCTATTTATGATGCTGGAGCTGCCTGGCGTTTCTCAGAAGGAACAGCATTGCGTGGAGTTATTGATTTTGGAGACGGCACCACTCTTGATGCGGAAGAAGTTCAGGCCGCGATATCAGACGAGTTCTATTATATAGTTTCAGATAAGTGTACAGAGTGTAAAGGCTTCCATGACGAGCCTCAATGTGCGGCAGTTTGCCCGGTTGATTGTTGCGTGGATGACGAAGATGTGAGAGAGACAGAAGAAGAGCTGCTTGCTAAGAAAGCATGGCTTCACATGGAAGCATAATATTTTATAAGAAAAAGGCGGATACATTTCTGGTGTATCCGCCTTTTTTATGCCTGTTCTTCTTGAAATTCCTTATTAGGTATAATCAATACCGGACATTTAGCCTTCCTGACTACCTTTTCAGACACACTACCGGAAATAAAATGGTCGAAACCAGTTCTTCCATGGGTGCCGAGAATGATCATATCCGCTCCCCACTCTTCTGCTGTTGCCAGAATTTCATCTCTCGGATTGCCCAGCTTGGTGTATGTATATGTCGGAACACGCCCTGCATAAACCTCAGAGATACGATCCAGGAGCTTTTTACTCGATTCATCCTGTAGCTGGATGAGATCCGGGAGTACCACCTGGGATTCATTCAGCATCGGATCAGCGATGTAAGAGGTTCCGACGGGAACTTCATTAACATGCAGCAATGCCACCGACGCATGTAGCTTTTCGGCAAGATCAAATCCATACCCTGCCGCCCTTTCAGAATATTGACTGTCTTCTATGGCAATTAAAATCTTCGTGATCTGATTCAGTGTTTTCATAATTGCGGGTTTAAGTTATCGTGTTATAAAGATGAAACGTTTTTACGATCCATTAGTTTTAATTAGGCCTTAGGAGATTTTTTTAATTTATTTGTAAGATGACTACTGAATTTGGCGTGTGCGACCTGGCTTTAGCTCCTCTCAGAGCTGAGGCGTCTGATAAAAGTGAGATCCTATCCTTCCTTCTTTTTGGCGACTGCTTTGAGATTCTTGAGACTCGGTCCAAATGGATGCAGGTGCGGACCCTATCCGACAACTACATTGGCTGGATAGATCCTAAACAGCAGCGAAGCCTGAAAGAGGGACAGGTTCAGCAGCTGCAAAATAATTTGGTAGTCACAGGTCCTGCTGTCTATCACAGCATTGAAAGAGAGGATAGTGGTGAGACGTTATATCTCACGGCGGGCAGCAGAATACCTGCCCCGGATACAAACAATCGGTTTAAGATAGGAGATACGACCTATCGCTTCACCCGGGAACCTCAACTCGCGGCAGTCGGGAATTTTGCGCGTCATATCAATGAGTACGCTCGTTTTTATTTAAACGCACCTTATTTGTGGGGAGGAAAGTCAATCTTCGGAATAGACTGCTCAGGATTTACACAGATGGTGTTCAGGATGCTCAACATCGAAATACTGAGGGATGCATGCCAACAGGCAGAGCAAGGTAGCGTGGTGAATTTTTTACAGGAGATCAAGCCGGGAGATCTGGCCTTTTTTGATAATGATGAAGGTCGAATTACGCATGTGGGAATTATTCTCGATTCCCAGCATATTATTCATGCTTCAGGAAAGGTGCGTATCGATGTAATAGATGATCAGGGAATCTACAACACAGAAACCGGTCGGCACACCCACAAACTGCGTATAATAAAGCGCTTTAAGAACTAGTCCGGATTTTCCAGAGCATCGCCATTTTATCATCGCTTACGGAGGCCAGCAATTTGCCTCCATCAACCCATGTTAATTTATTGACCGAGTGGGAGTGAGCGTGGAAGCCCTTATCCTTACTTATTATACGCTTTAGCTTCATCCCGTCAACGTCCCAGATCTTGATGCTTTTGTCCTGACTGGCAGTCGCGAACAATCGGCCCTCCGGATGAAACTTGATATCGTAAACAGCAGACATATGTGCCGTCAGGATGTTTGAAATGCTATAATCAGACAGGCTCCAGGTAATCAGCTGAGCATCACGTCCGCCAGAAAGAAGGAAACGATTGTCTGGACTGAATGCCACAGAAGTTACCGGCATCGTATGCCCGTTCAGCTCATGACGCAAACTATATGTATCCGCATCATAGATGCGCACCAAGCTATCTTTGCAGCCAAAGGCAAGCGTGTTTTCATCCGTACTCACAGCCATAGCTCTGATGGTATCGGCAGAAACGCGGAAATTGTACAGAAAGGAGTAATCCGAAGAACTGATGACCGAAACAGTGCCATCTTCAGATCCCACAAGGATTTCATTCTTTCTTTTGATCTCCGCTATCGAGAAGATCGGAAGCTGATGCTTCTCAATGCGCGCGACTATTTTGCGTTCTGAAAGACTGAAGATACTAACCGCACCACTTCTCTCCCCAATCACGAGAATCCCTTTTTCGGGAGAAAGATGAAGGGCATAAACAGAGCTTTTCACCGGACAAACTACGGTCGGTTTTCGATCCGACAAAGACCATTGCACAATTCCCTTGTCGTTTCCGGCTGTATAAAAGCTTGCATCATCAATGCCCGCTTCAACAGTATAAATAGAGTTTTGATGGCCGGGCAATAAAGCCAGCAGCTCAATATCAATCATCAGCATAGACTATTTATGTCGCGATTCCAGGTTTTTGGCTATCTTCTCCAACGAAACGTTCTTCTCGCGCAACAGAACAAGCAAGTGGAATACGAGGTCAGAAGATTCATTGATGAAGTCAAATTCCGTCTCGTTCAGAGCAGCGATAACCGTCTCAACGCCTTCTTCGCCTACTTTCTGAGCTATCTTGTTCAAACCCTTCTCTCTCAGTCGGTTCACATAGGAGCTTTCCTGAGGATTCGCATATCTGTCGGCGATTATCTGTTCCAGCTTGAAAATAAAGTTTTGGTTGTATTCAGAGGAGAAACAGCTTCTCGATCCCGTATGGCAGGTCGGACCGATAGGATCAGCCTTAATCAGAATGGTATCCTGGTCACAATCAATAGCAATACTTTTTACATAAAGAAAATTGCCACTTTCCTCACCCTTGGTCCAGAGACGGTTTTTTGAACGCGAGTAAAAGGTAACCTTACCCTCGGCTTCCGTTTTAGTAAAAGCCTCTTCGTTCATGTATCCCAGCATCAGCACTTCCAGACTCTGGAAATCCTGAATGATCACAGGTACTAAACCCTCTCCTTTATTAAAGTCTATAGACATTTTCAATTATTATTTATTATAAACGGACCTCGATATTCTGCTTCCTTAATTCCATTTTCAGGTCAGGAATCAGTATTTCCCCGTAATGAAAAACCGAAGCCGCTAACGCAGCATCGACATTAGCCTCCAGGAAAGTGTCAGCAAAATGCTGTATGGTACCGGCACCGCCAGAGGCGATGATAGGGATAGAAAGTGTGCTGTTAATTTTGCCGAGCAGGTCGTTGTCAAATCCGCTCTTCGTTCCGTCGTGATCCATGGAGGTAAGCAATATTTCACCCGCGCCGCGTGATTCCACCTCCTTAATCCAGGCTTCTGTTTCAATCTCTGTTGCTATCCGGCCACCGTTCAGATGAACCAGATTCTTTCCTTTCACTCTCTTGGTATCCACCGCTACAACAACAAACTGTTTACCGAAGGCATTAGCCAGTTCATTGATGAGTTCCGGATTTCTTACCGCAGCGGAGTTGATGGAAATTTTGTCAGCTCCGGAGTTTAGCAGAACGTCAGCATCCGCAATTTCATTGATTCCACCACCGATGGTGAAAGGGATGTTTACTTGCCGCGCAACCGACTTCACCAGTTCCACCATGGTCTTACGGCGCTCATTCGTCGCTGTAATATCCAGGAAAACCAACTCATCGGCGCCCTGCCTGGAATATTGCCAGGCCAGCTCCACCGGATCACCGGCATCCCTCAGGTCAACGAAATTGATGCCTTTAACGGTTCTTCCATCCTTAACGTCCAGGCAGGGTATAATACGTTTGGAAACCAATTAAAACGAAATTAATGATTTTAAGTTCCAGTCTTTAATCTCATCGATGGAGATATGACCTTCATAGATAGCCTTACCAACCACACACGCCTCTACTTTATATTGCTGTACCGCCCTGATGTCATCCATTGAGCTGATACCACCCGACGCGATTAGCTTAATAAAAGGAGAGTGGTCTAAAAGTTTCTGATACAGTTCAACTCCAGCACCACCTAACTTACCATCTTTATTAATATCGGTGCAAAGGAAACGGAAGAAACCCAAGTTGAGGCAGGTGTCTACGTAATCCATTAATTTGATCGGTGAACTTTCCATCCAGCCAGAATACTTGATCACCTCATCGAGGACGTCAATAGCCACCACGATCTGGTCAGTGCCCGAACCGGTTTCCCTATGCGTAAAAGCACGGCTCAGTTCAGGAAGAAATTCCGGGTTTGTAATTGCCTGAGTTCCTACAATAACACGATGAATGCCGGCATCAATAAGCTCTTTCACTTTTTCAATACTTCTGACACCACCGCCATATTGAACTTTCATTTCAGTTTTACGGATAATATCGAACAGATATTCCTGGTTACTGAAATCACCTTTCGCGCCGTTCAAGTCGATAATGTGAACGAATTCGGTCCCATTAGACTGGTAGCGCTCAATCATTTCCTCTAACGTTACATCGTAAAATGTAGCTTGCTCGTAGTTTCCTTCACGTAAACGGACAACCTTTTTGTCCAGAATATCAATTGCAGGGATTATGTACATATTTTTTCTATAATTCTGAAAAGTTTTTAAGTAACTGCTCTCCGGCTTCACCTGATTTTTCAGGATGAAACTGAACACCATAAAAATTGTTTTTACTTATTGCCGCAGAGAATTTCAACCCATAGTCAGCAAAAGCGACTGTAAAAGTAGAATTAAATTCTATAAAATAGGAATGAACGAAGTAAAAGTACGTCCCATTCGGAATTCCCTCAAATAATTTACTTTCATTTTGGACACTTACCCTGTTCCAACCCGTATGCGGAACCTTTATTCTCAGATCTTCCGTGAAATGACGGGTTTTTACAGGGGCTATCCCTAATAGAGAGGAGTTTCCCTCTTCCGAGAACTCAGTGAGTAGCTGCATCCCGACGCAGATCCCAAGGACGGGCTTCTTGATCGATTTGATACTCTCCACCAGTCCGCTTTCCTCCAGCTTCTGCATCGCCGCTCCCGCATGACCTACGCCGGGGATAATGAAGCGATCATATCTGTCGAAGCTATCGGCCGAATTCACCATCTCATACGCAATCTCCTGTCTGTCTAAAGCAGCAGTGAGTGAAAAAATATTGCCGGCGCCGTAGTTTATTATTCCGATCATCTATCTGTATATAATTAAAGAAGGCCCTTGGTACTGGGTAATTGCATATTGTTTACATCCCTCTTCGCCGCCATCTTGATTGCTTTCGCAAAAACTTTGAATATAGCTTCAATCTTATGATGTTCGTTTATTCCCTCAGCCTTGATGTTCAGGTTACAGCGAGATGCGTCACTGAACGACTTAAAGAAATGATAGAACATCTCCGTAGGCATCTCGCCTATCTTCTCGCGTTTGAAATCCGCATCCCAAACAATCCAGTTCCTACCGCCGAAATCGATAGCCGCCTGAGCCAGACAATCATCCATTGGCAGGCAAAAACCATACCGTTCAATGCCTCGTTTGTCGCCCAATGCTTTCGCAATAGCCTCACCCAGAGTGATCCCCGTATCTTCAATGGTATGGTGTTCGTCGATGTGCAGATCCCCCTTAGCGTTAATCTCCAGATCTATGCTGCCATGTCTGGCAATCTGATCCAGCATGTGATCAAAGAAATGCAGTCCGGTGCTAATCTTTGCATCGCCCTTACCATCCAGATTTAGTTTAATATATATATCGGTTTCCTTGGTTGTCCTTCTATGCTCAACCTCTCTTTTACCTACTTTCAAAAATTCATAGATGTCTTTCCATGAAGTAGTTGCCAGTGCAATGTAATGGTTGAGTTCTTCAAACTTGCTGCTCACCTCCTCAGCACCCAGACTATCGGACTGGTTAATCCATATCGCTTTAGCGTTCAGGTTTTTAGCCAGCTCAATATCCGTTACTCTGTCACCTATAACGAATGAGTTTTCAAGGTCGTATTTTTCAACGTCAAAAAAATGCTTCAAAAGCGCGATGCCCGGTTTTCGTGTTTCTTTATTCTCATGTGCAAAGGTTTTATCAATGATGACTTCCTTAAATATCACACCTTCCGCTTCAAAAGAGTTCATGATGAAGTTATGTACCGGCCAGAAATTGGCTTCCGGATGGCTGTCTGTTCCCAGACCGTCCTGATTAGTCACCATGATCAGATCAAAATCCAGTTCCTCCGCAATCTTCGTCATGTATTTGAAAGCACCCGGATAAAAGCGCAATTTCGAAAAAGAATCCACCTGATAATCCTCAGGCTCCAGAACCAAAGTTCCGTCCCGGTCAATAAACAATACTTTGCGCTTATCAGCGCTTTTCAAGTCTTCCATTTTATTTAGCAGTAGAGTAGGCTTTCAATGTATTAATCAATAGAACATTTTCTTCAGGCGTTCCGATGGTGATGCGGATAGCACCTTCGCAGAGTTGAACCTTTGAACGGTCGCGGGTGATGATGCCATTTTCGACCAGGTACGAATACAGCCCCCTCGCATCAGTAGTTTTCACCATGATGAAGTTTGCATCCGAAGGCACGATCTCGGTAATGAAAGGGAGCTCAATCATTTCCGCAATGACCATTTCACGCTGGCGGATCGTTTCGCGGATCCAATCATTCACCTGCTCCACGTTGTTCAACGCTTCCAGAGCCAGTTCCTGAGTGGCCTCGTTAATATTATAAGGTGGCTTTACCTTATTGAAGACCTCGATGATCTCTTCGCTCGCAAAAGCCATACCCAGACGGATACCGGCGAGTCCCCAAGCCTTCGACAAGGTCTGCAGCACCACCAGGTTACTGTATTCGGTTAGCTCCTGGATAAAAGTTTTTTGTCTGGAGTAATTGATATAAGCCTCGTCCACGACCACCAGCCCCCCAAAATTCGCAATCAGCGTCTCAATATCCTCACGCATGATAGAGTTGCCAGTGGGGTTGTTAGGCGAGCAAACAAAGATCATCTTCGTATACTCATCAATAGCCTCCGCAATAGCTTCCATATCCAGCTGATAGTCCGGCGTCAGCAACACCTTCTTAAGCGTTACATCGTTAATACTAGCCGAAACCTCGTACATGCCATAGGTGGGAGGAAGGACGATGACATTGTCAATACCCGGGCGACAAAAAGCCCTGAACAAGATGTCAATCGCTTCATCACTGCCATTTCCCAAAAAGATATTCTGAGGCGGCACACCCTTTATCGTGCTGAGCTTCGTCTTCACAGCCATCTGCAAAGGGTCAGGATAGCGGTTATAGTTTTTATTTAAGGGAGAGCCAAAGCTGTTCTCGTTCGCATCAAGGAAAACGGAAGCTTCGCCTTTGTATTCGTCCCGGGCAGAAGAATACGGAACCAGATTCAATATGTTGGTTCTCAATAATTTCGTTAAATCAAATTCCATCGCTTATTTAATTAGCTGTTCACAGAAGAAATCCGGAGAGACATCGCATTCTTATGCGCCTGCAGCCCTTCCAGTTCGGCCAAAACCTCAACGGCCCTGCCAATCTGATGGACACCTTCAGGTGAGATATGTTGAAATGTAATTTTCTTGATAAAAGAGTCAAGCGACACCCCTGAGTAAGAGCGTGCGTAGGCACTTGTCGGCAGGGTATGGTTCGTACCCGAAGCATAGTCACCTGCACTTTCAGGGGTAAGATGTCCCAGAAATACCGAGCCCGCATTGCTGATAGAAGGAATCAACTCCTTCCAGTTAGCTGTCGCCAGGATCAAATGCTCCGGAGCATACTGGTTACTGAATTCCATAGCTTTCTCCAGGTCTGCCGTCAACACTGCGTATGAATTCGCCATCGCCTTAGCAGCAATTTCCACTCTGGGTAACGCAGCAAGCTGCCTTTCCAGAGCAGCAATCGTTTCACCGATAAGCGCAGAAGAGCTGGATACCAGTATAGCCTGCGAATCCGCACCATGTTCTGCCTGTGCCAGCAGATCTGCCGCTACAAATTCTGGATTAGCGCCTTCGTCTGCGATGATCAATACCTCAGATGGACCTGCAGGCATATCAATAGCGGTCTGCGTGGTCGACTGTATAAGCGTCTTCGCCCTGGTTACATACTGGTTACCCGGACCAAAGATCTTGTCCGTGCGTGGTATAGAATCCGTTCCATAGGCCATCGCAGCTACCGCCTGAGCACCGCCCGCAAGATAAACGCGTTCAATGTCAAGCAACATCGCCACATAAGCCAAGTAGCAATTGATCAAGCCGTCCTTTTGAGGAGGTGAGCAAACTACGATCTCCTTACACCCGGCAATGCGGGCAGGAATCCCCAGCATCAGAAATGTACTCGGCAACACAGCCGAGCCACCTGGAATATACAAACCTACACGCTCGATAGCTCTAGGTTCTCTCCAGCAAGTAACCCCTGGCATGGTATTAACAGGAGCTTCCTGATGTTTTTGCGCTGCATGGAACGCCGTAATATTGCCATAAGCCAGGTCTATAGCCGACTTTTGTTCAGCACCTATACCCGACGCTATTTGCGCGATCTCCGCTTTCTCAATAAACAGCTTATCCAGTTTTACCCCGTCAAACTTCTCTGCGAGGGCTTTAAGAGCCTCATCGCCGCGGCTGCGTACTTCAGCGATAATGCCTTCCACACGCTGGCCGATAGTCTGGTCTT
The DNA here is from genome assembly GCF_045629565.1 of Arcticibacter sp. Lineage (GTDB taxonomy): Bacteria > Bacteroidota > Bacteroidia > Sphingobacteriales > Sphingobacteriaceae > Arcticibacter. The sequence continues at coordinate 26,328 of NZ_JAZQRL010000100.1, forward strand.
CATCGGCATTTCTAGAGATCAGTTTAGCAATCTCACCCGCCGACAGGTCCTGATATGAATAGGTTTGTAACACTATAAAATGATCTTTTCAATAGGCATAACAACAATTCCCTGCGCTCCGACAGCCTTCATCTGGCTGATCTTATCCCAGAAATCTTTTTCCGCAACAACGGTATGGACTGCCACCCATCCTTCCTCAGCCAGAGGTACAACAGTCGGACTTTTAATACCACTTAGAAGCGACTTGATCGCATCCAGGTTCTTTCGTTCAATGTTCAACACCACATACTTAGTCTCTTTTGCGCGCAGTACTGATTGTACACGTTGCAGAAGCTCCACAATGAGCGGATTTTGTTCCTCTCCCTTCCGGCCGATCAGAACAGCCTGCGAATGCATCACGTCTCCAAAAGGCATCAGCCCATTGCTCTTCAAAGTGCCGCCGGTAGAAACCAGATCACAGATCGCGTCACTCAGACCAAGACCTGGAGCAATCTCTACGGATCCGGAAATGGTGCGTATGTCTGAAGAAATATGATTAGCGCCTAAAAATTTCTTTAAGATGTTCGGGTAGGAGGTAGCAATAGATTTTCCATTGAGGTCTTCCAGCGTTTTGATCTGCCCGTTATTGGGTACGGCAAGCTTCAGAGAACATTTACCAAAGCCCAGCATCTGCAGGTAAGCCACGTCAACTTCCGTTTCGTTGATCACGTTTTCGCCTACTATTCCCAGATCTGCAATGCCGTCCTGAACATATTCAGGGATATCATCGTCTCTTAAAAAAAGAATTTCTAAAGGGAAGTTGGAAACTTGAGATATTAATGAGCTTTTGTAGTTTTCAAAACTAAGACCGCAGTTTTTAAGAAGCTCTACCGATTTTTCGTTTAGTCTACCAGATTTCTGGATAGCAATTTTGAGTGTTTTCAATTTATATAAAAATTTAATCAGTCCAATAAAAGGTGTTCAGGAACAATCAGTTTCACGTAGAAACCATATACATATCATATCGCCGCAAGGCGATGATGGAGATGATGATGGTATGTGAACGATTTCGACATATATTGGGCTCCTGATTAAAACCGGGATATCACAAATATACATATCCAACCCTAATATCAAAACTTTTATATTTGGCCAATGGTTGATGCGATTATTATTGGTGCCGGTGCTTGTGGTTTGATGTGTGCGGTTCAGGCAGGTTTTTTAGGTAAACAAGTCATCTTACTGGAGAAGAACGATAAGGCGGGAGCAAAGATTCTTATATCGGGAGGCGGACGATGCAACTACACCAATCTCTTCAGTAGTCCCGCCAATTTTATTTCTCAAAACGAACACTTCTGCAAGTCTGCCTTTTCCCAATGGACCGTGGAAGACAGCGTCAGTTTTTTCGAAACATACGGCATTTTCGGACGAGAGAAAACACTCGGACAACTCTTTCCGGAGAATAATAAAGCAAAGGATATCGTCGGTGTCTTTACTTCATTGTGCGATAATCTGGGACAAAGCATTCGCTTACAGGCAGACGTTAAGTCTGTGCAGCGCAAGGAAGATGGCAGGTTTGTCGTGACTTATGACCATCAGGGCAAGAGCAAGACCCTGGAGGCACCCGCTGTCGTGATTGCTTCGGGCGGTTTGCCCGTTCAGAAGATGGGCGCAACAGACTTCGGCTTGCGCATCGCAAAGGAATTCGGATTGAAGATAGTCCCTACAGCACCCGCACTCGTACCTCTAACCGTTACCGGTAAAGATGCAGAGTGGTTTGCCAGCCTGTCAGGCAACAGCATCTTCAGCAGGGTAAGTAATGATCGTATCAGCTTTGAAGAAAATATCCTGTTCACCCATTGGGGACTTAGCGGTCCCGCTATCCTGCAAATCTCATCTTACTGGCGTCCGGGAGAGTGGGTGGAACTTGATCTCCTTCCCGGAAAGAACATCCTGGAACTCATCGAGCAGGAGCGTCAGCAGAATGGCAAGAGGAGCCTGCTTACTCTCTTAGCACAGCTGTACACCAGGAAGATCGCAGATGCATTAGCTAAATACCTGCCGGTTGATAAGAACCTGGCCTCCTTGAGCAAAGCCGACCTGCAAACCATCGAGCAGCAGATTCACTATTTCAGAGTCAAGCCTGCGGGCGACAAAGGTTACGACAGGGCAGAGGTCATGCGTGGCGGGGTGGACACAAGCGAACTGTCCTCCAAAACCCTTGAAGCGAAGAAAGTACCCGGACTCTATTTCGGAGGTGAGTGCGTAGACGTGACCGGCTGGTTGGGCGGCTACAACTTCCAGTGGGCCTGGGCCTCAGGATTTGTAATAGCGCAAAGCATATAATAAACCACGTTACAGGTTTTTCGTAGCCCTCAGCATTTCCCGTTTACCCGGAGCGCCAGGGGCTTTCTCAATAGAAAAGCCAAGCGACTTCATAGCTCGCTTCAGATTCCCGGTGATAGCGTAGGTAACAAACACACCGCCCGGCTTAATGAACCTGCTGATATGCGTCAGAGCCTCCACAGACCACATTTCCGGCTGATGGATCTCCGCGAAAGCATCAAAATACATCACATCAAACATCGTTGAGGAATCAAACTCCATCAGTTTTATTGGACTGATCTCCAACCTGCAGTACTCATTAAAGTCTTTAGGCGATCCCAACACAGAAGAATAGTTCTCCTTAAATTCCGTCCAAGTCTCTGCAGAAACATATTGGTCATAGCCAGTACTAAAGATCATCTCTTCCGAAAGGGGATAAGCCTCAATACCTGTGTATTCCAGATTCAGGCCTGCTGTCCGGCAATAATCCGCGCTGATCAGGAAGTTCAGTCCCGTACCAAAGCCAACCTCCAGTACCGAGACAGAGCTGGCAACAGAAAGCTGCTGAAAATGCTGTAAGCCCGATTTTAGGAATACATGCTGACTCTCCTGCAAGGCCCCATGTTTGGAATGGTAGTTTTCACCCACCAATTGATTAAATATCGTCGAAGAGCCGTCTGCCGTCTGTACCAGTGAAAGATGATCTGCCATATGTCCTTATCTTTTGCAGTCGCAAACTTAAGCCTAAACCGTCTGCCTGAACAGAAATAAATCAAATAATACCTTCGTATTTCCTAAAACTGCCGTAATTTCGCCACATGTATCAATTGCTAAAACCTTTATTGTTTCAATTCGCTCCTGAAAATATTCACCATATCGTCACTTCTATGCTGAAGAACGGTAATATGATTCCGGGAGTCCCTTTCCTTCAGAAAAGCGTATTTCATCTTGATGACCCCCGCCTGGAGCGTGAGGTGTTCGGATTGAAGTTTAAGAATCCCGTGGGACTCGGAGCAGGTTTTGACAAGAATGCCGCGCTCGTAGATGAGCTGTCGCATTTTGGCTTTGGCTTCATTGAAATTGGTACAGTAACACCCTTACCTCAGCCAGGCAACGATCAGCCACGGATGTTCCGTCTTCCCATGGACGAAGCCCTGATCAACCGGATGGGCTTTAACAATGAGGGTGCTGAAGTAGCAGCCACGCGACTGAAATTCCTGAAGCGCAAGGGTCTGATTGTCGGCGGAAATATCGGAAAGAACAAGATCACACCTAACGAAGAGGCGGTAAGTGATTATATCAAGGCGTTTGATGCACTGTTTGATGTAGTCGATTATTTCGTGGTCAATGTAAGTTCACCGAACACACCCGGACTAAGAGCCTTGCAAGAAAAAGGTCCTTTGAAGGAGATCTTAAACACCCTTCAACAACGCAACAGCAAGAACAATATCAGCCGTCCCATCTTACTGAAGATCGCACCTGATCTGACCAACGAACAGCTCGATGATATCATCGAAATCGTAACAGAAACAAAGATCGCGGGGGTAATAGCTACCAACACCACTATTTCAAGGGATAATCTCCGCTCTCCGCAGAACCTGAAATCAGAAACCGGAGGCCTTAGTGGTAAACCGCTGACGAAGAGGTCAACCGAGGTGATCCGCTATCTTTCAGAAAAGTCCAACAAAGCATTCCCGATCATCGGAGTAGGGGGAATCCACTCCGCACAAGATGCGTTGGATAAGCTGGACGCAGGAGCATCTCTTGTGCAGATCTATACCGGGTTTATTTACGAAGGGCCGATCCTGATCAAAAGGATCAACCAGGCGATTCTGAAAAACCAGACTGCTAAGGTCTGATGCCTTTATCCTCCTCAACAGGGGGAAAGAAGGCGCTCAGGCGCGCTCTCATAATAGAGTCGTCAGCAATACCCATGTAGCTGTCCGCGCAGCAAAAATTCAGTTCATGCCTTAAATAATAAAGTTCATCAGAAAAACAGAGGCCTGATGGGTTACTCATTGCCAGGAAGCTCTATTTTTGAACAATGACTCAAATCAAAAAGATCAACTTAAAAAGGCTGTTCATCTTTTTCTTTGCTACCCTGATCTATGCATTATGCCAGATGCTTTTCAGCATCATCCTGATGAAAGAAGACCCCTGGAAGGACCTGCATATACAGCTATCAGCCCATTACATCGTCATCTTCATCATGTGCATAGCAGACTATGGTCTGCTTTTGCTACTGAATAAATATTTGCCCTACTCCAAAAGTATATATTACCGCGTCATCGCCGATATTGCAGGAATTACCATCATATGCCTTGTGCTGTTGGGAGGGTTCAACTATTTTATATATAACATACTTTTTGTCCCGGAACAGGGAATGCCTCCCTTCGTTATCAAATTTGCGCTTGCCATGGCAGCAAATATCCCCATCCTCCTGGTATTCGAGCTGATCTTCTATTTTCAATCAGAACAGAAGGCCATAGCCGAATCCGAAAAGGCAAAAAGAAAGGTACTCTTGTTCCAGCACGAAACGTTGAGGTCACAGATCAACCCTCATTTTTTATTTAATTCACTTAACGTGCTGTCTTCGTTGATCTATATCAATCCGGATAATGCCAATGAATTCGCCAAATCGCTCTCCCGGACTTACCGGTATGTACTTTCACTCACCCGGCAGCCAGTCGTCTCTGTAGCAGAAGAACTGGACGCACTCGACTCCTATATTTTTCTAATGAGAATGAGGTTCGAGAATGCGTTCACACTGACCGTTAATACGCTGAACACGACCCAGTCAGACGAGATCATTCCGCTTACGCTGCAGCTGCTCATCGAGAATGCATTCAAGCACAATATCGCCACCGAAGAATCTCCATTGCGGATAGCAATCACTGTAGACAGCGATCATGTTCAGGTGGAAAATAATATACAGCCGTCCAGCGATGTAGATAAGGGTGGGATAGGGCTGAAATATCTCAGCTCTCAGTATCAGTTGTATGCTAAAGAGATCGTCGTTGAGCATACAAGAGAAATGTTCAGGGTTAAAATACCTTATTTGCAGTCATGAAATACCTGATAGTAGAAGACGAACGGTTTGCATATGAAGAGCTGAAACGTATGATAACGAAGCTCAGGCCGGGGTATATTTTGGAGGCCCATACGAAAACAGTCGTTGATACCATAGCCTTCCTGAAATCCTCCCGCGTTGATTTGATCCTGTTGGACATTCGTCTGGCAGATGGCAATTGTTTCGAAATATTTAACCATGTAGATGTTTCCACGCCCGTCATCTTCACTACCGCATATGACGAACACGCCGTTAAAGCGTTCAAGCTGAACAGTATCGATTACCTGTTGAAGCCTTTCAAAGAGAATGAGCTCGAAAGAGCACTGCTCAAGTTTGAAACCATCTTTAGCAGCAATCCCTTTACAAGTAGCTCCATGAACTTTGAACAGCTCCTGTCGTTCAAGACCAAAAACCGCTTCCTCATCTCCAAAGGCGAGAACTACCATTACATAGAGACCCTGGATATCGCCCATTTTTACAGCGAAGACGGGGTCGTCTTCCTGCATACGTTTACTGACAGGCGGTATATCATTAGCTATACACTGGACCAGTTAGAGCAACAGCTCGACAAAAGTCTGTTCTTTCGTGTATCCCGTAATTGCATCGGCAATGTAAAAGCCATTGAAAGCGTGGCCAAATACTTCAACAGTCGCCTAAAACTATCCTTTCAGCCTGAGTGTCCGCACGAAGTTTTGGTTAGCAGGGTACGGGTTCCTGAATTCCTGAAATGGATGGACGGCATGATGGAGTAGCCCTCACGGAGAATTTCACGGGTTCTTTTCTGTAGTTCATCCTGCTGGTACTGATGTCTGCAAGTAATCGCTTCCGGCTTTAGTACTTGTATTATTCCTTTGTTCAACAAACGAAAGAATACGTACATATAATTTAAGAACCGTGAATTCAAAAACAGCAATTTTTGCAACATTCGCTACGCTGCTGGCTCTAAGAGGAACCGCTCAGCAGATCTCATTCAAAACAGAGTACATGGGTAAGTCGGGCTATTATTATTTGCCCCCAGGCGAAAAACCCAGGGAAAAAATCGGCGACCGAAAAGGCTCTGCCATGGTCTATCAGGGAGCGGTCAGCATACCTTTATCACTGAAAACAAATGAGGACAACCGCCCAACTGCCTGGGGGATCGGTTTCGGCGGAGCATACGCATCCCTGCGGAATCAAAACTTCTCTGAACCTATGGTATCCGAGATCATGAACCTGCAACTAGGCGTTTACCACATGCGGCCGCTGAACTACAGATGGTCAGTAAGAGCAAGCATCGGAATGGGGGTATTCACGCCATCTGCTAAGTTCTCCAGCATCAGCTTCAAAAACGTCCTTGCAAGCGGAAGTTTTGTCTTTATCCGCCATCTCAAACCCAATCTGGATATAGGAGGAGGATTGGCGATCAACAGCTCACTTGGCTATCCGATGGCATTTCCGGCCGTTTACCTCAGGTGGAAGACCAGCGGGAAGTTAGACGTCAACATCGAACTGGTAGAGGGGCTGGACATGTCGGCGGGGTACAACCTCAGTGATCATATGAAATTGTCCTACGCGCTAGAAATGAATGGTCAGGTCGCCCTGCTGGAAAAAGACGGCAAAGACATGATCTTCTCCCATCAGTACATTGTTACCGGTTTCCGTCCCGAAGTCAGGCTGCAGCAGACCCGGTTAACGCTGACCGGTATGGTAGGATTGAACCTGTTCCGTCCTGCTGCTTACAGCGAGAGAACCTTAAAAGGAGTGTTTGCCGGTGATAACGACTACCATTTCTCTGCCTCTGCATACGCTTCGATTGGTTTGAAGATGAACTTTTAACTCATGAAAGTGAAGCAGGTATTCCACTCTCTGGCGTACAGATCGATCTATATCATGGTTTATATTTTAAGCCATTTACCTATGGTTCTACTATATGCATTGGCTTCATTTATTTATTTCCTTGCCTACCACGTGTTCGGATACAGGAAAGCAGTGGTGATTCAGAACGTCTCCCGGTCCTTTCCCGATAAGCGTTATGGCGAAGTCGAAGCCATTGTCAGAAAGTTCTATATCAGCTTTGTCTCTTATTTTGCTGAAATGATCAAAGGCATATCCGCTCCGGCAGATGTATTGGACAAAAAGATCATCTTTAACAATCTGGAACTGATAGACTTCTACATCCGTTCAGGACGAAGCGTTATCGCCTGCATGGGGCACTGTAGCAACTGGGAGATGTTGAATCTGTTGCCCTATAAAACCCCCCATGATGTATACGCAGTCTATAAACCTCTCAGCTCCGGCGTAATGAACAGGCTGGTGAGTAAACTACGGTCACGTTTCGGCATGAAGTTGCTTCCCGACAGACGAGCTATACGTCATATATTGTATCAAAGATCAAGGCCTGCTGTCTACCTTTTTCTTGCTGATCAATGCCCGCGCATCAAGGATGAAAAATACCGGTTTACGCTCTTGAATCAGGAAACCTATGTTTTCTCCGGCATGGAAAAACTGGCGCGCAAGGCCAAAGCAGCCGTCGTTTACCTGAACATCACGCAGAGGTCTAGAGGATATTATAGAGTCGTCTGCCTGCCGGTATCATCCGGGTCGGAGCATATGGCTGAAGGCGAAATAACGCGGAAGTACATTAATCTGCTTACAGAGAATATCAACGAAGAGCCATACGGCTGGCTATGGTCGCATAAACGATGGAAAGGATAATGGAATGTGCCACCATGAACTGGAAGTTTATCAAAAGGGAGGCAGAATTTCCGAAAATCAATTTATCGACTCCTTAAACTGCACCGGCGTCATCTGCGTTTTCATCTTAAACAATCTGCTGAACGATTGCGAATGTTCAAACCCCAGTTGATACGCCACCTCGCTGATACTCAGGGTTGTCGTGGAGAGAAGTTCCTTCGATCTTTCAATCAGCTTCTCCTGGATGTGCTGCTGGGCGTTCAATCCCGTTAGCGAACGCAGCATATCACTCAAGTAGTTGGGCGTATAATTCAACTGCTCAGCCAGATACTGCACGGTAGGAATGCCGATAATCACCGGCTGTTGTTCATAGAAATACTTGTTCAGCAGTTCTTCAAATTGCAGCAGCAGGTCGCTGGTAGGAGCCTGACGGGTAAGAAACTGTCGTTTGTAGAAGCGTCTGGCGTAGCTAAGCAACAGTTCGATCTGTGCGATGACCACGTCGTGACTAAAATCATCTATGCGGCTGTTTAGCTCTTCCTGAATGATGCTGAAAATAGATGATACCGTTGTTCTTTCCTGCTCAGAAAGGTGTAGTGCCTCATTCGAGGCGTAGGAGAAGAACCCGTATTGCCTGATCTTTGCCGCAAGCGGATAGCCATGCAGAAAATCCTGATGGAAAATTAACGAATAGCCTTCGTTTCCCTTGTAAATTTCGGTGCTTCCTACGATCTGATTAGGCGCGGTGAAGACCATACTTCCTTCGTCAAAATCGTAATAACCCTGGCCATATCTGAAACTTCCGCCCAACTTATTGATAAAGGAGATTTTGTAAAGCGTTGTTACGTAACTCACCGGCAACCGGCTCAGATTAACCCGCTCGTCACGGGTATCCAGCAAACTGATCAGCGGGTGAAAAGGTCCGGGAATATCCAGCATGCGGTGTATTTCCGTCAGGGACTCCAGTTTTACAAGCTTGGGTGCGTCGTTTTTCATACCGTAAAATAATAAATTATGACCGGACATTTCTTCAGCTGCCGGTCATAAGTAGTTCAAGATTCCGTTAATTCTAAGGCCGAGACGATATATTACCAGGGCATCGGGCCTTCAGGGCCTGTAAAGGTTCCAGTTGGGCCGTCCGTTTCCAGGGCTACACGAATCGGTTCACGGGAGCCGACTTCCAGACTGTCTGTGCCCTGAAAGTTATTGAGTGCGGTGGCAGTATAGCCGGGACTGACAGCATTCACCTTGATGTTTTCCTTTTCCAGTTCTAAGGCAAAAGCCAGAGTAACTGCGTTGAGAGCAGTTTTCGAGGCCGCATAAACAATCCCGAAGTGCTCTCTCGCCCAGCATTCCGGATCGGAGATCCAGGTTAATGAACCCAGTCCGCTCGATACATTGACGATGCGCGCAGCCGATGACTTGCGCAGCAACGGCAAAGCAGCCTGTGTTATGGCTATTACCCCCAATACGTTGGTTTCCCATACAGTACGCACTTCGTCGAGCGAAACGTTAACTGCCCGCCCGGTACTCATTAGTTCCTCCGGACCTTTAGGGGCTGTTCCACCATGAGATATACCGGCGTTGTTTACCAGTAGATCCAGTCGGCCTTGTTCTTTCCCGATAAGCGCTACAGCCTCATTGATGCTTTCTTGTTGAGTAACGTCCAGTTGAATAGCTCTGGCGTTTTCGCCGATCTTTGCAGCTGCCTTTTCGCCGTTTTCTAGCTTACGCGAACCCACATATACAATATAACCATTCTCGGCTAGTGACTTCGCAATTTCATTACCTACGCCTTGGTTGGCACCGGTTACTAGGGCAACAGGCTGTGCGTTTGTAGTTGACTTCATTTGATTTTCCATGAGATTATTTTAATTATTAAGGCAAAGCTCCGCATCATGCCTTACGCAATTGTAACCAAATCACGGAGACTTGTAACCGAATGAGAGGTGTATTTTTGATAGCAACATGACCTGTTCAGGCTAAATCACCCCAGAACTATACTGTATTAAATTTTGTTACCGTATTTCTCTTATAATTCATTAACTTTTTATAGTTTTAGTAAAACAATCCTGCTTTCTAATAGGAGAATTGCTAAAAAAATGAAGCATAGGGACGAATTAACGCTTCTTCAAAAAATAGCCGCAGGTGATACTGCTGCTTTTACGGTTATTTATGAGCACTATGGTCCCCCTGTCTGCTCATTCATCAAAAAGTATATGCGTTCCCAGGAGCTGTCCGACGATATCTGTCAAAACGTTTTCATTAAGATTTGGGAACAGCGGGAGCAGCTTTCCGAAGTGACAGAATTTGCTGCCTGGGCTTTTACGATCGCAAAGAGACAATGTATAGACCTCCTGAAAAGAGCTTCCCGCGAACAAACTGCTATGAGTATGATTCTCTCTGCCTACCAGGGGGAGAGCAGTCCGAGTGAAAACAAGATTCACACCAGTGAGTATCTTCAATTTATTGAGAGCGTGCTTAACCGCATGCCACCAAGAACGATGGAAGTGTTCCGCCTATGTCGCCAGCAATGCAAATCTTACAATGAAGCAGCAGAAGAACTCGGTATAACCCGCGATGCTATAAAAAAACATATGGTACGTTCCATGCGGATACTGAAAGAATCTGCTGAGAAAGAACTTGGTGTTTCTTTTTCCCTGCTGTTAATTCTGTTGAACAGTTAAAGAGATATTTACTTAAATTATTTCGAGAGAGGGGTACCCCCTTTTCATTCCCAGTCGACATACTAATAAATACCGTCCTTATGTCGCTCCCGGAAGAAAAATATATCAAGGAACTTATTGCCAGATACAAAGCCGGCGAAGCTACTCCAGCGGAGCTACAGGCGCTGCTTGGATTGATCGGCGAAGAGCAGTTTGACCAGCTTTTGGAGCAGGATATGGACATCGAGATCGAGCGGTACCTAGCCTCCGGAAATGCCAAACAGATGCATAAAGGGAGACCATGGCATCGTTATTTTGCCGCTGCATCCATCTTTCTTTTGCTTGGCACGGGTGTTTACCTCCGTCTGCGGAGTTCATCGCCTGGTAAAAAGCAAGAGGTAAAAGTAAATGCTGTAATAACAGATATTGAGCCTGGTTCATCCAGGGCTACGCTAACCCTGGCAGACGGAAGTAAAATAGATCTCAATGATGCAAGGAATGGAACTATCGCCGGGCAGGACGGAATAAAGATCTTAAAAAGTAAGTCCGGACAACTTATTTACCAGATTCAAGAGCAACCGCAAAGTCAATCGCTAAACGAGGAATTATCTTATAACACCATTACAACTCCCAGAGGCGGGCAATGGCAGGTTATCCTTCCGGATGGCTCTGCGGTATGGTTGAATGCCGGATCCAGCCTTCGTTATCCCACCAGCTTCAGTAAGGATGGGCGACATGTGACCTTAACAGGAGAAGCTTATTTTGAGGTCGCCAAACAGATTGACAAAACTACAGGAAGGCGGGAGCCTTTTCTGGTGCTGACCAACCATCAAAAAATTGAAGTATTGGGCACTCATTTTAATGTAAATGCCTACGACGATGAAAAAGTGGTTCGAACCACCCTTCTGGAAGGCAAGGTAAGGCTATCGACTCCAAACTCAACGGCATCCATAGATCTTAAGCCTGGCTTTGAAGCCGTCTTGAGTGATCAGCACTTCGTAACTGCTGAGGCAGATGCCCAGTTAGCAGTCGCCTGGAAGAATGGAGATTTCATTTTCGACGGTCAGAATCTGAAGGCTACCATGCGACAGATTGCCCGTTGGTACGACGTCGATATCGTCTATCAGAATATGCCAGACAATGTGCTGATCGGTGGAACGGTTTCTAGGGCAAACAAGCTTTCTGCGGTGCTCAGGGCCCTTGAACTTACGGGAAAAGTAAAGGTAGCGACAGAAGGGCGAAGGGTAACGCTAAGCAAATAATCTAGTATTCACCATAAAACTAAAAGTATGTCCCAAATTCTACGATGTTAAGTTAAGGACCCCCCGGGCAGACGAAAGAAACGCAAAGGTGCTGGTAACACCTTTACGTAATCATCTGAGTTCAGTCCCGTCCGGCCAAGCCGGCAATTATCAGCAATCAGGTATTCACTCAAACTCAAGCAAAAGTATGCATTTTAATGCTATTAATTTTGGTAGGCCAATCCTATGGCTGCCAACTAAACTACTCTTGGCTGTGAAACTAACTATTCTCTTACTTATTGTCGGCGTCATGTCCGTCAGTGCGGCATCCTTCGCACAGAAGATCAGTATGGAGAAGAGTAATGTTCCGCTTAAAGCGGTTTTCCAGGAGATCAGAAAACAGTCAGGTTATGATTTTATTTTTGATGAGAGCCTCATCAACCGCGCCCGCCTCGTTAGTGTATCGGTTAAGAATGCCGAACTGACCCACGTGCTCGATAAATGCCTGGAGAATCAGCCCCTGATGTATGTCATTCAGGAGAAGATAGTCGTCGTCAAAGAAAAAGAGAGCCGTGTGTTTCGGCTTCAGGGTGTCATCAAAGATGAAAAAGGAGCCCCGCTTCCCGGGGTCGTGATCTTCAACGTGAATAAAAATATCTCCGTAGCCAGTGATCAGTTGGGCCGCTTCAGCATTAACGCTGATAGAGGGGACGTGATTCGCTTCCGGATGATCGGCTTCTCGGAGAGCGCTGTAGTTGCCGAAGAGGGGCAGCGCGAAATTACGGTCATCCTCACCGAAGCAACAGTTCAGTTGCAAACCACAGTGGTAACAGCACTCGGTATCAAGCGGGAACAGCGCGCACTTGGATATGCTGTTTCGGAGGTGGACGGCGAGAGCCTGAAAAAGGCCCGCGAAACCAACGTGATCAACTCGTTGGCGGGTAAGGTGCCCGGACTGATCATCAACAGCACGGCAGCTGGACCTTCTGGTTCGTCACGTGTAATCATTCGCGGAAATACCACCGTTACCGGGAATAACCAACCACTGTACGTGGTTGACGGAATTCCGATTGACAACTCCAACTATGGTGGCACGGGTTCTGGAATGTATGCCCAGGGATATGATTTCGGGGACGCTATTTCTGCCATTAACCCGGACGATATAGATAAAATAAGTATTCTTCGCGGCCCTTCCGCAGCAGCGCTCTACGGTGCAAGGGCAGCAAACGGAGTGATCCAGATCACGACCAAGAAAGGGAAGGGGAACTCAGGAATCGAGGTGAACAGTACAACCTCATTTGAAGATCAGCTAACCAGTTTTGACGGTTACCAATACCAGTATGGACAGGGCAGGAACCAGACCATCAATACCTCAGCAGACCAGGCCAGGACATCCATGTTCAGTAACTTCGGTGCCAGGCTGGATCCTGACCTCAACGTAATTTCTTACGACGGTGTGTACCGGCCTTACCAGAAGGTGGAGGACAATATCGGCGGTTTCTTCCGTACGGGCGTTACCACCACCAATACCGTATCGTTGAACAGCTCAACAGAGAGAGGTTCGTTCCGCCTGTCTGTTTCAGATTTGAGAAACAGCGACATCATACCCGAAAGTGGTATGCGAAGAAATTCTTTTACGTTTAACGGAACCTCCAACTTCGGTCCCAAGCTGACAGTTGAAGCCCGGGCATTCTACATGAACGAAAAGGTCGATAACCGTCCGGCACTTGCAGACGACCCGGGCAATATCGGTAATGCGTTTATCGGATTGGCTAACAATGTCGACCAGAACTGGTTCGCTCAAAAATATAAAAACGAGGACGGTTCTTATATTGAATGGGGTGGTGGCCAGTACCGGCTTAATCCTTACTGGGTGATCAATGAAATGCAAAACGAGACGGGTAAGAACAGGCTTCTGGGTGCGTTTCAATTCAATTATAAGGCTACTTCCTGGCTTAGTCTTCAGGGACGTGCTTCTACAGATCTTACCTATATTGAGTTTGAGAAATTCAGTCCGCGTACGACACCGGGATTTATCACCGGAGCGCTCGACCAGATCAATCGCAAGCATGTCACTACTGAAGCCGATGTGCTGGTGACAGCGGAAAAGCAGGTTAGCAGATCTTTACATTTGTCTGCGCGGATTGGTGGAAGTATTTCCCGTGTGCATAATCAGGCAGACAATATGCAGTTCACGAACCTTACAGTGCCTGACGCGATCACACCTACCAGTTTTACAGACAAGAATATCGTTCAGGTACCCTATCGTAAGCATCTCAATTCCGCCTACGGTTTGCTCAGCGCATCCTACAAGAGTTACCTGTACCTCGACGCAACGCTTCGCCAGGATGCATATTCCACGCTGTCAAAATCTTACACCTACCCGTCTCTCGCCACCAGCTTTGTCTTCTCCGACGCATTCAAGCTGGGGAAGAAATTTTTAAGTATGGGCAGGATCAGGGCCGATATCTCCGAGGTCGCCAGCGACACCGATCCCTATTTGCTCGACCTGTACTACACTGTAAATCCTTTACCATATGAATCTATCTCCTATGGCGGACTCAGCACTGATGTGATGGCGAACCGGAATCTCGTTCCCACCCGCACCCGCTCCTGGGAAGTCGGCACCGAACTTCAGTTCTTTGGAAACAGGATAAGCCTGGATATGACCTATTACAATCAACGTTCACGCGACCAGATCAACCGTGTCCCGGTACCTGTTTCTTCCGGTTTCGCTACGCAGACGATCAACGCCGGGGTGGTGACTAACAGAGGACTTGAGATCATGCTGAACGCAAGTCCCTTTACCAAAACAGCGTTAAAATGGAACTTCAGTCTGAACTTCGCGAGAAACATTAACAAAGTGGAGTCCCTTGCCGAAGGCGTTCCCTTTCTCACCTTGTCAGAAGCCAGATGGATGGGAGTTGCTGTTATTGCCAAACCGGGAGAAGACTACGGTTCTATACTGGCGTTCGACTATCAGCACGATCCGCAAGGTAATCTTATCCTTGATCCCAATACTCTATTGCCTCTGCAAAGCGCAGAAAGGCAGGTGCTCGGCAAGGGTATATATGACTGGACAGGTGGTATGAGCAACACACTAAATTTCAAAGCTTTCACCCTGAACGCACTGGTCGATGTTAAATACGGCTCAGATCTCTTTTCCATGACAAACCTTTTTGCGGCGAGCCGCGGAAGTCTCAATACCACTCTCGAAGGCCGGGAAGAATGGATCGCTTCGGAAGAAGAAAGACAGTCACTTGGCTATACCGCCGAACAATGGAGAGAAATGGGTCGGGTGAAAGGTCTTGTTCCTCAGGGTGTTGTATTGGGAGAGAACGGAGAATACGTACAAAACGCCCGCGCAGTCGATCCTTCGGTTTACTGGCCACAGATCGTGTCAAGCGGCGGAGTTGCAAGACCCTATATTTATGATGGTTCCTATGTCAAGATGCGTGAGATATCCCTCGGTTACAGCTTCCCATTAAAGCTAACCTCCAGACTCGGCATACGCGACCTGCAGCTTTCTGTGGTCAGCAGAAATCCGTTCATCATCTATAAAGACACACCTAACGTTGATCCCGATTCGAACTATAACAACGGCAATGGTCAGGGGCTCGAATACGGGTCGCTGCCAACCAGGCGCAGCTGGGGTTTCAACCTGAATTTCAGATTTTAACATTTTATCATGAAACATAGCATGAAGACGAAATTAACTCTATCCCTGCTCCGGCTACTGGTGATTGCCGGAGTGTTGAGTTCATGTAACAAGTTTGACGACACGAATATAGATCCTTCCCGGTCCAGCGATCTAGACCCCGCGCTACAGCTTACCAACGTCCAGCTCCGCTTTTCCGGCGACCTGGAGGTAAATGAAAAGTTAGGTCTGGTTTTCACCATGCCCCTGGTACAGCAGATTGGAGGAATCTGGCTCAACAGGAACGGACAGTTCTATGTTTACGACAGGAACTACCTTTCTTCCCTATGGAATAATACCTATAATAATGACGTAGTGAATATTGTAGATGCCGTAAACCGCACCAGCGGTGATCCTGCCAAATCAAACATGAACGCCGTTTGCAGAATCATGAAGGTATACGAATTCGCGAGGCTTACCGATGTGTATGGCGATATCCCCTATAAAGAAGCAGGAAAGGCCTATTCGGAAGGCGTCATCAGGCCAGCGTTCGACAAACAGGAAGATATTTACAACGATTTCTTCAAGGAACTGACAGAGGCCTCAGCCCAGCTCGATGCATCGAAAGATGCCGTTACCGGCGACCTGTTCTATCGCGGGAATGTGGAAGCATGGAAGAAATTCGCCAATTCACTCCGCCTGCGCTATGCCATGCGTCTGGTAAAGGTCAATCCTGAGAAAGCACGTCAGGAGGCCGAAGCGGCCGTTCAGGCAGGAGTATTTACCTCCAATGCCGATCTATGCAAGATGGACCATCTGAATATACAAAATACGTATGTCGACGTCCGTGGTAACGCTGTATCCGCTGCTTTCTGCCAGTCGGAGGTTATTCCACGTGTTCAGAATACCTTTATTGAGCAGCTCCGCACTACAAATGATCCACGTCTGTCAAGACTCGTCAAGTATTACATAGACATCGTTAACAGGCCCTTCGATCGCATCGACATCACCGGGCCTGTGGTGGCTCAGATCGGATACAACGGTGTTCCGTCAAACGAATATATATGGGATGGTTGGCTGAACCCCATTAGCATTGAAGTTCCCGGAAGAGGAACCATGCAGGCCGTGAATAACGACCAGAAAGCGCAGCTCGCCAACTTTATGATCCGGAACAACGCACCTTTTCTACACCTCACCTATGCTGAAGTTGAATTTCTATTGGCCGAAATGGCCGTGCGATGGGGCATAAGCAACGGAGGGACAGCAGCAGAACACTATGCGAAAGGTGTTCAGGCGGCCATGGCCCAGCTCAGTCTCTTTCCTGATGGACCCGTGATCCCCGACACGGAGGTGCAAGACTTCATCCGGGCAAACGGACTCCTTGCGGGCAGAGAGATTGAAATTATTAATCAGCAGCTGTGGATTGCCCTTTTATTGAACGGTCCTGAAGCTTATGCCAACTGGAGGAGGACCGGCTTTCCGCGCCTGACGCCCTCCCCAAATTACGATTCGTCTATCCAGACCATTCCTCGCCGGTTTGAATATCCGCTGCTCGAGCTGGAACAAAATGCAAGCAACGCAGCGGTAGCAGTTCAAGCCCTGGGGCCCGGAGGTAATACCTGGACTAACCGTGTATGGTGGGACAAACCCTGATCTTAACCAAAAAGAAAGATGAAACAGATCACAATATTATTCCTGTTCAGCCTGCTGGTTACGATGATGGCAGGCTGCGAAAAATCGAAGGCTGAAGAAGGGTTGGGGCAAGAAAAACCTGCGGATGCACCCAGGCCGTTTGTAGTCGGCTATCTATTTAGCAGTACCGATGATCTGGGCGCAGCATTCGCGGGCTTAGATCTCAAGCGCATCACGCACCTCAATATCGCCTTCCTCAATCCGGCAGAAAATGGCCGTTACACAACGGTGAACGGGCTTCCTCAAATCGTAAAGCAAGCCAGGGACCAGCAGGTGAAAGTACTGTTCTCCATAGGCGGGGGAATGCCGCCACCATACCTGAAAGACCTGCTCAAGCCAGATAAACAAGCGGCCCTGATCAATGAACTGGTGAAATTTACCGTCGACAATAACTTCGATGGCATCGATGTCGATATTGAAAACGAGTTCATAGACGAGAACTACGAACCCTTCGTACTGGGTTTATCCAAAGCCCTGAAACCTCATAAAAAGTTGATAACCTCAGCGCTGTCTGCCTGGACAGGAAAAGCCGTATCCGACAAGGCACTGGCGGTATACGACATTATCCATATCATGTCATACGACCAAACCGGTCCATGGAACAAAGAGAGGCCCGGTCCGCATTCCACGTTCGAAGCAGCTCAGGCAGACCTTGATTACTGGATTGACACCCGCAAAGTGCCGGCGTCCAAAGTCACGCTGGGACTACCTTTCTACGGCTATGGCTTTGGCCCGTCTATACCCGAGAGTTTATCGTTTGGAGACATTGTCAGGCAGTGGCCTGGCGCTGAGCTTAAAGATCAGGTGGATGTGCCCGGACAAGGAACGGTCTATTACAATGGACTGCCCACCATCAGCAAAAAGGTGGAACTTGCACGATCCAGGAGAGCAGCCGGAGTGATGATATGGCAGCTGCGCGGCGACGCTCCCGGTGCGCAATCCCTGCTCAAGGCGATCAACGAAGTTTTATACGATTAATTATTGTTAATCCATTTCAATATGAAGAAGCTTACTTATTTTCTGTTATTTATATCTTACTTGCTGGCTTCCTGTGCTAAGGAAGATGAGCCTGATACCTCCAATTATTTCCCGCGGATCTTTGACGGAGGACTTGTTTTTCAATCGCCTTCGCGAATCATTCAGGAGGGCGAATCAGCGGTGTACACCGGGCTGCTTTTTTCACCGAAACCTCTCGAAAAGACCAGGATCAGCTGGAAGGTAAATGGACAGGAGGTCTCCACAGACACCGCCTTTACATTTGCTCCGCAGGAAGGAGGAGAATTTGAAATCAGACTGGAAGCCAGCTACAACGGTCAGACCGCAACACGCATCTCGAAAGTCCTGGTCAGTCCCGCGAGCTACACGCCAAAGCCTTCGGCACGCGTCATTCTGTCCTATCTGTCGGAGAATGCCACATCAGCAGGCATCGGCTGGGAAGATGTAACTCATATTGCCTTTAATGGAGCAAGAGTATTACCGGGCGGCAGTGTGGATTTTTCGAAGTCTAACCAGAACCAGAATCTAGATGAACTCGTCGCAAGGGGACATATCAACGGGGTTCCTGTGTTACTTGGAGTCAGCGGCAGGCTTTCGGGAGTTGACGGCTGGTCGCTATATAACAGTAACGACTTCGGATCATCGATCAGTGATCCCGCTTTAAGAGCCTCCCTTGTTCAAACGCTTGCAAGCTATGTACAGGACCATCGTCTGGACGGAATCGATATCATGATGACCGACCTGGGGAATGACGATTATACCATCGCGGCAGGCAATGCAGCGGCTGTAGGACCGTTCCTGAATGCCCTGAAAGCCGCTCTGCCACAAGGTGCGATCGTCACAGTTACCGCTACCACCAATTATATGCATTGGGAATATACGGATCTTTCGGCCGCCGATTGGATCCATGTACATGCATTTGAAAACGGCGTGACGGTCGGTCCCGGTGCTAAACCTGGGCAGCCTTCTCCGTTTGAATTCATGACGGCAGGAGGAGCTACCTGGGTAGGCAAAGGCGTCCCTGCCAGCAAACTTGTCCTCGGCATTCCCGCCTTTGGCCTCCGGTACAACGAACTGGATGCAAACGGAAATAACGCCAGTTGGGGATCATACGATTATATGCCCTTTTCGGCAATTGTTGCCGCAGATGCCACCGCTGCCGGAAAAGACTCCACCATGTCTATTGCCAGGGGAGTTTATTATAATGGCAAACCATTGGTGACGCAGAAAGCAAGCTATATCAGAGATCGGGGCTTCCGTGGCGCATATCTATGGGCTGGCGACTACGATGCGCCAGACGGAAACTCGCTGATAAAAGTATTGTCAGGCATATTGAAATAAACGACCAGTACTGTGAAATCACCACGCTCCGTCGCCATTGATGCCTTTAGAGCACTGATCATGCTCCTGATGATCTTTGTAAATGACCTCTGGACACTCCACAACATCCCCGGCTGGCTCGAACATGTGCCAGCCAATGTGGATGGCATGGGTCTGGCAGATATTGTGTTCCCCTCCTTCTTGTTCATCGTAGGACTGTCGATACCATTTGCCGTAGAAAGCCGTCGCCGCAGAAACGATACAGTGCCCGTGATATTCATTCATGTGCTCTCGCGCACCGTTGCCCTACTGGTTATGGGGATATTTATGGTGAATGCCGAAATGTACGGAAAGGCAGCGATGTTGCCCAGAAATATCTGGATGATCCTGCTCATTCTTGCTTTCTTCCTGGTCTGGACGGCCTACAAAAATCCCGGCGCCACCAGCGTCAAGATCAAAAAGACCTGTGGTTTGCTGTTGCTGGTTGTTCTCGCTTTTCTCTACGGCAATGAAAATGCTTCCGGTTTCAGCGCCATGCGGATCTATTGGTGGGGTATTCTCGGACTGATCGGCTGGGGCTACTTCATTGCTACCAGTGTGTATCTGTTTTCGGGAGGAAAGTTCTTGGTCCAGATCATCGCCTTTCTGTTCTTCCTTGTATTCAGCGCTGCCTCTTCACTCGGCTGGCTGGGTTTCCTGGAACCTGTTCGCCCTTATTTGTGGATCTCCGGCGACGGAGCCATGCCTGCTTTGTGCATGGCCGGCGTAATTACCGCTGTTATTTATAAGAAATATGGTGCCGGCCAGTCTATGTTCTGGATTTGGCTGGCTGTTTTCGCTCTCGTGCTGTTTGCCATCGGCTGGGCTACCCGTCCGGCCTGGGGAATTTCGAAGAACCGCGCAACGCCCTCCTGGGTATGTATATGTTCGGGCCTAAGCCTGATCTGTTTTATGCTGATCACCTGGATGACCGATCTTCGGAAACAAACCAAATGGTACAACCTGATCAGGCCGGGGGGAACGAGTACACTCACCTGCTACCTGATCCCCTATATTCACTATGCACTGATTTCCATGACAGCCCTGCAATTACCTTCGTTGCTGAGGGACGGAGCTTTGGGCATCCTGAAATCACTACTGTATGCACTGGCGATAATCGTATTTACCGGACTCCTGGAAAAGAAAAATATCCGCCTGAAAATTTAATTGTATGAAAACGAACTTAACACTGATTTTCTTGACCATCCTTACGCTAAGTGCAGGAGCGCGGGTCCATTCTGTACAAGGAACCGACAGTATTCCCCTTACGCTGACATGGGAAGTTTTGGAAAACAACTACAACGGAACAACAGAAACCCGCTCCGTCCTGCAGATCCGCAATACGGGCACCGAACCATTCCCATCCTCCGGCTGGACGATCTTTTTCAACGGTCCGGAGATTCGGGGAGCAGGTTCTGACAACGCAGTAGTTTCCGCCCAGCTTATCAACGGCGATTTTCTCCGGATTCTGCCACGGAGTTCCTTTCAGGCACTGGCTCCCGGTAAGTCGGTTCAAACCGACTTTTTATCAAGAGGCCTGAAGAACATCACCGACTATCCAAAAGGGTTTTACATCGTATTTGACGATCGTCCGACCAAAGCATTTCTTCCCAAACTGATAACAATATCATTATTGGATGATCCGAAACGGGAAGAGGAACTAGCCGGCCGGACGTTCAGGCAGAACGCGCTTGTTACCGATCTGCCGCTGAGTGCATTGTCACCGGTTTTTCCGACCCCCGCAAGCTATAAAAAGAGCAACGGGTACTTCGAGTGGAAGGCTTCTTTAAGCTTGCATGCTGACGAGGCATTCCGTTCGGAAGCCGAATATCTGAAGGCAGAAATGCTCAGACTGGCAGGTGCAAAGGTCACATCGTCGAAAGACAGATCCGGGGTCAGCATCCTGATCAACAAGAAAGCCATGCCCTCGGCTGAAGCATACGAGCTTATCGTTGGTTCGAAGCAGATCACGATCAACGCCTCGTCGCCTGCCGGTGTCTTTTATGGGATCCAATCCTTAAGCATGCTGTTACCTTCAGGCCCTGCTGTAAGCGCTGGTCAAGTTAAAACTATAGCTGCAATCGAAATGAAAGATCAGCCACGCTTTGGCCACCGCGCTTTTATGATGGATATCGCCCGTAACTTCCAGCCCCCATCGCAGATCATGAAAGTGATAGACCTGATGGCCTTGTACAAGCTGAATGTATTGCATCTGCATATGAGTGAGGACGAGGGTTGGCGACTCGAAATACCCGGACTGCCCGAGCTCACCGAAGTTGGCTCCCGCAGAGCTCATCCATTCCAGCCTCACCAGGCAATTCAACCAGCCTACGGATCCGGTCCCGACACCTCGAACCGTTTTGGAAGCGGACACCTGAGCAGGGCAGACTACATCAGCATCCTGAAATACGCAACCGCGCGGCATATCAGGGTCATACCAGAAGTGGAGACACCCGGCCATGCAAGAGCAGCCATCAAAGCCATGGACGCCCGTTATGACCGCTTACTGAAACTAGGCGACAAAGCTGGCGCCGAAAAATACCTGCTGCGCGATGTAAATGATAAGTCGGTCTACCGTTCTGTCCAGGGCTTCAACGATAATGTCATCAATCCGTCGTTACCATCCGTATATACCTTTCTGGAAAAAGTTACAGACGAAATCATAGCTATGCATCGCGAAGCCGGCGCCCCTCTGGAAACGATCCACTTTGGTGGTGATGAGGTGCCCGGGGGAGTATGGGAGCAGTCGCCCGCCGTCAAGGCCTTGATGCAACGGGATAAGTCCCTCGCCAGTGTGGATGAACTCTGGTACTATTTCTTCAGCCGGATCAACAGCATGCTGGGTGCCAAAGGCCTCTACTTCTACGGCTGGGAAGAAACAGGCATGCATAAAGCAATGGTAGCCGGACAAAAGAAAATGGTGGTAGACCCGCGCTTTGCAGGGAAAAACTTTCGTGCAGACGTATGGAACAACCTTTCCGGAAACGAAGATCTGGCGTATAAACTGGCGAATGCTGGCTACAAAGTCGTCCTGACCAATGTCACCAACATGTACATGGATCTGGCCTATAGCGAAAGCTACTATGAACCCGGACAATATTGGGGCGGTTATGTGGATGTAGAAAAGCTTTTCCGGTTTATTCCTTTCAACTACTATAAGAACCAGGCGGAAAATGAGCGGAACGAACCCCTTTCCAAATCACATTTCGATAAGATGGAACGACTGAGGCCGGAAAATAAAGCGAACATTGTAGGACTGCAAGCACCCCTCTGGAGCGAAATTATTACCAGTGCTGAACGAATGGAATATCTGCTTCTACCGAAGCTGCTTGGGCTTGCAGAGCGCAGCTGGGCACCTGATCCTGACTGGGCGAACGAGCAAGATATGAATAAGGCCGCTTCTATGTACAGGAAAGCCTGGTCAGCGTTCGTCAACGTCCTTGGAAAAAGAGAGCTGCCGCGGCTGGATCATCATGCCGGTGGATTTCAGTACCGAATACCGCCGCCTGCTTATGTTAAAGACAACGGTAAACTCAAGGCGAACGTACTTTATCCAGGATTGACCATCCGCTATTCCACCGATGGCACGGAACCCACCATGCAAAGCAAGATATTCACAGGCGAGATGGATGATGTTCAGGGTATCGCCTTGCGGGTCTTCAATCAGGCAGGCAGGGGAGGGAGGACTGTAAGGCCCTGATAATCATTAGCTATGAGGCATCCTGACGCTGGTATCAATGCATCTTCAGGACTACCGCTAACCACTATGAATGCTAAAATGAATTATACTAAACCTGCTCCCGTCAGGTATCTCTCGCTGGATGTGCTAAGAGGCCTGACGGTTTGCCTCATGATTGTTGTAAACACCCCGGGAGACTGGGGTAATATATATTCCCCTTTCAGACATGCAGAATGGCATGGATTTACATTAACGGACCTGGTCTTTCCAACCTTTCTCTTCGCTGTTGGAAACTCCATGAGTTTCAGTATGCGGAAATTGGCTTCTCTTCCTCCATCTGCTTTTATCGGGAAAGTTTTTAAAAGAGCGCTCATCATATTCGCGATCGGATATTTCCTAAACGGCTTCTCATTTTACAAGATGGAGAACGGCGAATTCCATCTGATCGATTTCAGCGGTATCAGGATTATGGGAGTGTTGCAGCGTATCGCCATATGTTATATCCTGGCATCCCTGATGATCTATTATTTCAGGAAGAGAACAGTGCTGATCATCAGCTGTGTTATGCTCATGGCGTATTGGGCGGTGCTGTATTATTTTGGAGATCCCGGCATTCCTTACAGTCTGCAGGGAAACGCTGTTCGTAAACTGGATCTTCACCTTTTCGGTTCAAAGCTATTGTATCAAGGCTTTGGTGTTCCGTTTGATCCGGAAGGTTTATTAAGTAATCTTCCCGCCATGGCTAATGTCACTGCCGGCTATCTTGTAGCTACTTACATACGTGAAAGTCAGCAGGTCAAAAGCAGCTTACTGAAGACGACATTGCTGGGCTTGGGAATGGTCGCGGCTGCCCAGCTATGGAACCTGTATCTTCCTGTCAACAAACCACTATGGACCAGTTCTTACACGGTATACGCGATTGGTTTAGACCTGATTATTTTAAGTGCCCTGGTTTATGTTATTGAAATATGTTCGATCAGACGCTGGACGTACTTCTTTGAAGTTTTTGGAAAGAATCCTTTGTTCCTTTATGCCTTGTCAGGAACGCTCATCACGATTCTTTATGCCATCCCTACAGCACAGTCCACCGTGGCGCAAGAGATCTATGCCAAACTGTATATCAGCTGGATGGCGGACAGGAACGCCTCGCTGTTATTTGCGATCTCCTACATGCTGGTTTTATGGTGTATCGGTTATGTATTAGACCGTAAAAGGATTTACCTGAGGGTTTAGACCTGGCAAGATTGCTATATTTGTGCATGAAAGTTTTCGTTAGCCTACTGTTTACTATACTTCTTACAACTAAAACCTTCGCTCAGCAGCAAGATGTCGTGACCGTCAGGGATTTCCGGAAAGGAATCAAAAAAGAACATCCGATTATTCTCGACGTAAGAAGTCCCGAGGAATACGCTGAAGGACATATAAAGAACGCGCTGAATCTCAATTGGCAGAATCCGGATGAATTTGCGACGCTGGCAGCCCGAATGCAAAAGTCGAAGCCGGTGTATATATACTGCCGTTCGGGAGTGAGAAGCGCAAAGGCTGCAGAATGGCTTCGCAGCAATGGCTTTACACATATTGTCGGACTCGATGGGGGTATAAAAGCCTGGTTGGACGCAGACAAACGCGTTGTAAAGTAAACCATATGAAGCGGGGCTGCCTGATAATGGCAACCCGTGCAAACAAGAGATCATCTACATTTTTTACTAACCCTGCTCAATCTCCTTCAGACTAGCCATTTTCTTGTAAGCCAGGAAACCCTTAATATCTTCAAAGTGCTCGCGAACACGCTTATTGCCAAACTCGAATACTTTCTTTGCCAGTCCGTCCAGAAAGTCACGATCATGCGATACCAGGATCAGGGTGCCATCAAAGTCCCGCAGGGCACCTTTAATAATATCCTTGGTCTTCATATCCAGGTGGTTCGTAGGCTCATCCAGAATCAGCACGTTCACTGGCTCCAATAACAGTTTAATCATCGCTAAGCGGGTTTTCTCACCGCCGGAAAGTACCTTCACCTTTTTGGTGGTATCATCACCGCTGAACATAAATGCACCTAAAAGATCTTTGATCTTGACGGTTCCATCACTTAGTGGAATCTGATCAATTGTTTCAAACACCGTCAGATTTTCATCGAGCAATGCAGCCTGGTTTTGAGCAAAGTAGCCAATCTTAGCGTTGTGACCGACCTTCAAGCTTCCCTCAAAATCGATCTCGCCCATGATTGCTTTGATCATGGTGGACTTACCTTCACCATTTTTTCCGACGAAAGCAACCTTCTCGCCCCGCTCAATCACCAGAGAAGCCTTTTCGAATACTACATGTTCGCCGTACTTTTTAGTTAGCTCCTCTACGATCACCGGATATTGACCCGAACGCGGGGAGGGTGGAAATGTCAAACGTAAGGCTGACGTATCTACCTCATCGATTTCCAGGATCTCCAGTTTCTCCAACATTTTCACGCGTGACTGTACCTGTAACGTTTTGGAGTAGGTACCCCTGAACCGATCTATAAATTCCTGATTATCCGCAATAAATCGCTGCTGTTCTTCGTAAGCTTTTAGCTGATGTACACGACGGTCGGCACGCAGCTGCAGGTAGTGGGTGTATTTTGCCTTGTAGTCGTAAATACGGCCCATAGTCACTTCTATCGTACGATTGGTGATGTTGTCAACAAACGCACGGTCGTGAGAAATGATTACTACAGCCTTAGCCGAATTGACCAGGAAATCCTCCAACCACTGAATACTTTCAATATCCATATGGTTAGTTGGCTCATCGAGCAAGATAAGATCCGGCTTTTTCAGTAAAATTTTAGCCAGCTCAATCCGCATGCGCCATCCGCCCGAAAACTCAGAAGTTTGTCGGCTGAAGTCCTTGCGTTGAAAGCCCAGCCCCTTTAAAACCTTCTCTACCTCGGCATCGTAATTGGTCTCTTCTACGGAGTAAAATTTCTCGCTGAGCTCCGATACACGTTCAATTAACTTCATGTAATCGTCACTCTCATAATCTGTTCTGATCGTTAGCTGTTCGTTCAACTCGTCCAGTTCTGTTTGCATCTGATGCACCTCATGAAAGGCTTTAGACGCTTCTTCGAAAACAGTAACATTGTCCTGCGTAAGCAAATGCTGCGGCAGGTAAGCAATCACTGCATCCTTTGGTCCGGTAACACTACCCGTAGTCGGTTTAGCAGCACCGGCAATTATTTTCAGAATGGTGGACTTGCCCGCACCATTTTTGCCCATCAGGGCTATTTTGTCGTTCTCATTGATCGGAAAAGTGACGTCGTTGAACAGGGTTGTTCCGCCAAAAGAAACGGAGATGTTATTTACATTAATCACGAAGTGAGGATATTAAAATGAGCGGCAAAGATAATGGAATTTAGAACAATTCAAGGAGCTACCATCGGGTGTCCATCGACTCATCATCGTTTGATCAGTTGCGCGTCAAGTCCGTACCAAAGTCGCATCAGCTTCGGACCAGCTTCGGCAAAATGCGAAGAAGATGCGAAGTTGATGCGACTCAAAATCGAGGCAGAACGGAATCTGTATAAAAGATGGTATTAGCTATTCTCAAAGTAGTATCCTATATTTGGTGCAGTTCTTTACATTTCATTCTTATAACAGACAGGTTCCATATCAAAAAACGGATATGGATTAAAGAGGAACCGTGTGCAAATCACGGGCTGTCGCGCAACTGTAAGTAACACCCTGCCACCAGCAGGATTTTCGAGCCATCAACGATGTCCATTGTCCGCATAACCGCGGATGAGAAGGGCGGCGAAGAAAAGTTACAAGCCAGGATACTTGCCATCTGTTCAAGACCAATGCTTTCGCGATTGAAGCAGTAGTCCCGCGCCATGTTACGCGCCAACGACCGTTATGCCGGTCGCTGCGCTAAGCACCACGCCACTACACCCAATTCTGAAAGCATACCCAAAACGTAAGGAGCATTAAGTCACATTAATGTTTAACAAAGTTTTATGCGTATGCTCAAAAACAACCTTGGTTACCCCCGCATCGGAAGTAACCGCCAACTGAAAAAAGCCTGTGAAAATTACTGGGCAGGCAAAATTACCCGTGATGAACTCTTTCATGCTGCCCGTGAGCTCCGGGAGGAGAGCCTGAAGCTTCAGCAGGATGCCGGAATCGACCTCATCCCTTGCAACGACTTCAGTTTCTACGATCATGTTCTTGATATGTCGCTGATGCTGGGCGTGATCCCCGGAAGGTACTCGGCAGTATTGACTGACGTGTCCGGGAATTCCGAGATCGACCTGTACTTCGCCATGGCGCGGGGTTATCAGAAAGACGGGCTGGATATTCCGGCCATGGAAATGACCAAGTGGTTCGACACGAACTACCATTACATCGTACCCGAGTTTACAGCCAATCAGCGGTTCAAGCTTTTTTCGCAGAAAGCGTTTGCGGAGTACTCCAGTGCGGCGCAGATCCTCGGAACCGCACCGAAGCCGGTAATTACCGGTCCCGTTTCTTACCTGCTGCTGGGCAAGGAGAAAGATAGCGAATCGGGTAGGGCACAAGATTTTAATCGGATCGGGTTCATCAAAAAATTGATCCCCGTATACATCGAAATAATCAATACCTTCAAAACTTACGGCGCTAAGTGGATTCAGATCGATGAGCCATACCTTTGCCTGGATCTGAGTGAAGAGGAGAAAAATGCTTTTGAATACGCCTATACGGAGATCAGCAAGAAATGTGGCGGCATCAAGGTGCTGTTGACCACCTATTTTGGTACCCTTGGGGACAATACTTCGCTGGCACTTGGCTTGCCGGTTGCAGGACTGCATGTCGATCTGGTGAGAGGTGCGGAGCAGATTAGTGAACTGTTGCAGCACTTCCCACAGGGCAGATGGCTTTCGCTGGGACTGGTGAACGGACGCAATATCTGGAAGAACGACTACCAGCGGTCCTTGGAGCTGATTGACCGATGCCGCCGGGTTGTAGGTGAAGACCGGTTGATGATTGCGGCTTCCTGCTCGTTGCTGCATACGCCCTGCGACCTTGATCAGGAAAGCAAGATCCCTCCACAGATAAAAAACTGGATGGCGTTTGCCAGGCAGAAGCTCCGGGAGATCGGAGACCTCGTCGATATCGCCGGAGGCAACAGCGAGTCGCTTGCTGCTAATACCCGGGCGCTGGACGATCGCCGCAACAGCACACTGACCCATCGGCAGGAGGTGAAGAATCGGGTGCAAGCGATCCGCGAAGAAGACTCAAGGAGGAAAAATCCATTCGATGTCCGGCAGAAACTTCAGCAGCAGCGCCTGAAGCTGCCCTTGTTCCCCACAACTACCATTGGCTCTTTCCCGCAGACCGCAGATATCCGCAAGCTTCGGGGCCAGCTCAAAAAGGGCCAGATCACTCCGTCCGAATATGACGAGGCGATAGCGATGGCCACACGGGAGAGCATCCGGTGGCAGGAAGAGATCGGGCTGGATGTGCTCGTACATGGAGAATTTGAGCGTAACGATATGGTGGAGTACTTCGCTGAATTGTTAGAAGGATTTCTGTTCACCAGTAACGGCTGGGTACAAAGCTATGGAAGTCGTTGCGTGAAGCCGCCGGTTATATTTGGTGACATCAGCCGCGAAAAGGACATGACAGTGCGCTGGAGCCGGTTCGCGCAGGAGTGTACTGCTTTGCCGATGAAAGGTATGCTGACCGGTCCGGTTACCATCCTGCAATGGTCCTTTGTGCGTGACGACCAGCCTAGGTCGACCACCGCCATGCAGATTGCACTGGCTATTCGTGACGAGGTCCAGGCTTTGGAACAAGCCGGGATTAATATTATCCAGATCGACGAACCGGCAGTCAGAGAAGGTCTGCCGCTTAGAAAGCAAGACTGGGAGAGCTACCTCGACTGGGCTATTAAAGCATTCCGCATCTCCGCGTCCGGAGTACGCGACGAAACACAGATTCATACCCATATGTGTTACAGCGAGTTTAATGACATCATCGGAAGCATTGCTGATATGGATGCCGACGTGATCACGATTGAAACCTCCCGTTCGCAAATGGAGCTCCTGGATGTTTTTTCGAAGTTCAAATATCCAAACGAAATAGGACCTGGGGTGTACGACATTCACTCGCCCCGTGTGCCCACAACAGAAGAAATGGTGGCACTGATGGAAAAGGCAGCAGCTTCTATTCCAGTGCGCAACCTGTGGGTGAATCCCGATTGCGGACTAAAAACCAGGGACTGGCCGGAAACGACACAGGCTCTGGGCAACATGGTGAAAGCCGCATCGATGTTACGCAAGCAGGTAGAAGAGATGGTCTAAACCTGAACTTTAATCATAACAAAAGGAAGTTGTATGACACAACTTCCTTTGTTATTTATGCCAGGATCTGACGAGTGCAAGGCAAGCACCCGATTATACAGCTTTTTAATTGGATAAATATGGTGAATCTCTGTGTATTAATCATATACAGTTGGTTCAGTTTGCTTTATTTGGATAAGCATGTTATTAATTATCAGTAGTTTAGTTTAACGAAACCAACGAAAGTATTCCTTCATTACCATATCGGCCCGGGAAGGTGCCGGAAGCCCTTGCTCTCTCTTTGTACTCCCCAAGCCTAGCGCTCTGGCAGGCTGTACCAGCTCAACGTACAATAACCGCTTTACGAAGGTTGCTTCAAGGTATTCTATATAAAAAGAACTAATTGTTATCACCATGTGGAAGGAAAAATTATTACCCGTGACAATTGGCCTGATCTTGCATATGCCCTTTGTCAAAACATTATTGTCGTATCGAACAGGTGGCACCATTGACAGCAGATATTGCTACTCTGTTTGGCTGAGGCACCTTAGGATGCTGAATACGGTACGGAACGGTGTCCCAAAAAGAGTTGCTGAGCTGGGTCCCGGGGACTCGCTCGGTATCGGATTTGCAGCTTTATTGTCTGGTTGTGAGACGATAAGGGCATTTGATGTGATAAAATACTGGAATGTTGACCGAAATCTCAAGATTTTCGACGAACTGGTCGTTCTATTTAAGAACAGAGCGCCAATTCCGGATAACAGGGAATACCCCAGGGTTCAGCCACGAATTGATTCTCATGAGTTTCCGGGCAACATTCTATCGGAGGATATACTGAAAGAATCCTTATCGGACCAACGGCTAGAGGCGATACGTAAAGAAATCAGGGATCCCGATAATCCGTCGAACTACCTGGTTCGGTTCTTTGTTCCCTGGGATGATTATCAAGTCATCAATCCTGAGTCAGTTGATTTTGTCTACTCTCAGGCAGTACTGGAACACGTTGAGGATCTTGATGGAACCTATATCGCCTTCTCGAAATGGTTAAAGAAGGGCGGAATAATGTCTCACTCCATCGATTTTAAGTGTCACCGGACAACCACGAGCTGGAACGGCCACAGAACCTATCGTGAATGGGAGTGGAAGATCGTTAAGGGAGGGCGCATGTTTTTGATCAACCGTTTGCCCTATTCTGTACATCGGGACTTGCAGGGAAAACATGGATTTGAAGTATTGAAGGAGATTCCGGTGGTCATGGAAAACCGTATCCCCAGGCACAAGTTTGCACAGAAGTTCAGGAATCTTTCAGAAGAAGATATGACAACAAGCGGCGCATACATGCTCTCCGTGAAAGTGTGAGATGCTTTTATTTTATGGCATGATCATGATGATTTCATTTTATTACTTATCTTTAACCAGTCTAAATAACCACGTAAAAGATAAATTAGAATCGCATGTCATCCAGACCAAGAACACTTTGGGAGAAAGTAAGAAAATTTTTAAACGACGTCCACCTATGGATTGGTTTAGGAAGCGGTATCATTGTACTGCTGGTTTGCCTTAGCGGCACCCTATATGTTTTCAATACGGAAATACGCGAAAGCGCATCTCCTGAGTTGTTCAAGGTCGATTATAAAGAAGGCATGTTCGCCCGGACATCAACTGAGCTGATCGGGAAGGTAAAGGAAAAGACAGGGGGACAGGTACTGTCGATGAGAATTCCGGCAGATCCCTCGAAGTCATGGCAGTTCGTAGTGAAGCCGAAGGAAGAAGGCCAGGGTGCTGGTGGCCGGGGCGAGCGTGGAGGAATAGCCAAGCCTGAGCGTGTTGCAGGACGCGATGGCCAGGGTGCCAGAGAGAAAGCTAAGGGCGCGGGTCCGGGTGCTGGAGAGAAAGCCAAGGGTGGCGGTCATGGCGGCGGACGCGGTCCGCGCGGTACAACCTACTATGTGAACCAGTACACCGGAGCGATCCTGGGCGATTCCAAGACAACCAAGACTGCCACTTCCGAATTTATGCAGACAATGTTCAGCCTGCACCGGTGGCTGTTGCTCGATAAGATTGAAAAGCCGATCTTCGGAGAACTGGAGAACCGTACCCTCGGAAGCTACATCAGCGGAACCGCTACCATCCTGTTCACATTCGGTGTGATCACCGGGATGATCATCTGGATACCGAAGAGGGCAAAATCATGGAGACAAGGATTAAAGATCAAGACGAAGGGGAGCTGGAAGCGTACTAATCACGATCTGCATAATACACTGGGATTTTATTCCTGTATTTTGCTGTTCATTATGGGAGTAACCGGACCGCAATGGTCGTTCCCCTGGTACAGGGAAGCGCTGCAAAAGACGCTGGGTACCTACAAGTCGCCAGATGCTGCACCTAAGCAGGCACCCCTGTCGCAGCTGCCAACTGTGAAGAGTCCGGGTACCCTCACCGCTGAAGAATATATCATGGCGGTTAATGCGATACTCGATTACGAAGGAGATTATACGGTGAGCCTACCGTCAGATTCAACGGCACCGGTGAATGTCGCCAAGAACAAGCTGGGCTTCTTTGCTCCGGCGGCGAGCGATAAGGTGGTGCTGGATCAATACACTGCCCAGGCACTTGAAGTAGAGAAGTTTTCCGAC
This sequence comes from Arcticibacter sp., assembly GCF_045629565.1. Classification (GTDB taxonomy): domain Bacteria; phylum Bacteroidota; class Bacteroidia; order Sphingobacteriales; family Sphingobacteriaceae; genus Arcticibacter. The sequence goes on from NZ_JAZQRL010000100.1 coordinate 58,567, forward strand.
AAGCCCTTCAATGAGCGTGTGGGAGGATCAATCAAGGCGCTGCATGTGGGAGATGTTTACGGGATGTTTAGTAAGATCCTGTATTTTATTGCCTGTCTGATCGCGACCAGCTTACCTGTAACCGGAACGCTGATCTGGATTAATAAGATGAAGAAAAAACCGCGTGCTTCAGGAAGGAAAAAGCTGGTGAGTGCGCAGCCTGACGCGGTATAACGTTCTGCGTCATTAGCGGTTTCTGATCACGACCTTGAGCTGCGAGCGAAGGTCGTTTTCATTCTTCAGAGGAGTGGAGGAACCCAATCTTTTCAGGGTAGGCCCGTCGGAGACAAAGTTTTGAATGAAGTAAGTTCCGCGGTATCCTTTCCTGAGGAGAAGATCCAGGATCGTCTGCATATCCGCAAGACTATGCAGATCCGAGTGATAAGTGGTGCGCACTTCGAAAGGCAGATCCGAATCAAGAAGTACATCTAAACTTTTATTCACCAGTTCAAAGAGGTTACTACCCGTAATCTCTTTGAACGTTTTAGGGGGTGCCTTGAAATCGAGTGCCACATAGTCGATGAGTTTGTTGGTGATCATGACCTTCAGTTTTCCGGGCGAGGTTCCGTTTGTGTCAATCTTCAGCAGCAGTCCTAAATCCTTAATCTCTCGTGCAAACCGGGGCAAGTCTTTATGTAGCATACATTCACCACCGCTTAGGACCGTGCCGTCCAGTAGTCCGTGACGCTGCTTTAAGAAACGAAGCGCATCAGTGTATTGAAAACGCCCCTTTCCCTCAACGATCGTTGGGTTGTAGCAATACCCGCACCGCATATTGCAGCCTGCAAACCAAATGATGCAGGCTGTTTTATCGGGATAGTCGAGCGCGGAAAAGGGCGTTATATCGTAGATCGGTTTATGCACTTTTGCTCTCCAGGAAATGCAAGCGCTGCTTGTGCTCGCCTTTTTTACCGATATTAAAGCTCTCAACCGGGCGGTGGTAACCCATCACACGGGTATAAACCAGGCATTTGCTATCTTCACAGTCCGGGCAGTATTCGTGTTCGCCATGAAGGTAGCCGTGAACCGGACAGATACTGAAGACAGGAGTGATGGTGATATACGGCAGTCTGAAATTTGACACGACTTTCTTTACGAGATTACGGCAAGCCTCAGCTGAACTTAGCCTTTCTCTCATGTACAGGTGCTGCACCGTACCGCCTGTATATTTGCACTGTAGTTCATCTTGTAGCAGGAGCGCCTCGAAGGGATCATCGGTATGGTCCACCGGGATCTGCGAGCTGTTGGTGTAGTAGATATTCTCACCCTCTCCGGCCTGGATAATATCGGCGAAACGTTTTTTATCCTCTTTGGCGAACCGATAAGTGGTGCCCTCGGCCGGGGTAGCTTCCAGGTTGTAGAGATTTCCTGTTTCTTCCTGGAACCGGGTCATTCTTTTGCGGATGAACTCGAGTATGTTCAGAGCAAATTCTTTTCCTTCAGGATCTACGATCGTTTGTGTGTCGCGACTGAAGTTGCGGATCATTTCATTGATGCCGTTCACACCGATGGTAGAGAAGTGATTGCGGAAATGTTTGAGGTAGCGTTTGGTGTAGGGATAAAGTCCGCGGTCAAACATCTCCTGAATGAAGGCCCTTTTCTTCTCGAGCGTTGATTTGGCGAGCTGTAGCAGCTCCTCCAGGCGCTTGTAAAAGGCCTTTTCATTTCCGCGGTACAGATAGCCGAGACGAGCCATATTGACGGTGACCACGCCAATGCTGCCCGTCATCTCGGCACTTCCAAAGAGGCCGTTGCCGCGCTTGAGCAGCTCTCTCAGATCGAGCTGAAGACGGCAGCACATACTTCTTACGGCGTTGGGTTTATAGGCGTCCGGATTCTCCATTTGGTTTCCGTTCTCGTCTCTTATGTACTGGCTGCCGATGAAGTTCTGGAAATAGGAAGAACCGATCTTCGCTGTGTTCTCGAACAGGATATCGGTGTTTTTGGAGTTCCAGTCGAAGTCTTCCGTAATGTTGACGGTAGGAATCGGGAAGGTGAACGGCTGACCGTTGGAATCGCCTTCCGTCATAACCGTATAGTAAGCCCGGTTGATCATGTCCATTTCCGCCTGGAAATGACCGTAGCAGAGGTCTTCGAGCGTATTGGCACCGCGGGCTTTTGCTCTTGTCAGAAGCTCATAGTCGTTGATGCCTTTGAAGAGGTGCAGGTCGTTCTTCGTCGGGATCTGTTGTTTCAGGTCTTCAGGTACGGTCCAGTCAATGGTGATATTGGTAAAAGGAGACTGACCCCAGCGGGCGGGGACGTTCAGGTTATAAACAAAGCTTCTGATAGCTTTCAGGATGTCATCATATTTCAGCTGATCCTTGAAGACGTAAGGAGCCAGGTAGGTATCGAAGGAACTGAAGGCCTGAGCGCCTGCCCATTCGCTTTGCAGGATTCCCAGAAAGTTGGCCATTTGTCCGAGTGCCTCACGGAAGTGCGAAGGAGCGCGGCTTTCCACACGGCTTCGTACGCCATTGAAGCCCTCGTTCAGGAGCGCTCTTAAGCTCCAGCCGGCGCAATAGCCCGTTAAGCAGTCGAGGTCATGGATGTGCAGGTCGCCGTTCCGGTGAGCGTATCCTTCCTCTTTGGAATACACCTTGTCAAGCCAGTAGTTCGCAATGACCTTGCCCGCCACGTTGTTGACTAAGCCGGCGTTGGAGTAGGAGGTATTCGCGTTCGCGTTAATGCGCCAGTCCGTTTGATTGACATATTCTGCTATGGTCTGGGTGCTGTTGACGAAGGTGGTATCATCGTCGATGCCTTCCGCATGTTCACGCTGCAGCTTGCGGGTGTGGCGGTAGAGCATGAAGGATCTCATGATCTCGAAGTAACCGTTGGAAAACAGCGCTTTTTCGATGATGTCCTGAATCTCTTCTACCGTCCAGATCTTCTTGTGGGGGATCTCGTCGCAGACGTTCCTGAATATGCTCTCATCGAGGGGAGTGTTGGTGCTCTTGAAGGCTTTCTCTATGGCGTCGCTGATTTTATAAGCTCTGAAACTCTCGTAATCGCCGTTTCTTTTTATTACGTATCTGGTCATAAAATTTAGGATGGGTGGCAAGATTAGGGTTTATCGAGGTGTTTATGTTGGTATTATTATCAACATAAAGTGCAGAAATTTTTATGGATTTTTTTAAACATTTGGAGCCAAAAATGAATACAGTTTGTTGCTATACCGCGGAGGATTGAGTTTTCAGAAAACAAATCTGTATTTTCGCGTCGTGAAAATTCCTAAGATACAGGATCTGGTCCTGTTTGAAAATGACGACTTACTGGTTATAAATAAACCACCTTTTATCAGCTCCCTTGACGAACGCGAAGGAGGCGAAATTAGCATGCTACGGTTAGCCAGGCAATATACTCCGGATGCGCAGGTATGCCACCGGCTGGATAAGGAGACTTCAGGCTGTCTGATTATTGCCAAGAACCCGGCGACGTATAGACTGATCTCTATGCAGTTTGAGCACAGGAAAGTGAAGAAGGTGTACCATGCGGTGGTGAACGGCACACATACGTTTGAGGATGTTCATGTGAATCTGCCTATTCTGAACCTGGGGAATAAGAACGTGAGTATCAGCAGGCAGGAGGGAAAGGCTGCGGAGACAATCTTTAATTCACTGAAGTATTATAAGCATTATACGCTGGTGGAGTGTCAGCCGATTACGGGCAGGATGCACCAGATCAGGATTCACCTGGCTACGCAGCGGGCTTGTATTGCGGGGGATGACATGTATGGTGGTCAGCCGGTGTTTTTGTCGGAGATTAAGAGGGGGTATAGGCTAGGTAAGGATCAGGAGGAGCTTCCGATTATGAAAAGGTTTGCGCTGCATGCAAAGCAGTTGACGTTTAGGATCAATGAGGAAGAGGAGATTGTGGTGGAGGCACCGTATCCGAAGGATTTTGCGACGTTGATTAAGTTGTTGGATAGGTTTGATGGGTAGGAAGACCTAGACGGTCGGGGAGTGCGACGGACATTTGGCCTGTTTCAATATCAGGACTCTGGTTTATCTAATTGACTAATATTGTATTATATAGGTAGTTTATGAAAATTTCTCTTCATAACGCGGAGCATTACAAGTGGGGGACTAACTGTGATGGATGGCATCTTCTGAAATCGAGCTCGCTGAGTGTCATCCAGGAGCGTATGCCTGAAGGCAGTATGGAAATTGCCCACTTTCATTCGAAAAGTCAGCAGCTCTTTTATGTTCTATCAGGAGCTGCCGCTATTCAAGTTGGTGACGAAACAACTATTCTGACATCCGGAGAATGTATTCATGTCCCATGCGGCGCAACTCATTCAATCGCCAACAAGGGCACGCAAACATTAGAATTTCTTGTTATCTCGGAACCCATGGCCCATGGGGACAGGAGCAATATTGAGCTCAAACCAGATGAGTCGGACACAGAATAATAATCAGTTTTTATCTACTGACCACACTTTATTATCTGCCGCAGTGCTTACATACTCCCCGAAATCCTTTGGCTCTCTTCCCAAAGCTTCTGCTACTCCACGTGCAATGGACGCGTTGCGCCCATCCATTACCTCCGAAAAAAGATAGGACATCAGGTCTATTACTGCAGTTGGCACGTTATATTCTTTCAACATGGATTGGTAGTCGGACAAAGAAAGTTGATTGTACTCAATAGTGCGGTTCGCAACGCGTGAAATTTCAGCGATGGCTTCTTTAAAAGTAAGTAAATGCGGTCCGGTAACCTCATAGCATTTGCCGTCATGTCCTTCTTGGGTAAGCGATGCTACGACTACCTCGGCAATATCATCTGCATCTACAAAGGGTTCTTTCACATCTCCTGCTGGCAAGGATACATATCCTGCCAATATTGGGTCTAGCAGATAACCTTCACTGAAGTTCTGGTTGAACCAGCTTGCCCGGACAATGGTCCATTTTAGCCCGCTTTCCATAACGATCTGCTCGCATCTTTGTGCCTCAGGTTCGCCGCGACCAGATAAGAGCACTAATTTATGCATACCGGGCTTCTTAGCATGATTGACAAATTTGCGAATACATACTTCGGCTTCAGGGACTGCTAGGTCAGGTTGAAAAGTAATGTATACGCTATGAACTCCCTGTAATATTTGGTCCCAGGTGCTTTCATCTTCCCAATCGAATGGAGGGTTACCTGAACGTGAACCCTTCCTGACTGCAACACCCAGGTCTTCAAGCCTTCTTGCCACCCTGCTGCCGGTTTTTCCACTGGCCCCTAAAACCAATACGGTTCCTAAATGATTTTTCATGTTCTGTTTTATTTCAAAAATAGAGCTTAAGGAAAGCTATAAATAGAACAAAACCGCCAGAACAGCTGATCAATTCAAGCAAGTCGACGTTTAGCGCTTTGATTGTTTCAAGAGCTGCCGACACTCACTTTTTTGTAGCTGCAGTGATAATGGCGTTTGCAAATTGAGAGGTTAATGTCTCAGGTAAATCATGCCCCATTCCTGCTATTGATATGAATTTGGAGTTAGGGATGGCGCGGGCCAATTCTCTACCTGCCTCGACGTTCACTACCGGATCACTTTCGCCATGGACTACAACTGTCGGAACTTTGATATTCTTAAGCAAAGCTCTTCGGTCACAATTGTCTCCGATGATAACGGCGGCAGCCTGGCGGGCGCTTCCCATGGGGTACCACGACCGTTGGACACTTTTTCTTGCCATATCTTTTAACTTATTATCCGGAGTGGGGTGCGCGGGACCTCCCATCGCCTTGTATATGTTAACCAGATAGCTGACAAGGCTATCCTGATTATTGGTCTGTGGCGGCGGCGTTCCCATAAGTTTTAGAACTTCGGGATCTCCGGGAACTGATTTGGGGTTACCTGAAGAAGACATCATTGAGGTTAGGGAGAGGATGCGATCAGGGTAATGGATGGCAATAAGTTGCGCAATCGCACCTCCCATTGAGGCTCCAACGATATGGGCTTTATTCACTTGAAGCGCATCCATTAATCCGATGACATCCTTAGCCATATCGAGTAATGTGTATGGAAGTTTAGATTCATCACAGGTACCAATCAGGGCGATAATACCTGGCCAGTCGGGCATTCCCAGAGTATCCAGCTTGGAGGATAGTCCTATATCTCTATTGTCAAAGCGTATAACGCTATAGCCTTTCCCCGCCAGTTCCCGGCACAGCTTGTCGGGCCATAGGATCATTTGTGCACCCGTCCCCTGGATTAATATGATGGTTCTGTCGTTTTCTTTTCCGAAACGCTCATAAGCAATGGAGAGATTATTTGCTTTTGCTACCCCTCTTTCCTCTGGAATGGTTGCTGAGGTCTGTGTCTGCGCCATACATAGCTGAAAGGAGAAGATTAGAGCCGACATGACCAGAGTGGTTCTTTTTACTGAATTTTTCATAAGCTTTAAATGGTTATTGTCTTCGTTTATGAGTACGCATTTCAAATGCCACGGTGATCTTTGAAGACCAAGGATTGCATTTGATCTAATTAGTTCCGCTGGTTTTGCAAAGACTACATTTTTCCATTCTTTTTTCACTTATGTTGTCGCAGATTGATAGCCGCACACTTGAAGACAAACGAAATAGTCGGATCACAGGCAAGCTGAAGGCCTCGGATAAACGGAAAACGGACGGCTTAGGGCAGCAGTTCGGAAAGGTTATCTATAACTTCGTTTGTTTTCTTGTAATATGTTGTTGGACTCAACCCCGAGAATTCGCGGAATGACCTGATGAAATGTGATTGATCGGAATATTGATGACGATAGGCAATCTCAGAAAGCCGGTTAAACTGATGGCTATTCAATTGTCGCAACGATGCCTGAAAACTGCATATCCGGGCGAAAAGCTTAGGAGAGATTCCGATGTATTGCTTGAACTTCCTTTCAAAACTGCGCTGTGGGATCCGAATGGTCTCCTGCAAGCTTTTTAAGGAGATGGTGCCATTTGTTAGCATTATTTGATTCATGGCATACTGCATATCGCCTGGCGAGTTCGGTTGATATATTTCTACACTGCGGGCCAGAAAGGTTTGCAGTATCTGTACTTTTCCTTCTATGGTCTGTGCTTCTGACAGCAGGTCGGTAACAGCGCGTGTCTCACTGGATATTGAACCGAGTTCTATGCAAGAATCGGTATACGAGCTGGCATCTAAGCCGAATACTTCCGTTAAGGCGTTCGGATGGAGAGCTACTCCCACTGTATCAAAATTGCCGTATAAGGAGAGGTCTGCATGTTTAGTTGATTGGCCAAACAAAAATGCTGTTGGAAGTTTTTTTTGGTCCACGCTGAAATGACCGGTTTCCGGAGATTGAAATATTATCCCCGGGCAACCATCTGTAATGATTCGAAGTGTCTTGTGGTCTTGCCGTGATTTGCTATTCGCACTGACCAGCTTATAAAAATATTTAACGTATGGAAGTAGCCTTTGCTCCGGTAAAAATTTTTCGTAATTCATATGAGCTTAGGATAAATAGGACAGAGATGCAGGGAGAAACTATTTTGACATTACATTCGCCGTGAAGGTATCCCGAGTCAGCATGTCAATTAGTGCGGTTATGCTGGGCAGAAGCCTGCGCCCGAAGCCTGAATTTGCAAGGGGCGCTGCTCCATACTTCTGCCGCATAACTAGCTGAAAATGGCACACTGCTAATGAGATGATACGGAGCCATCAGGGTTAAGCGACTTGTCTTCTTTTATAGATCCATTGGCGACGTGGAAGATAAAGTCTTTCCCGTTTGGATCTGTCATGATTTTAGTTAAGTCGATCTTAACATTAACCACTGTTCCGGGTGCACAAGTTGTTGAAGAATTCTTGTATATAACCAGTTTAACCTGCGCCGGGTATGATAGTAAGATTTCACCATTCCATACAACACTGAAATCATCTGCGCTGCAGCCGCCTCTTGTTGTTACAGTTAAGATATCGCCGGTCCGTTCTACATTGGTAATGTCGAAATTACCCTTCTGACCATCTCGTCCGGCTACGAGTGCCTGATACTTCTTAGCACTTTTTGTCAGATTTTTATCAAGTACTAATTCATCGTCTCCAGGAGATTTTTTACAGGAGTAGTTCAGTGCTGATATTGAAATTATCAACATTATAACAGGCCAGACCATGTTTTTTTTAGGTCTTTCAGGGAGAGAGCGTTCAAGGTCTGTGTTCATCGTTTTTATTTTTGGTTAGTTTATTATGGATAGACGGCCAAATCAATGAAAGTGCTACAGAGGACTATATGATTGTGTATACACATCGGCGTTTTGTTCTCACATTACAAAGCTCCAACGGGTACTTTTCCTTTACCTCAGCCTTCATATTCTTCTTGCGTGTGGACTGGATCAGCATTTTGGTGATAGTTTCAGGAATCGAGATAAGATTCCTGAGTATGGTCACACTCCTATTGTATCATTCTCGGGTTTTTTATAAAGGTTTCCTGGAGCCTCTGATCATTACTATAATGTTTCGGAGATCTAACAATGATTCCCAAGGGGGTATATGTGATTACTTCGAAAGCACCGTTGCATTTGCTTCAGAGAAGGCATTGATTATAACGTCCCAGTCTGTAGGAATTAATTCGTGCCCGGTGCCTTCCAAGGTGAGCAGATATGAGTTTTTTAATTTCCTGGCAAGGAATGGTGCATGTCGGTAGTGGCAAACGTCGTCACGATCGCCGTGTATAATCAGAGACTTTACAGCTAAAGATCCTATCTTTCCGTAGTATTTTTCTCCTCCCCTCAGTGTCGCGTGGTTAAACACGTGCTAAAGGTGTCTGTCTGCCCCTGGAATCCGCTGGTAAATATTTTCTCTCTACGCCTGAGTTAGTCTGGATTTCCATGTTACCCACATATTGAAAGGCTAGTTTCGGGTTTATGGAGGCAATCGTTGACTGTTCATATGCAGAGGTATTATAAAAGTCGTCTTCATACTCCCAATAAAAGTCTACAAGATGTTTGTGGGCTTCGAGCGGTCGATAGCTTTTATAATGCATAATGTGACTTTACGAAAAGATTTATTTTCAGTGGTTTATAAGTTGGTATGATTTGATCTAAGATAAGAAGACTCCATGTGTGATATCATCTATTTGAACAGCCGGTATGTTCATTTTCACCTAAATGTATTTATTTTTTTAAAGTACCATCCATCGCTACCTCATGGTTGTATTTAAAAGGTTGAAATGAGCAGATGATGGCCTTCGAGGTGCGAAAATTTCGCAGATCTCCCGGCCATCCATAGACTGGTTATCGTGGTAAGATTTTGTTTAATAGCTCCAGGTAACGGATGAATTGGATTAAATGATTGTAAAAAAACGACATGCTGCTGAGAATTATTGAATCTATCACCTCAAGTGATTCGGAGGGCATAGAGGACATGATCTGATCTTCAAGTGTATCAAAGAAAAAGATGAAAATAACAGAACTTATTTGAATTTATAGCCCGTGCTTGTTTTTAGGTGGTTGTTTTTAGTATATTGTGCATATTCTTTTACCCTGGAGTATCGGTAAGTGATGTGGGAAGTGCTCAAGATCATAGCTATACCAGTAGACCCATACAAGAAAATGAACAAGCATACGTCGAAAATCACAACGAAGAGCATCGAACAAAGCGGTTTGCCTAACGATTATAAAAAGGCATTGGCTGAGTATATCTGGAATGGGTTTGATGCCGGCGCCACGAAAATTCATTTAGATTTTGATGCAAATGAACTCGGTCATCTCGCGTCGTTCTCCATTACTGATAACGGTACAGGCATTGATATCGAAACGATTGATGAAACGTTTGGCAATTTTCTTGATTCAAAAAAGCGTGAGTCAGCTTATACGGATGGTTTCCAGAAGGGCAGGAAGGGAAAAGGGCGTTATGCATTCAGCACTTTCGCTAATAGTTGCAGTTGGCTTACCACCTTCGAGGGACCTGATGGTAAATTACTTCGATATAGTATCACTATCAATAAGGGTGATTTACAAAATTTTATTATTGCGGACACTGTCATCGTGAAGAATGTCTCTACCGGGACGGTTGTCAACTTTCAGAATTTTATTGATTTATCAGCAAACCTGCTTTCTAATAAGGAATTTGAGGATTATCTTTCAGGTGAGTTCGGGTGGTTTTTATTTCTTAACCGGGAAAGAGGCTGCAAAATCTTTATCAATGGAGCCGAGCTCGCTTATGAAAAGATTATTGGTGATACCGAAGAAGTAAGGTATGAAATTGGTGACTACCATTTCAGGGCTATATTCATCCGCTGGAATCAGAAAATCGGTGACCGCTACTACTTCTATTTTCTTGGAAAGAATCAAAAGGAGGCAGGTAAGAAACATACTTCCTTTAATAATAAAGCTATTGACTTCCATCACTCGGTATATGTGGAATCGCCGTTTTTTGATAATTTTCATGAAACAATTGAAGATGATCCTGTTCTGGAGTTTTCCGGTAAGAACCAGGCGCACCCTTCTTACAAAGCTTTGCTAAAGGCACTTAATGCATTAGTGTCGGATAAGGAGAAGCAGTTTATCAGGGGCGTTCAGGCCGACAAATTAATCGGGGACTATCATGACCGTGGGATTTTTCCTCCGCCTGATCGTAAAGCCAATGACCTGGAGACCGTTGTAAAGGAAATATATTGTGCAGAGCCCCGCATTTTTCAAAGTTCCAATAGCCAACAGAGCAAAACGCTGGTAGGTCTATTGAACCTTTTGCTCGCAACGAACAACGGTCATAATATTGTGGAGGTTATTGAAAGCTTTACGGCGTTGACTGACGAAGAACGCGAGGGGTTGGCTGAAGTTTTATAGTCCTTTAGGGCTTAGTTTTTTAACGCTTTTACTATCGCTTTAACCCAAAATTCAGCCAGTGCTTTATCACCTTGTTGGTTAGGATGTAAATAAAAAGTTCCGCTTGGACCGGTCTCGGTTCTGAAGTCAGTCAAATAATTTTTTTTGAAATATTGATACGCCTTTTTATCTCCACTGAAGACCTGGCCTTTGTGGGTTTTCTTATACGACTTTACGAGCTTATCAATCTCAGACCAGTATGACAATATTCGTAGCTGTCCTTCCTTCTTATATTCTGCACCCTTATTCTGTGCGTTATCACTATACCAAAGCGGGTAGTTAAACGCGATGCGACATTCTGGGTATGCATTCAGCAGGCTGTCTGCAATTGTCCGAAGATTGGTATGGTATGTAGCAGGGGACACAGGAGATCCCAGCGGTCCTCTTATGGCGCTGTCGTTGGTGCCTAGCATGATCGAAAACAAGAGCCTGGCTGTTTTATCCTGATAGAAGTGATCTGCGGCAGTTCTGACACTTGCATATGCGCTTTTCGATGAAGGCAGAAAATTCAGGGTGGTGTTACCGCTTCTTCCCTGATTGGATACCTGCACTGTTTTCCATTGATTGAGCTGGCGGAGCATATCTTCGGCATGGCTCGGTGGAGACTGATCTTTGGATGCTGTGCCACGGGTGATGCTGTCACCGATAAAGATGACGTTCAGATTTTCCTTTTCGGCAGGCGCGAAGGCGAAAAGTGCAAGGAGGATGAATATGGATACAGAGCGAATGGTCATGGCTACTAAGGCAGTTTTGGTTTAAAGGTATAGAATGAAATCTTAGCTAAAGAAAAACCGGAGCGCATTATCCAACTAAATTTAATTGGCGTACCCTTTACCACTGCCTAAGCAGAACGGCCCGGCGTAGCAACGCATGCCAGACTCTGAAGAAATATTTATTATTCCGGTGCCATCATTCAGCAGGGGCAGTGTTTTTATATCAAGAGGAAAGCACCCTTCAAGTGTATGGTAACAAGGGTTTCAAATTGCTCTTCGGAAGTTTCCGCCAATGGCAAGCAGGTTCGCGCGCCTGCACTACGGATGAGAAAATCTGATTCATTTGAAGGTCGATTATTCCTTCCTGCATCTGTGTGCTGCTGCGGGTAAACAAAAATTCTATCTTTTTAGCGATTAATGCTGCTCGTTGGCTCTCAACAATGATAAAATTGCAAAGTGTTATTATTTAGTAAAACTAATCTGAAGTAAATCGTTTATGAGGGGATCTCCATTTATGTTGAAGCAGCAGTCTTCGATATGGTTATTTATTATGGTGTTTGGTTTCATCGCTACCGGTGTTAAGGCACAAAACAGTATGCAGGGAAGTAGTGGAACGCAAAAAAAGTTTGTTCATAAAGGCGCGGGCAATCCCTATCTGCCTTTATGGGAGCATTTACCCGATGGCGAACCCCGCGTATTCGAGGATCCTGACAACCCCGGTAAATACCGTGCTTACATTATTGGCTCTCATGATTTGAGATTTACGAGTTATTGTGGCCCGGATATCAGAATGTGGTCGGCTCCGGTAGAAGATCTGTCCAGCTGGCGCGATGAAGGAGCTATCTTTACCTATGGAATTGACGGACAGTGGGATGTGATGTATGCCCCGGATCTGGTGGAGGTAAAAAGAAAAGATGGTAAAAAAGAATATTACCTTTTTCCCCATAGCCGCGGCCCCAACCGCGAAGCCATGGTTGCCAGAGGAAGTCGCCCTGACGGACCATTTACCCCTGTTAACTTAACAGAAGATGGGAAGCGTACTGTTCCGGGAAGTATCCTGGGATTTGACCCTGCGGTGTATATTGAATACATAACTGATCCTCAGGATCCTGATTTTGAGATAGGCTTCCGTGCATATGGCTTCTGGGGATTTCAAAGGTCAATGGCGGCGGAATTGGATCAGAATACCTTGTATTCACTCAGACCAGGGAAGGAGATTATCAACTACCTTTTACCTGCCAGTCACCGGTATGGCGTTATTCGTGATCCCAAGGGAACAACATATCCGAATATCTATAAAGAAGAGGATCTTGGATCATTTAACTTTTTTGAGGCATCTTCTATCCGTAAGGTGGGTAACAAGTATATCACGGTCTACAGTGGGTATTCGGGTCCTGAGTATGGGGTGAGCAGTTCCAATTCTACATTACGCTATGCGATTGGAGACTCGCCTTTAGGACCCTGGAAAAGTGGCGGTGTTCTGGTGGATTCCCGTGCTCCTGTGTTGAATCAGGATGGCACTGCGATAGAAACCACCAACGCAGGTCACAATACTCATGGTAGTCTGGAACTGATCAACGGGCAGTGGTATGTTTTCTACCATAGACCACCGAGAGGCTTTGGTTTTGCTCGTCAGGCAGTGGTTGCTCCGGTAACTATTAAGTGGGATGAAAAGCCGGTAGCTGAAGGAGGCACGCTATCCATCCGTGCGTTTGATCCATATGCGGAGGATAAGATATGGACGGCGAAAGACAGCAAAGGGATGGAATATAAAGGAGCTGAAGTGACTTCAGAAGGCTTCCATGTTTATGGTCTGGATCCTTACCAATATTACTCTGCCGGATACGCCAGCTATCTCTCTGATATCAGTACACAACAGGATTCCTGGGATATCTGGGACAATCATATGCCCATTACTAAGGTGAAGAACGGCCATATCGTTGGCTATAAGTATTTTGGTTTCGGAGGTCTGGACAAGGATCAACTGGGATTGAAGGCGTTTCAGGGAACGAAAGCGGGAAATCAGACGAAGTTTAACTTATTTATAACTCCCAAAACAACGGCATCTTTTAAGGTTGGTATATGGATAGACGGACCTTGGGACAATGCTGCATGGAAAGGCAAAAAGATCGGCGAAATAACGGTGCCCGCAAATGCGAAACAGGAAACTACTCAGTTTGCTGTTGATGTTTCTAAATTCGTAGATAACCTGGATAAGAAGCATGCCATCTATCTTGTGGCGGAAGGTGCTGATTCTGACGCGCTGTTTGATCTGATAGGGCTGGGGTTCTCGGCTAAAAACAAGAAGATTGTTCGTCCGGTTGTACCCGAGATAAAAATTGCAGTCAATGGGAAAGCTATTAATATTCCTGACACTCCGGTCAGATCTACCAACGCCAATGGTCTTGTCGGATATGATGTATATCAGGCAAGTTATAAGGTTCCATCTTCTGAAACGGGAGTACCAAAGCTAACCGCTTCTTCAAATAATAAGAACGTAAAAGTGACTATCAAGCAAGCGGAATCGGCATCTGGCACTGCTACTGTGAATTTTGATTATAATGGCATGATTAAGACCTATCACGTCGTGTTAAGCCAATAAACTAAACATCGGGGTGCGCTCTCAACGTTCACCATATTCAAGGGGAAGGCTTACTTTCCCTTGAATATTTCGCTTTCAAGCTTTTTGACGGTTAAACAGAGCCCTTCTGCTGCTGTCTGCTTAAGGAGGTACCCTACAGAAACCTCTTCAAAGCCTTCATGACGTATTGGTCATAGGTGGTAGTGAAAATTAATGGCATGCGAATGAATGAAGATCATTATATCTGTTCAATTTGCTAACTTGTTATTGATTCACAACCAATTATAACATGACACAAAAATCAGATGAACCTAACGACGTTTCGAGAAGAAACTTTGTTAAGACAAGTGCTTTGGCGGCAGCCAGCTTCTTAATCGTTCCGCGTTTTGTTTTGGGCGGAAAGGGATATATTGCTCCCAGCGATCGTCTCCAGATAGCAGCCGTAGGTGTAGGAGGCAAAGGCCAAAGTGATATTGCTTCTTTCGCAGCAACGGGAAAGGCAGACATCGCCTTTCTCTGTGATGTTGACAGGCGTCGTGCTGCTACCAGCGTAAACGCTTTCCCGAAAGCAAAATACTACGAAGACTGGCGCGAGCTTCTGGATAAAGAGTCTAAAAGAATCGATGCGGTATCCATTGCTACGCCCGATCATAACCACGCTATCAACACCCTGGCAGCTATGCAATTGGGCAAACATGTGTTTGTGCAGAAGCCGCTCACCCACGACATATACGAAGCCCGTATGCTTACAGAAGCAGCAAAAAAGTATAAGGTGATTACCCAGATGGGGAATCAGGGGGCGTCAAATGATGGAGTCCGGCAGTTAACCGAATGGTATGATGCGGGTATTATCGGCGATGTACATACGGTATACTGCTGGACTGACCGTCCGGTATGGCCTCAGGGAATACCATGGCCTTCGGCCAAGGCTGCTATTCCGAAAGATTTGAACTGGGATTTATGGCTGGGGACGGCGCCGTTTAAGGACTACATTGATAAACTCGTCCCCTTTAATTGGCGCGGCTGGTGGGATTATGGGACAGGGGCATTAGGAGATATGGGTTGCCACCTGGTACATGCGCCATTTAAGGTTCTTGGATTGCAGTATGCCAAAGATGTGCAGGCAAGTGTAGGAACTGTTTATGTTGATGAGTTTAAGCAAGGGTATTTCCCTGAAAGCTTTCCGCCGTCCAGCCACGTGACCCTTACTTTCCCAAAAACCGGTAAAACCAGGGGAGATGTAACTTTACATTGGATGGATGGCGGAATACAGCCCGTAAGACCAGATGAGCTCGGGGCTAATGAAATATTCGGAGATGGAGGCAACGGCACCTTATTTGTAGGTACTAAAGGTAAAATGATCGCCAGTACCTATGGCGACGACGCCAAGTTGCTGCCGACTTCCCGCACGGCCGAGGTAAACGTTAAGCAAAAATTGAAGCGTATCCCGGGACAGGCCGAAGGGCACTATGCGCAGTGGGTCGAAGCGTGTATCGCAGGCTATGGTAATGCTGAGGTGAGTGCTCCCTTTGAAGAATCAGGTCCGCTTACAGAAGCGCTGCTGATGGCAAACCTCGCTATACGGGGGCACGACATCAGAAGGCCAGGCGCAAATGGCGGATGGATCTCCCCCGGAAAGAGCCTCAAAATGTTATGGGACAATCAGAATATGCGTGTTACCAACTTTGAGGAGGTTAATCAGTTCGTGAAGAGGGACTATCGAAAAGGCTGGGGTATGGGTGGATAGTGTATCAATGAAGCAGTTATGACCATCATCACTTTTGTTCTGTGACATTTATCACCGAAATCTCCTTTCTATTATGAAGAGATTTGGGGAAACAAAAAGAGGTGAAATACATTATTATTGGTGCTGTGGCTGGGGGAGCCAGTACTGCAGCGCGATTGAGAAGGTTAGACGAACATGCCGAAATAGTAATTTTCGAAAAGGGGCAATACATATCATACGCCAACTGCGGACTTCCATACTACATAGGGAATGTGATTAAGGACAGGAATAAGCTGTTTGTGCAAACGGCCACTTCCTTTGCTGCGAGGTTTAATGTAGACGTTAGAGTGAGCACCGAAGTGAAAACGATCAATCGCGCAGAGAGGACAGTCACAGCCATTGATTTGCTGAGTGGCGTAGCGTATACCGAATCATACGACAAACTGGTATTGTCGCCCGGTGCCAATCCAGTCCGACCAGCCTTGCCCGGGATGCAGCATGAGGGCATCTTTACGGTACGAAATGTGGCTGATACTGACTATATTAAAGCGTTTATTGCCCGGACAAAAGCTAAAGAGGCTGTGATAATCGGTGCTGGTTTCATTGGCCTGGAGATGGCCGAAAACCTTCATGAACTCGGTTTGGTGGTGAACGTCGTAGAGATGAGTAACCAGATCCTTGCTCCGGTCGACTTGCCTATAGCTGCTATCGCGCAGACGCATCTCCGGCGAAAGGGTATCAAGCTTTATCTGAACTCTGCTGTCAAAGGGTTTGAAAGGCAAGAAGGTCAGTTGAAGGTGCAATTACAGGGTAATATATCGATTGATGCGGATCTTGTGATACTTTCTATCGGCGTCAGGCCCGACACCCGCCTGGCAGAGAAAGCAAACCTTAAAATTGGCCGGGCCGGCGGAATCTGGGTGAATGACTATCTGCAAACTTCAGATCCCGATATTTATGCTGTTGGTGATGCTATCGAATTTCCCCATCCTATATCCAATCTGCCGGCGCTTACCTTTTTAGCGGGACCTGCCAATAAACAGGGTAGAATGTGCGCCAACAACCTTGTGCTGGGTAACAGGCAAAAGTATATGGGATCAATAAATACAGCCATCGTTAAATTTTTCGATCTTTCCATAGGTGTGGCGGGGGTGGCCGTGAAACAGCTGGAACGAAACGGAATTCCTCATCTTGTCGCCACTATTCATGGCAACTCTCATGCCGGTTATTATCCCGGTGCTCAGCTGATGACGATACAAATTGCTTTTTCTCCTGAAAGCGGGCAGCTCTTAAGTGCACAGGTCATTGGCGGAGAAGGTGTAGATAAACGTCTTGATCTCCTTTCTTTGGTGATCAAAAATAAGGGGACTATTCATGAATTAACAGAATTAGAACATGCTTATGCGCCTCCGTTTTCCTCGGCTAAAGACCCTGTAAACATGGTGGGCTTCGTAGCGGAAAATATCATGCATGACCGGTTGAAAGTGATCGATTGTGTCAGACTGCGCTCTGTGGAGCATGATGCTGTTTTAATTGACGTCCGTACACCCGGAGAATTTGCACAGGGCACCATTGAAGGCGCTCTCAACATCCCGCTGGATGAAATCAGAGGTCGCCTGTCTGAAATTCCTGCTGAGAAACCCGTATATATATTCTGCCAGCAGGGAATGCGCGGTTACCTGGCTCAACGGATTCTCGTGCAAAACGGCTTTCATCATGTCACTAATCTTTCCGGCGGGTATCTGCTATGGAAGTTCTATAGCGATGAGGACGCTCTCGTCAACCCCTGATTGTAAGGAAGTTTTACAAAAAGTTGCCAAACTTAGCGGTGTCCTGAGTTGTTACAAAAGCATGAACAAGATAATCCTGCTAAACAGACGACCTGAAGGGAAACCCACATTGGATGATTTCAAATTCGCAGAAGAGGAGATACCCGCTCTTTCAGAGGGTAATGTTCTCCTGAAAACGCTGTATGTATCTGTGGATCCTTACCTGCGAGGGAGGATGGCAGATGCGAAGTCATACGTGCCTCCTTTTGAACTCGGTAAGCCTGTGCAATCTGCTGTTGTGGCCGAGGTGCTGGAATCGAACCGTGACAGCTTCAGCAAGGGCGACTTTGTTACCGGCCTGCTCGACTGGAAGGAATATCAGGTGGTTGAAGGGAAGGGACTGAACAAGGTCGACGCTCATGCAGCTGATCTTTCTGCTTATCTGGGTATACTGGGTATGACGGGGCTGACTGCTTATTTTGGTCTTACAGAGATCGGGAGGCCAAAAGAGGGCGAGACGCTGGTCGTCTCCGGTGCGGCTGGTGCCGTTGGTAGTGTAGTCGGTCAAATCGGCAAAATATTCGGATGCAAAGTGATTGGCATTGCGGGAAGTGACGAAAAGATTGAACAACTCCAATCGAAATTCAAATTTGATGCCGGTATCAACTATAAAACTACCAAGGATATGACAAAAGCGGTTGCTGATGCTGCTCCTGACGGTGTCGATATCTATTTTGATAACGTCGGAGGGGAGGTGTCAGATGCTGTACTCGCAAATATCAATAATTTAGGACGAGTGCCGGTTTGTGGCGCAATATCATCATACAATGATACCGAGGTTTCTCTGGGGCCGAGATTACAACCTATAATAGTCAAAAACAGTGTTTTAATGCAGGGATTTATCGTTTCCAATTACGGCGCCAAATTCCCGGAAGGCATTAAGCAGCTGACCAAATGGTTACAGGAAGGAAAGCTGACTTACACAGAAACCGTCGTTAATGGCTTTGACCAGATACCGCAGGCATTTATCGATTTATTTGATGGTAAAAATAACGGAAAGATGGTAGTAAAGGTATGATGGCTCCTGTTTAGGGAAAGAAGAAAGCCTTGTCATCCCCGGAACATGAACAGCATAGCATACGTCATACCCGGACTTAGAAAATACGAGAAGCTTTTTTGTCAGGCGAAAAAAAAGCCGGTCGATTTAATGACCGGCTTTTTCTTTTTATGTATATCCAAGGATTTTCATTACCTGTTTGCTGTTTTGCTCTTCGCCGAAGACTTCGAAGTTGAAAGTCTCGTCGCGGTTTCTTCGGATCAGCACATGCTTAGGAGAGGGAAGAAGACAGTGATGAATTCCTCCGTATCCGCTGAGCACTTCCTGGTAAGCTCCCGTATGGAAGAAACCAAGGTACTGAACTTTTCTCGTTTTAGGCATGAACACACTGTTCATATGCGCTTCCTGATTATAGTAGTCCTGACCATCGCAGGTAATACCCCCCAGATTGACGCGTTCGTACTCAGAGTCCCAGTTATTAACCGGCACCAAAATATACTTTTGATTCAATGCCCAAACATCCGGCAAATTGGTGATAAATGAACCATCCAGCATCAGCCATTTCTCACGGTCGTTCTGTTGTTTACGGCCCAATACCTTATACAGTATGCCAGATGCCTCAGCGACAGTATATTTCCCGAATTC
Source organism: Arcticibacter sp. (assembly GCF_045629565.1). Classification (GTDB taxonomy): domain Bacteria; phylum Bacteroidota; class Bacteroidia; order Sphingobacteriales; family Sphingobacteriaceae; genus Arcticibacter. Next base: position 77,906 of record NZ_JAZQRL010000100.1, read on the forward strand.
GGTCACGATATCCGGTTCCTCCACATCATGCTCAGCGCAGATTTCCTTGATACGTTTGACGATCTCGTTTACCATGTATTCGTAGTCAAAGTCGAATACCAGGGAATCTTTGAAAGGCATACCACCACCGATGTCCAGGATGGAAAGGGCGGGGTTGATCTTCTTGAACTTGCAGTAAAGCGTCACGTACTTCTCCAGCTCATTCCAGTAATAAGGTGTATCGGAGATACCGGAGTTGATAAAGAAGTGCAGCAGCGTTACCTCAAAGTTCGGGTTTGTGGCGATCTTGTTGTTATAGAAGTCGATGATGTCTTCCATTCGGATGCCCAGCCGCGAAGTATAGAATTGAGAATCAGGCTGCTCCTCTGCCGCAATACGGATGCCCAGGCTGCAGGGAATGTCCAGTTCATCATCATAAAGATTGAACTCTTCTTTATTGTCCAGTACGGGGATGATGTTTTTAAACCCATCATGAAGCATATCCACGATATACTGTTTGTACTGATACGTTTTAAAGCCATTACAGATCACGGTAATATCCTTCGAAACAGTTCCTTTCTTTTCAAGGGCATCGATCATCGGCAGATCAAAAGCAGAAGATGTTTCCAGGTGAATATCATTCTTCAAAGCTTCTTCTACGACATGCTTGAAATGGGAACTCTTTGTACAGTAGCAGTACATGTATGTACCACGGTAGTTATTATTTATGATGGCTTGCTGAAAGAGGATTTTCGCCTTCTGTATCTTCTTCGTGATCAGCGGCAAATAGGTAAAACGTAGGGGAGTACCGTACGTTTCGATCATCTCCATCAGGTTCAGGTCGTGGAAGTATAGCTCGTCGTCTATTACTTCAAATCCTTCCTGCGGAAATCCTACACTCAGGTCAAGAAATTCTTCGTAGCTCTGCATTTATAATATTAAAATTTGTGCAAAAGTGTAATTTTTTAATGAATAATATTTCCTTAAAATCGCTAAAGATTTAAATGTTTACAATAACGTGGTTTTAGGAGGGTGGATTTCCGCTATCATACAGCGCGCGCTACCTCCGCCGATGCGCTCTATAGTGGTTAATGGAGAATAAATGATTTTTCCGTAACGGGTTAATGCGCTGTGTTGTGTCTCGGTCAATGCGCTATAAGCGCCTGACGACATTACGATCAGGCTTTCGCCTTCCGTGTTTTCGATCTGTAATATATTCGCCGCAAAATGATTCATCTGATCTAATGACACGGGAATGATCTCTTTATTCGTTTCGATAAGGGAACTCAAAAAAGTGCTTCTTTCTTTCTCGTCATGAATGGCTTCCAGACAAACCAGGGCAAAGCCTCTGCCTATACATGTCATCACGTTAGTGTGATATATCGGTCTGCCAGCGTGATCAGTGGCATGGAAGGTTACCGTATCGTAGTTCAACAGGTTCGCGGCGTAGTTAAGCACATCGGGATGCGTCCGCGTGGAGATAGAAGCATAGGCAATAGAAAAATCCCGGTCGATGACCATGCTGCCTGTTCCTTCGAGAAACTTTCCACTCAGCTCAAAAAAGCTCAGGTCTACAAAATGCTTGAAGCGGTAACCGTTCTGTATGGCCTTTACAATGTCCATTCTTCTCTCCGCACGTCTGTTTTCCGCTTCTACAGGATAGATGATGAGCGTACCGTCTTCGTGCGTGGAGATCCAGTTATTTGGAAAAATGGCATCGGGGGTATCCTGCTCCGGATCGTCGTCTACTACTAATATCAGCACCTTATTATCGCGCAGCAAGGCCACAAAGCGGTCGAATTCGCGAAGTACCTGCTCATGAACCTGCTCGTTTGCTAAAGGGGCCTTCTGAAAAACATTACTAGCGGCCGTCTGCACGTTAAATGCGAATTCCGAAGGCCTGATCATCAATAGTCTGGATGTCGTTTGCATATTAATTAAATTGGATCTCGTAGCAAAGGCATGCTCATACATCTAAATCCGCCCCTGGCCCGGGAGAGTTCAGCCGAAGGCATGAGAATAAGTGTGCTTTTCAGTGAGTTGATGTCTGTCTCTCCAGCTTCCATTTTTTCAATAAATTCCTCCACGTGAATGACTCCGAAACCGCTCGCTTTAAACGCTTCCACAGTCCTGTCGTTTCGATCATATCCAAGTACTACGCCATCTTTAAGAGTAAGAAGATTGCAGGAGTCGGTCCACTGTTCACGTTCGTCGTGCGGAAACTCATCATTTCCTGAATAGATAAACACTGGTTCTTCCGTGCTGCCGAGATCTTTTAGGCTTACCGATGCGAGAAGGCTTTCGATGCTTTTGAATTTTTTCGGTTCGTCTTTATTCCTTTTGAACTGGAGAATCTGAACCTGGTCTGGTTTCTTTTTCTCGGTAAGATATTCAAGCGGCTGTCCCTTGATCTTATTACGCCCCGAACAGATGGAATGTAATACAACCCAGGTATGGCGATTAACCTGCGTAAACAGCGTGTCGATATGCATATAGTCGCGCTTATGCGGAATCTTCACAACGGTGACCTTTTCGACTACATGGTTGTCAAAAAGCAGGCGCATTGCCTGAGTCACGCCACTTGGCGATGTGCGCTCTGAACAGCCGATGATGACATGGTTTGGACTTACAACCATCACATCGCCTCCTTCGAGGGTTGCCTTCTCATCAGGCGCCTCACCTGGTCGCAGAAAGTGTTGTACCTGCTGAGGGATTTCCAGAATATGGTCGCGGTACGCAGCGAAAAGCGGATGGTTATAGCATATATACCGTGCGAGGAGCGCTTCCCGGTTCCGGGCTTTCTTCGCAGGCTTGTTGAGGAGAATGTAATTATTGATGACGATTCCGAGATCACGGGTAAAGATCAGGTTAGGGATGGGAGGGAAAAGCATCTCACCGCTCTGGAGTGATCCGGATATTAAAATCCTGGCTAACCGCGCCGGTTCGAGAGCATTCAGATCCGACTGTTGGTTGTAACTGCATCCTTCTATCGCGCAAACGGCGGCGCAAAGCTTCTCCCGGATGCCTTCGTTTTCGAGAATATCAGCCAGGAGCTTCTCGATCTCAAGAACGCGGTCTGAGGCGTAGAACCCCTGTATTCCCGGTTTGTAGAACGCACGGTCATGGTTTTGTCTATCGCCCGAACGTATCTTTTCTCTGAGCTTTTCAGGATCCAGAAAGTACAACAGTACCTGCACGTAATAGTCATACTCTTTTCGTACGGTGTCCAGATGCAGGATGTCTTCAAAGAGCCAATCCTGGGCTTTTGAGGGCGCTACTCGTCCGATCCCGTTGTCGGGACTATGAATCAGAACCGTCCGTAGCCGGCCGATTTCTGAATCAACATTGATCTCTGATCCGGGTATTTTCATAAGCATGGTGGTTGTATAACAAATCTAAAGGAATTTATCAGAATTTATAAGTGGCGTTTGTCGCGCTAATGATTAATTTTGGCGGATGGATTTTATTGTAAAAGGAACCCTTGAGGCTGTAAAGGCCTTATACCACATTGAATTAAAAGAGAGTGACATAAACCTTCAGGAAACCCGGAAAGAATTTGAAGGAGAAACAACCATCGTAACATTTCCACTTACACGCACTTCAAAGAAGTCCCCCGAGCAAACCGGGAATGAAATAGGCACTTATCTTCAGGAAAATCTTCCACAGGTTTCAGGTTTCAATGTAATCAAAGGCTTCCTTAATATATCCCTTAGCAATGCCTATTTGCTGGATCTGTTCCGCGGAACGATCCTTGCTCCTGCATTCGGCGAGCTTCCGTCTAACGGTAAAAAGGTGATGATCGAATATTCATCGCCCAATACCAATAAACCCTTACACCTGGGGCATGTACGCAATAACCTTCTTGGATTTTCAGTGTCGGAAATCATGGCTGCATCAGGTTATGAGGTGATTAAAGCGAACCTGGTGAATGACAGGGGGATACATATTTGTAAGTCCATGCTCGCGTGGCAGAAGTTCGGCAATGGCGAGACTCCTGAGAGTACCGGGCTAAAGGGCGATAAGCTGGTTGGAAATTACTACGTTAAATTCGATCAGGAATACAAAAAACAGATTGACGAACTGAAGGCTGCTGGTCAAAGCGAGGATGAAGCAAAGAAGAACGCGGAGCTGATTAAGGAAGCGCAGCTGATGCTCCGTCAATGGGAGGCGGGCGACCCGGAGGTGATAAATCTCTGGAAAACCATGAACAGCTGGGTGTATGCCGGTTTCGATGTTACTTACAAGAGCCTTGGTGTCGAGTTTGATCAGTACTACTACGAGTCTGACACTTACCTCCTCGGAAAGGACATCATAGACGAAGGCCTTGAGAAGAAGGTTTTCTTTAAGAAAGAAGATAATTCGGTTTGGATTGACCTTACAGCAGACGGACTGGACGAGAAATTGGTTCTGCGCGGTGACGGTACGTCTGTATACATCACACAGGATCTCGGAACCGCTCAGTTGAAATACGACGACTTCCAGATGGATGAATCTATCTATGTTGTTGGTAATGAGCAAGACTACCACTTTAAGGTGTTGTTTCTAATCCTCGACAAACTCGGAAAATCATGGGCCAAAGGCCTGTACCACCTCTCATACGGTATGGTGGATCTGCCATCTGGTAAGATGAAATCCCGCGAGGGGACAGTGGTTGATGCAGACGATCTCATTCAGGAGATGGTTGATACAGCTCGTCAGCGTACAGAAGAGTTAGGAAAGGTAGATGGTTTCTCCGCAGACGAAAAGGCCAGCCTGTACCGGATGATCGGTCTCGGTGCGCTGAAGTATTTCTTGCTGAAGGTAGAGCCTAAAAAACGTCTCTTGTTTGATCCGAATGAGTCTATTGATTTTCAGGGGCATACCGGTCCGTTCATTCAGTATACACATGCGAGAATTTGCTCGGTGCTCATGAGGGCCGATGTTGCCACGCCTGCGTTCGACGATATTGCCGACCTTTCGGCCGTTCAGCGGGAGTTAATTCTTGCCATAAGTAAGTACCCTGCTGTTGTTACGGCCGCTGCGGCTGAATTCAGTCCTGCACTGATTGCCAATTACGCGTTCGACATAGCCAAGCTCTACAATAAGTTTTATCATGAGGAGCCTATTTTAAAAGAGGAGAATGCGGACCTTCGTCATATCCGTCTCGCTCTTTCATCTGCTACCGCTTCTGTGTTGAAGAGAAGTATGAAGTTATTGGGTATCGACGTTCCGCAAAGAATGTAAGCTTACTGCTCTAAATACGTAAAAATGTTTTTATTCAATGTACGTGTGTACGGCCTTTTGATCAATGAGCAGGATGAGATCCTGCTTAGTGATGAAGAGCACCAGTCAGTGAGGTTTAGTAAGTTTCCTGGCGGGGGCCTGGAGTATGGCGAAGGTCTTTTGGATGCGCTCAGGAGGGAGTTCATGGAAGAATGTGAAACTCCCATAGAAGTTCTTGAGCATATATATACCACAGATTTCTTTGAAAAGTCGTCTTTTAATGAGAGTCAGATCATCAGTATTTACTATTTGGTAAAGCCTCTTGAACAGCTGAAGTGCCGTATTTCCACGGGCAGCTTCGACTTTCAGGACGACGGCGCAGTGAAGCAGTCGTTCCGGTGGGTGAAGAGGACAGCACTTTCTCCCGATGATGTAACCTTTCTTACAGATAAGATCGCCATCGAAAAGTTACATGAATTTACGAACAAAGCGGGGAGCTGAACTATTTGCTTAACTGATACAAAGCCCTAACTACCTATGGAACAACCAGCCGCACCCCCAGATAATACAGGTTCTGAAGAAATGCAACGATCGTTCAGACTGTTCTCAAAGGGGTTCCTGGTCGCCATGCTCGTGTTTGTTTCACTGATATCTTTTTTTGTGCTCGTTAAGCTGATCCTGATCGACGAGAACGAAGCTTTCGACCGCGAAATCTATTCGTTGATTGAACCCCATACAAACGAAACGACTTCCCGGATTATGGTGATTTACAGCTGGATCGGCGGTACCCGTTTCATGCTTCCCGCCAATATTTTGCTTATCTGCTATTGTCTGTTTATCAGGAAGGATAGGTGGCAATCCATCAAACTTGGCGTCATAGCACTCAGCAGCGTTTGCGTAATGCATTTGCTCAAGCTTGTCTTCAACAGGTCCCGGCCTTTGGTTCCGCTGCTTGATCCGGCATATGGTTTAAGCTTCCCAAGCGGGCACGCTATGACAAGTGTTACTTTCTTTGGTCTTTTTATCTACCTGACAGCCAAGCATGTAAGAAATATCTTCCTGAAGATTTTGCTGATCGTGCTGTTGTTTAGTTTTATTGTTATCATCGGTTATAGCCGCGTTTATCTACGGGTTCATTATCCAAGTGACGTGCTGGCCGGATACTGCATGGGAACTATATGGCTGGTGCTTTGCCTGTGGTTGCTCAAGCGGATCGAAACCAGGAAATGACAGACCCCTGTCGAACAAGACACCCCTTGCGGTGTTTTATCAATATAATTTCGACAATATGGAACGACGCAAAATAGGTAAATCAGAGCTCAAAGTATCTACAATTTGTTTTGGCGGCAACGTGTTCGGCTGGACCGCTAACCAATCGGTATCTTTCCAACTTTTGGATGAGTTTGTTGACTTGGGGTTTAATTTCATAGACACAGCAGACGTCTATTCCCGCTGGGTGCCGGGTAATTCAGGAGGTGACTCGGAGAAAGTCATTGGCCAATGGCTGAAAGAAAGCAAAAAACGCAAAGATATCGTGCTGGCTACCAAGGTCGGCTCTGAGATGGGCGAGGGACTTAAAGGCCTGAAAAAGGACTACATCATTCAGGCTGTTGAGGCCTCTTTAAGCCGGCTCCAGACAGACTATATAGATCTCTACCAGTCACACTACGACGATCCTTCTACTCCGGTGGAAGAGACGCTCGAGGCCTATGCGAAGCTGATCAGCGAAGGCAAGGTGCGGGTTATCGGCGCGTCCAACTTTGCGCCCGGGAGACTACGGGAAGCACTGGACGCAAGTGAAAAGGGACTGCCCAGATACGAATGTTTCCAACCGGAGTACAATCTAGTTGAGCGTGCGGGCTTTGAAACGGAATACCTGCCAATTGTAAAGGAGTACGGAATCGGTGTTATATCCTATTTCTCATTAGCCGCCGGATTCCTGACCGGAAAATACCGGTCTGAAGCCGATCTCTCCAAGAGTCCCCGCGGCGCAGGCGTTAAAAAGTATCTGAACGAGAAAGGCACTTCGATACTAAACAAGCTTGATGAAATCGCCGCGAAGCACGGTGCTACGCCTGCGCAAGTGTCACTTGCATGGCTCATTTCGCAACCCGGCGTTACAGCTCCTATTGCCAGTGCTACCAGCGTGGAGCAGCTGCGCGACATTGCAAAGGCTGCGTATCTGAATCTTGACAATGGAGACCTCGAAGAATTGAATGCAGTAAGCGCATATTAAGGCGAAAATCTCTAAGTTTGGCCTTAATGGGATATCAAAGTTTAGAAGCATGTGTAAATGACCTGGAGCAGCATGGCCATTTAATACGGATCAAAGAAGAAGTGGACCCTTACCTGGAAATGGCAGCTATACACCTGCGCGTTTACGAGCATCAGGGTCCAGCCTTGTATTTTGAAAATATCAAAGGCAGCAAGTTTCCCGCGGTATCCAATCTGTTTGGAACGCTGGAGCGCTCTAAATTCATTTTCAGGGACACTCTCGACAAGATCAAGACGCTGGTGGACATCAAGATGGATCCTGTAAAGGCCATGAAGAATCCCTTCAAATACGCCAATGTCAGCCTGACGGCACTATCGGCTTTGCCTATGAAAGTGGGCCGGAATGCTCCGGTGTCATTTGGACAAACCAGCATTTCTGAACTTCCTCAAATTGTAAACTGGCCGATGGACGGAGGGCCGTTTGTGACCATGCCTCAGGTGTATACGGAGGATTATGATAAACCAGGCGTTATGAACGCCAACCTGGGGATGTACCGCATCCAGTTGGGCGGAAATGACTACATACAGGACAAGGAAATAGGACTTCATTATCAGCTGCACCGGGGCATCGGAGTGCATCAGGCCAAAGCCAATGCTTTAGGACAGCCGCTGAAGGTGAGTATCTTTGTAGGAGGCCCCCCATCACATCCGCTGTCAGCCGTGATGCCACTGCCAGAAGGGTTATCAGAAATGATATTTGCTGGAGCACTGGGCAATCGCCGGTTCCGTTATTTCTACGACGACGAAGGATTTTGTATTTCCGCGGATGCGGACTTTGTTATCACTGGAACGGTCTATCCGCAGGATAATAAGCCGGAAGGACCTTTTGGAGATCACCTCGGCTACTATAGTCTGGTTCATCCTTTTCCGCTGATGAAGGTTCATAAGGTATACCATAAGAAGAATCCGATCTGGTCTTTCACCGTAGTAGGTCGCCCGCCACAGGAAGATACCAGTTTTGGCGCGCTAATCCATGAAATCACGGGCTCTGCTATGCCGAAGGAAATAGCTGGGTTGCACGAAGTGAATGCCGTAGATGCTGCTGGCGTACATCCCCTGTTGTTCGCGATCGGGAGCGAGCGGTATACGCCGTACCTGAACGAGCGCCGGCCTCAGGAGATCCTGACCATCGCGAACCAAATTCTCGGCCGAAACCAGCTCAGTCTGGCTAAGTATCTTTTTATTGCGGCAAAGGAAGACAATCCTGCTCTCCATACACATTCTATCGACACATTTATGATGCATGTGCTGGAGCGGATGGATTTTACCAGAGATCTCCACTTTCATACCAATACGACGATTGATACGCTGGACTATAGCGGTGATGGGTTGAACTCCGGATCTAAGGTGGTGTTTGCTGCTGCAGGCGATAAAAGGCGCGAGCTATGGCGAGAAATACCCTATTACTTTGAAGTACCGTCGCTGTTCGGTGGGTTTAAGCTGGCCATACCGGGCGTAATAGCGGTGGAGGGCATGCCATATTCTTCCGCGGAAGGCACGAAGAGGGAAATCGCTTTACTGGATGTACATTTGAAAGGTGTTGAACTAGATGGTCTTGCTCTGATTATTTTATGTGACAATGCTGAATTTACTGCAGCTGATATTAATAATCTGGTCTGGGTAACGTTCACGCGGAGCAATCCTTCGCATGACGTACATGGCATTAATAGTTTTACGGAGCATAAACATTGGGGCTGCAGAGGTCCTCTGATTATTGATGCACGTAAGAAACCTCATCATGCACCAGAATTAATAAAGGATCAGGAGGTCGAACGGCGGGTCGATAGGATGGGCGTCAAAGGAGGGTCTCTCTTCGGTATCATTTAATACTTCGAAACTTTCTAAAAGCGGAAGGCGTCTTTATCCTGATCAGATATCCATGCGTTCTGCCAGGGCTGTCTATGCCCTGAGGCCTGTTTCTGATCAGCCTGTGATCAGCCGAGGGCCAGCTAGTGGGCAGCTAGTGGGTGCAGCCATACCTCAGCCACCGTGTAGCCACCTTATAGCCACGTTTTGTAAGGAAAAGGTGGCTACACCGTGGCTGCAACGTAGCTACACCGTGGCTCTACCCACCAGCAGCTCACCAGCAGGCCCCCACCAGGTCACCACCAGGTCACCACCAGACCCGAGCAAGTCTCAGGGAGTTTCCGGAATTTCCTTAGGCTGGCATAAAAACAAAAAAGAGGGCGATCGCCCTCTTTTTGCTTATGTATTGAATGGTCTGATCAGAAGCGAAGGCCCAAAGTCAAATAAACATTATCGTTGGTCCACTTTAAGTCTGCCGCAGGGCTTTGTGTCGCCAGTTCGTAAGGATAAATCGTTTGCTTCCTGGATACATTCTGATAGGTAGCGTCTACATAGAAATTACCCACCCGGTAGCCGAGGCCACCACTTACCACATTTGTTGCGCCACCGATTCCTTCTTCAGGGTTTGCCAGGTAGCTATATCCTGCCCGCAGGTAAAGATTCTCGTTCAAGCGTCCTTCACCGCCCACTTTCGCATTTACGACGGATTTATATAAGTTTGAAATACGTTGATTATCATCACCTGAAGTAGGGTAGTTGCTTAACTTCATTCCGGCATAGTCTACATACTCAATATCTGCTGAAAGGAAACCGAACTGTTGAAAGAAAACGGCTACACCACCATTAACCTTCATCGGAGTCCTCAGATTGTAGTTGTCTGCGAAGGTTTCCGGCAGTGCAGGGAACTGGTCTCCTCCATCATAGAAAGTCTCAAGAGCCAGACTGCTGTCATCTTCTATCGAATACCAGGTTGGACTGGTGAACGATGCACCTATACGAACCGACTCAACAGGTTTGTAGATCATCCCTAACTTAAAGTTTACCCCACTACCACGCGTCTGTTGGTTGAAATCGTAAAAAGTTCTGTATTCTGCACCTTCAGGCACTATGTTGCCTACAGCCCCAACATTTCCTACTTCACTTACAGTAGAGTAGGAGTTGTATCGCAAACTTGTCAGACCTACACTCAGTCCGAGGTAAAGTTTATTGCTGTAGTTTGTACCCATTGCGATGTTAAACTCGGTTTGACCACCTGTTCTTCTTCGGGTCATCGTCTGGTCAGCATCCGTATAGGTGTTGGGACCATACAGATTCCCGTATGAGTCGCGGCCGACGGAGTCAATCAGGTAGCTTTCGTAGCCCCACCAGCCCAAAGGATTGCCAGCACGGTTCAGGTCATCGACACTACCCCCTACCAGGTTTGCCTGGTCTGCCAGAAAATCGGCAATAGAATTGTTAGGATTACGTCCGGCCAGATACAAATTATCATAAAAGTTATTCGTTCTGTTCCATGATAGCCCGAAGTTGAAGTTCAGAAAGCCGGTTGTTGCATTTGACCCTGCCGGAACCTTCTTGGCGGAATGGAACAATAACGACGCATTATGGAAATTGAGCTGATCCTTTCCATCGGATTCACTTTGGTTAAAATAGTTGGAAGTGACGTTAGAAGAATTGAACTCAGGGGTGATGCTGATTTCAGAGCGGTTAAAGAAACCAAGTCCCGCCGGATTACCACCGATAGCGCTCAGGTCTCCGCCAACAGCCGTTGAAGCGTTTCCGATAGCCTTGATTCTGGATGTCGACCCTTCGTTAAATCTCGAGAACCGGAGCGCATCCTGATTAAATTGAGCGTATGATACTTGGGTGATCGCAGTAGCTGCGATCACCATTACTATATTCTGAATTTTCATTTTGGTTTAGTTAAGTATTACCTTGATCCTCTGCTTGGTCTTGAACCACCGCCGCCGGAGCTGCCACCTGAGCTACTTCCGCTAGAGCCTGATCCTGTACCCCAAGAGCTTGGACGGGAAGATTCAGTACGTGGTGTACGATCAACATACGGTTCTCTGGCCGGTCTTTCCACACGTGCTGGTCTGTTTTGTGTTGCGGTACCTGAAGCAGGGCGGGTTGTACCTGTAGTTGGTCTGGAAGGTCGGGCGTATGTGCCGTTTGCTGTGCGGCCTCTACCTGTATTGTAAATCGCATTATTCGATCTTCCAACGGGACGTGTGCCGCGATCACCATTGGTGATTGCGCCAGGGTTTCCTGAACCAAGATAAGGGCGAGGGTTGTTTCTTCGGGCTACAACACCTCCGTAATAACCTCCGTATCCGTAACCTGGATAACCGAAGCCACCGTAGGAAACGGGACCCCAATAGTTGCCATAGCCAAAACGGTTTCCGTATAACCATGGGTTGTATCCCCAGGCACCACCGAATGTTCCAAACCCAAACCACATGGAGTATCCGGGGCGGAATGCCCATGGATCCATGAAGAACGGATCATAACCGTATCCGTACCACGGACTGTACCCAAAGGAATAAAAGTTGTCGTAATACGGGCGGTAACCGGAACCGTATTGGAAGCGGTTTATGCGGGAAGCATAGCCATAATCAAAATCATAGTCGATGTTCTCCTGGTAATCGCCTTCTGAATAATCATTACCTCCGTAAAGTTGTTCATCAGTGCGGTAATTACGCTCAGCAACCGGGGCATAAGTTACCTCCTTTGCTTTTGCCTGTGTGCTGTAAACATCATCGTTTTGTGCGGTACTCTGCTGCGCCAATTGAGTAGTGGAGCAGGAGCCCAGCATAACAGCGAACGCTGCCATAGCCGGTATAATTAATTTTCTCATTGCGGTGTGTGTTAAATCTCCAATCATCACTGTATCTGTATAGACGCAAAACATAGAAAAAGGTTGCGTCACTTAATGGTAAAATTGCCCGTTTAGTTTTATAACTTTGTTAGCTCGGACATTGTGTTAAAATTACGAAAAAAACAACATAAATTAAGTATGAGTAAAGGTATTACGAGCAAAAACGACGATTATTCAGCATGGTATAATGAACTTGTTACAAAAGCAGATCTGGCAGAGCATTCCGCGGTAAAAGGTTGTATGGTTATCAAGCCCTACGGCTATTCCATCTGGGAAAAGATGCAGGCTGCGCTAGACAAGATGTTTAAAGATACCGGCCACAGTAACGCCTACTTCCCGCTCTTTATTCCTAAATCATTTTTCTCAAAAGAAGCTGCTCACGTTGAAGGCTTTGCAACTGAATGTGCGGTCGTTACTCATTACAGATTGAAGAACGATGGCAATGGAAATATTATTGTAGACGAGGATGCAAAACTGGAGGAAGAACTGATCGTTCGTCCGACTTCTGAAACCATTATCTGGAACACTTATCGCGGCTGGATCCAGTCGTACCGTGACCTTCCCATCCTGGTAAACCAGTGGGCAAACGTAGTCAGATGGGAAATGCGTACCCGTCTTTTTCTGCGTACTACCGAGTTCCTTTGGCAGGAAGGGCATACCGCACACTCAACCGCTGCTGAGGCTATCGAAGAAACAGAAAGAATGCTGAATGTTTATGCGGATTTCGCTGAGAACTGGATGGCCATGCCGGTAGTGAAAGGTATCAAAACGGCTAACGAGCGTTTTGCCGGTGCAGTGGAAACTTATTGTATCGAAGCGCTGATGCAGGACGGAAAAGCGCTTCAGGCAGGAACCTCGCATTTCCTGGGACAGAATTTCGCCAAAGCGTTTGACGTGAAGTTCACCAGCAAGGAAGGTAAGCTAGACCATGTATGGGCAACGTCATGGGGTGTATCTACCCGTTTAATGGGCGCATTGATCATGGCACATTCTGACGATTCTGGTTTGGTGTTGCCACCCAAGCTTGCACCGATCCAGGTGGTGATCGTGCCGATTTACAAGAGCGATGAAGATTTAGCTAAGATCACGGAATTTGCTGATCGCCTGCATGCTGAGCTTAAAGCAAAAGGCATTTCTGTTAAGTATGATGATCGCGACACCCAGCGCCCGGGCTTTAAGTTCGCAGAATATGAACTGAAGGGTGTTCCGGTCCGCATTGCTATCGGCGGCCGGGATATGGAAAATGGTACTGTCGAAATTGCCAGACGTGATACGAAGGAGAAGCAGACTATTAGCCAGGAGGGTTTAGCTAACCATATTGAAGCGCTTCTTGAAGATATTCAGACTAATATCTACCAGAAGGCCCTTAAATTCCGCTCAGAGAATATCACCGAGGTGAATTCTTATGAGGAGTTCAAGGAAGTGCTGGATGGAAAAGCGGGCTTTGTTTCTGCACATTGGGATGGTACTCCGGAAACTGAAAAGAAAATCAAGGAAGAGACTAAAGCGACGATCCGTTGTATTCCTTTGGATAACAAGCTGGAGGAAGGGGTTTGTATCTACTCCGGACAACCTTCTAAGCAGCGTGTCCTGTTCGCGCGAGCGTATTAAAAGCTGTGCCGTTATGTTATTTTGGGGGGCTGATCGTTTAAAAAATGATCAGCCTTCTTTGATTTCCGTTAGTCTCTTTGCGGATGCCTCTCCAGTTCGCTTAAAAACTGACTTGGCGTCTTGCCAAACTGCTTTTTAAATGCCTTGCTGAAATACGACTGCGTTTGTATTCCCACCCGGTACATCACTTCTGTTATCAGCACATCCTCGTGGGTCATTATCTGCGCTGCTCTTTTCAGTCGTATCGACCTGATGAATTCGCCTATTGATTCTCCGGTGATCGTCTTGATCTTTTGGTACAGTTTGGTTTTACTCATCCCCATAGCTGTACAGACGAAGTCGACATCCAGGTCTGGATTTTTTAGTTCAGAATGGATGATTCTGCTTAGCCTGTCAATAAATTCTTTCTCTTTGGCCGAATGCACCAGCTCCCGGGCGTCACTTTGATAGTCCTTCAGATAGCGCTCCTTCAATTTCCGCTTCTGTTCAAAGATATTCCTGATCGTGAGGAGCAGCAGGTCAATACTAATTGGCTTAGGGAGATAGAAGTCGGCTCCCGACTCAGCTCCTTCGATTCTGGCTTCCAGGGCGTTGCGGGCTGTTAACATAAGAAAGGGGATATGACCTATTTCAAGATCTTCTTTTACAGCTTTGCAAAACTGAATTCCGTTCATCTCGGGCATCAACACATCACTCAAAATCAGGTCTGGAAACTCATCCTTTGCCTTTAGTAAGCCAATCATTCCATTCTCAGCGACCGCAACCTGATAGGTAGCGGAGAGGGTCTGCTGCAAAAAGGCCCTCAGCTCGGGATTGTCATCAACGATGAGAATCCGTTCCTCTGGAGGATCTGACAGGGTGGATATGGTCCCGGTCATTCCGGCCGGCGTGTCTTGAAGGAGGGGTTCCGGATTTACACTCTCCAGCCGGGTTCCTCCCTCACTGGCAGACTCAGTCCAGATCTCCTCAGGACTGTAGCTCGTTCTTTCGATAGGCACCGCCACTATGATTTCCGTTCCCTGATGTCGTTCACTGTAAACGTAAATATCACCCTTATGCAAATGGGTAAGGCTTTTGACGAACGCAAGCCCAATACCCGAGCCCAAATGTGCTTCTGTGATGCGATAATATCGTTCAAACAGGCGTCCTATAGAATCTGCGGAGATTCCGATCCCATTGTCAGCGATACGTATATAGATGTATCTACCGGATCTGAAGCTGTTCCTGATCGCTAGCTCATTTTTGAACCGGGGCTTAAAGCCCGATAGCGACTCCAGGGTTTCGAGCGTTATCACACCATTATCAGGAGTATATTTGAAAGAATTATGAACAAGATTCAAGAGGATTTTCTCCAGTATTTGTCTGTCAAACCATGCTTTTTCCTCCGGGAGGTTATTGATGACTTCGAACGTAATATTTTTATCTTCTGCCAGGCCTTTGAATTCTTCAAAAATTTCTGCGATAAAGTTTCCGATATTTCCTTCTGTTACCCTGAGTCCTAAAGTGCCGGTTTCCACTTTGCGAAAGTCCATCAGCTCATTAATCAGGTTCATCAGCCTTCTGGTATTCCGGTGCATAGTCTGGAAGTATCGGGTAAGGGAAGATTGCTGATTATCTTTCATCAATTGCTCCAACGGCCCCATTATCAGCGTTAACGGTGTCCGGAACTCGTGCGATATATTGGTGAAAAACTGCAGTTGTACCTGATGGATTTCCTCGCGCTTTTTTTCTTCCATGCGTTCAAGTTCCAGTTTTCTTTTAAAGCTAAGAATGGCGTAGATGATATAGATAATCAGTACCAGGACAAGAAGTATAAACCACCATGTCAACCAGAAAGGAGGGGCAATGATGATCCTGACGGTTGAACTCTTGTTGTTCCAAACGTCGTCGCTATTGCTTGCTTTGACGAAAAAGGTATAGGTGCCGGGACTTAAATTTGTATAAGATGCTTTGCGCTCATGTCCGACATAGTTCCAGTCTTTATCCAATCCTTCCAGCTTATATGCATACTGATTGTTCTTCAGACCGGTAAAATCCAGGGCCGCAAAGCTCAAAGAGAAGGTAGACTGCTTGTATGAAAGCCTGATTTCCTTCGTGAGGCTGATATCTTCCTTAAGAGGCGAGTTCTTTTCACCGGGGACAATCTTTTTATTATATATCATAAAGTCGACCAGGGAAACGTTCGGCAGATAGGCATTGGTATTAATTTCTTCAGGAAAAAACGTATTAAAGCCATTGATGCCGCCGAAGTACATTTCGCCCTTGCTGGAGAGGAGTGCCGCATTCGCCTCAAACTCCTGGCCCTGCAACCCGTCACTGACGGAATATTTTTTAAACGCACCTGTTTCCGGATTGATCTTCGTTAATCCGTTCGATGTAGATATCCAGAGGTTTCCCCGCCGATCCTCGAGAATGCTCTTGATGAAATCGGTCGATAGTCCAGCCTTATTCCTGAACAAGGCAAAGCGGTTCTGCTTACGGTCGAAAAGATAGAGGCCGCGGTGCCCTACCCATAGTCTTCCCTTACGGTCAGTGAACAAAACCCGCAGGTCGGGCATTCGTTCCTCATCTCTGAAATAATGCAGGAATCTTTTAGTGCTTATTTGATAGCGGTTCAATCCCCCGTCGTCCGTCCCCATCCAGATATCTCCGTTGATATCTTCATGCAGGGAAACGATGTTTTCTCCGAAGACGCCCGACTTCTTGTCAGGATCATGTTTAATACGCCTAAAGCGCCTGGTCTTTCTGTCAAAGAGATTTAACCCGCCGTAATAGGTTGCTACCCAGAAATTGCCATGACTGTCTTCCAGCGTTTTCTGTACATAATTGGAACTGATGGAATTGGGATCACCCTCAACATGGGTAAACTTTCGAAACGTTCCTGATGCTTTGTCCATCACGTTTAAGCCGCCGCCCCAGGTTCCGATCCATAAAGCTCCATTTTTATCTCCCCTTATATCCAGTACGGCGTCCGAGCCAATACTAAGGGGTTTAAAGGGATCATGACGGTAATGATTGAATGCTCCGGACTTTCGGTTAAAGGAGTTTAGACCTCCGCCGTCAGTGGCTATCCATATCAGGCCGTTACTGTCTTCAAAAAACGCTCTTACATCATTGTAGCTTAAGGTTGGTTGTTTTCGTTCTTTCCTGAAAATATTGAATTTCTCAGAAAGAGGACTGTAGAGATTTATACCTCCTCTGTGTGTTCCGATCCATAAGTTATGCTGCTTGTCCTCGAATAAAGCAGAAACTGTTCGTTGAGACAGCGACCTTGGATGCTCGGGGTCATGCTGAAAGTTTTGAAAGGCATCTAGATTTGCCAGGTAGAGATCCAGACCGCCATTTATGCTCCCTACCCAAAGTCTGTTCCGACTGTCCACCAACAACGTCCTGATTTGATCATTAGACAAGCTTGATTTGGCCCATTCATTGTGATTGTAATTTTTGAAAGTTCCGGTAGCGGGGTGGTATCTGGATAGTCCCTTATCTTCAGTTCCGAGCCATAAATAACCGGTATGGTCAATGGCAAGGCTCTTAACGGTATTCCTCTTCAGGAGGTTCCGTTTATCGGAGAGATTGCTGATGACTTTGAACGTTTTTGATTGGCGATGGAGCGCATGCAGACCGGAGTCTGTTGCAACCCATAAGCGTCCCATCCTGTCTTCGACCAGCGCGTTTACGTTATTGCTCCGCAGTGCCCCCGGATTTTCGGGGTTATGTATAAAGCTATTAAACTTGCCGCTTCTTTTGTTGAGGAGGTTCAGTCCGCCCCCGTACGTGCCGACCCAGAATTGCCGGTTGCTGTCTTCGTATATAGAGGTGATAATGTTGTTACTGATGCTTCCCGCCCGCCTTTTATCTGATTTGAAGCGTTTAAAGGTGCTGGCAGTACGCTCAAACTTGTTCAACCCGTTCATCGTCCCTATCCAGAGGTCCTTATTGCTGTCTTCATAAATGGTACGGATAAAGTTGTCTGAAATGCTCGATTTATCGGCCGGATCGTTTCTAAACACAACTACCTGATACCCGTCATATCTATTTAACCCGTCCCTGGTACCGATCCATATAAACCCAAAGCTATCCTGTGCAATAGCTTCCACTGTGCTGTTAGATAAGCCTTCCTGGTAACTGATATGGAAGAAGTTTAAGTTTAGACTTTGTCCCCACGAACAGAGGGGCGAAAGGGTTAGGGCCAGCAGTCCGGGTATGAAAAGCCAACTCACAGTATCTGAGATATATCGTCGAAAAATTAATCCTATATTTAAAAAGCTCATGTTTTAAGCTTGAACCAGAGTGTGCTTCCGGAAGGTTTACAATCTCCCTAAATGTAAGGTATTCAAGTCCAAAAAAATCAATAGAACAAAAAATAAGACCATCAGAACAAAGGATAAAGCGTAATTTATTTCTACTTTGTACCTGGCCAATTTCCATAAAACCAGCAAGATCTACCAACCAATATCAAACCAATATGAGTAAACGACTATCAAATGTTACGGCTCTTTCTATCGTCCTCAGTTCTTTTTGCATTTTGCCTGCAGATGCCGCTGCCAGGGGCGAAAAGAAAAGCTTGCAGATCTATCAAGCCGTGAGCAGCCAGGTATCTGCCAGGGTCACTATCAGGGGGAGGGTAATAGACAAATCAACCGGTGAACCACTTGTAGGCGTATCCATTAAAGTGAAGGGTACGAAACTCGGAACCTCGACTGATGCGAACGGACAATTCGCCTTCAACAGTCCGGAAACGGGTGTCCTGATACTAACTTATCTGGGCTATCAGACCACCGAAGTCCAGATCAACAACAGGACAAACATCAACATCGCCATGGAACCTGCATCCACCTCGTTAACGGAGGTTGTGGTCGTTGGCTACGGAATTACGCGAAAGAAAGATCTGACGGGCTCGGTGGCGGTTGTTGACGCGAAAGATTTCCAAAAAGGTAATATCTCCACACCGGAGCAGCTGATAGCGGGAAAGGTGCCCGGCATCTCCATCACATCGAACGGAGGCCAGCCTGGAGCCGGCAGCACTATCCGCATCCGCGGCGGTTCTTCACTCAATGCAAGTAACGATCCCTTGATTGTGATCGATGGAGTGCCTCTTGAAAATTCAAATATCTCCGGCGCTGCCAATCCGTTAAGTTTTATAAATCCCAATGACATAGCATCATTTACGGTGTTGAAAGATGCTTCTGCTGCAGCTATTTACGGAGCACGGGCTTCGAATGGCGTTATTATCATCACCACCAAGGCTGGTACCAGTGAAGCATTCAGGGTTGCCTTCCATACCGTCAATTCAGTTTCCAATAACTACAATGAAGTGGATGTGCTGAATGCAGATGAATTTCGGGAGATCATAAATCAATACGGCAGTGCCGACCAGATTGCCCGGTTGGGAACAGAAAGCACGGATTGGCAAAAGGAAATATACCGCACAGGCTTCTCTTCTGATAACAATATCAGCTTTAGCGGAGGAATAAGCAAACTACCCTACAGGCTTTCTGCAGGCTTTCAAACTCAGCAAGGTGTTTTGCGGACAGATAATCTGCAAAAGACAACACTAGGACTGGTGCTGAATCCGCGGTTCTTTAATGATCACCTTAAAGTTGATCTGAATGTTAAGGGCAGCGCTCAGAGAGCACGGTTTGCCAATACGCTCGCCATCGGCGGAGCGCTAACTTTCGATCCTACGCATGCTGTCAGAACAAATAGTGATCGGTTTGGAGGCTATTTTGAGTACCTAGACCCGTCACAACCTACCGGCCTGTACAATCTGCAAGGTCGCAATCCGGTAGGTCTCCTCGAACAGAGGAGAGATATCGGCAAGCCACTTAGAAGCATCGGTAACCTCCAGCTGGATTATAAGTTTCATTTTCTGCCGGAACTGCGCGCCAACCTGAACCTGGGGTATGATATCGCTAAAGGGAAAGGAACGGTGTTCGTTCCGGCCAGTGCAGCTTCCAACTATCTGGTTAACGAAACGGGCGGGCTAAACAACCGCTATAAGAGCGAACGAAAAAATACACTCGTTGACTTCTATCTCAACTATGTGAAGGACGTAGAATCCATCAAGAGTCGTATTGACCTCACGGCCGGATACTCTTATAACGACTATCTTACAACCGCTTATAATTATGCCAGCTACAGTGCAAGTGGCACTCAGCTCACCGCAGATCCCGCATTTCCATTCGATAAGCCACATTATCGCCTGGTTTCGTATTTCGGTCGGGCCAACTATAATTTCGATGATCGTTATCTGTTGACAGCTACGGTTCGTCGCGACGGCTCTTCCCGCTTCGCGGAAGATAACCGCTATGGCATATTTCCTTCTGTAGCAGTGGCATGGAACGCCAGCAATGAAGGATTTCTAAAAGAAAATAAAACGATATCTGACCTGAAGTTCCGGGTCGGCTACGGAGTAACAGGGCAGCAGGACGGAATTGATAATTACGGATATCTGGCCAGCTACCAGTTGAGTGAACCCAATGCATCCTACCAGTTCGGCGACAGTTATTACCGGATGTACCGTCCTTCAGGATACGTTTCCAGCATCAAATGGGAAGAAACAACGACTACCAATATCGCGCTTGATTACGGTTTCCTTGATCAACGGATTACAGGATCCCTGGAGTTTTATCAAAAAGATACCAGAGATCTCCTGGCTAGAGTGCCACAGGCAGCCGGGACCAATTTCAGTGCTTTTGCGGTTCAGAATATTGGAGATATGGAAAACAGGGGAGTGGAGTTCAATATCAGCGCTCAGGCAATCAAGAAGACCGACCTGCGCTGGGATATCGCTTTCAATATCACCAGAAATAAAAATAAAATCACGAACCTCACCCTCGTGCCCAATGATCCTAATTACATCGGCGCCCCCACAGGAGCGATATCAGGAGGCGTAGGAGGTGGCTTCGTGCAATTACATCCGGTTGGCGCCAGCAAGAATACCTTTTTTCTCTATCAGCAGGTCTATGATGAAGGAGGGAAACCAATTGACGGCGTTTATGTCGACAGAAATAAGGATGGTATCATCTCTCAGGAAGATCTCTATCTCAGTAAAAGAGCTGATCCCACGGTGTTTATGGGGCTTAGCAGTAACGTCAATTACAAGAAATGGAATGCCGGCGTTGTATTTCGCGCCAATATCGGGAATTACGTCTATAACAATAATTTCAGTCAGACGGGAACACTTAAGCAGCTAACAGGCTCGGCCGTTACGTATAATGCTTCACGGAATTATCTGGAGACTGGTTTTGAAGGAAGCGGATTCCAGATATTGAGCGATTACTATCTGCAAAATGCTTCTTTCCTGAAAATGGATAATATCAGCCTTGGATATAACGCCGGAAGAGTTCTTGGTGGAGCAGCTAACCTTCAGATCAGTGCCATCGCCCAGAATGTATTCGTAATAACAAAGTACAAGGGCCTGGATCCTGAAGTGCCATCGGGTATCGACAATAACCTTTACCCCAGACCCCGGGTATTCTCGCTCGGCCTTAATCTTAGTTTTTAGTGATAGACTAACCAACAAATGAAAACGATCAAGATGAAAGCAAGAATTTTATACGTCATAAAACTATCGGTCATTGCACTGGTCATTTCTTCCTGCAGTAAGCTGGACCTGACGCCTACGAATGACTTAACAGCCGACAAGGTCTATGCAGACCCTGCAGGTTATAAACAAGCGCTGGCAAAGGTTTACGGAGCCTTTGCCATGACAGGAAATGCGGCTACCGGCAGACAGGATATACCGGCAGAAATTATTCCGGATGAAGGAAACTCTGATTTCCTCCGGTTGTACTGGAACCTCCAGGAGCTGACGACAGATGAAGCTGCCTGGTCATGGATCGGTGACGCGGGAATTCAGGGCTTGCATGAGCTAAACTGGTCGGCTGGAAATGCGATAGTGAACGGGCTTTATTACAGGTCGTTTTATCAGATTACCTTATGCAACGATTTCATCAGGCAGTCCACAGAAGCGAAAATTTCCGAGAGGGGAATCAGCGGCGCAGATGCCGAAGAATTGAAGAGATTTCGGGCAGAGGCTCGTTTTCTGAGGGCCTTTCAATATTGGGTCCTCATGGATATCTATGGAAATCCACCGTTTGTTACAGAAGACATCGGTATAGGCTCCGGCGTGCTCCCTCAACAAATCCAGCGTAAAGATCTCTTTACGTATGTCGAATCAGAGTTAATGGCTATTGAGCCTGACTTAGCAGCTCCAAAATCAAACGAGTACGGACGCGCCGATCAGGCAGCTGCATGGGCACTTTTGTCGCGCCTTTATCTCAATGCGGAGGTTTACACGGGCACTCCAAAGTTTACCGAGGCCATCACCTACTGTAATAAGATTATTCAGGCAGGGTATAGTTTAATACCTAATTATCAGGAGCTAACTATCGCTGACAACCATCTCAATACCAGCGAGAATATCCTTATGATCGCTTATGATGGAACCAACACGCAGAATTTTGGAGGTACCACGTATCTGATGCATGGCCCCGCTAATGTGCCTGCCGACGTTTCAGGGTCAAACGGAGACTGGGGAGGATTGCGTTGCACAGAAGATTTTGTTAATCTCTTCGCAGATAAAACAGGGAGTACCGATAAGAGAGCACTGTTTTATACAGGGACAACCGGGAAACCCCAAACACTCAACATGGAAGAACTCTATTTGAGTACTTCTGGTTACTCGTCTATCAAGTTCAGAAATAAGACGAAGACCGGAGCGCTGGCACCAAATATTGATCCGGCGAAAGACTTTTCCGATATAGACTTCCCTTTATTCCGCCTTGGAGAAATTTACCTCACCTACGCTGAAGCGGTTCTTCGCGGCGGCACCGGAGGCGACGCTAATACAGCACTGTTGTACATCAACGCCTTGCGTACCAGAGCTTACAGCGGAAGTACAGCTGGTAATATAACAGGTGGTGCGTTGACGCTCGACTTCGTCCTGGATGAAAGGGCGAGAGAGCTTTATTACGAAGCTGTCCGCAGAACTGACCTGGTTCGCTACGGCAGACTTACTACTGATGCTTATCTATGGGCCTGGAAAGGCGGTCTGCAGCAGGGCCAGTCTGTAGATGCGAAGTATAATATCTTCCCTTTACCACCAACAGATTTATCGTCCAATCCTAACCTGGTTCAAAATGAAGGCTACTAACATGAAAAAGGCAATTTATTCAGTTTTACTTTTCAGCCTGCTAAGTCTCCTGTTCGTTTCCTGCCAAAAGGATATGGAGAAGACCATCCTGGTAAAACCTGCATCGATACAAGGGTTTTCAGCAAGCGTAACGGATATTCTGTTAAATCCGGACAACAAAACTCAGACAGTGGTAACGTTCAAGTTTGAAGAACCAAGCTATGGAACTGACGTAGTTCCTTCTTACAGTTTACAATTCGACATTCCTTCTGACACGACCGGCCCGGATGCCTGGTCGAAGGCTGTAGTCGTGCGACTAACAGGCAATGCGGTAGAAAGGTCGTTCAACGGTGCCGATCTCAATGCGCTTCTCGTCAATCAGCTCAATATGAAGCCGGGTACGAAAGCGGACCTGGCGGTTAGATTGGTTTCGGAAATTCTTAAAACTACCGGGAATCCAAGCTCTGTAGCCCCTGTCTATTCAACTATTACTATAGCTGTAACTCCATTTGAAGATATCGTCATTTATCCGGCTCTGGTAGTGAAGGGAGGCAACTCCTGGATCACCCCCCCGCCAGGAGAAAGGGCACCTGGTTATGTGCTGACATCTGCAGGTTTTAACTCGAAGTATGAAGGCTATCTTAATCTTCCGGATGCTGATGGTTGGGGCGGCGACGCATTCCAGCTCGTCTCAAGCACTGACCAGAAAGTATACGGCTGGGGAACGAGTGCCACAACGATTGCTGAGGGAGGCGGGAATCTATGGTTAACTCCTAGTCCGGTCTATATGAAAGTCAATGTCGATCTGAGCACTAATGCCATCAGTTACACACCGGCATCGTTCTCTATTTCCGGAGATCATAACAGCTGGAGTACCACGGAAACACCTATGACTTACGATGTGACCGCTGGTGTTTTGAAGGCGACAGGTGTTTCGCTGACAGCGGGGAAAGCATTCGCCTTTATCGGAAACAACAGTTGGGACTTGAGTTATAAGGTGGATGAAGATGACAAATTGGTGTTTGCAGGTCCGCCAAACTGGGGAGGCAACAATATTGTTGTGCCAGCTACCGGAACCTACACCATCATCCTTGATCTAAGCAGGGGCGCCGGAAATTACACTTATTCATTAACCGAAGAATAAAAACACATGGCATTGAACAAATATCTCAGTCTCGCATGGTTTCTCGCACTCGCAACCTGTGCCTGTAGTAGCGGCAGCGAAGACGGGGAGCCCCTGGAGCCACCTGAACCGCCGGGGCAGCCGTTCGGTTTAGTCAAAGGTGCCGACGTGAGCTGGCTCAGCGAGATGGAAGCAGCCAAAATCAAGTTTTATAATAACGTTGGGGAGGAGAAGGATCTTCTGGAAATACTAAAAGGAAAAGGGATGAACACCATCAGGCTGCGCGTCTGGGTAAATCCTCAGGATGGCTGGTGCGATGTCAATGATGTAGTGGAAAAAGCCAGAAGAGCCAAAAGGGCGGGCTTCCGCACGTTGATAGATTTTCACTATAGCGATAGTTGGGCAGATCCGGGCAAGCAAACAAAGCCTGCGCTATGGCAGAACAAGGACATTTCGGCTCTTAAGGCGCTGGTGAGCAGTCACACAACGGAGGTGCTGGCGGCTTTGAAAAACCATGGAGTTACCCCTGAGTGGGTGCAAATCGGTAACGAAACCAATAACGGGATGCTGTGGGAGGATGGAAAGGCGTCGGTCAGCATGAAAAGCTTTGCAGAATTAATTCTTTCGGGTTATAACGCTGTCAAAGCTACAAGTCCCGATATTAAGGTGATCGTTCATCTATCCAACGGGTATGATAACTCCATGTTTCGTTGGATGTTCGACGGGCTAAAGGCAAATGGGGCGAAATGGGACGTGGTCGGCATGTCTCTCTATCCACGGGCAAGCGACTGGCAGCAAAAGAACGAGCAATGTCTGGCTAATATGCAGGATATGATCACACGATACGATAAGGAAGTACTGCTTTGCGAGGTAGGCATGCCCATGTCGGAAGGTGCTGCGGCAAAGGCTTTCATAACCGACCTGATAGCGAAAGTGAAATCGCTTCCTGAAAACAAAGGTCTCGGTGTTTTATATTGGGAGCCTCAGGCGTATAACAGCTGGAAAGGGTACAAGTTAGGCGCTTTTGACGATTCAGGTAAGCCTACTGAAGCCCTGGATGCATTTATTAATTAAGTACAGAATATTTTCATGAAGAGAATCAGTTATCTACAGTATCTGCTATTACTTTTATTTGTCGTTCTTCAGTTCGACAGCAATGCGCAAAGTAAGCCGGCCGCTGCAAAGTCATCCATCTATGTTGACGATAAAGGGGTCATACGCTGGAAGGACAATAACAAAGAGGCTAGTTTTTTCGGTGTGAACTATACCGTCCCCTTTGCATTTGGCTATCGTTCACATAAAACCCTCCAGGTTCCTCTTGAAAAGGCTATCGATCAGGATGTTTATCATTTGGCCAGGTTGGGGCTAAATGCCTTTCGGGTACATGTTTGGGATACGGAGATAACAGATTCCACAGGAAACCTCATTGAAAATGAACATCTGCGACTTTTTGATTACCTGATTGCCCAGCTTAAAAAGCGGAATATTAAGATCCTGATAACTCCCATCGCATTTTGGGGGAACGGATATCCGGAGAGAGATGAGGCAACAGGAAGCTTTTCGGCTAAGTATGGAAAAGACAGGGCATTGGTGGAGGAAGAGGCGTTTAAAGCGCAGGAGCGGTATCTTGAGCAGTTCTTCAAGCATAAGAACCCTTATACAAGCCTTACTTATACAGACGACCCGGATGTGCTTGCTATGGAAATTAATAATGAACCGCATCACTCCGGACCACCGGAGAGAACTACCGAATATATTAACAGGATGACCAAAGCGGTCAAAGGCACGGGTTGGAACAAACCGGTGTTTTATAACATCAGCGAGTCGCCCAAATATGCAGATGCCGTGGTAAAGGCGGATGTCGATGGACATAGTTTTCAATGGTATCCGACGGGACTTGTAGCCAATTTCGCTTTGAAGGGCAACCATTTGCCTCATGTGGATACATACGCAATCCCGTTTGATAGCATTCCTGCGTTCAGGAACAGAGCAAAGATGGTTTACGAATTTGATTCCGGTGATGTGTTAGATTCTTACATGTACCCTGCCATGGCTCGTAGTTTCCGCACTGCTGGCTTTCAATGGGCAACGCAATTTGCCTATGATCCGTTGGCAACAGCATACGCAAACCCCGAATACCAGACGCATTATCTGAATCTCGCGTACACACCGTCAAAAGCCATCAGTTTCTTGATCGCTGCAAAGGTATTCGATCGGGTCCCGCGTCTGAAGTCGTACGGTCAATACCCTGCAAGTGCTACATTTGAGTCTTTTCGTGTATCCTATGAAGAGTCATTGAGCGAGATGAACACCAACAATGCGTTTTACTATTCTAACTCAACAAAAACTAAACCGCTGAGCCCTGCAAAGCTCAAGCATGTAGCAGGTGTTGGTTCATCCGAAATAGTTAACTATAAGGGAACCGGAGCTTACTTTCTGGACAAGGTAAAAGAGGGGGTATGGCGACTGGAAGTCATGCCGGATGTGATTCAGGTCCGGGATCCTTTTGAAAGGCCCTCGCTAAAGAAAGAAGTTACACGCATACAGTGGGGAAATCACCAGATGACAATTGATCTTCCTGATCTCGGTGCCGACTATACCGTAGAAGCACTCCACGAAGGGGACAGCCTTAAATCATCTGCAGAAGGCAGACAGATCAACATCAGTCCCGGAGTGTACCTGCTCGCTCAAAAAGGGAAAAAGAGCAGTGGGATACCTCAGCGAATCGGCAACATTGGTCTAAGGGAATTTGTTGCGCCTGAGGCCTTTGCATCCCAGCCGGCAGTCGCCCACCATCCGGATATAGAAGTCAGTGCCGGCAAATCCCACATTCTCCGGTTTCAGATAGCTGGTGTCGAACCATCGGATAAGATTTCTGTCCAGCTGAACCACACTGCAGGGGGGTGGAAGACGTTGGGTGTATCACCTGTTGCTGCTCATCAATACCAGGTGGAGCTGCCCTCAGAGCTGCAAAAGCCAGGAGAGTTGAGTTACAAACTGATCGTCAGGAAAGGGAATGAACAATTTTTTACGTTTCCCGGAGGCCATACAGGTGATCCGTACAACTGGGAAAGCGTACAGGCTGACAGCTGGAAGACCAGAGTCGCAGCGGTAAACGCCGCAGCAGAGTTGTTCAATCCTGCGACCGATCGTAGCCGGGTATCTGTATACGCACCACTATGGAAAAACAACAAAGTAGAATATATAAGCTCGTTTCTGCCGGGTGAGATGCTGATAAGACAATTGATTGTGAATTCTGCCGACGCCAATGGTATGGGCTTTCAGTTTAATTTTGGAGATAAGCTAAGTGGACGAACCAGCGAATTGAACACATTTGACAGGATCATATTCAAAGCCAGGGCCATAGACAAACCCCTCAAAGCCAAACTAGTGATTGTTACCAAAGATGCCGAGGCTTATTCCAAAGACTTCAACCTTTCCCGGGAGCTACATGAATTCGAAATTCCGATAGGCGATCTAAAGCCTGATGCACAAATGCTACTTCCACGACCATATCCCGGTTTTCATCCGCTTTACTTCAAAGCTGCGGATGGTTCGGGTTTGAAGCTTAGCGACGCCGAAAAGGTCCAGATTATATTTGAAGCAGCTAAAGATGAAAAGAATCAGGGTCTGGAGCTGGGTAGTATCCTTCTGCTTAAGCGGGCTGGCCCGGACAGATAATTTAGCTTGCCATATGTCATTCATAGCCAGGCGAATCCTTCTGGCCGGGGCAGGACCTTTTGGTCATATTAAAACAATTACGCGGCTGATGTAGTTTTCTTGCGTAACTACTATGACTGAAGAAAAAAAAGACTTAAATCTGTTTGCTAAGAAAGTTTGGATAACTGCTGGGATCATCGCCTTACTCGTTATCCTTATATTTATTTTGAAGGCTGCATTTAATGTGTTGCTGATGATTTTCGCCGGTTCCCTGATTTCCATATTCTTTCATGGACTCGCTGATCTGGTAGAAAGAAACACGAAATGGAAGCGCTCCTGGAGCATGGCGGTGGGTGTTCTTTTTACGTTCCTTGTTATCGGCTCTATGTTCTACCTCATGGGGGCCAAGATTTCCCAGCAGGCCAGTGAAATGAGCAAGGAAGTACCGTTATTGGTGGATACCGCTGAAAGTAAGCTCAGGGAATCTACCATCGGACGAAAGATTCTCTATTATGTATCCGGCAACAACAGCCAGAAGCTCATGAACTCCTTTCAGCAGATCTTTCGTACCAGCTTCGGGGTAGTTGGTGACTTGTATATCATATTCTTTATCGGTCTTTTCTTTACCGTAAGTCCTTCCATGTACAAAGACGGCTTCGTTAAACTTATGCCTCTTGCAGCTAAGCCCGGAGCAGTGCGCGTGCTGAACCGAATTAGCGGAACGCTGAAAGGCTGGCTTAAAGGAGCCATGCTGGCGATGCTGATCATCGCCATATTTACCTTTATAGGCCTTAAAATAGTGGGGGTGCCCATGGCTTTGGCTCTTGCGGTAATGGCAGGGTTACTGAATTTTATACCGAATTTCGGGCCATTGATCGCCATGATTCCGGCCGTTCTGATCGGTTTAACGATAGATACCAATACAGGATTCATCATAGCGCTCATGTATGTCGGCATACAAGCGATCGAGAGTAATGTGGTTACGCCAATGGTACAAAATGCGATTATCAAGATACCTCCTGCAATGATCATTATCAGCCAGGTATTAATCGGTACTTTAACGGGTGGTTTAGGTATTATACTGGCGACGCCATTATTGGCGGTCGTTATTGTGATCATAGACGAACTGTACGTGAAAAATCAGGCCGAGGCTATTCAGCCCGCCAAATAACGTCTGCGAACCAGCCTTTCGAATCTGTCAGCTTCAGGAGAGGAGTAAAGCCCGAGCCGGAGGCGAATGCGTCAATCTGTGCTGTGGTATATTTCTGGGACGTTTCTGTGAAAATATACTCATGCTGGCTGAAGTTTATCGGTTCTTCGCCGATCGTTACCACCTGATCGGTCTTGCTGATCAGGTAACTTTTGCATGCTCCGGTTTCAGGGTCATAGTTTTCATAATGATGGAAAAGCCGGATATCAAAATCGGCTCCGAGTTCGCGGTTGATCCTTGATAAGAGGTTCAGATTGAATTTTTCTGTAATGCCTCCCTGATCATTATACGCATTGAAAATTATCCAGGGATCCTTCTTTAGGTCGAAGCCCATCAATACCATGTCTCCTGAAGACAGGTTCCGGCGCAGTTCGGTGCAAAAATTAATTGCCTCTTCGGGATGCATATTGCCGATGTTTCCACCAAGGAACATGACTAGTTTAGGCCGGGATGAAATAGCCACGGTTTTCTGTAGTGCGTCGAAATAGTCGCCCTGTATACCCTTGATCCTGATTCCCGGGAGGCGTGCCGGTATCTGTTCTGTTAAGAGATTGATAATATTAGCCGAGATGTCTATGGGATAGTAAGTGAAATCGAATCCCTGAGACATCAGGCAATCAAGTAAATAATATGATTTAGCAGCGTCCCCGGCCCCCAGTTCAATAAGGTCAAGGCCCCCTTTTAGATCTCTTAAGGGTGCCACCATTTTATCGCATTGTCCTTTAAATATCTCCATTTCGCAATCTGTAAGGTAATATTCAGGAGCATTCATGATCTGCCGGAACAGCTCGTCACCTTCCGCATCATAAAGGTATTTGGACTGAAGCTCTTTAGGATATTTCTTTAATCCTGACATGACATCATTTCTGAAAGCGCAGAGTGCTTCTTCAGACAAGATTACGGGTTCAGATATTTCATTCATAGGTAATGTATCAGT
This sequence comes from Arcticibacter sp., assembly GCF_045629565.1. Lineage (GTDB taxonomy): Bacteria > Bacteroidota > Bacteroidia > Sphingobacteriales > Sphingobacteriaceae > Arcticibacter. Next base: position 107,722 of record NZ_JAZQRL010000100.1, read on the forward strand.
TATCTAGCTAGTCGGATACCGGTAAACTGCCAGCGCAGGTGCGGATGAAAAAAGTTACGATAGGTATGCCTGCTATGTCCGGGCGATGTAAAAGTGGACCATCCACGCAATACCATCTGATTCACCATAAATTTTCCGTTATACTCGCCCAGTGCTCCGGCGGCGCGTGTAAACCCCGGATACGGGAGATAAGCGCTTTCTGTCCATTCCCAGCGCTTGCCATAGAGCAATTGCGGCGATGCAGCCTCCCATTCAAATTCTGTAGGCAGACGCTGTCCTTTCCATTCAGCATAAGCGTGTGCTTCGTAATAGCTGACATGCACAACCGGCGTGGTATGTTCAACAGGTACCAGTCCATCCATGGTATAAGTATGCCAGATACCGTCGACCCTATGCCAGTACATTGGAGCGTTGATCTTTTCCCGGTTCACCCATTCCCAACCCTCTGCGTGCCAATACCTGAAATCTGTATAACCGCCTGCATCAATAAATTCCATATACTCGGCATTGGTAACCAGCGTGCGGCTTAACTGATATTCCTGAAGGTAAACCTTATGCCTTCCGAGCTCATTATCAAAGCTGAACCCTTTGCCTTTGTGACCAATTTCATAAACGCCCTCATCCATGCAGAGATAATCCCACTTTTCATTATAAATAATCTTAACCTTGTTCATCTGCAGGCGGTAGGGCGGAAACAGCGGATTATGCCCGAGAATGTATTTCATGTCCGAAAAAAGCAATTCCTGATGTTGCTCTTCATGATTCAGACCCAGAACAATGGTTTCACGAAGGGCTTCGTCCAATCCAGACGAACTGCTCAACAGCTCAGTCATTGCCTCGTCGACATATTTGCGATACCTGTAAATATCCTCTACAGAGGGGCGACTCAAATTGCCCCGGTCCGTTCGGATTACACGGGCTCCTACAGTTTCGTAGTAACTGTTAAAAATGTAGTTGTAGTTGGAGTCAAATTCCCTGTATCCATTTACATTGGGCTTGAGAATAAAGGTTTCAAAGAACCAGGTCGTGTGTCCGAGGTGCCACTTGGGGGGACTTACATATTCAACAGGTTGAACAACATAATCTTCAATGTTCAAAGGCGCGGCTATCCATTCTGTGCGCTTTCTCACAGCAATAAATCGGGAGATTAACATATTGATGTATTAATTCATGTATTAAGTGCTTAAAGCTGAAATTGTTTTATTTTTGCTGTTTACACTTGAGATATGAAATTCGGAACAAAAGCTATACATGCAGGACAAGCGCCTGACCCAACAACAGGAGCAGTGATGACGCCGATCTACCAGACCTCTACCTACTGGCAGAAGTCGCCGGGTGAGCATAAGGGTTATGAGTACTCGCGGGGGACGAATCCCACCCGTAAAGCTCTGGAAGACTGCTTTTCGGCACTTGAGAACGCCAGGTTTGGTTTAGCTTTCTCCAGTGGCATGGCGGCAACCGATGCAGTCATGAAATTGCTGAAGGCAGGAGATGAAGTGATCACCGGTAATGATCTTTACGGGGGATCGTACCGGATCTTTACGAAGATTTTCGCGAACTACGGCATCAAATTCCATTTCATAGACCTTTCAGATCCGGAGGTCATCAACCAGCATATTAACGAAAATACCCGACTCATATGGATTGAAACACCAACAAATCCAACGATGAAGATTGTAGATATTCAGGCTGTTGCAAAGATTGCCAAGGCAAAAAACGTTTTGCTTGCGGTCGATAATACTTTTGCATCCCCATACCTGCAAACACCCATCGATCTGGGCGCAGATATCGTCATGCATTCTGCCACCAAGTACCTCGGCGGACATTCAGACGTGGTGATGGGAGCGCTGATGCTGAACGATGAGGAGCTGTATAAAAGGCTCTGGTTTATCTATAATTCATGCGGAGCTACGCCTGGACCTCAAGACAGTTTCCTCGTATTGAGAGGGCTTAAGACCCTGCACCTGCGGATGAAGGCGCATTGCGAAAACGGACGCGCCATTGCCGAATTCCTGAAGTCGAGTCCTAAGGTGGATAAGATTTACTGGCCGGGCTTCGAAGATCACCCTAACCATGCGGTGGCTAAGAAGCAGATGAGTGATTTTGGTGGAATGATTTCTTTCAGTCTGAAAGAAGCAGATTTGGAGGCGACGTTCAAGCTGGCCTCGTCATTTAAGGTTTTTTCACTGGCAGAGTCGCTGGGTGGGGTGGAGTCACTGATCAATCATCCTGCATCGATGACCCATGCATCTATTCCGAAGGAAGTACGCGAGGCGGCAGGTGTCACCGATAACTTATTGAGACTAAGCGTTGGTGTTGAAGATATTGAAGACCTGCTTGAAGACATTAAACAAGCGATAGGAGCTTAACGTGGAATTGAACAGACAAGAGTTAAAGGCGTTTCTGGATATGAAGGCTGATCAGTATAATCAGCCTTCCTTTATCGAAAATGACCCCATTGTGATACCTCACCAGTTCAGCAGTAAGCAGGACATTGAGATTATGGGCTTCTTTGCCGCGATACTCGCGTGGGGACAGCGTAAAACGATCATCAATAAATGTAAAGAGCTGATCGAACGTATGTCGGGAGCTCCTTATGCGTTTATCACCGGTCACCAAGACGAAGATCTGAAGTCATTACTCGGTTTTAAGCACCGCACGTTCAACGATACGGATCTTTTGTATTTCGTCAGTTTCTTCAAACAGCACTATGCCCGCTTTGACTCTTTGGAAGATGCGTTTTTGCCTTCTCGCACAAGTCGCTTCTTCGAATTCTCCAAGCATCCTATCGAGTACATGGAAGACCAGCAGGCAGTACGCGCGATGATGGCACTCATCAGGACAGAGCATCGTGTTGAGGTGATCTTGAATCACTTCAGAAAGTATTTCTTCAGTCTTCCCGATTTTCCTGGGCGTACCATGAAGCATGTAAGCTCGCCTTCGCAGAAATCAACCTGTAAGCGTCTGAACATGTTCTTGCGATGGATGGTAAGGAAGGACGACAAGGGAGTAGATTTCGGAATATGGGACAGGATCAGTCCTTCACAACTTATTTGCCCATGTGACCTGCACGTAGACCGTGTAGCCAGAAAGCTCGGCTTAATATCCAGGAAGCAAACCGATTGGCAGACCGCAGTTGAACTAACGGAGCGTTTGCTGGAGTTTGATCCGGTGGATCCGGTACGGTATGACTTTGCGCTTTTTGGCTTGGGCATTGAAGAAAAGTTCTAAAGCACCATCATGACAAACAACGATACTATTGTAGCACTGGCCACCCCCTCCGGAAGCGGAGCAATAGGGGTTATCCGCCTTTCAGGGCCAGATGCTATTACGATAACGGATAAAGTATTCAAAGGAAAGAACCTCGCCAAGCAGGCTTCTCATACCATTCATTTCGGTACTATCAGAGACGGGGAAGCCATACTGGACGAAGTACTCGTATCGCTTTTTATTGGTCCGCACTCCTACACGAAAGAGCATGTTGTAGAGATTTCTACGCATGGCTCTCCATATATCATTGAAAGCATTATCAAACTGCTCATCAGAAGTGGTGCCCGCGCAGCTAAGCCCGGCGAGTTTACGTTGCGGGCTTTTCTGAATGGAGGAATGGACTTGTCTCAGGCGGAAGCCGTGGCCGACCTGATCGCCTCCAACTCTGCTTCTTCGCACCAGGTGGCTATGCAGCAGATGAGAGGAGGTTTTTCTAATGAACTGCAGGTGCTCAGGGAGCAGCTCATCCATTTCGCGTCTATGATCGAGCTGGAACTGGACTTTGGAGAAGAGGATGTAGAGTTTGCCAACAGAGACCAGCTGCGCGATCTGATCAATAAGATTCACAGGGTGCTATATCGCCTGATCAGTTCCTTCGAACAGGGAAATGTGATGAAGAACGGTGTGCCCGTGGTCATAGCGGGTAAGCCCAATGTTGGAAAATCCACCTTGCTAAACGCCCTTTTGAACGAGGAGCGTGCCATCGTATCGGAAATCGCCGGGACGACGCGAGATACTATTGAGGATGAGATGTCGATCAAGGGTGTTGTATTCCGTTTCATTGATACCGCGGGAATCCGCGAAACGGCTGACATTATTGAAGCGAAGGGAGTGGAGCGTACCCGGGAAAAGATGAAGCAGGCGAAGCTTATCATGTACTTGTTTGATCCGGTGGTGCAGGCATCGGAGGAGATCAGCGAGCAGTTGGAGGAACTGAAGGTGCTTGGTATCCCGTTTGTGGGCATTGTAAACAAAAAGGATCTCCTTGATGTGTCTTTGATCCGTTCGCTGGATAGCTTTAACTTGAACTTTATCTCTGCTAAAGAGAAGGAAGGGATTGATGAGTTGAAGGAGGAGATCCTTCGGAAAGTGAATCTGCACAAGATTAACAACGATGATGTTATTGTAAGCAATATTCGCCATGTGGAGGCGCTGCAAAAGACTGAGGAGGCACTGGAAAGGGTACTATATGGGTTGGATAATCCTGTGACTTCGGATTTTTTGGCTATGGATATTAAACAGGCTTTGTATTATTTGGGGGAGATTACGGGGGCGGTTACAACTGATGATCTGTTGGATAATATTTTTTCTAAATTTTGTATTGGGAAATAATTTTGTGTTGGTCCAGCTAAGCAAGCTATAAATTTATGTACTTGTACTACCGCGTTCTATTAGGAATTCAAGCAGGTGCTTGCTTTTAATTGAATGCAGAGGTCAACTTAGTGCCTGGGAATGATCGGCTTGTTGCGTACCAGAGAGCGAAACAATTTATATTGTCTGCCGTTTTTCTAGCAATTTGACTATGAACCCGAGCTCAAGAACCGATCCTGCTGAATCTACAAAGAAACTGCTTCCTTTAATACTAGCGACTGCCATTTTTATGCAGATGCTCGATTCTACGATCCTGAATACTTCGCTGCCTGCCATAGCAAAGGACCTAAATGAATCGCCGCTGGATATGCAAAACGCTATTGTCAGCTATGTGCTGACTCTGGCTGTATTTATGCCTGTTAGCGGTTTTCTCTCCGACAAGTTTGGTACAAAAAAGGTGTTTATTTTCTCGTTAGTATTATTTAGCTTAGGATCGTTATTTTGTTCGCTCTCGCAAAATCTGACGCAGCTGGTGGTCTCCAGAGTGGTCCAGGGAATTGGAGGCAGCCTGATGACTCCCGTGGGTAAACTGGCGTTGATCAAGACTTTCCCAAAGAAAGAGTTATTGAAAGCAATGAACTTTGCGATCATTCCGGCGTTGATCGGTCCGGTATTAGGACCGTTGGTAGGAGGGTACATGGTCGACTATTTATCCTGGCATTGGATTTTTCTGATCAACATACCGATAGGGCTGACTGGTATTCTCTTAAGCCTGAAGTTTATGCCCGATTATAGGTCTCCCATTATCGATTTTGATCTCAAGGGATTTCTCATCTTCGCTGCCGCATCCTTGCTTCTCTCCATAGCTTTGGAATTGTTTGGCAATACCGCCCATATGACGCCCGTTTTGGTTGTATTTTTAACAGGATTTTTGATGCTGTACTTTTATTACCGCCATGCGTCAAGGGACAACAACCCTATTTTTCCGCTGAACCTTTTTCAGGTGAGGACCTTCCGGGTTGGACTTTTAGGCAATTTAGCAACCCGTTTGGGTATCAGCTCTGTTCCGCTGCTGTTGCCGATGATGATCCAGATCGCCTACGGAAAATCTGCCGTAACGTCTGGTTGGATAGTCGCACCGATGGCATTAACGGCTATGTTCGGAAAGTCTGCGGTTATTAAGATATTGAACAAGTTCGGGTACCGCGCGACGTTGATGACCAACACATTTGTGATCGGCTTTTTAATTTGTTGCCTGGCTATCCCTGAGATTCACTCATCGATTTATTGGTATGTTCCCATCATTGCCATACTGGGGTTCTTTAATTCGATACAATTTACTTCCATGAACAGCATTTCAATAGCAGACCTTCGGCAATATCACACAAGCAGCGGCAATTCTTTGGTTTCGGTTAATCAGCAGCTGGCTATCGGCTTTGGTATCGCATTTGGATTAATCGTATTGAAAGTCTTTCAGGGGGACGTGAAGCTGATCCATAACGAAATTCACAATGCATTCAGATACACCTTTTTAGTGGTAGGCATATTGACTATTTTGTCTGGATTTATTTTCAGGAGATTGCACTTTAAGGATGGCGATAACATGAAGTCTGACGGGCAATAAGTTCCGATCCGCTACTTCTTTACCACAGCTACAACTTTTCTGACAGCAGCTGAGATAAGTACTACACCAAGTCCGGCGATAAGCCCGAAGGCCAACTCTTTGAATGTTCCTTGAATCTTAGGAAAAACGTGATGGAAATACTCGATATTATGCACAAAAATACCACCAGAAACAAGCAGTAAAGCAATGGTTCCGATGACTCCGAGCATCCTGATTATTACGGGTAGCGACTTCACAAGTAATACACCAAGGCTCGCCAACAATCCCTTGTCTTTGGAATACTTAATCAGCCTATATCCCGCATCGTCCATTCTGACAATGAGGGCGACTATTCCATAGACGCCGATTGTTGCCAATACAGCAACGACAGCGACGGTCATGATCTGTGTGGTCAATGTTTCCTCCAATACGCTTCCAAGGGCGATTATTACAATCTCAATAGATAAGATGAAATCCGTAGCTACCGCAGATTTTATTTTTGCCGTCTCCGCAGTGCGCTCGTCTTGTTGAATTTGTTCAACAATCTCATGACTTTTTTTTGGACGATGAAAGAAGTATTCGATTATTTTTTCAACTCCTTCATAGGCCAGGTAGAGCCCTCCTAAAATCAAGACAAATTTAATTGCCGCAGGAAAAAATGCGTTTAGCAACAACGCTATCGGGACGATGATCAGCTTATTGCGTAACGACCCTTTGGTTATTGCCCAGAGTACCGGAATTTCCCTGGATGACAGAAAACCTGTCGCTTTCTCAGCATTTACGGCTAAATCGTCGCCTAAAATGCCTGCTGTTTTGTGGGTTGCTACTTTGGTTGCCACAGCAACGTCGTCCATCAAGGCGGCGATATCATCAAAAATTGCAAAGAAGCCAGATGCCATATAAGTGTTATTATCAATATTACGAAAAAATAAAATCAGTCGGCAGTTAAACAACGTATACAAAATACGTTCCGACCTGGCATGAATGAGTGAATTTTAAGAAAATTCCCGACAGAATGGATACTGGAGCGATAGCCGGATATGAATACGCAAGAGAATCTACGGTAATCAGTGGCTACAGACAAACGCTAACCGCAGCGCCATCCTAAGGAGGAGGTAGTGAATAAGGACTCACTCGCATGAAGCGTTTGTTTGTTTAGGCCTCGCCAGTAAAATGCCAAAAAAAATCTTTAAAAAGTTAGATATAGATCTTTATAGTGGCTATATTTCGGGTACAATAAAGGAAATAGCGCTGCTTAGGATATTTTTTTATATTCATCTAATATAAACCGGTCGATTTCCGCTTAGTAAATCTTCCACCTTGGTGAATTACTAGAATTAATATGCTGTTAATACTAGGTAGTTACTTTTGTCACGTGCGATAACAAAAAAAAATGCTAGTTCAATTATGACAATTAATGGAAATCTGTAGTCAGGTACGCGAGGATCTAAAATGTGGAGACCGTTCCGCGTTTAAAATTGTATTTGATGCCTATAGTCCAGGGATCTACGAACTGGCATTAAGGATTCTTAAAAGCAGGGATATGGCTGACGAGATCGTGCAGGATACTTTTATTAAGCTCTGGCTGTCTCGCGAAAATATTGATACCAGCAAGAATCTATGGTCACTAATCTATGTAATTGCCAAGCGACTTTGTTTTAATAAACTGCGTTCCGCCAAATATGACCTGCTATTGCAGCAGGAACTGATTCGCAACATGCCTATCTCCGCAGAAGATAATGAGACCCATATTCATGAACTGGAGCAGCTTTTACAAGATTCTGTTGGCTGCTTGCCGGCCCGCCAGCGTGAGGTCTGGCAATTAAGCCGTGAAGAGGGCTTGTCGCATAAAGAAATTGCCGAACGAATGGGTATTTCGACAAATACCGTTAAAAATAATCTGGTACGAACACTAAAGTACCTGCGCCAGCATTTTAAGAAGGCGGATTATCTTTATTTTTTGACTTTTTTACATTTCATATAGCCCTATAGGTCACTTCGCGTGTACATCAGGTAATAGAGCAATTACTATATAACCTGGTGGACAAAAACGAATTCAAACAACTAGCCAAAAAGTACATCAACGAGGAACTTACTGAGGACGAGCTCAAGAAATTTCTTTCCATGCTGGAAGATCGGGAGGACGAGTTTTACCAGGCTGTCGATGATGAGATCCGTTTGGAGCACACTGCTGACTTTAATATGGAGGCAGCCTTCGACAGGATACTGCAAGATGAACGATTTAGTAAGGTTAAACCCGTAAGGCGTTTAAGTATATATGCCTGGACCGCCGTGGCTTGCACAATACTGATCATGCTCGGTTCCCTTTTTTACTTCAATCAACAAGATCTGCAACAACCAGATCACATAAAGACTGTTGCTGTACCTGAAAAATCAAGACAAGAGAATAAGCTGAGCGCGATACGGCTTGCAGATGGCACGCAGCTGGCACTAAAAGACATCGGTAGGGCCGAGCACAACTATGATGGTGTAAAGCTCTCCAGAGTGTCTGAAAGCGTTATTATGGTAAGCCTTGATCCTAAGCGTCATGCTTCAAAAACGCCGTATCATGAATTTACAACAGAGAGAGGCACTAGTTATACGTTATTGCTGCCTGACGGATCTAAAGTAGATCTGAATTCAGGATCGACTTTTCGATTGGATCCCGGCTTTAATATTCTGAACCGTAATTGTGAGTTAAGCGGCGAAGCGTACTTTGATGTAAAGAGGAACGAGGCTATGGCATTTCAAGTTAAGACGCGTGACTATGATGTTAAAGTGCTCGGAACCCAGTTTAACATCAAAACTTATTCAACTACTACCTATTCTCAAACCGCACTCGTTAAGGGAAGTGTACATATTGTAAAAGGTGGTAAAGAGATAGATCTTCTGCCCGGAGACCAGTTGAGTGCGGAAGCAGGCGTTCTTCTTAGCAAAAGTAGAGCGAATCTGAGAGATGTACTGGCTTGGAAAGAAGGCTACTTCCGATTCACGGACGCCACCATCGAAGAGATCATGCAGGATATCGCCACATGGTACGATATAGATGATATTGAGTTTCACAATACTTCCGATGAATCATTTACAGGCTCAATCAGACGTACCCGGAGCTTGAATGATGTGCTCGCAAGTATAGGTAGTATATCCAATCTACAGTTTGATATCAAGGAAAGGAGGGTGATTGTAAAAAAATAAACTTAAAAAAGCAATCGGAAGCGTTGCAGCGCTCCCGATATGTGTACGGATAAAAACCTAATTAACAGTCTATTAATTACCCTAACAAATCCAAATGTATCAATTTTTTACCATAATCCCGTGCCTCCAAAAGACCAGGATAGACAAACTATTGCTAATAATGAAGCTGGTTTCTTTGTTGTTGCTCGGAACTATGCTCCACGCCAGTGCAGCTGCCTTCGGACAAAAGATTTCAATAAATGTTAAACAAGCAAGCATACAAGACATCCTGGTAGACATTCAGAAGCAAACCAGTTATGATTTCTTGTATAACAACGCGCACTTGAAAGGGTTGGGCACTATCGACATATCTTTGCAAAACAAGGACGTTGTCGAAGTTCTGAATACCGTACTGACGCCTCGTGGACTGGTGTATGTCCTGGAAAACAATATGGTACTGATCAAGTCCAGAACTGAGATGAGAAATACTGCTGAAACGGCCCAGACGGTAATCGAAGGATACGTCAAAGATGAGTTTGGTAGTTTGATTTCCGGCGCAACTGTAAAGCTTGAAAATAGCAACCTCGGAACAGTCACCGACGCAAGAGGCTACTTTAAATTGCTGAGCCCCGCAGCTAAAAACAGGATCATCATCACTGCTGTAGGCTTCGAGTCCCGCACCGTTGAAATGACGGTGGGACAAGTGATGCAGATCGCGTTAAAAGAGGCCATAAACGACCTGGACGAGGTGGTCGTGGTAGGCTACGGGGTGCAAAAAAGAGCTAACCTCACCGGTGCGGTAGCGCAGGTGAATGCATCTGACATTGCCCTGCGACCGGATGCAAATATCGCAAGTACCCTGCAGGGTTTGATGCCTGGATTGAATATTCAGATGAATAATGGTGATCCTTCAGCAACTCCTGATATCAACGTCCGTGGTTTCAACTCTATTAACGGGGGAAGTCCGCTGGTTCTGATCGATGGCATAGAAGGTAATATAACCCGTGTCAACCCTAATGATATTGAAACAGTAACGGTGCTAAAGGATGCAGCCTCAGCCGCAATTTACGGCGCCCGGGGTGCTTTTGGTGTTATACTCATCACCACCAAAACAGGCAAAGCGGGTACTACAACGGTTTCGTATAGCAATAATTTTGGCTGGACCACCCCATCAGCCCGTACCGACTATATCTCCGATCCCTATATCTATGGTAAGACTGTTGACGCAGCGTTGTATGGCTATAATGGTACGTCTTACACCAATTATAACGCTATGGATTGGGAGACAATAAAAATGGTCTCGAACGGCGAAATAGCACCGTTTCATGAGTTGCAGACGGATGGTACATTTAAATTTTTCCATAAGACGGACTGGTGGGACACGATGTTTCGCAAATACCAGGCTTCCAACTTCCATAACGTGAGCATTTCAGGCGGCACCGATAAGCTGAGAGGTTATCTGTCGGGGCGAATTTTTGATCGTCAGAGCATCAATAACATCAATAAGGATGCGAACATGGACCGACAGAATCTGAAAGCAAATCTGGTGTTCACACCGAACTCGTGGCTTGAAATAGCAAATAACATCCAGTTCATTAATGAAGAAGATAAGGACTATGGCGGCTATACAAATGGATTCGGTGGTTTGTGGAGTACCACAACCTGGTACAACCTGATGGCGTTCTATCCCAATATGGTCGACGGTGTGCCTACAGACATAGGTACTGGAACAGGCGGGCAGGGAGGAAATGCAGGTTTATATTCAGGAAAGACATGGAGGTTGTTTAACAACGAAGAGTTTACCAATACCTTCCGGGTAACTGCTAAGCCTGCAAAGGGTTTGCAGATTAACTTCGATTATAGCAACCGCATCGAAAATACGAGCCGTAGTTTTCGCCTCAATCCGTTTAACTACCTGGCAGGAAATAAGCTCGACCTCCGTACTGTGGGACTGAACCGCCTAACGGAGTATCGCTGGAAGGACAAGTACAATGTCCTGAACTTGTTTGCTACTTATAACAAGACGGTGGCTGAAGATCATAATTTTAAGTTACTGGCAGGTTTCAACCGGGAGAGCTTCGACCGAGACCGCGTAGCTGCTGAGGCTGATAACCTGTTGATCGAAGACCTGTCAAACCTCTCTTTGGCGACAGCCATGAACAGTATAGCGGGATCTGCAACAAACTGGGCAGTAATGGGTTATTTTGGCCGTCTCAACTATGACTTCCGCAACAAATACCTGCTGGAGGTGAACGCCCGATATGACGGATCATCACGTTTCCCTACAGACAGCCGTTGGGGATTCTTTCCTTCTGTGTCTTTGGGATGGCAGATTGATCGCGAAGATTTTTGGGATCCTGTCAGCTCTGTTCTCCCGTCGGTTAAGTTAAGAGGTTCTTACGGAAAGCTTGGCAATCAAACGGTCGACGTAAATACATTCAAAGAGCTGATGACCGTGGGGATCTCCCCCTGGTTAAACGCTGGAAATCGCCTTACTTACGCAGGGGTGCCTTCTCCCTTACCCAACATCGTAACGTGGGAAACAACCAAGAGCGTCAATTTGGGTCTTGACCTTGGTTTATTCCAGAACAGAGTATTTGTCAACTTCGACTGGTATCGCAAGAATGTCGAAGGGATGTACCTGCCTGGGGAGCCGCTACCTGCGGTATTTGGTGCGAACGAACCTAGGGAGAATTATGCTTCCCTGAGGAACGAAGGATACGAGCTGAATGTCACCTATCAGAATAAGTTCAGTGTCGCCGGATCACCGCTGAACTTTAGCGTATCAGCCAATGTATCTAACTTTAAGGGAATCATCACAAGGTACAATAATCCGAATGGCCTGCTAAGTTCTTATTATGAGGGACAAAGGCTTGGAGAAATCTGGGGATTCAGGGTTGACGGACAGTTTCAGTCTGATGAAGAAGCCATGGCCTATCAAAACTCGTTTACCAATCCGGCAAATAACCTTTCGTTGGTGTATAACGACATCCTGAATGTGACGCAGAACAGTGAGTGGAACCACCTGCGTGCAGGGGATGTGAAATACGTAGACGTGAATGGGGATGGAAGAATTGATAAAGGAGATAACACTTTGGCGAATCATGGTGACCTGGAGCGAATCGGAAACGCAATGCCAAGATTTCCTTTCGGTCTGAATATGAACGCAAGATGGAAAAGTTTAGATCTGTCAGCGGCCATGGCAGGCGTAGCGAGTCAGGACTGGTATCCTACAGGCGACCTTTTTTGGGGCACTTATCAACGACCATATCTATCTTTCCTGCGTAAAGACCTCGTCGACAATGCCTGGAGGCCTGATGATCCAGGTACGTACCCGCAGATTTATCGCGGTTATTCTTCTCTTCAATCAGGACGCTCCCTGTACGAGATCAACAACTACTATCTACAGAACGTGGGATACCTGCGGGTTAAAAACCTGACGCTCGGATATACGTTTCCGCAGAACTGGACTCGCAAAGCTAAGATCGAGAAGCTGCGTGTTTTCTTCAGTGGCGAGAACATGTTCACCTGGAGCTTCGGTGGACTAACCAGGTATATTGACCCAGAGCAAGCGGGTTCAGCGGTAAGCTATTCTTCACCAGGTACGGCAGATGACCGGGGAGATCTCCGTGACTACCCTATGGGGAAGACCTATTCTTTTGGTGTAATGTTAAACTTGTAAAGATTGTAAAGATGAAAAAAAATAAAGTCATCCTATACTATATATCTGGATTTGCGAGCCTTTTCGTGCTTTCTTCCTGCGATAAAGACTATCTCGACCGTCCATCTGAAGATCAGGTAGAAGCACCTTACTTCTTCAATACCAGTAAAGACCTCGAAGTTGCCACTAACGATTTTTATACCATGTTACCCGGCACGGATGTTTATTCAGATGATGCGGCTTCCGATAACTTAATGCCGTTAAATCCGGCCAATCAGGTAAAGGGTAACCGTATCGTTCCTGTCACCAGTGGTAGCGGTGGCTGGTCATGGGGTAACCTCCGCAAGATCAACTACTTCCTCGCCAACTATAATAAAGTTAATGACGAGGCAGCAAAGGCAAAATACAGCGGGATAGCCAGATTTTACCGGGCTTATTTCTACTATGACAAGGTTAAGACCTTCGGTGATGTGCCCTGGTACGGTAAGGTACTAGACGCAAAAGATCCGGATCTTTATAAAGGACGTGATTCCCGCATTCTTGTAATGGATTCAGTATTGGCTGACCTAAATTACGCCGTGGCTAATGTTCCTGCAGAGAAACAACTCCATCTGATTACCAAATACACGGCTTTGTTATTGAAGGCCAGAGTGGCACTCTTTGAGGGAACTTTTCGTAAGTATCACAACATAGAAGGGGCAGAGAAATTTCTGAATGAAGCTTTATCTGCGTCGCAGGAGCTGATGGGTTCCGGTGCCTATACGCTCTATACAAACGGAGGGGCCGCAGCAGCGTACCGCAATCTGTTTGCGCGCGACAATCAGGATAACGTTGAAACTATTCTTGCCGCAGATTATCAACTTGGATTGAAGGTGCATAACCTGGCCTATACGTTTACTTCAGCAACGGCAGGCTCCTATGGCTTGACGAAAGACATGGTAAACAGCTACCTGATGAATGATGGCTCAAGGTTGACCGATAGATCCGATTATGTAACCATGTCGTACTATCAGGAAATGCAGAACCGTGATCCACGGCTTACGCAGACTACTGCCGGTCCCGACTTCAAAGCGAACGGGTCAACAACAAACGAGCCTGTCTCTCTAGATATTACCACAACAGGGTATCGTCTGATCAAAGCACTTCCTGAGCGCAGCCAGTGGGCAACATCAGCGTCTGTGTTTGACATCATCATCTTCCGGTTTGCCGAAGCGCTGCTCGTCTACGCTGAAGCAAAAGCGGAGCTGGGCAGCATCACTCAGGCTGATCTGGATATTTCCATCAACAGACTTAGGGCTCGTGCGGGAATGCCTAGCCTGAACCTTGTACAGGCCAATGCCAATCCAGATGCCTATCTGGAAGGACAGTATGTGAATGTCGACAAAGGTGCCAATAAAGGAATAATTCTGGAGATCCGCCGCGAGAGGAGGATTGAGCTGTTTAATGAAGGACAGCGTTGGGATGACCTGATGCGCTGGAAAGCAGGGCAGAAGCTGACGCAACCCATGGTGGGTGTGTACTTCTCCGGTCTCGGTGCTCATGACTTTACAGGTGATGGCGCCGCCGATGTTTTTCTACATACAGGCTCTACTAACGGAGCTCCTGCCACTGTTACCTCTTTTATCAATGTCAATCAGCGTACACTGCGCAATCCCGCAACGGGTCAACAGAACGCAAGCTTGGGCAATCTTGATCCATTTCCGCAGGGTGGTGTTTTTGACGAAAGCAGAGATTACTACGCGCCAATCCCTCAGGAGGATCTTATCCTGAACAAAAGTCTGACTCAAAACCCTGGCTGGAAATAGAATGAAATACGTCACTCTTATACTAACTGTCTCCCTCCTTGTATGCACGGGCATATCGAAGGGGCAAACAACACACGATATCAAGTATCCTCTGGGCTACTCTGTAGACATCAGCAAGATCACAGACGAAAAGATGCGCTATGCACGGTCATTGGGAATTACTCATATCGAACTGGCTGGAATGGGGGCCATACTCGATAAGAACCTGGATACCATCGATGTGTCGGATCAATGGATTTCTCGTATACGGTCCGTAAGAGAGATTCTGGATAGAACTGGTATGAAGGTATGGTCGGTCCATATGCCGTTTAGCAACAAGTACGACATCTCCCTCATCGAAGAAGGAAAGCGCATGCGTGTAGTGACTGCACACCGCAATATCTTAAAAGCATTGCAGCCATTGCGGATACAGGTCATTCTTTTTCATCCTTCCTACTACCTGGGCCTGAACGAGCGTGAAGCACGAGCAGCACAGCTAACAAAGTCCGTTGCCGAACTTTATACCTTTGTTAACAGCTACGGTCAGCAGATGGTCGTGGAAAACATGCTTGGGCCGGCTCTCAGAAAAGGGGATGTAGAGCGGCCTTTGCTGAGAACGGTAGAAGAGTGTCAGAAGTTGTTTGCAGGCTTTCCAAAGAAAGTTGGACTTGCTGTCGACATGTGTCATATCTCCAATCCGGAGAAGCTGATTCTGGCATTTGGCTCCCGCGTTAAAACCGTCCACGTTTCCAATGGTACCGGTGATGCAGAAAGTCATTATCTCCCGTGTGATGACCGGGGAAACAATGATTGGAATGCGGTTTTTGCCGCCCTCCGAAAGGCTAAATATAAAGGTGTCTTCATGCATGAATCGAAATACAAGGATGAGAAGGAACTCGTTGACTGCTACAACACCATATGGGACAATTATCAGTCAAGTTTAACAAACAAGAAGAAGTAACATGAAAAAGATATTTTTTAGCTTGCTTACCCTGCTATGTATAGCTACTGTAAGCAGCTGCAAAAAGCAGGACGCTTTGGAAGAAAAGCTGCTCGCCGGTACTGAGCTGATCGAAGCTGGTAGTAAAGCAGGATCATACTATTTTGACGTTCTTTCAAACGTCGGCATGGTTGTCGAAACGGATGTTGATTGGATCACCCTTGACTCTGCAATTTATCCGAAAGGAAAGCGGAAGATTACTTTTAGGGTAGTCGACAATCAGGACGATGAGCGCTCAGGTGTCATCAGCGTACGTGTGAACGCCGACATGGTGAAGCAGGTCCTGGTTACCCAGGAATCAGGAAAAGTGCCGGTTTTTTATGTAAGTCCTGAAGGCAATGGAGAGGGTGATTCATGGAATTCTCCCACAGACTTCGCCACAGCACTGGACAAGGCTACAACCGGAAGTACCATTTACATGATGGAGGGAACCTACTATCCCTCAAAAACCATCCGTTTCGGTGAGCCCTCTGAAGAATCAGACAATACCTTCGAGATCTCTAAAAATGTATCCATCATAGGCGGTTATTCTAAAGATGCAATGGCTGGAGCAAGCCCCAACGCCGAAATGTATAAGACCATTCTCCAAGGTAATATGCCCGGGGGAAAGCAAGCTTTCCATACGGTGACGGTCACGGCCAATACAGAAGGCGGATCGAAAGTGTATATCGAAGGCTTAACCATAACAGGAGGTAACGCTACAGATCGAAGCACCAATATCACGATCAATGGTGTGAGGTATAGCCGCGGACAAGGGGGCGGCATTCTTATCGGCCCGGCACAGGTACACCTGAAGGGCGTGAACGTTACCGAAAATAAGGCAACTGCAGATAAAGGTACCGCAGGTTTTGGAGCGGGTTTATACGCCTTCTCAAACGCTGTGGTGGTAATGGAAAACTGCAAGGTCAACAACAACCAGAATACATCAAACAATGGAGGAGGAGTATGGATCAACGCTGCAACGCTTACCGCTTATAACTCTCAGTTCAATGGCAACAGTGCCAAAGGGACCGCAGGGGGCGTTCACGGATATCCCGGGGCAACCATTCATCTCTATAATTCTGAAGTGATGAATAATAGCAACACCTCCTACGGGGCGGGGCTGTATATGAGGGAAAACTCCAACGTTATTCTCGTAAACTGCCTGCTTACAGGTAACAAAAGTACATCCCCTAACGGCGGAGGTGCGGTGATGCTGTACGATAATTCAAAAGCCGACATAATCAGCTGTACTATTACCGCTAACGAAGTAGCAGGTCCTGGTGCAGGTGTTTACAGGCGTATGAACGTGAACAACCTGACTGTTGTTAATTCTGTCATTTCGGGGAACAAGCAGGCCAGCACTTCAACAGATATTGATGCTTTTACAGATAACGCTGCTATCATTCCGGTCTTAAAGAATTCGGCAATATCAGGCTCCGTATACGGCGATGGAGGAACTGTTATGGGTGGACTAACTTTCAATCCTGCGACGATGTTGAGCAGCACGTTTACGCTTACCGGTGCAAACAACCCCGCATTATCAAACGGTTTGAATGAAGCAGCATTAGCTGCTTTGGCACAATCCTATACACCTGCGCTTGAGCAGTCGTTCATCATTAAAGATAAGAACAACGCGTCGCGGGTTGAAGCAGTTATGGGGGCTCTAATAAAATAGTATGAAGAAGCTGATTGTAATATGCTTATTTCTGGCGGGCTGGCATTCTTTGCTCGCGGGGTCGCCCAGGAACATTATGCTGATCCTTGGTTCAGCAGATCCGGCGGTGCTGCAAGACCGCATGGATGTAGCTTTACGTCTCTATACCAAACAACACTTCGATAAAATCATTGTATCGGGAGGCTGCGCTGCTCACGGGTCATCTATCTGCGAGGCCTCTTTTATGAAGGAGGTGCTGCTCAAAAGCGGAGTGTCCTCCAGCATGATCTATAAAGAGGAGAACTCCAAAACAACCGTTCAGAACTATGTATTTAGTCGCCGCTTGAAAGAAGCAGATGGGACGCTTGTTATGAAGCCTGGGGATACGGTGTACGTTGTCTCCAATCACTGGCATGCTATTTCCGTAGCCGCCCGCCTGAGGAAGTACGATAATCTTGAAGCGAAGTTTTATATTGAAGGAAGCATTGATCCTAAACCAACTGATAAGCTCGACTATGTTTCCATCTTCAATGGAGAGCCTGATAATGACAAGTTCGTTTTAAAGGGTACCTGGCTTACACCCCAGGCAGCCTGGCAAGAAGGAGATTCTACCCACTACCTGACCGGATCACTTGTATATGTTACAGATCCTCAGAATATGCGCTTCAGCGTTTATGAGCGCAGGAAAGTCTTTTCGGGTCTGGAACCTTATGCCGCCGGGCGTGATCTGCGTTTCATAGATGCCGGCAGCTCCTGGTATGTATGGAACGGCGAGAAGCTGCTCCATGTGGAAAAGCAGGAGCGGAAGGTCAGAAGCATTTTAAGCCTGACAGACCTCATACCGGGTCTGTCGCCAGCGTGGAAGTACAGCCTCAAAGCCGGGGCTATCTATGGCGACAGGCTACTGTTATTTTCTGACAGTACACTGCTCGTTGGAAAAAGGAAAGGTAAAATCTTCGAAATCGAACAAGAGACAGCGGCATCTGCCTATTTCAGGAACTGGCCCTACAGTTGGGGCCGTGGAAACGTAAGCGCAGCGAGGATCGATCCACAGACTCGTAAACTATACCTCTATCGAAATCAGGAGTGCCTGGAGCTTAATGCCGGTTTGAAGAGTGTACAAGCTCCTCAGTCGTTAAGACTAAAATGGATTGATAAATCAAAGTAAAATCAAATAAGATGAAGAAGAATTTTTTATATAGTTTAATGCTCCTCTTTGTTCTCACATCTTGCTCCAAGCAAGATGACGGAACACAACTGCCTTATGACTATTCGGTCGTTCAGGAGCAGGATATCAAGGAGGTAGTTGAAGCAGCGGCCTGGAAAAGTAAGGTCGTAGCCGATGGGGTCACCTGGAAGTACTTCCACTTCCCCCAGATATTCAATTCAAGACAATACATCAATCTGTTTGAAATCGACCTGACAAAGGCACCAAGGATCGAGATACCTTATGTGAAATCAGGCTTCCTGAAAACCAGCGAAGCAGCGGGCGCAAAGGCTGCTTTGGTCGCGTTCAACGGCAGTTTTTTCAATACTACTAACGGGGGATCTACAACTTTCTTCAAGTACGAAGGACAGATCATCAACCAAACTGCAAACGGCTTTACTCCTTACAGGGAAAACGGGGCGGTAACGATCGATGCTTCAGGAAGGCCCAATATCATTCAGAAGCCATCCGCCGGATGGCCTTCAGCAGCAGAGCCTATAGCACTTGCCGCAGGTCCGCTGATGATACTGGATGGTAAGGAGCTATCCCAGCTGGATGTAGATTTTAACTCAAACAGACATCCTCGTACTGCAATAGGACTGACCAGTAACGGGAAGATGCTTGTTGTGGTTGTAGATGGCAGATCCTCGCAATCTCAGGGTCTTACTATTCCGCAGTTGTCTCAGCTGATGGCCGCTCTGGGATGTACCTCTGCGCTAAACTTTGATGGAGGAGGCTCAACCACTGCCTGGGTTAAAGGAGACGGTGTGGTTAACTTCCCCTCAGACAATGGAAAGTTTGATCATGAAGGCGAAAGGGGAGTAGCAACTGTTTTCACAGTCAGTAAATAGGTCTTAGATAAGGCAAGTGGGGTGACCTCCGGAAGTTACACAAACGACTTTAGAGGTCACCTCATAATAGATGAGCAGTCTCTACTTTTTATTTTTCCGAATACTCGAAAAAACAATGTTTTCCAGGAATGCCACTATTTCCATCTCGTTTTTAGAGCTTCCAAAATCAGTTAAAGAAGGCAGATTCCGCATAAAGAACTTTTGTGCCTGTGCCATTTCGATGATCGTGCTAGAGAGGGAAAAAGAATAAAGATAATCGGGATTGACTTCTTTGATAAAGCCAGCGATTCTCGCGCATAGGTCTTTATATGGCTTAAAGAATTTTGCCTTGTTGTCCTCCGTGACATGCTTGGTCAGGTATGATTTCGCGCCTTCGGCCATTACGATCTCATACAGGAGCTTTTCGTCTATATGACCAGTCGATACATCATCTTCGACCTGGTCCGCAAGAATCTTTATTGCGATCTTCAACTTATCATCCGCATTTGACAAGTTGTTTGTTTGAAAAACAATGCGGTATTCCTGCCAGCTCCAATACCAGTCGACCAGATACAGCAACAGGCGATGCTTGTTTTCAAAGTACCGATAAATCGACGCTTCCGTGGTGCCAATTTCCTTCGCCAGCTTTTTGAAGGTGAAAGATTCAAAACCCATCGCGTGGATGGATAATATCCCCTGCTGCAGAATTTTCCGCCCAAGTTCGGTCTCTTCGGGATCCCGCAAGTACAGCTTTTCGTTTATATTGAATTTTAAAGAAAGAATCATCCTGAATAGTGCAGTACAAATGTAGCGGTAATTTTCTTGATAGTATTACTATTGCAAACGTGATGTTGCTATCTTTGTTTAAGCTCAAAAAGCTTTTCATAACTCAATATCAACGAACAAGCAAACAACAATGAAAACACTGACAAAAGAAATGCAGGCAGCCCTCACGCCGACTATGGCTGTTGAGCTCCTAAAAGAGGGCAACAAGAGGTTTATTGGTAACCTGAAGGTTAACCGGAACTTATTACAGCAGGTCAATGAAACCTGCGACGGGCAACATCCTTTTGCCATCGTGTTAAGCTGCATTGATTCGCGTACTTCGGCCGAACTGATATTTGATCAGGGACTTGGCGATATTTTTAGCGCCCGCATCGCGGGGAATGTGCTGAACGAAGATATTCTCGGCAGTATGGAGTTTGCCTGCAAAGTTGCCGGTGCAAAGGTAGTGGTGGTCCTCGGACATACAAGGTGTGGCGCAATAAAAGGTGCATGCGATGATGTAAAGCTGGGTAATCTGACCACCTTATTGAAGAAAATCGAACCTGCCATCAACGCAGAAACATCTACTACTGTTGATCGTAATGCGTCAAACCCAGAGTTCGTTGAACGGGTAGCAGAGCTCAACGTGCACCTAACAATGGAAAGGGTTTTGAACGAAAGTCCTGTCTTAAAAGCGATGGTTGATAACAATGAAATAGCAGTCGTAGGCGGTTTGTATAACGTAGAGTCGGGAGAAGTAGAGTTCTTTGAACAGGATCGCGCATCGACCTTAAACAGCAACAATAGCGAAACCTCTATTGTTGCTTCTTAAAAAATCAAATAATAACCCATGGAAGTCACGAGCACCTTTTGGATAGGTTTTAACCTCTTTGTACTCTTAATGTTAGCACTGGATTTAGGAGTGTTCAATAGGAAGGCTCATGTGGTTTCTGTGAAAGAAGCGTTAACATGGTCGGGGGTATGGATTTGTCTTTCACTGGTTTTCAATGGTCTAATCTATCACTGGTTCGGAGAGGCTAAAGCGATAGAGTTTTTTACCGGATACGTGATAGAAAAGTCTTTGAGCGTAGATAATATATTTGTCTTTGTACTGGTATTTAAGTATTTCCAGATCCCCTCAATTTACCAGCACAAGATATTATTCTGGGGCATTTTGGGCGCACTGGTCATGCGCGTGATTTTTATCTTTGCAGGAGTTGCCTTGATAGAAAAGTTTCACTGGACTATTTATCTCTTTGGCCTCTTTCTGATTTACACAGGTTATAAAATGTTTACCGAAAAGGATAAGCAGATTGAACCGGAGAAAAATCCTGTTATCAAATTTTTCCGAAGAGCCATGCCTGTAACGCATGAATTAAGAGGGGATAAGTTTTTTGTCGTAGAAGATGGCAAGAGATATGCTACTCCGTTGTTTCTTGTCCTCATACTCATCGAAACGACCGATCTGATCTTCGCTGTCGACAGTATACCCGCGATACTGCCTGTCACTCAGGACAGGTTTATTGTTTATACATCTAATGTGTTTGCTATTCTCGGCCTGCGCTCGCTTTATTTTGCGCTTGCTCATGTCATTCACCGCTTCGTTTATCTTTCTACCGGGTTAGCCGTTATCTTGCTATTCGTGGGCCTGAAAATGGTGCTGGTAGACGTCATTAAGATTCCAACTTACATATCATTGATTGTCATAGCTGTCATCATCACAGCAAGTATTGTATTATCCTTAAGGAAGACCCGGGGAGAAAATGAGCTGGAGTCAGATAATAAGATGTAAGTCCAGGACAGTGTCAAATACTGGGTATGAGATAAACAATAAGTAAAATCGCAATAATGAGCATCGATACCGTTAGAACCATCGACAATTTGAAGGAGGGGTAGTATGTTTGACTGAGTAACTTCCGCTCAATACTCCGGTACCGTAGATATGCCAGCAGGACCGACACTGCTCCGATGCCAATTAACAATATTCCTATGACAGAAGAATATCCCTTATCGGGAAGGGTTACCTTCTGGTTAAAAGCAAGAGACAGCTGGCTGATAAAAAGCGAGAATTTCACTACGACGAAACCAAAGCCCATAACGGCAATTCCTGTTCTGATCCAGGCCAAAAATGTTCGTTCATTAGCCAGGTGATCGTTCGGGACTATTTTTGCTGGTATTTTTGTATCATTTTGTTCTTCCATCCGGTTGTATCCTGGGATATAACATCTTCTCCTTACTATCGAAACTATAATGTGGCCCCTGATAAGCAGGAATCATCCCGCCTCGGGGATGATTCCTGCTGTCGAGACGAGCAGACAATAATAGAAAATTATTTCAACTTTAAATCATGTGGCTGGTTTTCCTATGGCACGGGCACAAAAGAATTTAAAATAAGTGGTGATAATGTTACCTGATGGCTTACTTTTGCAGGAATCTATCATCTATATCTTCGGTTTGAAAAGGTTTAATACTATAAAAAAGTACCACAGCTTCCTTAGGTTCAAAAAGGATTTCACCAAGTATAGTGTGAAGAAGGTTTTTAGTTTTGAGATCTTCATCCATTGGCTGAAAAGCAAACTCTCCAAGAACCAATTTCTCCTTCTCTCGGGAATTCTCGTAGGTCTAACTTCTGGCTTGGCTGGTGTTCTGTTGAAAACTCTGGTTGGTAATATCCACTACTTCATTACCGGAAAGGTTCATTTTACAGATCAGATATTGTTCTACCTTATATTTCCTTTTCTGGGGATTGTGCTGACAACAACAGTGGTGATCGTTTTTTTTAAAGGTCAGGACAGAAAGGGGATTCCTGCCATACTCTACGAAATTGCTCAGAATTCCAGCCTGGTTTCATCCGTTAAAATGTATTCACAGATTATTCAAAGCGCCATCACTGTCGGTCTTGGAGGTTCAGCAGGTCTGGAAAGTCCAATCGCTGTCACGGGTGCTGCCATTGGTAGCAATTATGCCAAGACATACCATCTTGATTATCGGTACAGGACGCTGCTGTTAGCCGCAGGAGCGACGGCGGGTATTGCTTCTGCTTTTAATGCGCCAATTGCGGGAGTGATGTTCGCATTTGAAATTTTACTTACAGGAGTAGTGTTTACGGATTTTATTCCACTGGTGGTAGCTGCTGTTTGTGGAAGCTTACTTTCCAAGATTATACTGAACGAGGATGTACTTTTCCATTTTAACGCCCGTGAAGAATTCAACTACACCAATTTGCCTTTTTATCTGGTTTTAGGGATTGGGTGCGGGTTATATGCAAGATATTTCGTCGTTGTCTCCGCGCGTATTGAGCATTTCTTTAAATCTGTTAAGCTGTCTAAGTTTAACAAGGCGTTATTGGGCGGTTCGATACTTTCTTTGTTATGTGTTCTTCTGCCCCCTCTTTTCGGGGAAGGTTACCAGACGATTAAAGATATTACGAATGGCCATATATCTGAGGTTATAAAAAACAGCTTCTTTGATTTTTCTGGTTCCCACGACTGGATCCCGATTGTTTTTCTGGGATTAATCTGTCTTTTGAAGGTTTTTGCTACTGCAACGACAATTCATTCGGGTGGAAACGGGGGGAACTTTGCTCCTTCACTTTTTGCCGGAGGAATTCTGGGATGCTTTATTGCCAGTCTCCTGAAATTTATGGGTATTGAAAATGTACCTGAAACGAATCTTATAATTGTTGGCATGGCGGGAGTGATGAGCGGCGTGATGTATGCACCTCTCACTGCAGTGTTCCTGATAGCCGAGTCAAGTGAGGGATACGACCTTTTTATACCCCTGATGATCGTGTCTGTTATATCTTATCTGATTGTAAGGTGGTTCTCACCCATATCGCCGGATCTGAAAGAACTGGCAGGCCAGGGCAAGATATTTACCAGGGAGCATGACAAAAATCTGCTTTCCCGAATCCGGATGGATGATCTGATAGAAAAGGGTTTTCAGACAGTCTATGTTGAGTCGGCCTTTTCAGACCTACTTGCATTAATTAAAAGTGGAAAAAGGAATTTGATAGGCGTGATCAATGAAAAAGGTGAATTGGTGGGTACCATTTCGCTGGATGACTTAAGACCGTATATGTTTAACGCGGAAGCTTTCAGTAAATTGACCATCAAGGATTTAATGAGACCTCCGTCTGTGATTATTGACTATGGAAAGGATGTTGTAAGTATTATCCGGCTTTTCGATCAGTCTGGCGCTTGGAATCTTCCGGTTACGGATAGTAACGGAAAATTCGTCGGTTTCATTTCAAAGTCGACTATACTCACCAGATACAGACAACTTCTTAAAACTTACTCGTAAGATACATTGCGATCAGTATTGCTATTCTTAATAGCCATTGCCGCCGTAATTGCTACAGATGGTAACAGTTAACCACTGCTCCTTGATATGGGCTCCTTGTCGCGTTGCACCTTAATTAATTTGGGTATCAGCTCCTCGAATTCTTCAACAACTGCTATGTTTGCAGTTGCTAAAAGTAGAGAAATGACAATACAATATTCTTTCGGAAAGGCCACAGAAGGGGATCTTGACCAAATTTGGGACATCCTGAAGGCAGCTATCAAGAGGAGAAAAGAGGAGGGAAGCAACCAATGGCAGGATGGGTATCCAAATGTTGAAGTCATTAAAGAAGATATCAGGAAAGAGAGCGGCTATGTGTTAAAGGAAGGCAAAAACGTTGCGGCCTATTGTGCGATACTTATAAATGATGAGCCAGAGTATGCCAGACTTAATGGTAAGTGGTTAACGCAGGGAGATTTTGTGGTTTATCACCGAGTAGCTGTTTCGGAGAACTATTTAGGACGGGGTATGGGCGAAAGGATACTTAAACACGTTGAAGACTTTGCACGGGCGACCAATATCAGGAGCGTGAAGGCGGATACTAACTTTGACAATATGGCGATGCTGAGGATATTTCAAAAACTTGGGTATTCGTATTGTGGAGAGGTTACCTTCAGAGGAAGTGCCCGAAAAGCTTTCGAGAAGGTTTTGGTTGATTAATCGTTGTGAAACTGGTGATCGCTGCATAGAGAATGGTCATGCAAGCTAGCTGTTAGCCGTGTTCAACCTGGCAGATGAGGATAAGCATTTACATTGAATGCCAGATTTTGATCTGATTTATCAATTATTGAAAGTTTCCCGTCAATTTTTGAAATTGCAGAATGCCTTTCCTGGTTAGGTTTGCAGACCAAGAAACCAATTATTGTTTTCAGATCATTCATCTATGAAAGTAGTATTTCTATTCCTTTTTTCCCTGATGTGTTCTCAGGTTGCCCACGCGCAAAAAACTGCTATCTCGTTTGCTGATTCAGAAATGAAACGTTTCCCGGAAGCCTGGCAACTGGATCATGGGAAAAGATTATATTTCGGTTACGCGCAGGGGGTAGGATGCTCTGCTATGTTACTTGCATGGAAACAAACAGGCGACCGGAAATATTTCAATTATGTGGAGCGATGGGCAGATACTATAATAAACGAAAAAGGCGAGATTCATCAATATAAACCTGAAACCTATAATCTGGATTACATCAACCCTGGCAAAATACTCTTCGATTTGTATAAGGAAACCGGCAAGCAGAAATATAAGCTGGCGATGGACTTGTTGATCAAGCAGCTCAATAATCACCCCCGGACTCTTGAAGGCGTTTACTGGCATAAGTTGATTTATCCTCACCAGATCTGGCTTGATGGCTTGTATATGGCAGATCCCTTCTTGGCTCAATATGCGGTGACATTCAATCAACCGGCAATGATCAATGATGTGGTGAACCAATTTTTGGTTACAGCAAAGCGGACGTACGATTTTAAAACGGGACTTTACTATCATGCCTATGACGAAAGCAGGAAGCAGCGCTGGGCAAATAAGGTAACTGGACATTCTCCCAACTTTTGGGGGAGGAGTATCGGCTGGTGGTATATGGCTTTGGTAGATGTCCTGGATTTTGTTCCTGAAAACCATCCGCAAAGGACTGACATTATCCAGATTATACAAGGCTTAGCGGATGCAATTCCTAAATATCAGGACTCCAATGGCTTATGGTTTCAGGTGATGGATAAGCCTGATCACAAAGGAAATTATCATGAAGCTTCTGTATCGTCGATGTTTATGTACAGCTATGCTAAAGCTGTAAAAATGGGCTATTTGGATAAAAAGTATATGCATGTTGCTGAAAAGGCATATGAAGGCATTATGAAAGACCTTATCGTGAAGGATGCCAATGGAGCGCTTACATTGACAAAATGTTGTGCGGTGTCGGGACTTGGCGGTCGCCCGTACCGGGACGGGAGCGTAGATTACTACGTTAACGAGCGGGTAAGGGATAATGATTCAAAGGCAACGGGCCCATTTATTATGGGCTGTTTCTATCTAGGCAAATAAGCGGATCATGTGATTATCGTATCTCTTACTTGTACCCGTTCCCAGAATTTTGAATATTTCTGAGCAGCCGCCAAATGGTCAGGATGTGTTTCATACACATTAATATCTTCCAGGTTTTCGAAGGTGATAATGAGATTATAGTCGAAAGTATTATCCGTAACGCTTCGTGTTGTGGTTGGAGCAGGCTTTCCGAACGTAAGTTTCTTTGTTACGGGTATATTTTTAAGTGCCTGAAAGAAATTCAGAAATTCTTTCTCTTCTGAGCTGGACAGACCTTTTTTAAGCCAGAAGTAAACTGAATGTATGATGGTTCCGGGGTTATTGGCGTGATCCGATTTAGATCGCGAAAAGCCTTCCGGAACAGGTGACGTAACTATCGCTGATGCGGTGGTGACTATTGCTGTTCCCTTGATAAATGATCTTCTTTTCATGATACGTCGTAGTGGCATTTAGACAGGTCCTGGAATGGTTATCATCCGGAGTGTTAGTCCGGATGATAACCTAAGGAAAGCGTGTGATCAGCGTTTTTTTGCCGTTGCGACGATAGCGATTCCGCCGATGATTAGAAGACCTCCCAAGTATGGAGGCCAGTTAACTGTTTCTTGTTTGTCGGCAGACACCTGTATAGGACCTGCATCGATGATCTTTTCTTTTTTAGTATAGCTAAACCCTGTCCAGATTAACATTACTGCTCCAATTACTATTAAAATTAATCCAATTGTCCTGTTCATAAGTTGGTATTTTCTAATAAAAGGATTTAAGCAGGTAGATTGTTTTAACTAATACTTAAAGTGGTGCTCTTTTGCGCTTGGATCAGTTCGAGGCAACGTTCTAACGTCAGTTGGGTGTTCACAATAAGTGTCTAAATATTAGTGGTATGTAAAGCTAGATCCAGAATTTCCGTAACTAGCCAAGCCGAAAATCCGTCAAGCAGGCCATCAGTGGTCGAGACACCCGGACGTGCTGTTATCAATATGTTTTAGAAGAATGCGGTAGGGGCCAATGATAGATGCGGGAGGCTTACAATCTACCTCTGTGTTGGAGACGGATTCTGGGTGCGGGTTCTTACTGGCCTTGGAACGGATAGTGTACTTCTT
Source organism: Arcticibacter sp. (assembly GCF_045629565.1). Taxonomy (GTDB): domain Bacteria; phylum Bacteroidota; class Bacteroidia; order Sphingobacteriales; family Sphingobacteriaceae; genus Arcticibacter. The sequence goes on from NZ_JAZQRL010000100.1 coordinate 135,439, forward strand.
CTCCAGGCAACGGATAGGACGTTGGTTGATAACATAAATGCGTTGCTCTTTCACATTGTCAATTGTACCGCCTCCGTCATCAAACGACCATGATATTCCTTTCAGATGCGCGAAATATAGCTTTTCATTCTCTACAAAGTAACAGTCAACCGCCGAATAGTGATCGTACTCATGATATCGGTGAATAACTAAGCGCAGCTGACCTTCGTCCGTGAAATAGGTAACGGTTCCTCCTTTTTCACCCTGACAGGAATATTTGAAGGATGTGGAGTCCATTGCGCCAGTTTCAAGTTGTTTTATCACAGAAGAATATCTTTTCTGTATATCGGCCACTGTGGTCAGCATCCGGTTATCCTTAATGGCAGTATCAACGGTATCGGTCAGCGTGTCCTTAGTCGGAATCGGTTGATGCTGAGTGGTATTCTTATCAGGCTGTCGGGTACAGGAGTGTAGAAAAAGTATTATAAAGCCAAAGAAGATGTTTTTAAATAATCGTGTTTTCAGAGTCATCATTCATCATAACAACATAAAAAATCGATCGGTTTGGATAAGTATCATTTATATGGCTTAGTTAAGGTTATGAGGGGCATTTGAAAGTGCTAAAGATTGATATTATGCGTATTCTTGTTTTCACACATCACGAAGGTACTATGGGTGCTACCGATACTCTTTACCGATCCAAGCTTGTTGAAGACGAAGTCCTGATAGTGCTTCATGTCTTTAGCATACACTTTAAGAAGAAAGTCGAAATCCCCTGAAATATTGTAGCATTCAACTACCTCTTTTAGTTGAAGAATGTCGCTCACAAACTGCCGTCCTACAGCTTTATCATGTTGCTTAAGCTTGATATTACAGAAAACAATGAGTCCATAATTCAGCTTTTCAGCGTCAATTAGGGCGATATATTTTTGGATAAAACCATTACTCTCCAGTCTCTTTACCCTTTCAAATACCGGAGAAGAAGAAAGGTTAACCTTGGCAGCCAATTCTTTCGTAGTCAGGTTTGAGTTCTCTCCCAGGAACTTTAAAAGTTGGATGTCGGTTTCGTCCAGTTCGTGCATAGAATAATTTTCTTTACCTGTCCCCCTTATTGAGCGTTTTAGGGATTAAATACTATGAATTTTAATAAAAGTAGTTAAATATACTTAGTTATTTTGTATTTAGAAGACGATTCAACCTTATTATTAGCTTTGTTCAGAATATGGTTCGAGAATTGAACGAAGTCAAATTGTTTTTTTTTAATGAAAGAGCAGATGGCTTTCAAAGAAACTGTACTGTACGGTATGAATGCGTCTGCGAAGCACGCACGCCCGGTATGGAAGAAATGATATCTTTGCTAGTCGATGTTGAAAGTATAATATAACAGTAACCTCCTATAATTATGTTTCTAGATCAGATCAAGAGCGGAAAATCCGGAATTTTGACCTATGGAATTACGCCGCCAAAAGCGGGAACTTCTCCGGAGCGTATCGCTGAGATCGCTGAAAAGACAATGGCCAGGCTAATCCCCCTGGATATTGATGCGTTGATTGTATATGATGTACAAGACGAGTCCGCCCGCACATCTGAGGAGCGGCCTTTCCCTTTTTTAAATGCGTTGGATCCGTTCGCTTTTGCTAGCGAATACTTGTGTGATCTTAAAGTTCCCAAAGTGATATACCGTCCGGCCGGAAAATTCTCAAAACATGAATTAACGGAATGGCTGGATAAATTGGGGAGACATGAGTGCTATCCTGTATTCGTGGGTGTACCCTCGCCAGAATTTCCGGTAAAAACGACACTTCCTGAAGCCTATCAGCTATGGCAAAAGCACATAGACACCTCCGTGATCGGTGCGGTAACTATTCCCGAAAGACACTCCGTTCTACAGGATGAAGATAAGCGGATATTGGACAAGGCCGCATGCGGGGTATCCTATTTTGTTTCCCAGTGCATTTTTAATGTTGAATTCGCCAAGAAGGTTGTTGAAGACCTCTGCCAGACCTGTAGAGGGCAGCAGCAATTACCACCATCAATGATATTTACGCTGACAGCCTGTGGCTCCCTGAAAACCCTGCAGTTTATGGAGTGGTTGGGTATTCATATTCCGGAAGAACTTAAGGAGGAACTGAAAAATACCGATAATATGCTGGAAAGATCGGTTGAACTTTGCCTGAACATTGCCTCGGAACTGACAGCTTTTTGCGCAGATCGATGTGTCCCCTTCGGATTTAACGTCGAAAGTGTGGCGATCAGAAAAGATGAAATTGAAGCATCAATATATATGGTCAATGAAATAGGTAAAATGTTAACGAAGAAAGGTTTGAGAACTGTATCTAAATCCCTTGTTAACTCGCTTTAAGTTGGATGGGATAATTAACTGCTCATAAATTCATTCAGCTTCTTCCGGATAAACGTTTTATCCTGCTTTGACCCGGCATGAATAAGTGCTTGCTGATAGATCTTGATGGCTTCATCGTTAGTTTTCGCCTTCTCGTATAGATATGCCTTAGTGGTCAGCAGGGCAAATTGATGTTTCTCGCCGATTATTGTATCGATCGATTCAAGCTCGGATATCAATGGTTTAGGGTCGGTAAGGTAACTATCTGCAATTATACGATTCAACCTGACCAGACAGGAATCTGGTTCCAGGATCTGCAGGTGGCTGTATAAGCTGCTAATCTTCTGCCAGTCGGTTTGACTGAAATCCCTACTCAGGCAATGAATAGAGGCGATTAGTGCCTCAAGGTAGAACTTAGATGGACGGTTGGGGCCAGTTGCTTTATTCAGGTAGTAAATACCCTCAGCTATAAAAGCGCGGTCCCACAAACTTCTGTTCTGTTGTTCGAGGGGCAGCCACTCTTGTGTTCCGGATAGCCGGGCAGGGAATCTGGACACGTGGAAGAACATGAGGGAGAGCAAGGCATTTGTTTCCAGATTATCACCTGATCCTGAGAGTAGTATCTTTGTTAGTCTGATTGCCTCATAACAGAGGTCCTTGTTGATGCCTGCACTGCCGCGGGTAGCCTTATACCCTTCATTGAACATTAAATAGAGGATGGAATGAACCATCTCCGTCTGTGCCCATAATTGCGGTTTTGTTTGTCCGCCGAACACGACTCGGGTGTTCCTAAGCATACTTTTGCTTCTGCCGATCGCCTTTTTAACTGCCACATGAGACATCAGCAGTGCGTTCGCAATTTCAGGAGTACCGAAAGCGCAAAGCACATGAAGTGTAAGGGCGATCTGGTTTCGTTGACTGATAGCAGGGTTACAGCAAGCCAGCAGAAGGTGTAGCTGGCTATCGGATATCTCCTCATCATTTAAAGTTATCGCTGATGTAGCTTCGGGTTCAGGAACATCAAGTGCCGTAAGCATTGGATCAACGTATTGAAGTCTTGATTCGCGCTTCAGCATGTTGATTAGCTTGTTGCGAGCGACTTTCATCAGCCAAGCTGAAGGGTTATCCGGGACGCCTGAAAATTGCCACTTGCTGACGGCCGTTTCAAATGCGTCCTGTACAGCGTCCATCACACTATCCAGCTTCGATAATCCATAAACGCGGGTCAAAGCAGCTACCATCATTCCATAGTGATCGCGGAAATGATGTGCAGCTATTTGACCTGCGCTAATTGTTGTATGCTTACTGTTATTCTTCAAGTTGTGTAATCTCTCTTATTTCAACGGTTCTCCGGTCATATTCCAGATCGGGGCAAGTTTTTGCAATATTGAGGGCATCTTCGAGCGAGCTGGCCTTTAGTATGTAATAGCCGCTGATACATTCCTTACTTTCAATATAAGGACCGTCTGTCACGATCTTTTCCTTTCCCCTGATGTATGCGCCTCCGGCATCTAGCGGATTAGCCTCTCTGAACTGATCTTTTTCTATCAGGCCGTTCACCCATTGAATGTGCTTCTCCACGCATTCCTGCATTTCTTCCATTGACAGGTCACCATAATTAGCATCCTCACGGATGAGCATTAAAAATTCTTTCATAACTTTTAAATTTAAACATTTATCTATTGTTCTGCTATGACAATCGACCGGAGCTTTTGGGGACAGGGATTTTAGTAAATATTTTCTTCTCCAGCATTGGCGGGGAACAAGCAGCGGTGAATTTACTTCCATCAAATAGATTTGTTAATATATTTGATCAGGTGTTTTCAGTAGAGATCAATCTTCCAGGGAAATATCTTGACTAACGGCTTGACTTTATACTTCCAGCGATAGAGCTAAGTTGTTTTCTTCAAGATAATCTGCTTTCTTTGAACCAATACTGTGTCGCCTGCAGAAAGCTGTTTGTAAAATTCCGGATTTAGGGTGTTCCAGGAATTATACAGGCCGAAGGTACACCTCTCGCCAGCAATGCCCTGAGTAAAATAATAGGAGAGCGTCGGAATAAAAACCATATTGGCATCTTGCACTTCAACAGCGGCTATCGGAGTATAGCTGCAGCGCTGGGTGTAAGTGTCATGAAAGACCTGGACAGGGACACAGGTCTTTGAAGTTGACAATAAGCCGATGTGCAGATCGGTTCCACATGTGCTCATTGAGTAAGGGTCCCTCACGTACCCTGAGGGGAAACCAGGGTTGCCTATCATCGATGTGATGCTGTCTGTTCCAGTGATGATAAATTGTCCATTTTTGTAATCGCTGATGACAGCACGGAAAGAATTTTGAGGAATGTTACCTTGTATCACTGCTGTATTGTCGTCATTGATAACCAGTGTAAGATCGGTGTCTTGGTAAAGAGTAGTGAGCCCGTAAATGAAAAATGTGTTAGATAATCCTTTTTTATTTACGAAATGCATAACTTCTTGTTGATTGGCGATTTTCCCTTTCTGTGTATACAATTCGGCAGGTAAAATGTTAAGTGTATTCACATCGGCAAAGCTTCCGGGAGTTAAAATCTCCTGTTGAGGGCTATTGTCTTTGGAGCATGACATCATCATGCTGAAAATTGCTGAAGTTAGCAACAAACGATAATTCATTATACAAATTTTGATTGGACCAAAATAGTCATTTCAAGTAACCGTGAAACTTTAATTTAGCAGAAAAGCTGGCAGTGAGCGATATTGGACATAATCTCAATAGCTATTTTTGGGGTAACAATTAATAACCTATGAAACTTAAACTACTGAAGGCAGAAATTGTGATACTTCGTTCGCAAACGAAAGGATGTGCTGAACGCATCCATTTTAATAACGCTGGAGCTGCTCTGCCACCAGATGTGGTGGTCGACACGGTCGTCAGTTACTTAAGAGAAGAAGCGCTGCTTGGGGGCTACGAGGCAGAAGTCATGTATGCGAAGCAAATAGGCGACGTATATACGAGTATCGCGAAGTTAATTAATGCAGAGGATGATGAAATTGCATTGTTTGAAAATGCCAGTTCCGCCTGGCTTACCGCATTCAGAGGTGTATCTTTCCAACGCGGTGATGAAATCATCACGAGTGAAATGGAGTATGTAACCAACCTCATCGGCCTGGTCGATGCGCATAAGGCAAACGGAGTTATGCTGAAAGTTATCTCAAACGACGAACGAGGCAACTTTCCCCTGGATGAGTTAGAGAAAGCGGTATCGCCTAAGACAAAGCTGATAGCGATCACTCATATTTCCTCTTCGGGCGGAGGAGTTTTGCCTGTGGAAAAAATCGGGGAGATAGCGGAAAGACATAATATACTCTATCTGGTTGATGCCTGCCAGAGCGCAGGACAGCTTCCGTTGGATGTGAGGAAAATTAAATGTGATATGCTCTCGGTGACCGGACGTAAGTATCTCAGGGCTCCCCGGGGGACAGGTTTTTTGTTTGTTAAACGTGCCATTCAGGATGAGTTAAAACCGTTATTTCTGGATTCCTTCGCTGCTGCAAACGTATCTCTGTCGGGTTATAACTTGAGACAAGATGCCCGCCGGTTTGAATTATACGAGAAGAATCGTGGTCTTGTCCTTGGCCTTGGCAAGGCGGTTGATTACGCACTTCATGTAGGGATAGATCGGATATGGAACAGGATCGAGTTTTTGTCTTCGGTGATGAGAAAGAAGCTTGCAGACATCCCAGGGGTTATCATGCGGGATTCCGGTGAGAAGCTGAGTGGTCTTATCACTTTTTCGGTCAAAGGTATGGACAGTTCAGCTGTAAAGCTTAAGCTGGGTGCCCTCGGGATCAACGTTTCTATTGGTGCTTCGCAGGCGACGCCGCTGTATATGGAGAAGAGTGGTCTGGACACGGTAGTTCGTGCCTCTGTTCATTATTACAACACAGAGGGAGAGATAGTTATGTTTTGCAGAGAGCTTTCGACGATAATAGAACAGAAAGGATAGTGCTTCAAAAGATAAAACGTATGATTGTGAATGAATGATTATTTTTGATCGATGGGATCTGAACTTCAGCGACTTTACGGAAATATAGATATCTACCTGCTCGACCAGCTGCTTAAAGGTACTTATGATAGTTGTGAAAGGGTGCTCGACGCGGGTTGCGGCAGCGGACGAAATCTGATTTATTTCTTAAGGAACGGCTTCGACGTGTATGGCATTGATAAAGATGCGGATGCAGTATCTGCGGCTGTAGAATTATCAGGAAGACTGGCCCCTGAGCATGCTGAAGAGAATTTTCTGAATGCTTCTGCTGAAAACCTGCCTTTTACTGATAATTATTTTGACCTGGTAATTAGCAGTGCGGTATTGCACTTCGCAGAAAGTCCTGAACATTTTGATAATATGATTCGTTCAATGTGGCGGGTGCTCAAACCCGGCGGTTATTTGTTTGCGAGAATTGCGTCGGACATAGGTATTGAAGCGTTGATCTGTAGTCGGGGAAATGGTCGTTATCTACTGCCCGACGGGAGCGAACGTTTTCTGGTAAACCAGGACATGCTTCTTCAGTATACCCACAGGCTTAACGGCCGGTTGCACGAACCTATAAAAACCACTAATGTGCAAAATTTACGGTGCATGACCACGTGGTGCTTGCAAAAAAATTAGGGAAGTTATGCCGAAGCTTCCGAGGATTTATAAATAATAGCATTAATATTCATTGCGTATATGATTACTGCCTTTGGCCTTTCATGGCAGGCTATCGTTCACTATAGTCTCCACTTCCTTGTTCCCGGTGCAATCGCATTTTTGTTTTTTAACAGTAAGTGGAAAGAAGCCTGGCTCTTCATGATTATGACCATGCTGGTGGATCTGGATCATCTGTTGGCTAATCCGATTTTTAATCCGGGTAGATGTAGTATCGGGTTTCATCCTTTACACTCATACTATGCTATAGGTTTATATTTTGTACTGCTATTTTTTCCTAAAACAAGAATAGTTGCTGTTGGGTTGCTTTTTCACATGTTTACTGATTGGCAGGATTGTATGTGGTAGGGTTGAAGGTTGGTAAAAGCCCGAAATAGAGCCAAAAAAGTCCTGAACCTTTATGTGGAAAGGCTGCTGTATCCACATCCACTAAGAAAACTAAAGGCTATGGCAGATTTAAACAACAAGGTGGAACCTGGCTCAGGAAGAGTTAAACGTTCCCGATATTCAGCACGTGTAGACATGACGCCCATGGTGGATTTGATGTTTCTGCTGATAACCTTTTTTATGTTAACAACAACTCTGGCGAAACCTGTAGCAATGGATGTTGCTATGCCCGATCAGGGAGGTGGCGTCTTAGAAATCTCTGATGAGCGTACAGTAACTATTTGTCTTGGGAAAGATGATAAGTTAGAATGGCATCGTGGAACTATTGAAAATCCTATTATTTCGCCCAGCGTCATCAGCACTAAGAGTAAGGAGATCCGAGAGGTCTTGTTGCAACAATCGCAAGAGGTTTTGCGAGCTACAGGCGACATTAAGAAGGGTTTGATCGTCTTAATTAAACCTAGTGATAAGTCAAGTTATAAAAATTTGGTGGACATCATTGACGAGCTGACGATTACGAATGTCAATACATACTCCATTGTCGATATTTCTTCGGATGAGCTGGCTGTAATGAAGGAAATTAAGATTTACTAAGCGGCACGAAATTAATAGATGGTATTCTGCTTTTTTTGGACAAAGGGTAAAAGGTTTTTACAAAAAACGGTATATTTCAATTTCAGACTTTTATATTGCCCCTGCAAACCGATATTGAATATATGAACCTGATCTTAAGAACCTGCCTGCTTGCTGTCTTCATTTGTTGTGCGGTTGATGCAGCGTCCCGGGCGGAAAACTTACAAGCTGGCATTAATGTTCGTGATTTCGGCGCTAGTGGTGACGGTAAAACGCTTGACACTCAGCCAATAAACAAAGCGATAGATGCAGCTGCGCGGTCTGGAGGTGGCACTGTCTACTTTCCCGCAGGCACGTATGCCACACATTCCATTCACCTAAAAAGTAATATCAGCCTGTACATAGACCAGGGTGCTACGATTCTGGCGGCTGACCCAGTTCCAAATGGCGCTGGCTATGATCCCGCCGAACCCAATGAGCACGATAAATTCCAGGATTTCGGTCATAGTCATTGGCAGAACAGCTTAATATGGGGGATTGGTCTGGAGAATGTCTCTATCCTTGGTCCCGGAACTATTTATGGCAAGGGACTCACTAAGAACGTTCCGCGTCCCGGCCAGGGGAACAAAGCCATCGCATTAAAGCTATGTCGCAACGTTATTCTGAGAGATTTTACAATCCTTTACGGCGGCCATTTTGGTATCCTGGCAACCGGAGTAGACAATCTGACGATTGATAATCTGAAAATCGATACGAATCGAGACGGGATGGATATTGATTGCTGCCGGAATGTCCGTATTACCAACTGTACGGTAAACTCGCCCTGGGACGATGGGATCTGCCTGAAGAGTTCTTATGCCCTCGGTTTTGCTCGCGCAACAGAAAATGTAACAATAGCCAATTGCCAGGTAAGTGGTTTTGACCGTGGGACGCTCATTAATGGAACTTACCAGAAGAACGAAGCGGGTATGGTACCAGACAGACAAGGACCTACAGGACGTATTAAGTTTGGTACGGAAGCTAACGGAGGCTTCAAGAACATTACGATCACCAACTGTTTGTTTCAGTATTGCCGGGGTCTAGCGCTGGAGACGGTTGACGGAGGGGTGCTGGAAGACGTAGCCATCAGCAATATGGTAATGAAAGACCTGACCAATTCGCCGATATTCCTTCGCCTGGGTGCGCGTATGCGGGGTCCTGCCGGCACACCTCCCGGAAAGCTCCGCCGGGTAAGTATTTCGAACCTTGTCGCATATAATGCGGATTCGCACTTTTCTTCGATCATTGCGGGAATACCTGGAAATGATATAGAAGACATTAAGCTCAGCAATATCCGGATTTATTACCGACCCATAGATTCGCCACTAGTGCAGATCCAGACAGCTGTGCCTGAATTTTCTAAAGACTATCCTGAACCACAACGCTTTGGTGTTATGCCCTCGTATGGGTTTTTCATTCGCCATGTGCGGAACATAGAAATGAATAATGTGGAAATAAGTTATATGGGCGAGGAGACCAGGCCTGCTATGATACTTGAAGACGTCAAGGGTATTAGCCTCAACAATTTCAAAGCGCAGACACCTGCCGGAAGACCAGTGGTTGTCCACCGAGGAACAAGAGATATCAGTATTTTTCCCGTAGGATCCATCCCTAAGGACAAGATCAGGAAAGAAGCGCAACCAGCCACAGTGCCTGATCCGGTTCCAAGGCGTGGGCAGAGTTAAGCAAATATCACCGAGATAATCCGATTTTTATGACAGGTTTAATAAAATATGTAACAGCTTTTGTCCTGCTTCTGGCAGTAAGTCCGTCTGTGATGTCCCAGATTGGCAGGCGCTTCCCTTCTGAACGAAAAATAGTTAAAGATCCAGTGACAGGCACGATGCTTACCTTTCTTACGAGCACGCCAGCAGGTGATAACAAAATATACCAGACTCATAACCAATGGACCTCAGACGGTGAGTGGCTGATATTTCGTTCAAACCGGGCCAACGGAGAAGCTATAGCTGTTCATGAAAAAACGGGCGATATGGTTCAGGTGACAGAAGGGGGCTATACCGGGATGCTTAATATCGCCAGAAAATCGATGAAACTGTATTTCATGAGAAGCATTTCAAACCGTCCGAAAGGATCGCTCGAAATAGTGGAAGTTAATCTCGCCAAAGTCTTTGCAGATAGCCGATCAGGCAAGATGCAGGCTGCGTCTGCCTATCAACGGGTATGTGGTGTTACTCCTGCAGAACTCGGTGCAGGAGGTGATATGGCACTGGATGGGGAGGAGGAGTGGCTCTATTTTAGAGTTGGTAGGGAGGAAGCTGCCAGACATCTTGCTGCGGGGACTAAAATAGAACCGGCTTTTGGTCCAAGAAAAATGGGTGCGGGCCCTTCTGGTATAGGAGCTATGAACGTTAAAACCGGCCAGATGAAGCATGTGGTTTCTGTGCCTTTTCAAGTTGGGCATATTCAGACCAATCCATGGGTTGCGGGCGAAATTGTTTTTTGTTGGGAAACCGGCGGGAAGTCACCTCAGCGAATGTGGATAGTAAATGCAGATGGTAAAGGATTAAGACCTCTGTATCCCGAAGCACCTACCGAATGGGTCACGCATGAAGCGGTTATTACAAAGGACGAAGTTGCCTTTGCTATTATGGGGCACAGGAAAATTGCGGGCACAGCGGGTCCGGCTAATGCAGGTACAGCGGTAGGAGGTGCTAACCCCGGGCAGGAAGCGGATTGGGGGCCTTCAGGCACTCGGGAGAAACCTACAGGCCTGGCAATAGTTAATATCAGAACCAGAGAGGTTCAAATTGCTGGACAAACGAAATCGGGAAGCGGGTTGTGGCATGTCAGCGGATCGTCTGATGGACGTTTCGCCGTTGGAGATGATTTTGCAAGGGATCTTTATTTGATTGACAGGACGACAGGGGAGATTATAAAACTTAGCGGGGGGCATAAAACGACTGCGGCAGACCATATTCATCCAACTTTCAGTCCTGATGGGACAAAGATACAGATACAGTCGGCAATGCTTTCAGACGATAACAGATCGATGAATATCTGTATTGTTCCGGTGCCAGAGGAGTGGCTCAGGAGAAGGTAGACGTAAAAAACTTTGGGACAATAATTATCCTCTTCGTAGCCACATTCATATTCAAAAAAGCAAATGTCAATACTGTTGGAACTCAGGGAAAAATCAAACTTGACTCAGGAAGAATTGGCTGAAAGGTCGGGAGTTTCCGTCAGAACCATCCAGCGTATCGAGGCAGGAAAAGAACCGAGGGGATACACGTTGAAGGCATTGGCCAAGGCTCTTGAAGTTGACCAAAAAGAGCTTGTGTCCGAAGATGTAGAAGTTGTTGACAGGACCAACTACACTCTGCTGAAGATTATAAATCTTTCTTCATTGCCGGTTACGTTCATTCCATTCGCAAGCATATTACTGCCCCTTTTGATTATGTTCTTCAGTAAGCAATTTCATCCCATCGCCAAGCAAATTGTATCTGTTCAAATCATGTGGACCATATCATCGGCAATAGTTTTCATGCTTAGCGCTCTTTCTAAAAATATATTTCCCAACGGAAGTATATTTATTCTGGTTGTTATGGTGCTAATTGTCTTGTCGAACATCTGTATCATCCTGATTAATACAGCAGGACTTGACAAGAACAAATCGCTTCGCATAAAACTGCCATTTAGTATAATATAGCGTTTTGAAGCAAATGGCGGCAGTTTGTCGGGTTATTGGCGGCTTGATTTTGATGTAAAATTTCAAAGATCAGAGAACTTTGTAAAAAAAACACATGACAAAGTACCTATTGGTCGGAACAGTAATTCTTTTTTACTGCTACCAAAATTGCCTGGCACAAATAAGCCGAAAATCAGCGCTATTTATGGAACTGAAGAAACAAGATAGCGTTTTCTTTGAGAGAGGGTTCAACCAATGTGATTTCGGCTATCTCGAAAAGACTATTGCTAAGGATCTGAGGTTTTATCACGATAAGGGTGGTTCCCAGGATCGAGAATTGTTTTTTCAAAATATGCGGAACAATATCTGCTCGAATCCGAACAGGAAGCCGATCAGAAAGGTGGACGAGGCAAGTCTCACTGTTTATCCCCTCTATAACGATGGTGTTTTATACGGAGCCATCCAGTCGGGAATCCATTACTTCTATATTCGGGAAACCGGGAAAGATGATGTATGGACGAACACTGCGAAATTCACCTCGGTATGGTTGCTTGAAAGCAGTGTTTGGAAACTGAGTGATGTACTAAGCTACGACCATCAGGACCCCGAAGCAAATGCAGGAAAAACGAGCGGGGTCATGCAAATGCTGGAGGATAATCATGTCCCGGCTCTGGGCCTGGGTATTATTGATGGAGGTAAGGTAACGAGAATAGAGGTCTACGGGACGCTCGATGGGAAAACTACAGCTCCTGCAAATACAATCTTCAAGGTTGCGTCTTTGACCAAACCGATTATGGCTTTAACAACGTTAAGACTTGTTCAGAATGGATTGCTTGATTTAAATGAACCATTATATAAGTATTGGGTAGATCCTGACCTTGAAGGTGACATGCGGTACCGGAAACTGACGCCGAAAATTATTCTTAGCCATCAAACTGGCTTTCCTAACTGGCGCTATATGAAAGATTCCAAAAAGCTTGCGTTTGAGTTCGAACCCGGTAGCAGTTACCAATATTCGGGAGAGGGTTATGAGTATCTGAGAAAAGCGGTTGAATCTAAACTTAAGAAAAGCATAGAAGAGCTTGCGCGTGAGTATCTTTTTCAACCGGCAGGAATGAATGATACCCGCTTCTGGTGGGACAAGACGATGGACGAGAGTAGATATGCCAGGAACTTTGATACTTCTGGTAATGTTATCCCTGTAGCGAAGTACTATCATGCTAATGCAGCTGCCAACCTTTTGACAACAGTAGAAGACTATAGTAAGTTCCTCGCCTATGTTGTGAGTGGAGCTGGGCTGTCTGAAGCGCTTCTAAAAGAGATGCATAAGAGTCAGGTCCAAACAGGTAAAGGTGACTACTTTGGCCTCGGATGGGAAAAACTAACGAACTTCAGTAATGGAGAGTATGCATTATTGCATACCGGGAAAGATCCGGGGGTCAGTACTTTAGCTGTCATGTTTCCGAAATCGAAAAACGGATATGTACTTTTCCTGAACGGGGATAATGCGATGAAAATATATGAAGGCATGCTTACTCACTACCTTTATTTGGGTAAGGAGTTGTGGGGGAAAAGATGAGGCGTTTTACCTCAATAACCGATATCCGGTTGGCGATTTGATTTATTTCAAAAAATATTTTGTGTAATCAATTATATATTCAATATTTGGTCAACCAATATTTGGTCAACCAATATGAAGGAATTAATTGATACCATTCAAGCCATAGAGGTCGAGAATCCCGTCGACAAGATTATCCGACAACTTAAAAATTTAATCGTCTCCGGTCAACTTAAGCCAGGCGACAGATTGCCTGCTGAGCGCGTTCTTTCAGAAAGGTTTGCTGTGGGCAGAAGCTATGTAAGAGAGGCGATACTTAAGCTCGAGTTTTACGGGCTGCTGAAAACGAATCCCCAAAGCGGTACATATGTATCCGGGTTAAGCATTAAAGTCATCGATAGCTTAATAACTGACATTATCAATTTCAATAAGGATGATTTCAGTGCATTGGTGGAGGCCAGATTTTATTTGGAACGCGATGCTATTCGTCTGGCCGCCGAACGCAGGACCGATGAAGATCTTGTAATAATTCAGAAGGCGATGTATGATTACGAAGCTAAAGTGAAAAGTGGCGGTAATGCAGTGGAAGAGGATATGCTTTTCCATGTGGCAATCGCCAAAGCTACCAAGAACTCTGTGATAGAATCCATGATCCTCAATCTTATTCCGGATCTGATAAAGAACATTACTGAAAATAAGATCTGCGGTGAGAATCGGGAAAAAATTGCCGTACGTGAGCACATGGAAATCATGGAGGCGATTACACTGTCTGATCCGGATATGGCAGACAAGGCAATGGCCAGTCACCTAAGTGAGATTCTCACGATAAGCAGATCCGGATTTAAAAATAAGCCGAAATGATAGAGAGTTAAAAACAAAGCTGTCTTGATTGGCAGCATTTCCTAACCGCCTAATTTTAAACTATGAACTACTTAAAAAAAGTGGTAATTGTAAGCCTTTGCCTTTATTTTCCCGATCTGTTGCATGCACAGAAGCATCCTAATATCATGCTTAGCAAAGAAAATGTGGCTTCTGTAAGAGAGGGTTTGCAGAAGTATCCTTTGTTAAAAGATTCTTACTCTGAAGTTTTAAAAGAAGCCGATCTCGCTGTGAATGCAGCGATACAGGTGCCAGTTCCCAGAGATGGCGGCGGAGGAATCACACATGAGCAGCATAAAAAGAATTATCAACGTATTTTAGCATGCGGCGTTGCCTATCAGCTCAGCCAGGATCTGAAGTATGCGGATTATGTGAGAGATATTCTCTTAATCTATGCTAAGCAATACAAGAAATGGCCCTTTCACCCGAAGAGCAATCCGAGTAACCCTCCAGGAAGAATCTTCTGGCAAAACCTGAACGACTGTGTATGGCAGGTACACGTGATCCAAGGCTACGATTTGGTGTATGATGCTCTTTCCGCAAGGGACAGGAAGACCATCGAAAATGATCTCTTTCTCCCCGTCTTGAAATATATCACAGCAGACTCTTACGAAACATTTAACAGAATCCATAACCATGGCACCTGGGCGGTGGCGGCTGTTGGCTTGACCGGGTATGTTATGGGCAGGCAGGAATACGTGGATATGGCCTTAAAAGGATCTGATAAACAAGGAAAGTCTGGTTTTTTTGCTCAGATTGATCAGCTTTTTTCACCAGATGGGTATTATACCGAGGGCTTCTATTATCAACGTTATGCGATTATGCCTTTTATTGTCTTCGCGAAAGCAATACAACAATATCAGCCGGAGCTTAATATTTATAACTACAGAAACGGGTTGCTCAAAAAGGCCGTGAACACTGCTTTGCAAGGGACATATACAAACGGCGTGTTTTTCCCGATCAATGATGCGATTAAGGAAAAGACATTTGAGTCAGAGGAGCTGGTTTACGGTGTAGATATTGCGTACGCTGATATGGGAGGGGATCCGGGCTTGTTATCGATTGCGCGGAGACAGAAGAAGGTGGTGGTTTCGGATGCCGGACTACAGGTTGCCAGGGATATATATGTGGGTAAAGTCAAGGATTTTAGTTATCGCTCTCAGTGGATTGGTGATGGTAAAAGTGGAAAAGAAGGGGGACTTGGTATTCTCCGGGGCCGGGAAAGCAAAAGTCAGCAGTGCTTGGTGTTTAAAGCCGCATCCCAGGGATTGGGGCATGGACACTTTGACAGACTCAACATTCTTTATTACGACAATGGAGGTGAAGTATTCCCAGACTACGGTGCGGCACGCTTCATCAACATTGAAACAAAAGGTGGTGGCGGTTATCTGAAAGAGAACACCACGTGGGCGAAGCAAACCGTTGCCCATAATACATTGGTTGTTGATCAAACCTCAGCATTTAAGGCGAACCTGAAAGAGGCTGAAAAACATTATCCGCGACTCATTCACTTCGATGTTAAGGATGAAATTCAGGTTGTTAGCGCCGAAGAAAATAACGCATACCCTGGTGTCGCTATGCGCCGTACGACAGCATTGATCCGGCTTGACGGACTAAATAAGCCATTGCTAGTCGATATCGTTCAAGCACGATCTGAAACAGCCCACCAATATGATCTTCCTTTTTGGTATAAAGGTCACGTTGTTGATGCCTCTTTTAAGATACATGCTAAAACAAACAACTTACAGGCATTGGGTGAGCGGTTCGGCTACCAACATATATGGCTGAATAGCCAGTCCAATATCGACAGAGGAAATGGTTATGTTACCGTTCTTAATGCTAATCAGTTCTACACAACGACTTTTGCGACAGGGACTCCCCTTCAAATTAAGCTGGTATCCCTTGGAGCCAACGATCCGGAGCTGAATCTGGTAGAGAGTAAGGCATTTATTCTTTCCCAGCCACAGTCAACAAACCAGACTTTCGTTTCACTTACCGAAAATCATGGGGGGACCGACCCCCGCGCTGAGGTAACGACAGGTGCGAAGAGCTCTGTTGCAGCGGTTTCTATTATAAAATCTGATTCCATGCAGACCTCCTTCAGTTTCAAGCTAAACGATAGATTGTATACCATTAAGGTAAACTATCAGGATAAAAATAATTTCATTCAAATCAATCAATAATATGCTACAAGGAACTTTATTTCAATTCGAAAACGATACACCATGGCAGGATCTGGGAAATGGTATTCACAGACAGATCTACGGCTACGATGATAAAATCATGCTGGTAAAGGCAAAATTTGATAAAGGAGCGGTTGGCCAGCTTCATGAGCATTATCATTCGCAGGTTACTTATGTTGATAGCGGGGTATTTGAGATGACGATTGGTGACCAGAAGAAGACCGTTAGAAAGGGCGACGGATACTATATTCCACCAAATGAAGTACATGGCTGTGTCTGTCTTGAACCCGGTGTGCTGATAGATGTATTCAGTCCGCACCGTGAAGATTTTCTATAAACCAAATTTTCTTAACCAATTAAAGCAAGAATATGAAAAGGATATTAGGCCTATGCGCATTGATGTTTCTGGGAATTTCATCCAGGGCGCAGGATGCTGTTACCTATAAGAAAGTACAATACCCTGCTGGATACACCGAGCAACTCAACGTCGTATATACAAAGGTGAATGGCTGGGAAGGAAAGTTGGATTTATATCTACCATCTAAAGACAAGGGTCCAGCTCCCTTGCTGATTAATATACACGGAGGTGGGTGGAATAAAGGGAGTAAGGAATCTCAGACGGGCTTCAGTAGTTTCTTTAAAAAGGGATATGCTGTGGCTAATATCGCGTACCGCCTGGTTCAAGTGGCACCGGCACCTGCTGCCGTTGAAGATGCCCGGTGTGCGCTAATCTATCTGATTAAAAACTCAAAACAGCATAACATCGATCCTGACAAGATCGTCGTTATGGGCGGATCTGCCGGAGGACATCTTGCGCTGATGGCCGGATTACTAGAGAATGATCATCAGTTCGATCAGAATTGCAGAGGGTTTGAAGATGTCAAGGTTGCCGCTATCATCGATAAATATGGTGTGGCCAATGTTTGGCAGTGGGCTTACGGGCCATACAAAACGAGTAAATCTGCTACATGGTGGCTGGGCGAGAAAGCGAAAGATGAGGCTTTTGTTAAATCTGTTAGTCCAATAAACCATGTAAAGAAAACAAGTCCGCCTACCTTTATCGTTCATGGTAATGCGGACCCTATTGTCCCTTACGAACAGTCAATCGCACTGCATAAGAAGTTTGTTGAAGCTGGCGTGAGAACCGAATTCATTACTGTAGAAGGTGGCCAGCATGGAAAGTTTCCTGCCGATAAAAATTCGGAAGTAAATGCGGGTATTATGGCATTCCTTAAAAGCCTAGGCATTCATAAATAACCTTAACAGATATGAAGGTTCACGGTTTAAGATGGTATATTATTCTTCTTATAGGTTTTGCGACGGTCATCAATTATATCGACCGGAGTGCAATTAATATAATGTGGCCATACATTTATCAGGAGTTCGGGATCAGTGACGTAGACAACAAGAGTACCCTTGCACTCATCACAACTTTCTTTATGCTTGCCTATGCTATCGGGCAGACGTCAACGGGAAAACTGATGGATGGTATCGGGACCCGTCTGGGTATGGCCGTCTCTATTGCCGGCTGGAGTATTTCCATCGCCTTACACGCATTGGCCAGATCAATATTCGCTTTTAGTATTTTTCGGTTTTTGCTTGGCTTCTTTGAAGCAGGAAACTGGCCTGGCGCCACTAAGAGTAATGCAGAGTGGTTTCCAGCAAAGGAGCGAGCCATTGCTCAGGGTATATTCGGAGCAGGAGCATCTCTGGGTTCAGTAGTCTCAGCTCCAATTATTGCTATCCTTTACATGGCCATCGGATGGAAGGCGACATTTTTCGTAATTGGCGGTCTCGGTATTATATGGTTGATTCCATGGCTTCTTGTCAATAAATCGACACCCGATAAACATCCATGGATTACCAGAGAAGAGCAGGAGCATATACTGTCGGACAGTATAGCAAAAGAAATCGACCATGACGTGAAGCCCTTGAGCTGGAAAGAGTTGCTTTCTTACAGGAGTACCTGGGGGATCGTATTAGGACGCTTCTTTATTGATCCTGTATGGTGGCTTTTTGTCACCTGGCTACCCACATTTTTAAAAGAGCAATTTTTGTTCGACATCAAACAGATCGGTGCGTTTACCTGGGTACCGTATTTATTTGCGGCCATTGGAAGTTTAGCCGGAGGATTCTATTCGTCAAGGCTAATCAGGCAGGGTGTAAAACCCGAAATTGCCCGCAAAAGGGCAATTACTACCGGTTCCGTATTAATGCTTATAGGGTTGCTTGCTATACTGTTTTGGCTGAGCGAGCTGAAAGACAACCCTTATCTGGCTATGGGTCTGATCGGGCTTACGCTATTTGGTTTTCAGTTTCTTATCGGAAACCTGCAAACTCTTCCGAGTGATTATTTCGACGGTAAGAATGTGGGTACTGTGGCAGGTATGGGCGGCACTGCAGCTGTAGTTGGTACTTTATTCACAACATGGTCTGTGCCGATCATTACACAAACCAGTTATGTCTCCTTTTTCGTGCTTGGAGCGGTACTGGTTCCGCTGGCATGGCTGTCAGTAAAATTCATTAGTTCAAAAATTATCAAATAAAATATATCATGCGTTTAAAAAACAAAGTTGCCGTTGTTACAGGCGGTGCGAGAGACCTAGGAAGAGCTATTTCATGCCAATTAGCCCGCGAGGGAGCAAAAGTGGTAATCAATTACTTCGATGATGAGCAGAAAGCTCATGAAACAGCCGAGCTGATTAGAGCCGAGAACGGTGAGTGCATCATTGCTTATGGAGACATGACAAAAGCTGCAGACGCCGATCAGTTGGTTAAGAAAACGATTGAAGCGTTTGGTGAGGAGATCCATATACTCGTTAATGTTGCAGGCGGCCTTGTCGGTAGAAAAAAGCTTGTAGAGATGGAGGAATCCTTTTTTGACTTTCTGGTTGATCTAAATTTTAAGTCGGTGTTCCTTGTCTCCAGAGCAGTAGTGCCTTATATGCGGGAGGGGGCTACTTTGATCAATTTTTCTTCACTTGCCGCAAGGGATGGCGGGGGGCCTGGAGCCAGCGTTTACGCCGCGGCAAAGGGCGCTGTGATGACTTATACCCGATCTCTGGCGAAGGAACTGGGACCACAGGGTATCAGAGTGAACTCATTGGCTCCGGGGGTGATTTCAACCACTTTTCACGATGTACACAGTACGCCGCAGATACGTCAGAATATTTGTAATGCCACCGCATTAAGGAGAGAGGGGACAGCCGGGGAAGTTGCCGATCTGGTTGCGTATCTGGCTTCTAGTGAGTCGAGCTTCCTGACCGGAACAAATATCGATATCAACGGGGGACTTGCGTTTTCCTAAACTACATTTCCCGGTATAATATGCCGGGATTAGTTAACCAATTTCGAGGTCTAACCAGCCTCACTAACCGATTAGCATGAATAGGGCATCATGCTGAAACCACTAAATTAAATGAAATGATCGAATCAATATCCTTTTCCTTTCGCAGAACTGGAAAGTCCCTGCTATTATTCGGATTCACGTTGCTCTGGAGTTTAAACATCTTTAGCTCGTCAGTAAACGAGACCGGAGAGGCAGCGGGTCAAACATTAACAGTTACAGGTACCGTAACCGACTTCAAAGGAGAACCACTTCCCGGCGTAAGTATCCTGGTGAAAGGTACCAGAAATGGTGTTGTAAGCAACGGTAGCGGCCAGTATAGCATCAATAACGTCCCGGGAAATGGTACATTGGTATTCAGCTTTCTGGGATTTAAGACGAGGGAAATCCCTGTTAATCGTCGCAAAAAAATTGACGCTTCTCTGGACGACGATGCGAAATCATTGGATGAAGTTGTCGTAATAGGCTATGGTGCCGTAAAAAAGTCGCATATCACAGGGTCTGTAACTAAGCTTCAGAATGAGAACCTTGATGAGATTCCTGCATCACGTTTGGATAATGCTCTTGTGGGTAAACTTGCAGGGGTCACAATTCAAAATGTCGATCCTGAGGCAGGCGGGACTCCGCAGATCAGGGTGAGAGGCTTAAATTCAATCAGTGCGAATTCAGAACCGCTGGTAGTGGTAGATGGCTACCCGGTTCCTGACGGGCTGGCTTTTGTAAACTCACAGGATGTAGCATCTATAGAAGTTCTTAAAGATGCTGCATCCGCCGCAATATATGGATCAAGGGGAGCAAACGGTGTAATTCTCGTCACTACCAAAAGAGGTCAATCTGATAAGCCCAAATATTCCATCAAGGCCTATACAGGTATCAAAGAGGCTTATGAGTTGAGCCCCTATATGACATTCACGGCGTATACAGAAATGATGTATGCAGAAGCTGCGTTAAGGGCGAACGACCCAACAGTGCCTGCGAACCGCCGCAACCTGATCAATGCTACAGAGCAGGCATCTTACATTATTGAAAATCAAATAAACGGTGAGAGTACAGACTGGCAGAAAGAGGGATTGCAAAATGCGGGCATCTATAACATTCAATTCGGTGTGTCAGGTGGTAAGAAGGACTTGCGGTATTACATCTCCAGTAATATGCAAAAAGATGAGGGCATCATGAAGTTCAGCGAGAATAACCGATTTAATGTAAAGGCAAAAATCGATGGAAATCTCGGAAAAAAGGTTAGTTTCAGTCTAAACTTCAATCCCTCATATACGGATTTGAAGCGTCCTGCAGTAAATTATACAGATTACTACCGCTTTGCTTCTTTTATACCGGTATATCATAATGAGTTCACTGCAGCTTTTGTCAACCAAAACCCGCAATGGGCAGGGATCAGGGCAGGTGATTTTGCGCAGCCCCGTCACTTTAGCAACTTAAATTACAAAGGCACCATGCCTGATGGTTCTCTTTTCGAGGAGAATAATGTGATTCCCTGGTCTTCATCAAACAACACCCCTGTATCAATTGCGTCACGGGAAAGCAGAGCTTCAGAGACATACAGGATGCTAGGAGGCGGTGATCTTTCCGTTAATCTGCTTCCGAATCTGGTTTTTAAGACTTCGCTTGGCGGGTATGTGACTTACCAGGAAAATAACACATTTGTGCAAAGTAATTCCAGAGGCGACGGGCAAATTAACGAAGCCACGGTTGCTACTCGCAAGTTGATTGATTATCTATGGGAGAATACGCTTAATTACAATGTTAAGAAAGGCGAGCACAGTTTTTCAGGACTATTAGGATATACGGCTCAAAAGACGAGTACCACCCAGTCGAATATGGTTGGCTATAACTTTCCTACAGAGGAGTTCGAGACACTTAATCAGGCGGCGCAGATTGATCAAAGCCTGACTTATACCTTGAAGGAGCCGGTTGGCCTTATTTCGTACCTGGGAAGGATTACATATGATTACAAGGGTAAGTATCTGCTTTCAACCAGTTTGCGTACAGACGGGAGCACATATTTCAACAAAGGTCACCAGTATGGTTGGTTTCCGTCTGTATCCGCCGGCTGGAGGATCAAAGATGAGGCTTTCCTTAAAAAGTCTGAATGGATAAGTGATTTAAAGCTTCGTTTGAGTTATGGTGCTACAGGGAATAATCGCATTCAAAGTTTTGCGTACCAAAACCTGTTGTATCCTGGAAATTATTCCTTTGGATCAGGAAATGGAACTGTTAACCAGGGCTTGGCACCGAATAGTGACGTCTTAGCTAATCCGGCCATTACATGGGAACGCACTTTCGAGTACAATGCCGGCATAGATGCAGGTTTTAACCATAACCGCCTATCTCTCTCTGTTGATTTCTACGATAAAGTTACTGATCAGTTGTTGTTTAAAGAATCAACCATGTCCTTCAGCGGCTCATTTGAGTTCTGGAACAATGCAGGGCGAGTGCGTAACAGAGGTATTGAAATTGATTTAAATTCGATCAATATCGCTAGTAAAAAGTTTGAATGGAAGACAGCTTTAAACCTTTCAGCCAACAAGAATAAACTGCTCAGTTTGGGGGGCGAATCTTACCAGTACAACTACGGAGAAAGAAACGAAGTCTATGCAGCTATCGTAGGTAAGCCAGCTATTCAATACTTTGGTTATAAAACGGATGGTGTGTGGACGTCTCAGACCCAGATTGATGAGGCAAAGGCCAACGGACTTACTACAAATTTATCCCGGTATTTCTCTACGGGGGGACTAAAATTTGTAGATGTCAATGGTGACGACATCATAAATGAAGCAGACCGGACATCACTGGGTACTCCATTTCCGGACTTTACCTGGGGGCTGACCAATTCGTTTAAATTGAAAAACTTTGATCTTAATATTCTCTTCCAGGGGGTGCAGGGAGCCAAGGTGATAAATGGAGATGCGAACTACAACGAGAACAAACGCTATAATATCAATTTTACCAGGAATCGCTGGCTAAGTGCCGCTAATCCTGGAGATGGCAAGACACCCTATTATACAAATGGTGAGAACTGGATGCTTACAGACTATGTTATTGAAAATGCATCATATGCCTCTATCAGAAATGTCATCCTCGGATATACTTTACCTAGAAGTTTAACAGCCAAAACAGGTCTGCGTGGGCTGAGAGTATATGGGTCGATCGACAATCTGCTTTACCTAACCGGCGACTCTTATCGGGGTATCAATCCTGAAGCACTCACGACCAGCAATCAGTATAGTTCCCCACTTGTAACTGGCTACCAGCGAGGTGCTTTTCCCATCAGCCGGACATTCACTTTTGGTGTTGACCTAAACTTTTAATCATGGTCAAAGCAGCTTATTATCATTTAAAAACGATCGCAATGAAACCATATTACTATTTAATAGCAGGCGCCTTTCTGATTTTCGGACTAAGCTCATGCCAGAAAATTATCGACGTTGAGCCTATATCAAATGAAGGCGTTGATAATTTTTATCGCAACTATAACGAAGTAAATGCAGCACTGACGGGAGCGTATAACGGACTTCAGGCTCCTTTGCTCAATGAGTGGAGGATGACTGATCTGCGTACCGATAATGTTAAAGTAAACGTGATCAACAGTTCATCATCAGAAAATGTACTACTTCTCCATATGGATACTTATGAGCTCAATTCTACTCATGCACATGTGTACAACTATTGGATAAGCGTATATAAGAATATCCGCAGCATTAATTATGTGTTGGAGAATCTGGGTGTAAGCTATGCAAAGGGTCAGCTTGAGTTCGGAGAAAGAGTCGCAAGCATGACTGAAGAGCAGAGAGACCAACTATCAGGTGAAGCTCTATTCTTAAGGGCATACCACTATTTTAACTTGGTTAGGCTATATGGAGGTGTGTTTCTGATCACTGACCCCGTTGATCCAAAGATTGCTAAGCAAGTTAATCGTTCTTCAGTTCAGGATTGCTACGCACTCATCATTGCTGACCTAAAGGCTGCGGAAAGCCGCCTTCCCAGGATCAAATATGAACAAATAAGTAATGCCAATCAGGGAAGGGCGACAACTTGGGCTGCGAAAGGGTTACTTGCAAAAGTTTTTTTGACGCTTGGCAGAAATGGTGAAGCGTTGCCACTATTGGATGATATTATTCAAAACAGTGGCTATGGGTTGGAAAATTCTTACGCCAGTGTATTTTCAATCAACAATGAAATGAATAAAGAGATCCTATTTTCGGTGCGCTATAAGTCTGGTGGACTAGGTTTAGGAAATTATATGGCGAACTATTTTGCACCCTTGAACAGTGGGAATGCGGTAGTTAATGGTGATGGAATGGGACATAACTATCCTACTACCAGCCTGTCCCAGGCCTACAGAACATCCGCGCCGGGGGCTGTCGATCAGCGTAAAGCAGTAAATATAGGCGCCTATAACGCTTTATTGTATTCCAAAAAGTTTATTTCTGCGGTATTGATAGAAAACGATGCTGAGAATGACTTTCCCGTACTGCGGTATGCCGACATTCTGTTAATGAAAGCCGAAGCTTTAGGCTTCGACGGACCGGATGGTTTGGCGATGAGCTTAATTAATCAGGTAAGGCAGCGCGCAGGAGGAATTCCCTATTCTTCGGGCGATTTCAATACAGGTTTATATCTGTATCCGACATCAGGAGCAGATACGCACGCTATTACGAGTTCTGAAGCTTTTCTCAATGCCTTGCTCGAAGAGCGACGTCTAGAACTGGCTTTCGAAAACCAACGGTTCTTTGATCTGGTCAGGACCGGAAAGGCAATTGAGGTCATTCGGAATTATTATGCTGAGGAATTTGAATCTCACTATAAGCGTTATACGCTTACTCTAGAGGAACTACAAGCTAAAGCAACGCCTGAACGCCTTCTGCTACCTATACCTCAGAGAGAGATAGACACCAATGAGGAAATTTTAATCATTCAGAATCAGGGTTACTAACCGTTAGAAAGATCAGTATGACTAACTTAATTAAAAAAATCGCAGGTATGGTTCTGCTCGTGTTATTCATAATGTCTTCCTGTAAGGAAGACGATGAAACGCGATTGGATGATGCTATTACGGCAAAGGACTTCGTTTATAATCTTGCAACTAAGAAGATGAGTCCGGATAATGAACTGAACGGATCAATTCAATCTCAAGCGGGTATAAAACTTGTTTACTACTACCTTTTGCGCCACAACGCGAGTCCTGTGCTTGTTCACACGGACGAGCCGGTTGCAGAAAAGCAATATGACTATGATTTCAAGGTGCCAAATTCTGCATTTTCAGATCAGGATATGGCAATGGTGAAAGGAGTTAAAATAATGATCAGACACCTGGATAATAGCTCATCTGAGGGCTTGGTTAACGTTGTGCCTTTTACTCCTGCCAGACCAGCCATGTCAGGCTTTCCAGAAACCCTTACACCGGAGATGGACGGAACAGCAAACCCGATATCCGGAACTATTATCGCGGAAAGCGGCATTGAAAAAATCGATGTGTACGACGACAGGACAGCGCTTGGTAATTTCGAATTGTTGGAAAGTATCACAGGATTGGACGGCGTCGGTGAGTACAGGCTGGATTATTCCTACGTTTTTGCCAAGCGTGCCAATCAAGTAAAAATTGTCGTTACTGATGGCGTAGGAGTTACAGCTGAAAGCATTGTAAATTTGAACGTGGTTTACCCCACAATCACATACAGTGACGTCTTTATGACGGCCCATTCGACTGGAACGAATACTATCTTCATCTCAGAGAGTGGTACGACTCTTGGTAACTGCAGCTTGAATGCCAGCGAGTCGAATATGGCGTTTCTGTACTATGGGACGGGAACAGGACCGTCGTTTTATAGTCCTACAAATACGACGAATGTGGCGAAGAATTTTAAGTGCGATGGGGTGAGCTGGGAGATTTCTAACCCGGCTGCATTAAAGGCCACTCGGTTCAGGGTTCTGGTGAAAGGTTCATCTGGGGATGTTGATGAAGTGTACAGTCTGGTTGAAAATAATGGAATAGACATTCTTGACGACAGTTTCTTTGCAGATAGGAATATAGCGGCCCCTACGGGAAGCTCAGCCAGATTCGACGCTGCATCAGCTGCTAGTGCTACCATATTTAACCTAACTAATGCAAATCTGATCTATGTGAGGATACCTGATGCAGCAGGGTCTACAACATATAAAAACGCCTTAATCAAGGTAAAAGAAGCTAGTTCAACGACAGGTACGTCAACCATCAAATTTGACATCATCGTTCAGAAGTGATTTCGTGTCATAAGAAGGAGAGTAACGCACTCTTCTTCTTTTAAATAAAGAAAAGATGAGATTAATAATAGTTCTGATATATTCGCTTTTTACACAAATTGTCAGTGCCGAGACAATAGTGGTCAACAATGCAGATGAACTCAATGCGAGAATTACTAAAGCTATGCCTGGTGATATCATTCTTCTGGCAAGTGGTGAATGGAAGGACTCTAAGATCGTGCTTGAAGGTCGCGGCACAGCAAAGAAATCTATAATTGTTACAGCCCAGAAGGCTGGCTCGGTTATACTTTCAGGAAACTCCTCCTTGCACCTGTCAGGGGAGTTTATCACAGTTAAAGATCTTCACTTTAAAAATGGGTTTGCAAACGGTAGCGAGGTCATTGCGTTTCGCACTTCTACTAAAAAACTGGCCAGCAATTGTCGGATAACGGGTGTTGTCATTGAAAATTTCAGTAAGCCCGATCGTTTAAGTAACGATAATTGGGTAGTCTTATGGGGTAAAAATAATAGAGTAGATCATTGCACATTTATAAACAAGCTTAATATTGGACCAACGCTGATTGTTGAGCTTACTGACGAAAGAAGTCAGGAGAACTACCATTCTATTGATAGTAACTATTTTAAGGGAAGGCAGCGGCTGGGATCCAATGGCGGAGAATCCATAAGGATAGGAGTCTCTAAAAACTCATTGAGTGCCTCCAGAACATCCATAAAGTTTAATGTCTTCGAAAAGTGTAACGGTGAGGTTGAGGTTGTATCGGTGAAATCGGGCGACAACCATATTGCTTTTAATACATTTATAGAATGCGAAGGTGGCTTGGTCTTACGTCATGGCAACAACAATACCGTCGAAGGTAACTTATTCCTGGGAAACAATAAACCGTTCACCGCTGGAGTCCGGGTTATCAATGCAAATCAAAAAGTATATAACAATGTTTTTAAAGACCTTAAGGGGGAGGACTTCAGATCCGCTCTTGCCGTCATGAACGGTGTGCCAAATTCCCTGATCAACCGTTATCATCAGGTTAAGAATGCCGATATCCACCACAATACCTTTATTAATTGCAGTAATATTGAATTTGGGGTAGGGAAAGATGCAGAACGAACCGATCCACCAATAGATGTAAGCTTTAGAAATAACCTTTTGGTCGATATACAAGATCCAGTCTTTATAAACAAAAATGGTTATGGCGTAACTTTCTCCTACAATATTATTTTTAATAGCCCGATTTTCTCAAATGTTCCGAAAGGCTTCTCCCCGGGCAAAACCAGCCTGAAACAAGTTAGGGGAGTATTGCTTCCAAAAGCGGTGTCAGGAATCGGAGCAAATATTGATAAACTACCTCTGATAAGCCCACTGCACACTGGTGCTTCCTGGCTTACATCCCCCGGCTCTTCCCATATTCGCAAAAATACGAGAACCTTCTTATCTCGAAAAGACGCAGCTAGTTTCCAGAAGTTGCTCGATGAGGCGATAGATGGAGATAGTATTGTACTTACCGAAACAGGCGATTATAATGTCGAAAGTGAACTAAAAATTAATCGTAAAGTAACTATTGTTGGCTGGGGTTCGCGGGAGAAGAAACCGGTATTGGTAAATCGGACGAGTTTCCCATTGCCATCTTTTTTTTGCTTGGAGAACGGAGGCGAACTCTTAATCCGTGATGTAGAATTCAATGGCTCGATTGACGGCTATGCCGATGTTAAGGCTGGAATACGCTCAACTAGCGGCCCCATGAACCGGCCCTATAAGCTCACTATTGATGGGTGCAAATTCTATAATTTCAATGAGAGCACATTTAGTGCATTCAAAGCGAGCAAAGGAACGTATGCAGATGAACTGATTGTAAGAAATTGCTTATTTAGGAACATCTCCGGCAACGCGATAGATCTTTCCGCTGAAAAAGATGATAAAGGAAGATATAATGCAGAATACGTCACAATTGAAAATTGCTTGTTCACAAACGTGTTGGGTTCTGCGTTGAACCTCTATAGAGGAGGAAATGATGAGAGTACCACTGGTCCGTTTTTAAAAATTGACCATTGTACGTTTCATGAAGTAGACAATAGGGAGCAGGGATTTGTGCTCCGTTTGCCGGGGGTTCAGAAAGCCAGTATCACTAATTGTATTTTCAGCTTGAGCGGTCAGGGGGGAAGATCGATATATTTCCAGGAATACAAACGAGATAAATTAGTAGTTGACCATTGTAATTTTTTTAAGTCCGGTAAAGTCGAGTCTTTCCAAAACAGTGTAATGGGGATTAATATTTTCTCAGAAGATCCTAATTTCTTGAATCCCGCCGGCGGAATCTTTAGACTTGCTTCAAGCTCTGTTCTACAGAATAAGTCAAGCTCCGCAGGGCCTCTTGGCTCAAACCTATAAACAGCTGATGCTGATCATCTCAAAACTATATTATGATAAAATCTCGCTTTATGCTCGGTCTCTTTCTTTGTCCGCTTATTGCCTTAAGCTGTTCCAAGGCCGGGCGTCCCGACCTCGTTGCAACAGATAAGCCTGCAGATTCCTTACCAATTATTCAATACCCGTCTAATGTATTACAGCTAAAAAATTGGAAACTTACTTTACCCGTTGACACCGAACATAACGGCAGTCCCGACGAAATTAAACAGCCTGAGCTCGAGTCGTACTCCAGCCAGTACTTTTATCTCAACCCCGCTAAAGATGCGGTTGTCTTTAAAGCTTTTACCGGCGGGGAGACAACAAAAGGATCAAACTATCCGCGAACCGAACTTAGAGAGATGTCAGCAGATGGCAAGCAGCCGGCCAGTTGGTCCTCCGTCTCCGGCCGGCATATACTTTATATTGACCAGAAAGTAACTCACCTTCCTGATGTAAGAAAACATATTGTGATAGGGCAAATTCACGATGCCAGTAGATACACAATATTCTTTCGTTTGGAAGATTCGAAGCTTATAATATCAGTAAATAAAGGCGAGAGGATTATCCTTGACGCAAATTATGTATTGGGAACGCGCTTTAACGTCATGTTCGATGTCGCTAATGGGAAAACAAAATGTTTTTATAACGGGAATCTGGTGTACGTACACGAGGAGATATTTGAAGGGGCATACTTCAAAGCAGGAGCATACGTCCAGTCATCCTGTAAGGGCGATAAAAAAGTGGTGGGGGAACCCTGTGATTCCTACGGATCGGTGGAGATATTTGAGACTTGGGTTAAGCATGAATAGGTACCCTATGCTGTCTTCCTGCAAAGCGTACTCAACAATTGATCTTTGACGTCAGCCCCTAAAACTTCACAAACGATTGATTGGATCAAACTGGAATATGTATTTTAGTGACAAGGTTCATGCATATTAACAGTGTGCACCGGCACTAACCAACTATAAATGAAGAAGCTCTTATTCATTAGTATTCTGATGCTATCCGTCTTCGTTTCCAAATCAAGGGGACAAGAAATCTATAAGCCACTCGACGCCTCCGATCCAATAACTTTTGGAGGAGAGTATATCGTTTACAAGGGGCAGAAGATCTTGCTTGGCCCTCATGCTTTCTTTATTGACGGACAGTTAACTTCCGCACAAGCGGCCAAGTATCCGTTCGTATATAACTCCATCAATGAAGCAGCTAAACATTTAACCGATGGAACGGAGAAATCGCCGATGACGCTTTACATTGCACCATATGTTTATTGGATTGACAATCCGGATGATCCCTCTGAGCGAGTTGGCAAGGAGGGAGAACCACCATATGGGTTGATTGTCAAATGTGAATGGCTGAGGTTTTACGGCCTCTCGCAAAAAGCAGAGAATATTGTGCTGGCGGCAAACCGGGGTCAAACGATAGGTGCTAAGGGTAATTTTACTCTTTTCAAGTTTATAGGTCAGGGAACAAGTTCCGAAAACATCACGTTCGGTAACTACTGCAATATAGACCTTGAATTTCCGCTGAAGCGTGAACTAAACAGGAAGAAAAGAGCCTCGGCTATTGTTCAGGCACAGCTTATACACTGTAATGGTGACAAGATTGTCGCGCGTAATACGCATTTTGTTAGCAGACTTAATCTCTGTCCCTTCGTGGGGGGTAAGAGAATCCTTTTCGAAAGATGTCATTTTGAGTCTACAGACGATGCTCTAAGCGGAACAGGAGTTTACCTCAATTGTACATTTGAGTTTTACAGCTCCATGCCATTTTATAGAACCACAGGTACAGGCGCGGTATTCCTCAATTCCGATATTTCATCATACACCGTTGGTGACCAGTATTTTACTAAAGCAGATAATGGTCAGCTGGCACTCATCGACACCCGTTTCGTTTCGAAGACGTTATCATATATCGGATGGCAGGATGTTTCTCCACTCGAAATGCGTAATTACCAGTATAATGTTTCGCTGAATAGCAGCCCCGTGTTTGTCAGTAAAAAAAATCCCTCGTTTACAGTCGACCTTGCGAACAAGCGTCTTTTGGATGCGTATCGTTTTGAATATGAGGGTAAGGTGTTTTATAATACATATAACCTTTTGAGCGGCGACGATGATTGGGACCCCATGAATATGAAAGAGTTGACTGTGAAGGCAGAGAAAGGACGGAAGGGGAAATATACGGGCGTGCCCATCAAGCTATTGATTTCACCGGCGAAAGCTGAAGCTGAAACGGGCAAGGATTCGCTGAAGCTGACAGCCACGATGTATAGGTTTGGAAATGTTGAAGTCAGCGGAGAAAGGGTAAAATGGACAGTTGGCGAAGGCGACAGGTCTTTGCTGAAGCTGATGTTAAATGAGGACGGTTCTGAGTGTACGTTGATTCCGACCAATCACACAGATGAAACGAGACGCATAATTGTAACCGCACGAACGGCTTCTGGCCTGGAAGCGGCTAGCATTATACAGGTTACGCCTGCACAACTGGACCCACCTGCGTTTATTTCATCTCCCCAACTGAAGTTAAATGCTAGCGGGATTCTTTCTGCCGAGTATAAAACAGACACAAAGTATAAAGATCAATCGGTTGTAACATGGTACCGGTGCACTGATGACAAAGGCAGTAATCCTATTGAAGTTGCCGTATCCCGATTTAATACACCTTTGAAGGAATATGTACTTACATCCGGAGATATAGGTCATTATATTATGGCTTCCGTAGCACCCAGGCACCAGCGATCTCATTTAGGCGAAGGGATCAACGTTCTGACAAAAAAAGCTATCTCAAGCAAGGATATAAAAACTGACGCAAAGTTACTTGAAACCGATTTCAGGAACATGTCCACAAGAAACCAGCTCTTGATCAAGCCCGGTTTCTGGACGTTAAATAGCTTTCGATCGGATAACATAGACAAAACCAGAAGTGATAAGGATGCCTGGTATTATGGCGAGGGTAGCGGTGGATCTGCAGGGTACACAGGTCTCTTACAGAACCAGTTCGCCAGACTCTATTATACACCGACTGGGAAAGCGTTTGGTGATATGAAAATGACGCTGACTGTCGTACCCTTTAAAACCGCCGGTCAAGGTTTTAGTGTTGCCCCCCTATACATGGATTTTCTGATCAAGTTTGATGCACAAACGCTGACAGGATATGGTTTACGATTCATTCGGACAACCAAATATCATGATGCCGTTGATTGCTATTTTGTAAGATACGAAAATGGAAAGGCAAGCCGTATCAGCGAGCCTGTTTCCACTTCGGCTTTTAGGCCGGTATGCGAGATCACCCTGGAGGTAAAAGGAAACAGGCTTTTTGCACATGCCAAGGCTGAGGAAGGAAGTTCTTCTTCGCACGACGGCAATGTGGTCGCTGTGGCGAATATTGATGCAGAGGTAATGCCCGGCACCTTCGGAGGTTTTGGAATGGAGTATGCTGGCGGAGCGACTGTGCTGATAAAAAATATAAAGGTTGAATGGGATTAATGAAATAGATACTTATGAGTAAATTAGAGTAAAATCAGCCTACCGTATGCAGAAAGTAACAAAGGAATGGTTACAGTCCATTGAAGCTCTAAGGGACGTTCCGCAAGATCAGTTGCAATGGTGGATTGATAACAGTCGGCATTACGAGCTTGAAGAAGGTGATTTGTTACTTAAGCAAGGGACGCCGACAACCGGAACGCACGTCATAATTACCGGGAGAATACAATTGTATATAGCTCAGAAGGCGGGAATACAATACCTGTCACTGTTAGGCTCCGGAGATGTTTCTGGATATCTTCCGTTTTCGAGGGCGATTGTTAACATACTCGATGGCAGAGCATTGGAAAATACTCAGCTCATGACCTTTCCCGTCGAAAGAATGAATGACTTAATACACACGCAATTTGAACTTACGCAGGCGCTGGTTCATATCATGTCCACGAGAGTAAGAGACTCCACGATATTGCAGCAACAGAATGAAAAGATGATGGCTTTGGGTAAACTGTCTGCTGGCTTGGCTCATGAGCTGAATAATCCAGCAGCCGCTATTGTAAGAGGATCGGCTTCATTATCTAAACATCTCAAGCTAAAATCAGCTAAGTTTAAAGAAATAAGCACGATGAGGATGAGTGAGCAAACCATTGAACAGGTAAATGCAAAGATGCTAGAAGTGCTTGCAAGGGAGCAGAAACAGGTATTTACTATGATGCAGCGCGCTGACTTGGAAAGTGATTTCATGGATTGTCTGGATAGCCATGGCGTGGCAAACAGTCAGGAAATTTCGGAAAGCTTCGTGGAGTATGGGTTTACCTGTGACGATATGGAAGAACTATCAGCGATAATTCCGGTACAGTATTTATCGCCCGTACTTAACTGGATTAGCGACAGTCTGGTTATAGAACGCATGGTGAGGGATATACAGGATGCAAGCCAAAGAATTGAAAAGCTCGTGGGTGCAATAAAGAACTTTACGCACATGGACCGCGGCAGGCACAAGGAATACGCAGATATCCATAGCGGGATTCAAAATACGCTCACTATGCTCGCATACAAGCTTAATAAAGGCAATGTGGAATTGCTGGAAGATTATGACACCTCCTTACCCAGGATTAAAGTCTTCGTTGGCGAAATGAATCAGGTATGGACTAATATCATTGATAATGCCCTTGATGCAATGGAGTTCAATAAGCGTGGCAGGTTGGAAATAAAAACCAAAAGAGACGGTAATTTTATCGAGGTTACGATCTCTGACGATGGTCATGGTATTCCTGAGGAGTTAAAGAGCAGGATATTTGAGCCGTTTTTTACTACCAGAGAAATCGGGAAGGGTACGGGGTTAGGGCTGGATGTTGTTTCAAGAATAACAAGGCAACATGGTGGTTCTCTCCAAGTTGATTCTGTTCCCGGACGTACTGCTTTTGTGCTTTGTTTCCCAATAAATGATTAATATGGATGAGCCTATTGTATTTTGTATCGATGATGACCCTCAGGTACTGCGCGCATTGGTGCGCGATCTTAAAGCCCAGTATAGGAAGGAATACAAGATTCTTAGCACCTCTTCTGTAAGTGAAGGCCTTGAAGGACTTCTGGAGCTGAAAAATAAGGGTGAAGCCGTTGCTCTATTTATCGCTGACCAGCGTATGCCGGAAATGGATGGAGTATCTTTTCTGGTAAAAGCACTTGATTTTTACCCTGATGCGAAGCGGGTACTACTTACAGCTTATTCAGATACAGATGCTGCCATTAAGGCGATCAATGAAGTGAAGCTGGATTACTATTTGATGAAGCCATGGGACCCTCCTGAAGAACGGCTCTTCCCGGTAATTGACGACTTGCTTGACGAATGGCAGAACGGTTACCGACCGGATTTTAAGGGCTTAAAAGTGGTTGGTTACCAGTTCTCTCCGAAATCTCACAATCTGAAGGAGTATCTGGCAGGCAATCTGGTTCCTTACCAATGGATGGATATCGAGACGAATAAGGAAGCACTGCAGCTTCTGGAGTTGAACGGCCTACTTTTGACGGATTTACCGGTGGTCTTTTGTGAAGATGGTACATTTCTAAAGGCACCCTCTATTCAGGAGCTGGCCCAGAAGGTCGGCTTGAATCCTGCGTTAAGAAACGAGGTGTATGATGTTGTTATAATAGGAGCGGGCCCCGCGGGTCTGGCTGCATCTGTTTATGGTGCCTCAGAAGGTTTGAAAACGCTTTTAATAGAACGTCATTCTCCTGGCGGCCAAGCAGGAACAAGCTCGAAAATAGAGAACTATCTCGGCTTTCCATCAGGGCTCAGCGGGTCTGAACTGACACGTCGTGCTTTAGCACAGTCTACACGTTTCGGTGCTGAGTTTCTTTCTCCACAGGATGTGAAAGCTATTCATGAAAAAGATGGCTATAAGAAGATCCTCTTAGACGGGGGCATCGAGATCAATACACGCACGGTGGTCATTACAACGGGTGTTGATTACCGGAAGCTAGAAACGCAGGGCATTGAACAGTTTACTGGTGCCGGAATTTATTACGGGGCAGCTATGACGGAGGCGGCCTCCTGTAAGGACAAGGAGGTATACATTGTTGGAGGTGGCAACTCCGCGGGACAGGCAGCCATGTATTTGTCCAAATTTGCCCGTAATGTATATGTTGTTATTCGTAAGGCTGATCTAACCTCTTCTATGTCATCGTATCTTATTGATCAGATCAAAGGAACAACAAATATACATATCCTGGCTCGCACGGAGATAAAGGAAGCTCTTGGAAACGATCGTGTTGAGCAGATCAGGGTCGGCAGCATTGATAGTAATCAGTCAGAAATGAAACGGGCTGATGCGATCTATATATTTATTGGCTCAAAACCTTATACCGACTGGATTGGTAAAGAAATCATCAGGAACGATAAGGGCTTTATAGAAACCGGAAGGGATGCAAAGAATTATGAGTCCTTCCATAAGATCTGGAAACTACAACGGGATCCCTATCTGCTGGAAACCAGTGCACATGGTATTTTTGCCGCTGGCGACGTGCGTGCGAATGCGATGAACCGTGTAGCGTCGGCGGTAGGGGAAGGGAGCATGGCCATCAGTTTTGTGCATAAATATTTGGCGGAAGTATACTGAAATTATCGTTGGAGTCCTGAAAATCAGGATAATAAGGAGGTGGCGCCCCCAATATTTATAACAATGCTTTTTCGAAGTTGGGCTGCCCCCATAAAGTGTCTAACTTTACGGGGGCAGTCCATTGTGTTACTGGACCTTTTTGTTAGCTCAAGGTCTTATTATCTTTCACCAGCTTATCCCTCGACAGCAATACTGGCGATGGCTCGTTCCAACGCGCCCTCTTTAAGCTGAGGCATATTGACCCCTTCAGCCCGGTAGACAGTCACATCTGTCATGCCCATGAAACCTAACACGGCTTGGAGATAGGGCACTACAAAATCGTAAGGTTGATATGGTCCTTTTGAATAGACGCCTCCTGCCGACATGGCAATATATACTTTTTTATTCTTGACCAGACCTTCGGGGCCATGCTCGCTATAACGGAATGTCAGACCAGCCCGCGCCACATGGTCAATCCAGGCTTTAAGTGCCGAGTGAATACTAAAATTATAAAGGGGCGCACCAATGACAATAAAGTCCGCTTTAAATAGCTGATCGATCGCCTGATCAGAATAACGGATGGCCTCACGATCGGCTGCTGTGAGATCTTCTTTTGGAGTAAAAAAAGACTGCAGATGTGGTGCATCCAGGTGTGGGAAGTTCTCATGAATGAGGTTCACCTCGTTTACCACGCTGTCCGGATGCTTTTCCTGCAACTGTGTGACAATAGCTCTACCTAGTTTAATACTGAAGGAGCTTTCCTGGCGTGGGCTGGATATCAAATGAAGAATGGTTTTCATGTTCTGATTTTTAAAATTTTATCTTCAGGCAAAGCTACTCGCAGGTACTATTAAAAAGATAGGACTATCCCCAAGGATAGTGGTATCCTTAGGGATAGTGCGTATTTTTGCTGTATGGAACCTATATCACGAGAGCCAGTTATAAGCAGAGAAGAGTGCACGGCCAGCGTTCGTCATATTCGGGATGCCTTGTATGTATTAAACGGAAAATGGAAGCTGCCTTTAATTTTTTCTCTTACCGAATCTTCTAAACGTTTTGGCGAATTACAACGTGTTCTGGACGGAATAACTCCTAAGGTATTGGTAAAGGAGCTCAAGGAGTTGGAACTAAATGGTTTCGTATTGCGGAAGGTATATCCCACTACACCTGTAACGGTGATTTATGAAGTGACCCCCTATGCCGGTACCTTGCATAACGTTCTCAACGAACTTAAGGAATGGGGGTACAAGCACAGGGAGAAGATAAAAAGCGATATGCGTAAGTAATGCGAGGCGCTCGCCAGTATTTATAGTTCAGTGTTGGTTATGGGCTTAGGGAGCTGCAGAATAAAAGCTAGATTAGCCTCATATTAGACTAACCTCATATTTTATGTACACAAGGAAACTTAAGGAGTTACTACAGACCGCTGCGTTGTCTTTATTATTGTTGGGATTTGCGGCAAATATCACTGGACAAACAAAGGCAGATCTTGTTAGTAACAAAAAAACAGCAAAGGTCACAGACAGAAAACTAAGACTTAAGAGCGAACACAGTGGGCCAGTGATAGGCATTGACCATCCGGATGTTATAGCAAATTCAAACAGATCGGGATTCGAAACGGGGCAGGCTGTTAAGATTGATGGCGTTTACCATATGTTTGTTAATGAAATGTTTGAGCGACCGCATCGTGATTTGCGGATATCTTACTGGACAAGTAATGATGCTGTCCAGTGGAAAAGGCAGTCGACCATTGTGAATAGTGTTCCAGGGCGCACACATACCAATCCACGCGCGGAGGTCTGGCTTACCGGAGTTGTGTTTAATGAAGACGAAAACGCATGGAATATCTTCTATGTTGCTTACAGGGCGGGGAACGAGGCGAAAGGTGAGCTTCCTGGAAATGATTATGAGGGAAGGATATGGAGGGCAAAATCGACTGTAACGGGCAGAACCGGAATTGCAGGTCCATATGCTGATATGGGGATTGTATTAGAACCTGATGCCAGCTCGCAAGCATGGGAGGGTCAGCAGGCAGTAGCTTGTTTTAATCCATATAAAGTGGGCAATACCTGGTACTCACCTTACGATGGGCATAACCATGTTCCGATAGGAGGCTGGCCAACCGGTCTCGCATTTGCAGCCAAGCTGGAAGGGCCATGGATCAGGATGCCTGAAGGATTTAACCCTCTTCCGTTAGCCGATGTGTTCACGGAAAATGAGGTTGTATCTCAGTTGAGAGATGGACGCTATCTGATGATTTATGATTCATTCGGTGATCAGGAAATTGGATACAGCCTTTCAGACGACGGAATCCACTGGAGCAGGGAAACGCGCGTTAAGGTGCAGACAGGGAAGACGCCGTGGGCAGAGCCGGGTGATCATAATACGCGTACACCGCTTTGCGCGATAGAAGAAGAAGATGGGACGTTTACCGTTGTTTATACGGCTAGAATGAAGGCGAATGGCAAGGATTTTTATGCAATTGGCAAATGTGTTTTGAGCTGGCAATAACTCACTTATTTAAGGGCAAGAATGATAAAAATAAGGCGCAATCATCCGTTGCGCCTTATTTTTTATCTTTGGACTGATTGCCTGCTTTCAGTTAATACAATATGTGGTCTAGGTGCTTTTTTCATATCCTCACCTAAATAAAAGCTTAAATGGGGAGGTTGATTGTAAGCCACGTTTTGCCAGGCAATGCTCAGCCGGTATTGGGGATCATGCATGAGTGTATAGAGGCGGTGACTCGTAGGGATAGTTGTGGTATAGATGCGAAGTTCGTCGGATCCGGCGCTTAACACAATCTCTTCTCTCCAGTCGCCAAAGAGGTCGGCCGTCAGATTAGGGTTTCTCCTCGAGTTTCCTCTCACACCACCAGGTACACTGAAGATGGTGTCGCCTCTGTATTTATTAATTTTACCGCCGCTCATCAGCTCGCGGGTTAAATCGCCGTCCCACCAAATTAGCCAGGAGCCCGTAGGGTTGGGGCCTATTTTTTCGCCAGCCATGGTGTATAGCCCCTCAGAGCCTGACCACCACATTTCAGCTCCAGGGTTTTTGGAATCTATATTTTCTGCTATGCCTCCGCCTACATCTGTGTCAATTGCGCCTTTAAAATAGACTTCTCCTGTTCGGGCACTGTAAACCGTTACTCCCGGGCCAGCGTCTTTAACATATCCGAAGTCGCCTTTTGAGTGATCCTCTATTTCATGAGGTCCAAAAACTTCGAGTCCCGGACGAGTTAAATCAAGGTCTCCTACATGAAGGGCATCTCCATGACGAAATCCTGTAGAGAACAGCCCTGTTCCATCATCATCGACAACCATTGAGCCGTAAACTATTTCATCCTTACCATCATCATCAACATCGGTGACGGTTAAATTATGGTTCCCCTGGCCTGAAAAGGGATTTTTACCATCCTTGGTATCGAACACCCAACGGGAGGTCAATTTCCCGTCTCTGTAGTCCCATGCAGCGAGCACGGTGCGACCATAATACCCGCGGCACATGACTACACTCGGTAGCTTGCCATCCAGGTACGCTGCACAAGCCAGGAAACGGTCGACGCGGTTCCCCGTATTGTCATTACCTCCGTTGCCTCCGGGACCACCCCAGCCATCAGTAGGATATCGGGATGGAATATAGTCAGT
This sequence comes from Arcticibacter sp., assembly GCF_045629565.1. GTDB lineage: Bacteria > Bacteroidota > Bacteroidia > Sphingobacteriales > Sphingobacteriaceae > Arcticibacter. The sequence goes on from NZ_JAZQRL010000100.1 coordinate 173,943, forward strand.
TGTAGCTAGTGCTGCACCGCTTAATCCATCGAATATGGTAAAATATTCGGGCCCCTCTAACACTTTCCCAAGGGTAGCTGGTTTTTTGCTTCGGTAGTCTTTAGTCGAGTCACCAATCACCTTTCCATTGCCGTCGATCGTTCCGTCGGCGGTTTTCATGGCTACTTCAGCTTTGCCATCGCCATCCATATCGGCCACGATAAATTGAGTATAATGTTCGCCTTCGCGGATGTTATGGCCCAGGTCAATTGTCCAAAGATGCGTTCCGTCAAGCTTGTAAGCCTGAATGATTGGTTTATCAGTCATGCCATTGAAGGAGTTGTCAAGACCTTTCCCCACTTGGTGAAGAATAATTTCGTATTCACCATCGCCATCCAGGTCGCCGGTAGAAGCATCGTGCGGTCTGTATCCAGCCGGCGTCTTAAGTGGAATCGAAAGGTATTGGCCTACAGGGGTGTTTGCAGGTATTAAAAAAGGTTTACTGCCTTGTGTTTCTTTACCATCAACAAGGGCCTTAACGACATAAGTATTCGGTTTTGTTAAATCGGCTTTTACATCGATAAAGTTTGTGCCGCCTGTAAGAGGCCGGGAGTTTAACTTGTGAGGCCTTAAATCGCCGGTCTTTCGGTAAATGTTAAAAGGAAGGTTTTCAGGTTCCGTTGCCAATAAACGCCAGCTGATGAAGACCGAATCAGGTGCATGCCGGACGGCGACAACTCCCCGGTCGAGATTTTCCATCATACGCTGACTAAAACCGGAACTGGTTAAGAATAATAGGAGTAAGGTTAGAATTGGTTTTCGCATATCTTAAATCTACGGAAATTTCGATTTTACTCCGCCTTACGGTATCATTTCATATGGAATTCTTTTTTTCGTAATAGGATGAGTTCAGGTTCTCGTTAGCCATTTCAGCATTTTCGATGATACCAAAGTCTGTCAGGATGATAGGACTGCCTTTCTTAACACATATATCCTGTTCGAAATGTACGGATGGTTTGCCATCCATTGTCAGGAATGTCCAGTTATCTTTAGAAAGGTAGACCCTCGGGGATCCCAGGTTGATCATTGGTTCTATAGCGAGTACCATGTTTTCTTGCAATACCTTGCCATGGCCTCTGCGGCCGAAGTTGGGTACATCGGGTTTCTCATGCAGCTCTTTGCCCAGGCCATGTCCGACGAGGTCCTGAACTATACCAAAGCCGAACTTGTCGACGTGTGACTGAATAGCATAACCGATATCTCCGGTTCTGTTTCCATGTTTTGCATTCTCAATGCCCCTGGAAAGAGATTCTTTCGTCACACGAACAAGATCTAAAAGTTCAGTAGACAGGTCACCGATTAAAAAAGTATAAGCCTGATCGCCATGGTATCCGTTTTTATAAGCCCCAACATCTACAGATACTATGTCACCTTCCCGCAAAGGTCTATCATTTGGAAAACCGTGTACTACTTCGCTATTCACGGATGTGCAGATATGGAATGGAAATCCTTCAAACTGGTAAAAAGAGGGGGTAGCGCCGTTGTCTCGAATGTACTCGTCGGCATATTTATCAAGAGTCAGCGTGGTTATTCCGGGCCGGATGATGGAGGCTAATTCGGCTAAGGTCTTGCTTACAAGCAACGCGCTTTCAGCTATCAAGGATATTTCTTCTTCTGTTTTCGTAAGCATGGTATTTATTTATGTTGCTGTCAAAGTTCGTAAGCTCCGGCTTTCGCTGAAAGTAAAAAACCGACACTTCGTTAGCAGGCAGTTATGCTTATCTTTGCGAAGTATGCCCATATCATTATTAACGGATATCAAACTTTCTGGCCAGCCTTGTTTCGACTTCACTGACGAGATGGAGTCAGCTTCTGGAAGTTGGTTTGGTGGGCCTATCATGGGTGCATATTTTCTCTCTTGCAAGGATCTGAAGTTCAATCAACCGCTTTTTAGCGATGGCATTCCCTCTATGATATTTATGCCGGATAGGGCAGACGAGGTATCTTTGATTAAAGAAGGAGAACTGCTTAGGCTGAAGTCTGTTTGGGTTTGTTGTGGCGTGATCCGGGACACTCAATGGATAAGACCAGAACAACTCGAACATATCCTCGTGCTGAGGTTTAACCCTTCCGCCTTTTATTCTGCGTTTAATATTAGTCCGTCCATGTTTGTCGCTTCGCCTGTATGTAATTTCGAGGATCTGGTGGATCAAAGCTGGCTCGGAGTAATAGGCGAGATGTATAAAGTGAACAGTCCCGCAGAAAAGCTAACGGTGATGAATAAAGCCTTGTCAGCGTCTGGGAAAAGCAGTTATCTCCCGTACTTATTGGAAGTTGCCATTGACCATATTGATCAACGCAAGGGCAACACAACGGTTTCCGATTTACTGGCCGCGATTGGAGGCAAGGTAAATCAAAGATGGTTGCAGCGTAACTTTATCAAGTATATTGGGATGCCTCCTAAACGATACATTTCTCTTCAGCGGTTTATATACACTTATGGCCAGTGTGATAGGAGTAAGTCCTCAGATTTTTCTGATGCCGCTATATCCTATGGATATTATGATTACAATCATTTCCAAAAAGACTTTAAGCATTATATGGGTATTGCTCCATCAAGGTACAGGTGGAAATAGGCGAAGCCCGGCGTCAGCGGATAGTAGACCCAGTCCGACGGTTCAGCAGGTTTGGTTCTTTGATCTTGTTTTCTTAGCTTAGTTTGACCTCAAAACAGAATAGATGAGGAGTTTGCTTATCAGTAAACCACTTTCATGAAGAAGTATTGTCTGAGTTTGTGTCCAGTGTATTTACGGTAATCTTTGCACGAAGAAGTGCGCTTATTTCAGCGGATCGCGGGTATCAATAAATTAATCTATGTCGCAAAAATTGGAAGTATGGCAACGGGGGCCATTGCCTCAAGTCAGTTCGCTGTTACAGCCAGTAGCTCACGCTTTGCTGCAAGCCAGAGAAGAGCTCAACGAATATATGGAAGATTTTCCGAGTGAACTGCTTTGGTTACGTCCAGCCGGAATGGCTTCTGTGGGTTTCCATCTTCAGCACCTGAGTGGTGTACTCGACCGCGTTTTTACTTATGCCAGATCTGAGGGCCTAACTCCGGCCCAGTTTGAAGCGCTTGCTGAAGAAGGAAGGGATTCAGCAGAGGGATATACCGTCTCAGATCTTGTGGAGCGGTTTAATCAGCAGGTTGACCTTGCGCTTAAGCAAATAAAGGAAACCAATGAGGCTACGCTATCAGATTTTAGAAAGGTGGGGAGAGCTGGTTTGCCTTCAACCGTTATCGGGCTGCTCTTTCATGCTGCGGAGCATACCATGCGTCATCTCGGCCAACTTATGGTAACCGCCGCAGTCTTGAGAGAAGGGTTTGCAGGTTCAGGAATCGATAGCGAAGGAACTAAGTAACCAGGCGGACGTTCGGAGCCCACGTGATCAAATACAGTAATCGCTGAGCCAGACAACTGTTGAAACCCATTGAGGGGATTGTTATTATAACAAGCCCCTCAGTATTTATATTCCTAAGCGAAAATCTTTCACACTGCTCTGCTCTAAGCTTACTTCTCCAAAGTTACTTAGGCCGCCCTTAGCTACAGGACACTGCGCACTTAGGCCCATCCAAATCTCAGATGGATAATCGTTTTTGTAAAGGCGGGCCAAATTCCAGGTCTTCTTATCCACGGAAAAATAAAAGCCAACCGTACGTGTATCGGATGATATCTTCATGTATACCGACCCGCCCGAGACGACATCATGGTTGTTGTCATCTGACGTTCCGATAGTACGAACTGTAACGACTCGATGATTACCCCGTTCATCTTGTTCATAACAAAACTTTTGCCAATGGCTATCATTTACATAGATGTATAGTACCCCGGCGTCATACATCCCCTCCTTTGTGAACTCCGGTGTAACCTTCGCAATCAGGGTAAATGGCTGAGAATTGTCAACTTTTGATAAAAGAATAGGCGCCGTGTTATTAGACAGCTTATTGTTAGGATCGTTGAAGTAGTCCTTTTTCTCACCTACCCGAAAAATGACATTTCCTTTGGTGTCTACAGTCGCGAGTGAGTCGGCACCGTTTATACTTCTGGTGAAGTGAATACCTGGAAGCTTGATGTCGCATGGGCTGCCTTTAGCCAACGCGGAATCTTGTCTGATTTCGTCAGAAGAAGTTACCTGGGTAAAGCTTTGATTATTGGAGTTGGTGCAACTTGCTGAGAAGTAAAGGGTTGCCAGCGTTAGCAATGGATAGAATTTTGATCTCATGAGAATAGTGTGATTGGTCATTACTTAGCCAGGCCTTACTGTGCAAAGCCAGGTTACAAAATAAGATTATTAAACTAATTTCTGTTACTATGCGTGTTAAACTTCGCAGAGCAGCGTAATTTATGTCCCTCTATGTACAGGTTGGGCAGTTAAGAAAGCGGCTTCATAGGTGTTATGTCTATATTTTGCAAGGTGGGTATAGTTTCTTTACTTTGTCAAAATATCATCCCCAGGGCTCATGCACAAAATCGCTATATTCATCTTTTTTTTCATTATTTCAATCCCGGTTACCAAAGGAGCTTCAGGAAAATGGCAGAGCAGGGTAACCGGAGGTGCAATCGCTTATAAGCTTACAGAATCGAAGAAGGTAAATCCTGATTTCCATGGAGACTATCCAACAATTGTTTATTTGGAGAACTTAAATATAAAGAAGATAGGTAGAAACACGAATTCTGCTGATGTGGCCTGGCTATTATCGCAGGGCTACCGTGTTATAGAGTTAGACTACAAAAACAATGCGAATGCTACCGCTATCTCGATTAACGCTGATATAATTGCCATCAATGATTCGATTGCTGCAGGCTCTTTTTGCGGCCATAAACGTTCCTCCAGATACCAGTCTTATGTGTTGTTCGAGGGCTACCGGATTTCACGTAATGTTCCATATTTCAACGATGATCCCACCGTCTATAATACTCCAGCCGAGTACAAGTTTGGCGATATGCTGCAAATGGATATCGTTTATCCTGCGAATGCAGCTGTTAAAGTGCCGGTTATCCTTTCTTTTTCATATAGCAACAGCTACGCTACGTACGACGCTGAAACAAGAACACTTACAACAGCTAACAAAGATCAAAGGTTGAACCTAGCTTATACCCTTGCTGGTTTTGACGATTCATTTCTGGAGGGAGCACCTGCGAATGGGATCGCCTGGGCGATAGCAGACCATCCTAAATATTGTCCCTGGGGAAAAGGCCGGCCAGCCGATGGCAGGAACGATACCTACAAATCTTATCAGAGTAATCCCGATGCAGCAAGGAAAGTAAAGTCAGCTGTACGCACGTTGCGTTCTTTGGGTGCCGGACTGGGTCTTTCAGAGGATATCGGTATTTATGGATTCTCTCGCGGGTCAACTGCTGGCTCAATGGCTGTGGGTGACAGAACGGTTCCTGGCTTCGAGAACGCAGGCTTTCATATAGGTGTAGATGATAATGTACAAGCCGCAGCTCTTGGCCCCGGCGTTTTTGACTACACCATAATATATAATAACCTAAATGACGGTGATGTTAACCTGGAAACCAGGTGTCCATGGGCCTGGGGATCTCTCGAAACGAATCTCGATTTTTGGCAAACTATGGGCGCCGCCTATCTGGTAGAATCTGCCGATACAGCACCCGTTTTGTTTTTCTATAACACGACAGATGAGCGGTATTATCAGGACCAGGTGGCGAGCTTTAAATTTAAACTGGACTCGCTGAATATTCCGAACACTACGCTTGTTGACTACGGTAAGGGCCATTCTGTTCCTCAAACTAAAGACTCTTTACGTAAAATGTATAGCTTTTTTAGCACACACCTTCATCCGCCTAAAGTATAGGCCGATCTGAAGAGTGCTTTTCGCAGGCTTCAAACTTTGCAGCATCTTCAATATTCCCGCAGCATCTTATTATCTGTATGAGATTAACTTATTCTGTGTCGATTGGATTAGATCATCTTTTTAACATAAGGATAAACGTCAACACCACTTTAGCGCTACACCACCAGACTGTTGATATATTTCTCCAGCATTGTATAGCCGTCGTCAGCGACAATATTTCGGTCCTCCACGTTGTTGGGGTTTAGTTTATTTTTGATTTCCCAGTCATCAGCCATGCCGTCGTGGTCTAAGTCGACGGGTGCCTTGCTCGACTTAAGCTCCGGCCAGCCGCCGACACTTTTTTGTGTGTCGATGATTCCTTTGTTTTGACCATAGGCACCGCTGCCCGACGGCTTTAGTTTACCTGAGGCCTCATTAACAACTCTTTTGTCAACTTTATCTCTCTCCGGAAATATTGCACCTGCATTGGCCAGGACAGACTTGTAAGCCTCCCCGGCAGTCTCTGTAAAAGGTCTTTCCACGTGAAATTCGCTCATTGACCGGATATTTTCAGCTGAACCTACTTTGCTTGCATCAACGCCCTTCCAGTTGTCGGAATTTAGCGATCCATCTGTTCCCTCCATGACGTTTCCGTCCAAGTACCATTTGGCATAACCCTTAGCGGCACCTTTCCGGGATTCATAAGATGGTTGAACAAAATACAGATCGGATGCGGTGGCCGGTCCCGGCTTATAATAATTGTTTACCCAATTAACATAACACCTGGCATTCGGGTCATTTACTTCCAGCTCGCCTCCGTACACGGCACCCGATTTCCCCCAGTTGTAGATTACATTATTACGATAATCGCATACAGCTACCGTATCGTGAGATCTGGATCCGTTAACACGCGGAGAACGGCTGGCATTGCTCGCAATCAGGTTATGATGGTAGGTAGCGTATTGGCCACCCCATTGTGCAGCATAGCTTCTGGCACCTTTTGAGTCAAATGACTTGTAAAGACTTTCACTAAGAATGCACCATTGTACCGTGATGTACTTATTATCGTAACACGTATGACTTTCTTCATTTGACCAACTCAAAGAACAATGATCAATGATGACGTTTTGAGAGTTTTCGTTACCCAAACAGGAGAGATCACTAAGTCCTGAGGCGTCGCCGGGCCTAAAGCGCATAAAGCGTATAATGAGATTACTTCCGCTGAACTTCAGATATCCATCTTTGATACAAATTCCACCGCCGGGAGCGGTTTGCCCGGCAATGGTCATATTGGACCTGCCTACCTTTACCTGACCGTTAGTAAGACTAATGTTTCCTGAAATTCGGAACACGATAGTGATGGGGTCAGACCCCGGGGTATTTAAAGCCGCCCGCAAGCTGCCCGGGGACTCGTCCCCTTTAAGATTCGTCACCTCTATCACTCTTCCGCCTCTGCCGCCAGTGGTGAATTTGCCATAACCTTCCGCCCCGGGGAAGGCTATTTGCTGCGCCTGTAATGGCAAAGTAAAGGCTAAAAATACTAGGGTTATACAAAAGATACGCGTGGAATATGTTGCCATCGGTTATTGGTTTGTAATGGCTAAAGCTAGGCGCTTATCATTCGCAAATCTTATACCTTCTTTACAAAAAATTGTAGCATATTACCCCATTTTTGTCAATCTATCCTAAACAAAGTGAACGGAAAGGCGTTGCCTAGGATAGATGAAAAGTTTTGATAATTCAGATAAGCACAGGCGTTTCAGACCATCAAGCAAGTCTGGTTTTGGAGGTGTTGCTATAGGCAACGGATTCAACGTAAATCCGGATTTGGAATGTTTGCAATGTATATCAGCAGCCTGGGATGCGGGTGTTCGCTACTACGACACCTCTCCATGGTATGGACTGGGCATAAGTGAACGCCGGCTAGGCCTGTTTCTTAAAGACAAAGCGCGGGATGAGTACACATTGTCGTCCAAAGTAGGCAGAATTTTAGAGCCCAGAGAGGATTTCGATGTGACACAGGCGATATGGAAGGGTAAAATGAACTTTGCTTACCGCTACGACTACAGTGCCGACGGCGTACGCCGGTCAATAGAGGATAGTCTACAGCGCCTTGGTGTTTCCTCACTCGATATCATTTACATCCACGACCTGTCACCAGATAACGGAGACTTCGGCAAGGATTGGTTACAATATTTTGAAGCTGCTAGAAAAGGGGCCATGAAGGAGCTTACCAGGATGAGAGAGGAGGGGCTGATCAAAGCCTGGGGCTTGGGCGTAAACACCATTGAACCCATTTTGAAAACGATGGAAGTGGCAGACCCGGATATTTTTCTTTCGGCATGCCAATATTCGCTGATCCATCATGAAGATGATCTGAATATGGTATTTCCCAAAGCTGCTGAGCGCGATATCTCCATCGTTGTCGGGGCTCCTCTATGCGCAGGATTTCTTTCCGGAAAGGATAGGTATTTATACGAAGATGAATATCCTGCTGGTGTAAAGGAAAAGTTAGCTGCCCTGAAAGTAATTGCTGAGAATCACCGGGTAACCCTTCGCAGCGCAGCCCTACAGTTCTGCGCTGCTCCTGAGGTTGTTTCTGCCGTCATTCCTGGGGCGCATACTGTGCAACAGGCCGTGGAGAACGCTGCCTCATTCTCTGAAAAAATCCCTGCGGACTTTTGGACAGAGCTTAAACAGAAAAAGCTGATTGCTGATAATGCTCCTGTACCTCCGGCATAGCAAACTACAGTTTCATTCTCTTCATAACCCACCAAAAGCCAAGCGCTGCCAGGATCGTTACGAGGCCGGTCAATGACCATAGCATATCAAAGCCGAGGTTATGTGCAATACGGGTTCCCAGAAAAGGAGAAAGAACATAAGCCACTGAAAAAGCGAGAGAGTTCATCCCCATGTAGGCGCCTCTGGTTTCGGCTGTAGCGCGCTGCATAGCAACTGTCGACATGAACGGCATTGCAAGTATCTCTGAAATACAGAGCACAAAGATCGACGTGTAAAGGATGATAAGGCTTCCCGGCAACAACAACATCAGATAAGACGCGCCACAAAGTAATGTGCCCAGGATAATGACGGCTGATGCACTCAGGCGTTTCTCCGCGATGTGTACCAGCAGCATTTCGAGGGAAAAGACCACGAGCCCACTGAACCCCAATATGAGTCCTATATTCCATTCATCAAGCATATGCACCTCCCTGTAAAAAAGCGGCAATGTGTTGAGTAATTGAAAGAAGCAAATGGTATAGAGACAGCAAAACAAGCTAAATAGTACAAATTGAGCATCTTTCCATGGAGAGGTGCCTTTTTTCCTTCCCGGTCTCTCACTTGTTTTTTTATGATGTTCTCTTGCCCGTTTCCTGAAGAAGGCATAAAATACCATTGCTGCAATCGCACAACTTAAGGCATTACCATAGAACAGGAGGCGATAAGAAAAAGCAGCCAGAAAGCCGCCGAGCGCCGGGCCGATCGAAAATCCCAGGTTTACGGCCATTCTGTTTAAGGAAAATGCCTTTGTGATATTTTCCTCCTTCGTGTATGATGCGATAGCTACTGAATTTGCAGGCCTGAATGTCTCTGAAACAACACTCAGTACAAATACACCTGCCGAAAGGCTTAACGGATCAGTAAGAGCTGGCAGAAGACAGAATATCGGAATACAAAGCAGCAAGCAAAATAGCTGGATATTAAAGTGGTCCATGCGATCGCTAAGCCAGCCACCCGCCCAGGAACCACAAATCGCACCGATTCCGAAGCAGCTCAGAACCGTACCCGTCTCTGTCAGGCTGAAGTTCAGCGACTGCGTCATATAAACTCCCAGGAATGGTATTACCATTGCACCGCTGCGGTTAATCAGCATAATAACCGCCAACATCCATACTGGCCTGGAAAGGCCTTCGTAAGATCCTAAGTATAGTTTCCAGAGCCGTTTCATATGTCTGCAGAAGAAACGACCTCATCGCTGAAAATCGAAATGGTCATATCATATTTGAGCCGCAAAGTTAACGTATAACACGGAGCTACAAACAAAAATCTTCATGCTTTATCCATGCTGGTTCTGCCGATAATCATGTATTTTTAATATCTTGTAATCAATTAGATACCATCTTAACCGACAGAAACTATGAAAGAAATTAAAAAAGAGGACATCAAGCAGGAAGTATTTGACCTATATGACGATTACGCGCATAACCGGGTAAACCGACGTGATTTTATGCAAAAACTATCGTTATTTGCGGTTGGCGGCCTAACCGTAACCTCGCTCATGAGTTTTCTTAGTCCTGACTATATTCATGCGATTCAGGTTAAGGAAGATGATCCGCGGCTTAAGTCTGATTTTATTTCTTACCCGTCTGTTAAAGGGGGGGGCGAGATCAAGGGTCTGCTATCTTCGCCGGTTGACGCGAAAGGGAAGCTTGGTGGGGTTATTGTGGTCCACGAGAACCGAGGTCTGAACCCACACATAGAAGATGTTTCGAGAAGAGCCGCATTAGCCGGATTTGTTAGTTTAGCTCCGGACGCCTTAACGCCGCTCGGCGGATATCCTGGCAATGATGATGATGGCAGAACATTGCAGAGTAAGCGCGATAGGGATGAAATGCTGGAGGATTTTATTGCTGCATATGAATATCTGAAAAATCACAAGGATTGCAACGGGAAAGTGGGGGTGGTAGGATTTTGTTTCGGTGGCTGGATATCGAATATGATGGCCGTGCGAATACCAGACCTCGCAGCTTCGGTCCCGTTCTATGGTGGACAGCCTCCTGTGACGGACGTTCCGAAGATCAATGCACCGCTGTTGATCCACTACGCCGAACTGGATACGCGTGTTAACGAAGGTTGGCCTGCTTATGAAGCTGCCTTGAAAGAGTATGAAAAATCCTATGAGGCGTATATCTATCCGAAAGTGAATCACGGGTTTCATAACGACACAACGCCACGTTATGACCAAGCAGCATCTGAACTTGCATGGAATCGTACGGTGGAGTTTTTTAAAAAGAAACTCAGTTAATTTGATAATTAGTATTATTGGGCAACTAAAAGAACACATGAAAATAGAACACTTCGCCCTTAATGTGGAAGACCCAATCAATATGGCCGAATGGTATGTAAAAAATCTGGGACTATCGATTATAAAACAGCAGAACCAAGCCCCTTTTATGACGTTTCTGGCGGATGATAGTGGTCAGATAATGATCGAAGTTTACACAAATCCCGTTGATCAGGTGCCCAACTATCGTGACTTGGACCCATTAATTGTGCATCTCGCGTTTGTATCTGAAGCTCCGGAGCAGGATAGAACGAGATTGGAAAATGCGGGTGCTACCACCGTGTCTGACGATGTCCTGGATGATGGATCGCATCTGGTAATGATGCGTGATCCATGGGGCTTAGCGATTCAATTTTGTAAGCGCGCTATTCCAATGCTTAAGTAAAATCCTGTTCTTTTACTTTCAGACTAGCACGCTATCCGCAGATCCGGACAATCCAAAACAATAAGTAAGGATGCTCCCAAGGGATTTCGTTCGTACCGGCCTGTGAATCATCTGACTGCATGCATTGTTAAATAAACAGTAGAATATCCACATTAACGTGTTGAGATTCTACATTTTTGAAATTCCTCAAAGCGCACATTGTCAGCACCTAAGGCTTTTTAAATAAGTCAGCCGTGTAATCAAACAGTTCGGGGCCGCCGATCTTTCCATGCCCGGGAATGACCATCCGGGTGTTAGGATACCGGGCTTTTAATGAAATAATCGTTTCCGCCCAGGCAGCTATATTAGCATCCGCCAAGTTGCCTTTACCCGCACCTTGTTCTTTGATCAGGCAGCCTCCGAACATGATGCCTTCATGGGGAAAGTAGGCAATTATGTTGTCACGAGTATGGCCTTCTCCTGAATAGTCGAGAAGCACTTGCTGAGTTCCTACCCTAAGCGTCTTCTTATCTGCAAAGCCCGATTGTGGAACGGGCAGATTTTTTTCCTTGGCCAAAGCTATAGTACGTTCATTTGCAACCGACGGAATTCCACGCGTATGGAAGGCATTGAGCCCGCCAAGACAATCATCATGAAAATGAGTAGCTACAACAGCCTTAACCTTGCAGCGAAGGGAGTTTTCGACCCAACTGATCAATTCAGCTGACGTTTTTTCATCCGTGGGAGTGTCAATAATAATCGCTTCATTATGGTTGGCAACGATCATACCGTTGCAAGAAACACGGCCAAAGCTCTCTGTCTTCAGGTAGGAAATATGCTGATATACATCTTCGGCAATCGGCTTGACCTCCAACTCGCCGGATTTATAGGAGCGGGAGCTTTGCGGATCTTTCTTGAGTGCACAGCTACAAGCAAAGGCGGAAAGGATCAACAGTATGAAAGTTTTCATGACATTCTGGTTTAGGGGTAAAATTACAAAGACCTGTTTATATTTTGAATGAACACCCGTATATCATGGTATTTTTCAGGTGAATTTATTAAGTTAGTAAGTATCAAAACGATTATCTACCAAAACCCTAATAACGGACCAACAGAGATGTCAGCTTTACAGTTAATCTATCAACACCCTTTGCTATCTGCTGAGGATGTCAACACCATAATAAACGCCCACAAGAAAGTCTACTTCCGGAAAGGGGATTACCTGTTAAAAAAGGATCAGGTGGCAAAAATGTACTTCTGTGTGGAGAAGGGCCTTATACGGTCTTATGTGTATGACTTCGAGGGAAATGATATCACCACCGGTTTTGTCGGCGAAAACGAATTGGCCATTGATGTGATATCGCTATTCCACGGGATTCCGGCGGTAGAGTATTTTCAGGCGCTTACAGATTGCGAGTGCTACTCAATTCCATTTAACGATTTCCAAGTCTTGTATCATTCGATTAAAGGATTTAACGAGTGGGGACGGGCCTGGATGTCAGGAAACTTATTTGAATTGAAACAACGTACCATCTCTATGATAACAGATTCGGCAAGCGAACGTTACAAAACCTTACGTTCAAGGCACCCCCAAATTCTCCAGCAGTCCCCTTTAAAGTATATCGCCAGTTACTTAGGTATTACGGACACATCACTTAGCAGGATCAGGAAAGAACTTGTAAGGGAAAGTTAGAGGTTTTTCTTGTCTTATGGTAAGTGGCTTTTCCTGAGGTTACGTTAGTTTTGGTCTATCAAGCAAAGGCTTGAATACAACTACATAACTAAATTAATCTCAACATGAAGCTCAATCCCTATCTTAATTTTGACGGAAACGCCGAGAAAGCGTTCCAGTTCTATCAATCGGTCTTTGGTGGTGAACTATTCATCCAGAAAATGGGCTCGGCACCGGGGACAGAAGGCCTGTCGGAAGAGGAAAAAAACCTGGCCATGCATGTTTCCATCCCTATAGGCGATGGGCAGTTTCTAATGGCGTCTGACTGTATCAAATCACAGGGGCACACGTTAGTGAACGGAAATAATAATTATATATCCGTTTCCCCGGATAGCCGGGAGGAAGCAGAAAGAATCTTTAATGGACTGTCTGAAGGAGGCAAAATCGAAATGCCGTTGGAAGATATGTTTTGGGGAGACTACTTCGGTTCATTCCAGGACAAATTCGGCACTTTCTGGATGATAAACTACGCTAACCAACAACCAAACTTATGAAAAGCTTCGGATACATGTTGATGGCGCTACTATTAGCAGCTGGCAGCATCAACGCACAACAAGCTTCAGTCGATCAGCATTCGGTCGCATCATTGAACGGAAAAAACTTTCTGCTGAATTATTATCAGCAGACCTTTGACGCCCTTAAAAAAAGTACCGAAGGTTTAAGTCCGGCACAACTCTATTTCAAGCCTGCGACTGACAAATGGTCTGTGGGGGAGTGCATGGAGCACATTGTCGCCACTGAAAAAGTGCTATTCGATTATGCTAAGCAGGCAATGGAGAAGCCCGCTACCCCAGAGCGCCGGTCGGAAGTTAAGTCGAAAGACGAGGACATTATCAAAGGAATCAATGACAGGTCCTTTAAAGCCAAAGCGACTGACGATATAACCGGAAAGAATCAACTCAATAACGCTTCAAAGGCACTCGATGATTTGCAAGATGGTAGAAAAGTGATTCTAGCGTATTTAGAAGGCGTGCAAGAGAGCGACCTCCGTAATCACATCAGTGACTCTCCATTCGGACCCATTGACGCTTTTCAGTCTTTCTTATTTATTGCCGGACACACCTCCAGGCATACACTCCAAATCGAGGAAGTCAAAGCAGACAAAAATTTTCCCAAGAAATAGATCACGGCAATTAAGTAGCTAACCGATATGATGAAAAGACCTGTTTATCCCTGCCTTTGGTTTGATGGAAAAGCAGAAGAAGCCGCCAGGCTATACTGCCGTGCCTTCAACGATGCCAAATTGGAAGAGTGTACACCTTTGGTGTGCACCTTCTCCATTAAAAATAAGCCATTTATGGGACTCAACGGAGGTCCGCAGTTCAGACCTAATCCATGCATATCTTTCTTTACTATCTGCGGTTCAGAAGAGGAAATCGATCGCGCCTGGACCTTACTCAGCGAAGGCGGGAATGTTCTGATGCCGCTAAATAGCTATCCATGGAGCGATAAGTACGGATGGGTGCAAGACCAGTACGGGGTTTCATGGCAGCTTAGTCTTGGAAAGAAGGACCTCGAGAACCCCGACGTCTTTCCGTCTTTGATGTTTGTAGGCCAGCAGAACGGAAATGCAGAGCGGGCCATTAACTTTTACACCTCCTTGTTTAAAAACTCTGATATCGAATTGATAGCCCGTTACGAAGTTGGTGATCAGGATACGACGGGAAATATCAAATACTCCCAGTTCTATATCGACGGATGCCGCTTCGCGGCGATGGACAGTTCGATGCCGCATGGCTTCAGCTTTAACGAGGGTATAAGCCTCGTACTGAGTTGCGAGTCACAAGAGGAAATTGACTTCTACTGGCTCAATCTCACTGAAGGGGGCAAAGAAAGCCAATGCGGTTGGTGTCAGGACTCCTTTGGCGTATGGTGGCAGGTTGTTCCTTCCGCGTTAAGCAACCTGATGAAAGACCCGGTCACAGGTCCGCAAGTGACCGCGGCCTTAATGAAGATGGGTAAAATCGATATAGCAGGGCTGAAGAGAGGCTCAGGTGAGATTTAATCCAGTGGTTGCGGCAGAGGCAGAAAGTAATTGCCTAGGGCAAGGCATCGAATCCTCTTACCAGCTCTTCTACCTGAATCCCAATATCTTCACCTTTTTTATCCCAATCGACCGATGTTACCTTCCTGGTAACATGGGTTAATTTTCTGAGAAGTGCCATATGCTTGGCCTGCCATTCCGGACTTTCGAACTTTCTTTGCAGTTTTTCGATTTGCAGATGCAGCTTTCCCTGTTCTTTTGGAAGCTCAGGAGGAGGAGGAGGAAGAGGGAGCTCGTCAAGATACTGTGCATCCAGGGCGGCCTCGGCTACAGCTGCGCTGTGCTCAGCCAATTTTTTTTGCATGTCTTTCCATTCCTGACTCTCGAAATGCTTTTTTACCTCCTCAGCATGCTGGCGGACGCTCGCATGGTGTTTCGCCTGAAGCAATGCGTGTTCCCTGGCTATTTCAGCATGTTTCCGGAGCTCTCTCTGGTGCAGGCCCATCGTTGCGTCTTCCAAACATACGGTATCCGTCTTTTTGGAAGCTTTCAGCAGGTATTTATTCAGCACCGGCCGGCCCTCATCATTATCTGATGAAGATATGGTTTCTTCAACCTTTTGAACGGTTATTTCCTGCCGTTTATCGGATAACGCTTCGTTTTTAACAACAATAACATCCGTTTCTTCTTGTGGTAATGCAACAGCAAGAGACAAGCCCACACACAGTATGGTAACCAAGACGATCAGGCCTGTTTTAGGCGAAGGATCGGGATTCTTCATTCCCGAAATTCTCTTGATCCTGTCAAGAAGCGGATACTTTTCTTCACCGCTGGCGGCCATGGCCAGTTCGTTATACTTTACCTGGACCTCTAGTTGGAGCAAGGCTTTTGCGTACGTCAGGGGATCCGACGTTTTGCTAACGACGATTTCATCACAGCAGTACTCACGTTCCTTGTGTATTTCTTTAACGATCAGCCAAACGAAAGGATTAAAGAAAAGTATACTTTCGATAACCTTTTGTACTATATTCCATAGATAATCAAGCCTTTTAATATGCGCTAACTCATGTAATAGTATAGATTCGACCTGCTCCGGGCTAAGCCTGGAAACCATTGCCAGAGGTAATATAATAACAGGCTTTAAAAAACCGGCTGTTACCGGAACCTTGATCTTTTCTGAAACATGCAGGCTGACATGTTTCACAATGTCGAGCTGCCGGCGCAGTGCGTTTAATTTTGCTATCCATACAGGTTCTTCCAAAAGCGGATCGGACTTACCCAAAGTCCGCGTCCGGAACCATGCGAAAGCAAGAGACAGAAACTGTATACCAACACCCGCTAAATATAACGATGCAATCCAGCCAGCATATTCTTGTTTCCATGCCTCTGCCTTATCCAACCAGCTGATTTGATGTGTCCCGGCATGATTTTCCGATACTACCCTGGTTAAGGTGTCCAGCTCAAGCTTTTGGTTGTAAAGCGAAAATAAGGTATAAACGAAAAGGCCAAAAATCAGAACGAGCGACGAATACCATAGCCGGTATTTGATTGCAGAAGGGATATCCGGTACTGCACCAAACATTACTCTGAAAAAAAGCACAATCGCAAAAGCCTGCGCTGTCGAAATAAGCAGCGTTTCGGTCAAGGCTTCAATAAATGCAGAGGTTTCCATAATTTTATTGTTTTTGCATCTGTTCCAAGTATTTCCGTATAAGCTCTATTTCCTTTGGAGAGGATTTCTTGCTGTTAAGAGCCTGCATGACCAGTTGGGATGGCGAGCCGTTAAACACCGTGTCGATAATCTTGCTCACCAGATTGACCTGTGTGTCTTTCTGACTGATTAAAGGCTTGTAAATATGTGTCCGGGAGCTTACGTCGCGAACAACCAATTCCTTCTCATGCATGATCTGCATGAGCTTAAGCGTTGTAGTATAGCCTACTTCTTTATCCTTGTTTTTCGACAACGCTTCATTCACTTCCCTTACCGTGGCGCTTTTAAGCTCCCAAAGGATCTGCAGGATTTCTAATTCACTATCTGTTGGTTTGCTGGACATTCTTATCTACGAATATTTTCGTATGTAATATTACGAATGATTTCGTAAATAAAAAAGGAATCTTCCTGATTGTTTATTTATTTGTGTACATTGTTGTAACAACTGTATACTGTTCATTAATCATTTTTGACATCTTATCGCATGGTAGTTACCAAGAAATCCTTTCCTGACCTCGTTTACCTCAACGGAGAATGGCTGTCTCACGATAGCGCGTATGTTTCGGTCTTCGACCGCGGATATATGCTCGGTGACGGGATTTACGAAGTCATCCCCGTTTATAAGGGGAAGCCATTTGCCCTGGAGGGACATATGACGCGGTTTCAAAACGGCTTGAACGCGGTCGCGATTGACTTCAACGTTGGCGACCTACAGCCCCTGTTGCTCGAGTGCCTCAGGCGGTCGTCCCTGGACTCCTCTGATGCAGCAATCTATGTACAGGTGACCAGAGGGGTAGCACCGCGAACCCATTTTTTTCCTGAAGGTGTAAGGCCCAGTATTCTGCTCTATGCTTACCCCATCACATTGAAGGGGTTTGAGAGTAAGCTCGCCGGTGTAATCGTCTCCGAGGACATTCGATGGCACAGGTGCGATATCAAATCCATTTCTTTAATGGCGAACGTGCAGGCAAACAACGAAGCCCACCGGCAAGGAGTCCTTGAAAACCTTCTTTCCAGGGATGGATATATTACAGAGGGCTCACACACATCTGTTTTTTTCGTTAAAGACAATACGGTATACACACATCCTGAGGGTCATCATATATTGCCCGGCATCACTAGGAAGGTGGTAATAGGCCTGTGTGAAAAGCTAGGCTTCGCCTTTAAAGAGGAAGCTGTCCGAACCGATGAGATGAAGTATGTAGATGAGGTTTTTCTGACCGGAACCACCGTACAGATTACCGCGGTTACTTCCGTCAGGGTAGACGGTAACGAAGTGTTTAAGACAGAGGATGGAGGTCCGCTCACCAAAAGGCTTCAAAGGGCGTTTATAGACTATGTGGCGGCCGAGATCGACCGGTAATTAACCTTCTATAGACAAATATTAGCGCGTAGCATTTCCTCCGGAGATCCAGTTCTGACTGGTGGGCATAACGCAGGGCCGATGCTAATCCTGATCCTCGCCCATTGTAGTTTTTACCTCCAGCGGCTTACTGTAATCACGCCACATGCGGTCTATAAAACGAATATCTGCATCACCGTCATAAACGATGAACCGATATCTCGCTATATAGGGTTTTCCGGGCTCGATCACGAATTCTCCGGCCTGAGACGGAGCGAAACTGATGTAAGGCTCTTTCGGATGAATCCTTAGCGGTTGTGGAGCCCGAAAGTTTTCAGGGTGAGACAGAATGGTAATCCCGGTTTCCTGACCAGCTACATTTCCGCTGACGCGGATCCAGTCGGCAGCCGTGGCATTCCCTGTCTCTCTGTCCTTTCCTACCGAAGTAAGGAAGTTTGCATTGCCCGTTCCGTTCCATTCGCCGTTACCTCGGAAGGCAATGCCGCCATATATATGATGCAGGAGCTTAAGGGGATCTGACGTCGCACATTCTTGTCTCAGCTCAACATCAAACAAGTAATAAGGCTTGTCCGATCCTGTCAGGTTAAAAACGCGAACGGTAAAATCTTCATCTAAAACCTTCGTATGAGGTATTGACGTCTTATCTATATAGCTGTTTTTTGCTGAGAGCAATGCCAATACCGGGCCCGATTGAATATGGTCAATTCCTTCGAAAAGTACGGCACCTGTATTATCATCTACATTCCAGAAATCCGGCTTGTTTCCACGGAACGACGTTTTAGTCCAGGCTGCCCATACCCCATGATGATGCTTGTGATCTGACGGGTAATCATCTGTTATCTGTAGTCCGCCGGGCGAAAGTACTGGATGCACATAACCACCCCTTCTGTAGACAGGGGCTACACCATCCGGCAAAGGCGCCTGACCTGTCTGGAAGCCTAGAACTTGCTTCCCCGCAAGCATAACGCTATAATCCGTTTGCGACTTAATCGCTGTTATAGTGGCCTGTGCCTTCTTTGCTTTCGCGAGGCTGAGAACCTTCTTTTCACCGGCATCAATGTCAATTATGCTGACCGCTTCACCACCCGGCAGCACCTGAACAGGGTATATGGCTTTGCTCACGCGATCAACGAGCTGGAGTTGTGCCTTGCCTGCCGATTGTTTGTACGGGAAGCTTATAATACTGCTCTTCCTTGCATCTCCGTTGTTGGAAACGGTTAACTGGAGGGCTTTCTGTCCGTAGCCCTGAGCCGACGTCGAAATTAAAAATAGTGTAACAAATCTCTTAAACATCCTAGGAATTGGTCTTACTGAGGGAACTTTCTTAATTTATCCCTTAATTTGTTAAATATAAATAACATTATGAACAAAATAAGAAGAGTTATCGTGATGGCAGTCGCGGGGGTAATGCTGTCTGCTAACCTGCAAGCCCAGGATGTGAAGCTGCCTGCTCCGAGCCCTGCCCAAACAGTTACCCAGGAGTTTGCACTTTCCAATATTTCGGTAAGCTATTCCAGACCGGCAGTGAAGGGAAGGACTATTTTTGGTGACCTGGTTCCATACGGGCAAATTTGGCGGACAGGAGCTAATTCCCCTACAAAGATCAAGTTCGGCGAGCCAGTCTCCATCAATGGAAAGCCAGTACCCGCCGGGGAATATGCACTTTACACCATACCAGGAGAGAGCCAATGGACATTTATCTTAAGCAAAAAGCTCTCTTTATGGGGATCTTCGGGTTATCAGGAAGCCGATGATCTGATGAGGTTCAGCGCTGCACCACAGCAACTTCCTTTGAACGTGGAAAATTTCACCATTCTTTTCACCAATCAAACGGCGAACGCTGTTGATATCCAGCTGTTATGGGCTAATGTCGCGGTAGGATTTACCGTCAAAGCGGATATAGACGACAGGATCCTTGCATCAATCGATCAGGCGATGAAGGGTGAGAAGAAACCCTATTTTCAGGCAGCAAGCTATTACTTTGAAAAAGGGCTTGACATCAACAAAGCTGCGGCCTGGGCTACTGAGGCGGTAAAGTTACAACCCGACGCCTATTGGGTAGAGCATCTTAAAGCAAAGATCTTATTAAAGAAGAATGATAAGAAGGGTGCAATAGCTGCGGCTCAAAGCTCTATGAAGAAAGCTGAGGCTCAGAATAATCCCGATTACGTCGCTTTGAATAAGAAACTGATAGCAGAAGCCGGTAAATAACCAACACTTTAACTGCGTCCTGCCGATAGCAGGCGCAGTGATCTTTAGATTTCCTTTGAGACGTCCAGGAAAGTACCCCCGGTGATTATCCTCCACCTGCTCCCCGAAGCGTCGCTTTCTCCTCTTGTTTTGGAAGCAGCATTTCAGCAAGAATACTGAAGATGACCACCAGTACACAGCCGAGTACGTTTAGCCAGAGATAAGCCATTACTTCATAGTAGTACGCCAGGCATACTAAAACTTCTGCCACAACCGCCGCCACGAAAACGGCATTTCCCTTAACCCATTTAACATAAAAGGCTACTACAAATATGCCTAGAATAGTTCCGTAGAATAGCGAACCTAATATGTTGACGGCCTCAATCAGATTCCCCATTTTTCCGGCGTATAGCGCCATGCCGATGCTGATCAGTCCCCATCCGATGGTACTGGCCCTGGAAAACTTAAGGTAGTTCTCCTCACTGGCGTTTGGATTTATCAAACGCTTATAGATATCCACCGAAGTGGTGGAAGCCAGGGAATTAAATGCGCTGGCTATAGAACCCATCGAGGCAAGAAAGATGATCGCAATCAGCAGTCCCACCAGCCCCTTTGGAAGATGCTGCGTAACGAAAGTTAGAAAGACATAATTCGAATCGTTGGTATCCGCTTCCTTATTGTTCCTCTTCATCAAAGCAGTCGCTTCGTCCCTGGTCTTTTCCATAGCCTGGTTCGACTCTTTGACCTGTTTCCTCAGCAGTGGATTCTCGCTATCTTCAGCAAGTAGCGTAGCAACTTTCCGCCGCTCCTGAAATTCTGCCTGATACCGTTCATCTAGCTGATTGTATTCCTTGCTGAGCGGAGACTCAGATATGCGCTTTACTTCATAGCTATTGAAGAACAAAGGAGGCTGATTGTACTGATAAAAAGCGAATACCAGCACACCGATCAGGAGAATCAAAAACTGCATCGGGATCTTTACTACGGCATTCATGATGAGCCCGAGCCTGCTCTGGTTAACAGACTTTCCGGTAAGATACCTCCCTACCTGCGACTGGTCAGTGCCAAAATAGGAGAGCTGCAAAAAGAAGCCTCCCAGAATTCCGGTCCACACCGTATAGCGGTTGTCCCAGTCAAAGTTCCAGTCGATTACATTCATCCGATCCATGCTGCCGGCAATATGCAAGGCTTTGTGCATACCTACATTATCCGGTAAAAGCATAACAACAACGATCCCCGCCAAAAAGAGTCCGGAAAAGATAATGCTCATCTGTAGAAGCTGTGTGTATGATACCGCCTTAGTTCCCCCATAAACGGTGTATATGATCACCAATCCGCCGGTAAACAGGGTTGTGTAAAGGGTATCAATTTGCAGTATGGTCGATAGAATAATAGCAGGAGCATAGATAGAGATGCCTGTAGATAAACCCCTCTGTATCAAGAACAGAAACGCGGTAAAAGCGCGGGTCTTAAGATCAAATCGTTGCTCAAGATATTCGTAGGCAGTATAGATCTTCAGCCTGTGAAAGATTGGCACGAACGTGATGCAGAGAACAATCATCGCCAGAGGTAAGCCGAAATAGAACTGCACAAACCTCATCCCATCTGAAAACGCCTGTCCGGGTGCCGACAGGAAGGTGATGGCGCTTGCCTGTGTCGCCATAACAGACAGCCCGACGTGGTACCATGGCAAAGACTGATCTCCCAGAAAATAGTGGTCCATATTTCGGCTGCCACTGCTCTTCCATACGCCATAGATAACTATCGAAGCTAATGTTATTCCAAGAACAACCCAATCAACTAAGCTCATGAGTAAATATTAGTTATCACGGAGAAAGCGGCTATCATGAAAATGAGCCATAATAAAATGATCAGGTAAAATTGCTTCCAGGATCGTATGAAAGGAGGAAGGCCTTCTTTGTTCTCTTTCATTTTCAGCGGGAAATAAGATTTACAAACAGACGGTAGGCGCCAGGTACGCCAGCAGGGAGTTGTCTGAAAAAAGACAAACCGGTATAGACAAATCTACCTTTTCCATAGTTTGAAACAAATAAAGCTCCCGTATTTTCAACTTCGCCCATATCTCGCATGGCAAGCAGCGATTCATACCTCGGATCAATTGAACCGCCGAAATATAAACCTCGTTCCTGTACCCAGCCATCAAAGTCCCGGGCAGTGATCTTATTCGGGTAATTGAAGATCCGGTGTTCTGGATGAAGCATCTTAACGGGTGCATCTTCCTCGGTTACCCGGCTACGCGTAATGGAAAAAGGGTAAGGGCCAATATTAGGGAGCATCAAAGGCTGGCTGACGTTATATTGTACGAGTAATACACCACCGTCCTCTACATACTTTAAAAGTTTATCATTGGCATGTTTGATAGCGGGCGAAACGTTGTAAAGTCGTATGCCGGCAACAATGGCGTCAAAAGAGCTCAAGTCAATGTTATCCAGGGATCCCGGGCTCAGCATGATCACCTCGTATCCCATTTGCTTCAAAGACTCGGGGATAAGATCGCCGGCTCCGGGTATATATCCAATCCTGTTGCCTGCCTTCCTGACTTGCAGTCGCACCAGATTAATGGCAGCTTCCGGAAACCAGGTTGTGGCCGGGATATGATCATAGTGAATGCTTCTCATTGCCTTGCTCCACGTGACTCCGTCAGTGGTTAACTCAGCGGTCAACTGTCCTGATACGGCCGATTGACCCGCTTTTACCTCAAATCTGAATGTTCGCTCTTCTCCTTTGGTCGTCATCTGATAGGGAACTGATTGCGGATTTGATGTCCATCCATCTGGTAATTTGAGCCGCAAATCACCTTTAGCAGCGCTATTGAACGATTTCAACTTCACCTCTAAGGATTGCGGTTGCTCATCCGTGTAAAGTAAGCGGGAGCTTTGGAGAGCGATAACGACAGGCGGAGTCACTTCCAGCTTGCGGTACACCTCACCCCGTACAGGATCGGTGAATTTGTAGACTACGGGTCTGTTATATGGAATCGTCCGGCCGTCAATGTGAAGGTTGATTGTGATTGCAAGCGGAGCAGGACTCTCAGCCATGCCAATATATTCCCTGTTGCTGATCTTGTATTCGCCTATCGGATGTGCGTTTTCCAGCCAATAAGGCTGACTTAGACGAGATGCTTTAACACGTTCATCCAGAGACTCCATCCGGTTATAGGCTAACGAAGTTTTCTGCTCTGAAGCTCCGCTGATGATTGGAGCGATAGCTGCACCACCCGGGTATCGGGAGATGGCCTGAATTCTTAGAGGGATACTATCTGTAATAGAGTAGGCCGGCTCTGACGCATATACTTCGAACCACGTGCCGCTCGCTGCAAGAATGAGATCCGCTACTTCGGCCATTTTTAGCGCCTTGAGTTGTTGATCCGGAAGACCCGACATCATTTCGTATAGCCGTAGCAATGCGGGCACAGACTTTTCTGGCGACTCGATCCGGTAATCGCGGTTAACCTCTGCAACGAGCTTGGCAATGGAAGCACCGTTTGGTGCTATTTTCCAATTCTCCTCCCTGCCCTCCAAAAGATCTTTCCTGGCAGGTGCACCGCCTAACAATTGAAAGTATTCAAACGATTCACCCCTTTGCTTGGCTACTCCAAATCCCTGTGATTTGTGCTGTGAGCGGCTCTCAGATGCAATTTCCCCGTAAGACTGGCCCAGAAGAGCATTATACTGTCCCACATCAATCTTCAGTTGATCTTCGCTCGTTGTGTTATTTCCCCCGAAATTGAACGTATTCCATAAAATGCGGTGTGACTTCCAGGGCTTGACAAAGGAAAGCTGCTCTGGAAAGGCGAGGGGATCTGCGGCTGCTTTAAATGCTTCGATTGCTAAAATAGCAGAAGCTGCATGATGTCCGTGACCGGCCCTGGCATCAGGTGGAAAGCGCGTTATGATAACATCAGGTCTGAACTTTCGGATTACCCATACAACATCTGACAAAATGCTGTCTTTGTTCCAGATCTTGAACGTCTCTTCGGATGTCTTGGAGAAACCAAAGTCATTGGCTCTGGTGAAAAATTGTTCCGCTCCATCTATTTTTCTTGCTGCCAGGAGTTCCTGTGTGCGAATCAGCCCAAGCTCCTCAGCTTGTTCTGTGCCGATCAGATTTTGCCCTCCATCTCCTCTCGTTAGTGAAAGATAACCGGTTCTTACCTGGCGTTCAGTGGCCAGGTAAGACAACAACCGCGTGTTTTCGTCGTCAGGATGCGCGGCGATATACAGCACGCTGCCTGTAACTCTGAGCTTCTGAATGCCTAGTTTAATTTCTGACGAAGAAAGCTGCACGGAAGTCTGACCTAAGACAATACAAGATAAGAGCAGAAAATTGCAGACAAGGAAAAAAAGTTTCATTTTATGATGTAGTAGGGGGAGTAAATTTAATGCCTTCGATATACCTTACCATGCAATGTCTGTAAAAAAGATGATTGATACGCGCATATTTCGCTAAATATCTCTTTTTTCAATAAAGACACAGGATAAATTTATAGTTTTATGGAAACGATTCAACTAACTTAACCTAAAATACCAACGTTGGCATGAAGCTGAACATTAAAATTTTTTCCATGAACAAACCACTTAACCTACTGATTGTATTGATCCTCGTGGCAACCACGTCCTTCAAGCCTCCGCAACAAGCTCCTTATACCTATCTCTTTCAGGATCCCGCGAAAAGCATTGAGGCACGGGTGGATGACCTTGTTTCGAAGCTGACTTTGGAAGAGAAGGTAGCACAGATGTTAAATGCCGCACCAGCTATTGAGCGTCTCGGGATTCCGGCATATGACTGGTGGAACGAAGTACTTCACGGAGTGGCGCGTACGCCTTATAAGGTAACCGTATTTCCGCAGGCAATCGGTATGGCAGCTACATTTGACACCTTGTCTTTATTTCATATGGCTGACTTTTCAGCTTTAGAAGGCAGGGCAATCTATAACAAGGCTATTGCTGACGGAAAAGAGGGTCAGCGCTATGTCGGCCTTACTTACTGGACGCCGAACATAAACATATTCAGAGATCCCCGCTGGGGCAGAGGTCAGGAAACCTACGGGGAGGATCCTTATCTGACGGCTATGCTGGGCAAAGCCTTTGTTCACGGGCTTCAGGGGGACGATCCGAAATATCTGAAAGCCGCCGCCTGCGCCAAGCATTATGCCGTCCACAGTGGTCCTGAGCCCTTAAGGCATGTATTTGATGTCACTGTCAGCAAATATGATCTGTGGGACACTTATCTGCCCGCATTTGAAGAGTTGATCGTCCGGGGGAAAGTTGCAGGTGTCATGTGTGCATATAACGCCTATCAGGGTCAGCCATGTTGTGGAAGCGATCTGCTGATGACTGATATCCTGAGAAATCAATGGAACTTCGATGGTTATGTAACATCTGACTGTTGGGCGATAGACGATTTTTATAAAAATCACAAAACCCATCCTGATGCAGCGAGTGCCTCCGCAGACGCTGTGATGCACGGAACAGACCTTGACTGTGGAGAGGAAGCATATAAAGCGCTGGTGCAGGCAGTAAAGCAAGGGAAAATAACCGAGAAACAAATCGATGTTTCCGTAAAGCGATTGTTTACCATCCGGTTCAAGCTGGGCATGTTTGACCCGGTCGCCATGGTTAAATATGCACAAACGCCGGTTTCTGTGCTGGAAAGTGAGCCGCACCGCGCGCATGCCCTTAAGATGGCTCAGCAATCCATTGTACTGCTGAAAAATCAAAACAATGTTCTTCCTCTAAGTAAAAAGCTGAAGAAGATTGCTGTACTCGGACCGAATGCCGATAACGAGATTTCTGTTCTTGGAAACTACAACGGAACTCCATCAGAAGTGGTAACTGCCCTGAAAGGTATAAAGAACAAGCTCGGACCGGGCACCGAAGTGGTATTTGAGCGTGCGACTACCTTCACAAAGGACACATTGCTTATTTACAGAGATGTGAGTGCACAATACAGCTTTGATGGAAAAAAAGGTGTGAAAGTCGAATATTTCAGCAATAAAGAGCTCAGTGGCAGCCCTATCGTTAGCCGTATCGAACAGGATATCAACCATAGCTGGCAGGAAGGTGAAACAGTAGTGAATCAAATGAAAGCCTACAGTTTTTCCGCACGTTATACTACAGACTACAAAGCAACCGAGACCGGAAGCATCACCTTTGAAGTGGAAGGCGATGACGGTTACCGCTTTTCTGTCAATGGAAAGGAAGAACTGAACGCCTGGACAAGGAACAGGTGGGGGGCGAAAAGCTTCAGGTTAAACACCGAAAAGGGCAAAACCTATCGTTTAGTTATGGAGTACTATCAGGATGGTGGAAAGGCTTCTATAAAGCTTCGTGCGGGAGATTTTGCGAAAACGAACTTCCAGCAATTGGCCAACCGTCTGAAAGACGCAGATGCGATCATCTATGTGGGCGGTATTTCGCCGCAGCTTGAAGGTGAAGAAATGAAGGTGAATGAGGTGGGCTTCGATGGAGGTGACCGTACTTCCATTTTATTGCCTGCTGTTCAGACGGAAATGATGAAAGCACTCCAGTCTACTGGTAAACCTCTTGTATTTGTAATGATGACAGGAAGTGCTATCGCTACCCCCTGGGAAGCTGAAAATGTTCCGGCAATTGTTAATGCCTGGTATGGTGGACAGTCTGCCGGTACGGCGATAGCAGATGTACTTTTTGGTGACTACAATCCTGCAGGCCGTTTGCCGGTAACATTTTATGGAAAGGATTCCGATCTACCACCATTTAATGATTATTCCATGAACAACCGTACTTACCGATACTTTACCGGAAAGCCGCTGTTCGAATTCGGTCATGGCTTAAGCTATACCACTTTCACTTACGATCAGCTGAATATTCCAGGGAATGTAAAGACGGGAGATAAAGTGTCCGTTAATGTTCGGGTTACCAATTCAGGTACCCGTGACGGCGATGAAGTTGTCCAGTTGTATCTTTCGCACGATGGCAAAAATAAAACTGCTTTAAGATCGCTTAGGGGATTTAAACGGGTATTCCTCAAAAAAGGCGAGAGCCAGGTGGTATCGTTCACCCTCAACCCTGAGGACCTGTCTGTCGTAGGTGAAGACGGAACCGCTCGCCAGCCGAAGGGAAAGGTGATGATCACCACTGGGGGGAGTCAGCCAAACCCAGGCGCAATCAGTAATAAAAAGGTCGCGCAAAAAGTCTTAACTGTTCTCTAATAGAAACCAGTACTTTTTTTAACGGTCTGTGACTTACATCACAGACCTTTTTTTTGTGCGAAGATTTTCCCTGGTTGCTGCCCCGGGACGACTGTAGTCGATGGGGTGTCTGTTAAGTGGCATCATGCACTTAGTGCAATTCTAGACAAGTAGGATATGCAGGTGATAAGACCCCCACTTTATTCCCTGATGAGTCCGACTTTTAGCTGTTAAAGTCGGACTCATCAGGGCCTTACATCGGGATAAACAGGGTCTCATATAGAGGATTGTTAAGCCCAGCCAGTCCGGATTCTGTAAGGTGTTTTTACGAATAGGCCCCATTGGTTTAGTAAGTTTGTCATAAAATGGGGGAACAGATCTGAGTCTGCGATTTAGTATTTAAGTTTGTGTCGTAAAATCGCGTTAATATGGAATCTATAAAAGGAAAAATAGCATTGGTAACCGGAGCAGGGAAAGGTATCGGGAGAGCAATAGCCTTAGCTTTGGCCGATGAGGGAGTACATGTAGGCTTAATAGCAAGGACGGAGAGCGACCTTCAGCGCCTGGCGAATGAAATTGAGGCGAAAGGAGTAAAGTCTGCCATGGCAGTGGCAGATGTAAGCAGCATCGACTCTGTGAGCACAGCAGTTGCAGAAATTCAGCAGGCTCTCGGGAACGTCGATATACTGATAAACAATGCCGGTATTGCTAAGTTTGGCAAGTTCCTGGATTTGGAACCTGAGGAATGGGAAGCACAGCTAAAGGTAAACTTGTTCGGCGTGTATTATGTAACGCGGTCTGTCATACCGCAGATGATCGAAAGAAAGACAGGCGATATCATAAATATCTCATCTACCGCGGGGCTGAAAGGTGCAGCAACTACTAGTGCTTATAGTGCTTCAAAATTTGCGCTCTTAGGATTAACAGATTCGCTGATGCAGGAAATGCGCAAGCATAATATTCGCGTAACGGCACTTACACCAAGTACTGTTGTAACAGATCTCGCAAAAAGTTCTAATCTGATTAACAATAACGAGGAGCGCGTAATGCATCCGGAAGATCTTGCAGAGCTTATCATTTCTCAGCTAAAGCTTAACAGACGGGTTTTTGTAAAGGACTCGTCTATGTGGTCAACGAATCCCTAGCATATTTGACTTTAAAAAGAAGAGTTGCGCATGGCAACTCTTCTTTTTAAACTATGCATTACCTCTGGTCGGGTGCGGTTTGAGTTTAGTCAGATCTTTGATCTTCACGACCTTTCCTTTGTCTATACTCTGTCTGGCGGCAATACCGACCAAAATAGACATAGCACCATCACGACTTCCGGCGCCTTGCTTATAAGGATCAGGTCCAGGGTTAAACAGCTGCTGTCTCAGGCGTTTATCTCCTCCACCATGTCCTTCTTCGGTATTGTCGATGCGGATATATTCGGTGTCGCCAAAATTCCTGGTAACCTGTATTTCGTCATATTTTTCCATCTCCCAGGGTTGTCTTTCATGTATCCATGCGTCGAGCTTACCTTTGGTACCATTGAATGAAATCCGGTAGCCCTCGTATGGTGAATACGTGGTGAGAGAATAGCTAACCTGAACGTTGTTTGCATATTTAATTTGAACGGCCATCTTGTCGAAGATATCGATATCTTCTTTCCATACACAGCCATCACGGTGATAGCCATCGTACTTCTCATTGTCTACGTAAAGCTGGACCAGGCGCGGGCTCTTCGTTACGTCGAAATAGAATTTACATTTATCTTTATGAGGACAAGGACGGCAGTGGGTGTGGCGAAACGGATTGTTTTTTCCGTAAAACTCCAGCGAGCCGTTTGCATAAACTTCTTCCGGGTCGGAATTTAGCCACCAATTCAGGAGGTCAAAATGATGCGTTGATTTATGGACCAGCAAAGAGCCTCCAAACTCTCTTTTCCTGTGCCATCTTCTGAAATAGTCGGCACCATGAGAGGTATCCAGATACCAGTGAAAGTCAACTGACGTTACTTTTCCGATGGTGTCATTGTTAAGGAGTTCATAGATCTTTTGCCGGTGCGGAGAGTATCGGTAATTAAAAGTAACATATACTTTTTTGCCTGTTCTCGCCTCGGCATCGAGAATCATCTGACACTTCTTTTCGTCGGTCGTCATGGGTTTTTCCGTGATGACATCAGCTCCCGATTCCAGTCCCTTAACAATCTGCTCATGATGTGTACTATCAACGGTAGTTACTATTAGGATCTCTGGCTTTGTTTCCTTTAACATCTTGTCAAGATCCACATAAGTAGGGCAACTTAAATTCATCATTTTCTTTGCTGTTGCGACCCTCCCGGAATTTTTATCACAGAGCCCCACAAATTCGACAGTTTGTGCATATTCCTGAAGCACTTCCGTACCCCACATTCCAGTTCCCCTATGGCCGGTGCCAACCATAGCAATCTTTTTCTTGGGCAAATTAAGAGCAGAAGCAAATAGCGAGTCTGAAAGGAGGGCACCTGCCATTACAGTGCCGGTCTGTTGTATGAATTTTCTCCGAAGCATATTATTTTGGTTAGTAAAAACGAATCTAAAAAAATACACTGGCAAAACACGTTCGTCTAAACAAGAAAACTATGCAATCGATCCCGTAATAAATATATTACATGCTCGTATGTCCAACGGATCAGAACGGTGTCGTCTGCCCGATTCTGCTCCTGATTTTTTCGGCACACTTAAGGGCTTCAGCAAGGATTTCGTCATTTTCAATACCCTTATTCATATTCAATGTAGTTAAGCGGGAAACGGTCAGACATGCAGTGACTCCCTGAGCTGAAATGGAGACAGGAACTGCAATATCAACAACCCCTTCGGCCAACTCACTTCTTTTGATATAGTAACCGTCTTTTTTTATCTTTTTTAGCGTATCAAAGAAATTCTCCGGTTGGCTTTTGGTCACATCATCAAGATTGCTTTCGTGTAAGCTCTCTTTTAATACAGAGTCAGACATATAGGCTAGAAAAACTTTTCCCGATGCAGTAAGTGAAAGAGGGAAAGTATTTCCTTCTTCAACGGATAAGGCTATCGGTTCGGGACTCTTGGCGTGCATGATCACCAGCACCTTACTCATATACAAAATGCTCATATGGCAGGACTGCCGAATATGGTAGGCTAACTCTTCTATTGGATAGCGGGCAGCTTTGCGTAGTTCATCGATCGGTGAGTGACGATGGGAGAGATGATAGAGCTTCAGAGAAAGTCTGTACTTTCCGGAGATTTCGTCTCTCAGGATGTAATTTCTGGCTTCCAGGGTAGTTAACATCCTGTAAATTTCATTTGCGTTTTTATCAATTCCGGCAGCAATTTCAGTCTGCGACTGAGGTGTCGACTGCGATGACAGATACTCCAGTATGTCCAGTCCCTTATCTAAAGCCGGCGCATTGTACTTACTTTCCTTTTCTTTCATTGAGAGCGGTTTAGGTTAACAAACATACAAATCCCGGTGATATGTTTTAATAAACTCATTTAGGGAATTATCAAAAAGGGTTTTTATATATGAAATAACTATTTATATTTGAATTTACATCAACTAACTATTTTAATACATCAACTAATGGGGGAAATAACTTATGAGAAAAAACTAGTGTAGATCTTCTTAAGACTGCCGGATTCTACCGGGTTATTATTAACTAACCATCAATTATTTAACAATGCAAACTTTCAAACTAACTCTATCTAGTTGGGGAAGGATGTGTTTAACAGTATCATTTCTGTTAATCCATGTCTGTTATTCTGACGCTATCTACGCACAGGCCCCTGGTTCATCACTCATCTCTGGAAAAATAACCGCTGAAGACGGCGAGGAGTTGCCTGGCGTGAGTGTCAAGGTAAAGGGAACGGCCCTCTCAACAGTATCCGATGTTAACGGTAATTTTAAGATCTCCTCGTCGGGAAATGCAACGCTTGTCTTTACTTATATCGGTTTTGTCACACAGGAGGTACCCGTTCAAAACCGTACTTCGGTCAATGTTCAACTAAAGAGCGATAGCAAGGCCCTGGATGAGGTGGTTGTAATCGGCTATGGCACACAGCGCAAGGTCAACCTCACTGGATCTGTAGCGTCTGTTAGTGGTAACACCCTGACGCAGAGAGCAGCACCAAATGCAGCCTCGCTTTTACAGGGTCGTGTAACCGGACTTCAGGTAACCCAGAATTCCTCTGAGCCGGGGCGCGACAATCCTAGCTTTCTGATAAGAGGCCGCGGGTCATTCAGCGGTGGAACAGCCAACGAACCTTTGGTGTTAATTGACGGAGTGACAGGATCTTTCAGCAATCTGTCACCCGATGACATCGAATCAGTGACCGTGTTAAAGGATGCTGCATCCGCATCAATTTACGGTGCGAGAGCTGCGAATGGCGTAATATTGGTCACAACGAAAAGAGGGAAGAAAGGGCAGACGGTAATCAGCTACAGAGGAAATGTGGCCAGGCATACGCCAACTGCTTTACCTGACCTGATCACGAACTCCGCGGAGTATATGGAGATGTTCAATGCTGCCGCTACGAGACAAGGACTTCCTGCAACCAGCCAGTTTCAGCAAGCTGAAATAGAAAAGTATCGAAATGCAACAGATAGAAATCAGTATCCGAACTTCGATAACGTTGATTATTATATCAATCCCGCCACAGTGAACAATCATAATATCTCGGCATCAGGCGGGTCGGAAAAGAGCACGTATAATTTGTCACTGGGATACCTGGACCAAAACGCAATGATAAAAGGTTACAAGTACAAACGATACAATGGCCTGCTTAGCTACACGAATGATATAAGCAAGGTTGTCACGATCGGGACGTCAATAAACGCAACCTATAAAGACAGAAATGAACCTCCCTTCACCGGAGAGAATCTTACATTGGCCATTTATGCTGCGGGACCATTATACGGCCCGTTCCTGGCGGACGGAAGTGGTAGAATTGCTTCCAAGGCATACGCCTTTGAAGGCAGGAACCGTAATCCGCAGGAGTATTACGCCATGGGAAACCAGAGTACAAAGGAATACAACTTCAACGGACAGGCATTTATTGATGTAAAGCCATTTAAGGGTTTGACCTGGACAACCAAGGTGGCGATGAATTACGTGGATGAGTACTATAAGATGTACCAGAAAAATTATGATGCTTTTCTCTTTCAAAAGGGACCTGCTGATGCTGATTACACCCGAAATACCTTCGGGCCTGATATTTTAGGTGTTACAGATCAATACTCAAAAGTGTTGAATCCGACTATTTATTCTACCGCTACCTATAACACGACCATCGCCAAGGACCACAATGTTCGCTTCCTGGCAGGTTATGAGCAGTTGTTCTACAAGAATCAAAACCTCAGAGGGCGCAGGATTAATACGGTTGCTCCGGTCTTGACAGACCTTACGGGATACCTGCCGGGCGGTGAATCGTTATATTTTAACCATCCGAGACTTCCTTCGCTTCAAGCACCATCCGAATGGGCGATGCGATCTTTCTTTGGGAGTGCCAACTATAACTTCAAAGGAAAATACTTGTTAGAAGTAAACGCGCGATATGACGGAACATCGAAAGTATCGCCTGATTATCGTTGGGGTTTCTATCCCTCTGTCTCAGGAGGCTGGATAGTTTCTGAAGAAAGTTTCGTTAAAGACCGGTTTAACTGGCTAAGTAACTTCAAGCTGAGAGCATCATATGGTATACTTGGAAATCAGGATGTGGGGACTTACCTCTACCAGGATAACTTGGTGATTAACAATATATTTTATCCATTCGACAACGGAACGCTTCAGCAAGGTGCCGTAAACAACGTTTTCCGGGATCAAAGCCTGAGATGGGAGTCAACAAAAATGCTTGACCTGGGGCTTGATCTGGACATTAGGAACGGTCTGTTAGGGCTTACCTTTGATTGGTTCAATAAGACAACGTACGACATTCTGGCCAGCCAGCCGATCCCGGCAAGTCTCGGTTTAACCGCACCTACACTTAATGACGGAAGGATGCGTAACCGCGGTATTGAACTTGGGCTTACGCATCAGAACAGAATTGGCGAGGTTACTTACGGAGTTAACGGTCTCATATCTACGGCTAGAAATCAGGTGCTGGACATACGTATTCCGGCCGAGTCAGGTGCTAATATCAGAAGGATCGGGCTACCTTACGACGCACATTATCTCTACGTCTGGGACGGCATTTTCCAGGTAGAAGACATCGGCAATCCAAATGTTCCAAAACACGCTTTGAACATGAACCCCAAGGCAGGGGATCTTAAGATGAAGGATTTGAACGGCGATGGGGTAGTAGACGTGAACGACAGAAGGGTAGTCGACGGATATTATCCTGATTTCTCTTATTCCTTCGGTTTCAATGTAGGTTATAAAGGCTTCCAGTTAAATGGATTCTTCCAGGGCGTAGAGGGAATTAAGAGCCGGGTGAACAACTGGGGCATCGACCCCTTTATGCAAGGTACTGCACCAACTACAAAGTGGAGGGATGCATGGACTCCGGAGAACAGGAGCAATGAGCTTCCTGGCATCTACATCGCAGGTTATTCTGGCGTTGCAAGCTACGGTAGTTCTACCTACTACCTACAGGATGCATCCTACCTGAGACTTAAAAACATCATGCTTTCTTATGAGGTGCCTGTGTCTCTGGCGAAGAAAGTAGGTGCTAAGAATCTGGGTGTTTATGTATCAGCGGATAACCTCTTCACCATTACAAAATACGAAGGTGGTGATCCGGAGCGCGCCAGCCCGACAGGGAATTACGCCCAGTACCCTCAGGCGAAGATTTATAACGTGGGACTTAATGTTAAATTTTAAAAGACTGCCATGCGACATACATTTAAAATAGCCTGTGTGCTTACGGCCAGTATTCTACTGGGAAGCACTGCATGTAAAAATGACTTTTTAGACCGGAATCCTTTAAACAGCATTTCGAGCCAGATATTCTGGACGTCGGAAGCGGATGTTCAAACAGGCCTTACCGGCGTATATTCACGTCTTCAACAGAATTTCCTTGGATACGAGCGTGTATATCTTGATGGCCTTAGCGATAATGCCTATCTGGACCCGGGAAACGGGAACCAGCCTAACATGCAGATTCTGACCACGGGCGGCATCAATGCCGGCGTGACGGGAGCCATCGCAAATATGTACAGTACGCCATACCGGGCTATATCGTCATGCAATTATTTTCTGGATAATATCGATAAGGCACCCGTATCTGAAGAAAACAAAAATAAATACAAAGCTGAAGCACGCTTTATTCGTGCCTTGTGTTATTTCGACCTTGTTCAACTGTTTGGAGGTGTGCCGGTTTACAGGAACTATCTGAAATCACTGGATGAATACAAAATAGCGAAAAGCAGTCAGGAAGAAGTTTACGCCTTCATCGAGGAGGATCTTGATTTTGCTATACAGCATCTGCCCAATACCCGGTATAATGGTCACGCGGTGAAGGGAAGTGCACAGGGAATTAAGGCCAGAGTGCTCGTAACACAGCAGAAGTGGACTCAGGCCGTTACCGTATTGGAGGATTTGATGAGCAATTCATCTGGCTTGTTCTCTTTATCGAATAACTATGCTGCTTTGTTCACGGCGGCCGGACAAGCAAATCCTGCTGTTAATTCGGAAATTATGTTTTCGACACAATATCTTGGTCCTGTGAACCCGCAACGTACCACTCCTGGAGCAGCAGGCATGAACATCGAGCTTGGATGGTGGTCATTGATGCAGCCGTACAAGGATCTGGCTGACGATTACGAGATGAAAGACGGGCTTCCAGCGAGCGAATCATCCCTGTTTGATCCCGCCAATCCGTATGCCAACCGTGATCCACGTTTGGATCTAACAGTGAGGCTTCCAGGCGAGGTCTGGAGAAACGCCTCAGGTGTAGCATGGACGGACAGTTATACAACGGCTACAGGTTTCCTGGTTGAAAAATATGTTGATCTCTCGCAAGCGCCGTTCACTACGTCAACAGCAACGACCACGGATCAAGACTATATTCATCTTCGATATGCCGACATTCTGCTGATGTATGCGGAAGCGAAAAACGAAGTTTTAGCAACTCCCGACCAGTCGATATATAACGCTATTAACAAGGTGCGCTCACGCCCCGGCATCAATATGCCAGCGGTAGACGAGGAAAAATATAATACAAAGGAAAAGTTACGTGATTATATACGCCATGAATACCGGGTGGAGTTTGCCCTTGAGGGACAGCGTTATAACGATCTGAAGCGGTGGAAAATTGCCCATGTTAAACTTCCTTTGTTGAAAACTCCCAGCAATACGCCTCTTGTTTTCAATGAAAACAACTATCTTTTGCCATTTGCATCTTCTGAATTATTAAACAACCCGCAACTGATACAGAACCCGGGTTACAATTAACATATAACAAGAGAGGGTGGTGCGAACCACCTTCTCCATTTACTTATTTAAAACATGCCAGATACAATAACGCTAAAAGGAATTACCTGGAATCATAGCAGAGGGCTTGTGCCAATGGTTGCAACAGCGCAGCGATTTGCCGAGCTACATCCCGGAATGGAGATATCCTGGGAAAAACGCAGTCTTCAGCAATTTGCAGACTTTTCGATAGAAGAGCTTGCCAAAAGATTCGACCTCCTTGTCATCGATCATCCCTGGGCGGGGTTCGCTGCTAAAAAGCGGTCAATTATCCCATTGGATGAAGTACTACCTGCCGATTTTTTGATGAACCAGCAGCAGAACTCTGTTGGCCATTCTTACGAAAGTTATGCCTATGACAATCACCAGTGGGCATTGCCCATCGATGCTGCTACACCTGTAGCTGCAAGCAGGCCCGATCTGCTGGAGAAAGCTGGCATGGAGCTGCCCAAGAATTTTGAGCAACTGCTTTCCCTTGCTGATAAAGGTCTCGTCGCGTTTGCGGGAATTCCGATCGACGTGCTGATGAGCTTCTACATGTTCTGTAGTTCTCTGGGCGAAGACCCTTGCCAGGAGGAAGGTCAGATCGTTTCTGAGTCTGTTGGTATAAACGCACTGAAAATGTTCAGAGCACTCGCTTCGCGCATTGATGTTGCTCATTTCGGCCGAAATCCTATACAGATTTACGAAGTGATGACTCAGACAGATGAAATAGCCTATTGTCCGTTTGCCTATGGATATTCGAACTACGCACGGGAGGGATATGCCAGGAGTGTGCTGCACTTTCATGATATGATAACCCTGGATGGCAGGTCAAATATGAGGAGCACTCTGGGAGGTACCGGTCTCGCTATTTCAGCACACAGTGCCCACATGGAGGTTGCGGCGCAATACGCACATTTTGTAGCTTCAGAGGAATGTCAGCGCAGCCTTTACTTCAGTAATGGCGGTCAACCGGGACATTTGGCTGCCTGGCAGGATCCAGAGGCTAACCGTCAGACGAATAACTATTTTGCCGATACGCTTCCGGCATTGCAGAGAGCTTTTCTACGCCCGCGTTACTATGGACATATGTATTTCCAGGATCATGCCGGCGACATCGTACGCAACTACCTGATGAATGGTGGAGAAGAAAAATCCGTATTAAATGCTATGAATAAGCTGTATTTAGAATCAAGAAAACTTCAGATGATATGAGCAGGCCGCTGGAAGGATTATTAGTTTTGGAGTTTTGTCAGTTTCTCGCTGGTCCGTCAGCCGGGCTAAAGCTGGCAGACATGGGTGCCCGGGTTATCAAAGTTGAGCGGCCGGTGAAAGGGGAGGCAGGCCGGCAGCTGGCTATTAAAAATATGTTTGTTGATGGCGATAGCCTGCTCTTTCATACTATCAACAGAAACAAGGAATCATACGCAGCTGACCTGAAAAATCAGGATGACCTCGATGCTGTAAAGAAGCTTATTGAAAAGGCTGATGTCATTACGCATAATTTCAGGCCGGGTGTAATGGAGAAGATCGGACTGGACTATAAGTCTGTAAAAGCGTTGAACGCTAGAATAATTTATGCTACCGTTACCGGTTATGGCAACGTAGGCCCCTGGGCCAATAAGCCAGGTCAGGATCTGCTGGTGCAGTCTTTATCGGGACTTACCTACCTTTCGGGAACCGCTGATCAGGGACCTGTTCCCTTCGGCTTGTCAGTTTCGGATATTATGTGCGGCAATCACCTGACACAGGGTATTCTAGCCGCACTTATCAAGAGGGCCAGAACAAATGAGAGCGTACTGGTGGAAGTAAGTTTGCTGGAGTCTACGCTTGATCTGCAGTTTGAGGTAATCACAACTTATCTTAACGACGGCAAGAAGCTCCCCCAAAGAAGCCATGTCAAAGGTAGCGGACACGCGTATCTGAGCGCTCCGTACGGTATCTACGAAACTGCCGATGGTTACCTGGCACTCGCAATGGGAGATCTGAATAAGATTGGTCCGGCGATAGGGTGTGACATTTCTCAGCTCTACACGGATAGCCTCTCTTCTTTCGACAGGAGGGATGATATTCTTCGGGCGTTTTCAGAGACATTTAAAGAAAAAGAAACGAACGATTGGCTGAAGATCCTTGTCCCGCGCGATATATGGTGTGCTGATGTTTTAGACTATAAGGGAGCAACTGAGCTTTCTGTATTCAGGCAGCTAGGCATCAGACAGTCTGTTCAGGTGAGTGAATCGGTGCAAATCGAAACGACACGCAGTCCGATCCGCATCAACAGGGAGAAGCTACTATCTTCTAAACCAGCGCCAAAAGTTGGAGCACATAATTGTACACTGAATCAGGAATTTAATATAAAGAATGAAACCACTTGAAGGATATCTGATCATTGATTTCGGACAGTTCCTCTCGGGACCATCGGCAAGCTTGCGACTGGCGGACCTTGGTGCCAGGGTGATTAAAATTGAACGACCAGAGGGTGGTGATATATGCCGCTCCTTATATACATCGAATGTGGTGATGAATGGGGACTCATCCGTATTCCATGCGATAAACAGAAATAAAGAGAGCTTTGCTGCGGACTTGAAAAATCCGGAAGACCGCGATACGATAAGAACCCTCCTTGCAAAGGCCGACATCGTGATGCACAACTTCCGGCCGGGGGTAATGGAACGCCTGGGTTTCGACTATAACAGCGTTAGAGCAATAAAACCTGACGTCATCTACGGAGAGATATCCGGCTATGGAAGTGAGGGGGAGTATAAAGACCGTCCAGGTCAGGATCTCTTGCTCCAATCGCTGACCGGCTTGACCTGGTTAACGGGAAACGCTGATAGCGGACCCGTGGCAATGGGACTTTCTATTGTAGATATGCTGGCGGGTGCACACCTGGCCGAGGGAATCCTGGCATGTCTCTACCGGAAGACGGTCTCAGGAGAAGGGGGACTCGTGCAGGTCAGCATGCTGGAATCGGCTTATGATTTCCAGTTCGAGACGATCACCACCTTTATGAATGACGGGGGTGAGAATCCAAAGAGGTCTAAGACAAGCAATGCGAACGCCTATCTGGGCGCGCCTTACGGTATCTACCAGACAGCTGATGGCTATTTGGCCCTGGCGATGGGCTCGATTCCTGTCCTGGGAACGCTCCTGGAATGTGATGCCTTGGCTACTTATGCGGATGCTGCCGTCGCATTTCAAAAAAGGGATGAGATTAAAGGCATACTTGGGCGTCATCTCCAAACGAATACGACCCGAAAATGGCTTTCCGTTCTTGAACCTGCTGATATATGGTGCGCTGATGTCCTTAACTGGAATCAACTGTTCGAACATGAGGGATTCAAGGTATTAAATATGACCCAGGAAGTCAGTATGTCCGACGGCTATACTTACCAAACAACCCGTTGTCCTATACGTATCGACGGAGAGCTGCTGACCTCGGGGAAGGGCTCGCCAAAGCTTGGCCAGGATAATCAGAATATACTAAACGAATTCTCATTGTAATTATCAAAACATGCACGATACATCCGAAAGACTCAGAATAGCCGTACGTAAATTCGGTCCCTTCGAGAGGGCTATGGACATTATCTGGCAGCGGTACTGCGAAAGTACAGGCTGCAAGATGCAAGTGGAGATGGTACCGATGGACCTGCATGAGCTTCACGAAACGACTATTCAGAACGGCGGTCTGGGAACTGGTGAATGGGATATCGCACACATCAACACTGATTGGATATATGAGGCGTATACCGCCGGACTCCTTGAAGACCTGAGTGCGTCCATTGACCAGAATCCTCCTGTGGATTATCCGGTCGGCTGGAGCGAATCACTTCTACAACTTCAACGGTTTGGTAACCATATTGCCGGTTTGCCTTTTCATGACGGACCCGAATGTCTTGTTTACAGGAAAGACCTGTTTACGGATCCAAATGAGATGAAAAGCTACCTGGAACGTTTCGGCCAAACGCTGAAACCGCCGGCATCCTGGGATGAATTTTACCAGATCTCGCAGTTCTTTTACCGACCGGAGGACAATCTCTATGGAAGTGTGTTCGCTGCTAAGGCTGATGGTCATAATACGGTTTTCGATTTCTGTCTGCAATTATGGAGTCGGGGAGGGTCGCTTACAGATCAGCACGGCGATATTCGGGTTGATACGCCTCAGGCCGCTGAAGGCTTAGACTTTTATAGAAAAATACTCGGAGATACAACGGCTGTTCATCCCCGTTCCCCGGAATATGAATCGGTTAAAACAGGTATGGCATTCGCCAGGGGCGAAGCCGCTATGATGGTTAACTGGTTTGGTTTCGCGTCTGTTTGCGAGGTGTCGGATGACTCTATGGTGAAGGGGAAAGTAGATGTCTGTAACCTGCCATGCACGAGCGGCAACCAGCCGGCTTCCCTGAATGTTTATTGGCTGTATACTGTTGGTTCGGGAAGCAGTCACAAAGACCTGGCCTACGACTTTCTTCGTTTTGCTGTAAACGCCGCGAACGATAAGAAGCTCACGCTGGAGGGTGGAATCGGCTGCCGGATGTCTACATGGTACGACGAAGAAGTGAATAAGACAATACCTTACTACCATAAACTTGCCGGTCTGCACCAACACGCAAAATCTCTGCCTCAACGAACGGATTGGGTCCAGATTGCGAAAATTATTGATCAGACTATTTCAAATGCTTTAAAGACAACAATACCTTCGTCTGCACTCTTGCGCGAAGCGCAAACGAACATTGATGAACTAAAAAACAAGGACTATGATAATACCCTATAAGCCTGATTTACCCCAAACCGTTCAGCCGATCATTATCATCGGAGCTGGAGGTATCGTAAGTGACGCACATCTTCCAGCGTATAAAAAAGCGGGATTCCTCGTTTATGGCATTACAAACAGAACAAGAGCCAGGGCAGAGAAGGTTGCTGTTGAGTTTAATATTCCAAACGTATACGATACCGTTGCTGAGGCAGTGGCCAACGCACCGGCAAACGCGGTTTATGACTTAACCATTATGCCTGATCAGTATGTCGAGGTTCTTAATCAGCTTCCTGACGGAACTGCAGTCTTGATTCAAAAGCCTATGGGGGACTACTTTTGGCAGGCTAAGGAGATTCTTGAGGTCTGCAGGCGTAAAAACCTTGTAGCCGCTATCAATTTCCAGTTGCGTTTTGCACCCTTTGTTGCCGCGGCGAGATATATGATTGACAAGGGGATGATCGGCGACTTGTATGATATGGAAGTCAGAGTAACGCTGAAAACCCCCTGGGAATTATTTCCTCTGGTTAAAATACATCCCCGGCTGGAAATACAGTATCACAGCATTCACTATATCGACCTGATCAGATCATTTATCGGAAATCCGGAAACGGTATACGCCAAGACATTGAAGCATCCGGCCAAGAGCCTTTCTTCTTCCCGGTCGACCGTTCTGATGGACTACGGAGATACGATGCATGCTGTCATCAACACGAATCATGATCATGACTTCGGTCCGCACAATCAGGAAAGTTTCATAAAGTGGGAGGGTACAAAAGGGGCTATTAAGGCAAAGATGGGACTGCTGATGAATTACCCTGACGGCGTGGCTGACCTGTTTGAATACTGCATTCCTGAAGAAGGAGCGCCGCCGCAATGGAAGACCATTCCACTTGAGGGCTCGTGGTTTCCGGAGGCCTTCATAGGTACGATGGCGAGTTTGATGAGGTTTAAAGAGGGATCTTCTGATATACTGCACACGGGTGTAGAAGACGTCATACAGACCATGGCTGTAGTGGAGAGCGCATACATTTCGAGCGACCAGGGTGGTGTCAGGGTATCTGAACAACTAAAAGATTAAGAGCAAAAACGATCAACATGTATTTCAAATCAACATTTTTCGAAGGATATAACATAGGAGATAAGCGCGTAACGCTTGGGCGAACAATAACAGAGACAGACTTTGTTGTGCATGCAGGTCACACCGGCGACTTCTTTCCGCATCATATGGACGCTGAGTGGTGCAAGACCCAACCGTTCAAACAGCGGATTGCGCACGGAACCATGATTTTCAGCATAGGCATTGGGTTGACCGCTTCGGAAATTAACCCGGAAGCAATGTCAAAGGGATATGACCGGCTTCGCTTCATTAAGCCGGTTGTTATCGGAGATACGATCCACTCTGTGGTGACCATTTCTGACAAAGCTGATGCTAAGAAGCCAGAGTTCGGAACAGTTACGGAGCATGTAGAAATTATCAATCAGCACGGCGAAGTAGTTCTGGTCTGCGATCACTTGCTGATGGTTAAAAGAAGTAACTAACAGCATAAATCCATCAAGCCATGTCTTTACATCATCAGCACGAGATACCCCATAGCCCTAAGACGACATCTGCCGGTACCAACCCATATCTTGTCCCTTTTATCCTGATATCTTGCCTCTTTTTCCTGTGGGGGATGGCGCATAATCTGGATTCTATCTTGATTCCGCATCTCAAAAAGGCATGCCAGTTAAATAACAGGCAGTCGACGCTCATTGATACGGCGGTATTTATGGCCTACTTTCTTATGGCGATCCCTGCGGGTGCGATCCTGAATAAGTGGGGCTACAAGAACAGCATCATTTTGGGGCTGTTGGTTTTCTCTGCGGGAGCCTTCCTGTTTGTTCCGGCCGCTGATACGCGCATGTACGAACTTTTTCTGGTCGCACTGTTCATCATCGGATGCGGACTCACCATCCTGGAAACGGCAGCTAACCCTTATGCCGCGGTTTTAGGAAAACCCGAGACTGCTTCGAATCGGTTGAACCTTGCCGCTTCTTTCAATGGCCTGGCAGCGATGGTGGCCCCAATCATAGGGTCTTTGTTTATTCTTTCGGGTAAAGAATACTCGGCAGATGAACTCGCTGCGATGCCTGACGCCAGTAGAATGACGTATCTTATGGAAGAGGCAAGCTCTGTTAAGCTGCCCTACATCATTCTGGGGAGCGTTCTGCTGCTGGTGGCTGTTCTTTTTTACTTTATCCGCTTTCCTGAAGTTAAGCCCCCCGCAGCAGCAACACAAAAAAAGCAAAGCTTTCTTTCAGTATTGAAGCACCGTCATCTTTCATGGGCTGTAGCAGCGCAGTTCTTCTACGTAGGTGCCCAGGTTTGTGTCACCAGCTTCTTTATTCGCATGGCTCAACAGGGCGGAGGCCTGGATGAGAAAACTGCTGCGTATTATCTCGGGGTTTACGGGTTCCTGTTTATGTTTGGACGCTTCGCAGGCACGTTCTTCCTGAAGTTTATCAGCTCGCAGAATCTGCTGTCTATCTATGCGGCCGCCAGCGTGGCCCTTTGTGTAGTGGCTATCACCGGGGACGGTGCTTACGTAATCTACGCTTTGGGTGGTTTGGGATTCTTTATGTCCATCATGTTCCCCACGATCTTCGCTCTCGGCATAGCAGGCTTAGGCGAGGGAACAAAAACAGGGTCGTCATGGATTATCATGGCAATCGTAGGCGGCGCGATTCTCCCTTACGTAATGGGGACGATTATCGACTTCAACCATGATGATATCCAGATCGGCTATGTTGTTCCACTTATCTGTTATGTCATTATCCTCCTGTTCGGAATAAGAGGCTATAAACCCACTTCTCATTAACACCTTAATATTCATAATATGCAAAGAGTAACAGCTAAATATTATATTGAAACACCACTCGACCTGAACCATGCGGCGACAGTGCTGGCGGGTGAGCAATCGTCGGGAACATTCGTCGCTGTACCGGGTGAAACTGAGGAGCTTAAACATCGTTTTGCTGCCAGAGTGGAGTCTGTTACACCGTTAGACTCTTCGTCCACTCCGGCGATTCCGGGAGTGGATGTCAAGGGCGGCGTTTATCAACGGGCGATGATCGAGGTATCTTGGTCAGTAGAAAACTTCGGTTACAATTTGCCGGTTCTTATTTCTACGCTGCAGGGCAATCTGTATGAACTTACCCAGTTTACCGGTCTCAAGTTGATGGA
Source organism: Arcticibacter sp. (assembly GCF_045629565.1). GTDB lineage: Bacteria > Bacteroidota > Bacteroidia > Sphingobacteriales > Sphingobacteriaceae > Arcticibacter. The sequence goes on from NZ_JAZQRL010000100.1 coordinate 217,745, forward strand.
TATCGAATTTCCACATTCATATTCCCAGGTTTTTGAGGGTCCGAAGTTCGGTGTTGAGGGCTGCAGAAAGCTAACGAATGTTTATGACAGGCCACTGATTGGTACTATCATCAAGCCCAGCGTTGGCCTTAGTCCACAGGAAACAGCAGACCTGGTGCGAACTTTAGCTGGCGCAGACATCGATTTCATCAAAGACGATGAGCTGCTGTCGTCATCAGCAAACTCACCATTCGAAAGTAGAGTAGATGCCGTTATGCGGGTAATCAATGAACATGCTGATAAAACAGGAAAGAAGGTAATGTACGCCTTTAACATCAGTGACGACATGGATGAGATGCAACGCAACTATGAGAAAGTACTCAGCGCCGGCGGCACTTGCGCGATGATCAGTTTGAATAGTGTAGGCATTTCTGCTGCAAAGAAGATTTGTGATATCGGCGAACTGGCTATTCATGGTCATCGGAATGGTTGGGGCATGATGAACAGACATCCTCTTCTTGGAATTGAATTTCCGGCGTATCAGAAGTTATGGCGTTTAGCTGGCGTGGATCAAATCCATGTTAATGGCATTCAAAATAAGTTCTGGGAGTCTGATGATTCTGTGGTAAGATCAATACAAGCATGCCAGAAACCTTTATTCGGAGGATATTCTGTTCTCCCGGTAGTTTCGTCTGGTCAATGGGGCGGACAAGCTCCAGAAACCTATAAGCGCACACAGACACTTGATCTCTTATACATGGCAGGAGGGGGAATAATGGCCCATCCCGGGGGACCTGCCGCTGGGGTAACGGCCCTTCATCAGGCATGGCAGGGTGCAGTACAAGGTCTGACCGTTGATCAAACAGCTTCCAAATATCCAGAGTTTGCCTTGTCAGTTGAAAAATTCGGAAAGAAATGAAAGAGTTAGAAAACAACTTGCTGATGGCCTTTTATGGTGATGATTTTACAGGCTCAACAGATGCTTTGGAATCGTTAAGCCTTGCAGGGATACAGACAGTGTTGTTTATTGATCCGCCTACCAGGGACCAGCTCGCCACATACGAGGGGCTTCAGGCTATCGGAGTGGCGGGTATGACACGTTCTATGCCGCCGGTACAGATGGAGGATACCTTAAGGGAAGCTTATGCAAAGCTGCTGGAACTTAAACCGCGACACGTGCATTACAAGGTTTGCTCTACATTTGATTCTTCACCGGTTATTGGAAGTATCGGCAAAGCAATTGAGACTGGTGTGAGCATATTCGGATCGCCTTTTGTTCCGCTTCTTGTTGCGGCACCAGCCCTCGGCCGCTATTGTGTTTTCGGGAACCTGTTTGCAAGAATGGGGATTGGTAGTGATGGAAAAATACATCGGTTGGACAGGCATCCGTCTATGATGAACCACCCGTCTACACCCTCTGACGAGAGTGATCTTCGCCTGCATCTTCAAAAGCAAACGGATAAGGTAATTGCTCTTGTGGATATCCTGCAAATCGAACGTCCCGCCGAGGAAACTTCAGGAGTTATGGAGAGGCTTGTGGAAGACGGAGCCGAAATAGTGCTTTTTGATGCGATCTACGATTCCCAGATTGAACGGATCGGCGGAATACTTGATGCTCAAGCCGGTAAAAAAGCCCCGCTGTTTTCTGTCGGATCCTCTGGAGTAGGGTCGGCTTTAGCTTCGTTCTGGAAAGAAAGAGGGCTCACCGCTCCGCGAAAACTACCGGGGCTTAGCCGCTCTGATTCGCCCATCCTGATTGTTTCGGGCAGTTGCTCGCCAGTGACAGGCGCACAGATTAAGGCGGCACTTTCTGCTGGCTTTGCCGAGATACCTGTTGATCCGGAGATCTTCGAATCTTCAGAAAGGTACTTTTTGCTAAGGGAGTGTTATGTAAATATGGCCACTAACTATATCAATGAGGGCAAAAATATCATTGTACATACCAGTCGTGGAGTAGAGGATGAACGGCTGGGGAGAGCAAGACAGGCTTTTAAAGCCGGCGGACTCAATCAGTCAAATAGCGCCTACTTTTATGGTACCTTATTAGGAGAAATCGTCCGTGAGGTAACCGCAACGGCGAAAGTTAAAAGGGTTGTTATTGCAGGAGGGGATACCTCCAGTTATGCAGCCAGGGCGATGGGCATCGAGTCTGTCGAAATGATTTCAACTTTTGCTCCTGGCGCCCCGCTTTGTCTGGCGCGAGCACCGGGTTCGCCTCTTGATGGTCTGGAAGTGGCCTTTAAAGGAGGCCAGGTCGGAAAGGCTGACTTTTTTATAAACGCATCTGCAGGAGAATAAAAATGACTAACCAATTAAATTTAATCGATATGAAACTAAAAACATTAGGTCTGATCCACACATCTGCTACGCTTGTACCTATCTTTCAACAGTTATGTAGCGACCTCCTGCCTGAGGTGAGCGTTTTTAACATCGTTGACGACAGCTTGATTAAGGATGTTATTGCGAAAAATCAACTGACCAATCACACTGCCCGCCGCGTAGTAAATCATGTTGGCTCAGCAGAAGAGGCTGGTGCAGACCTCATAATGGTTACGTGTTCATCCATTGGGGCAGCGGTCGAGGCTTCTGCCAAATTGACGAATGTACCGGTATTAAGGGTAGATCAGGCAATGGCCGAACAGGCTGTTCGGACAGGGAGTAAAATTGGAGTCATCGCTACACTCCCTACAACCCTGGAACCAACGAGTGATCTCGTCAGAAGAATGGCCCTTCAAGCAGGAAAGGAGATCGATCTAACGGCGAAACTTTGTGAAGGGGCTTTTGAAGCACTGATGACCGGAAATCCTGAAAAACACGACGAGATGGTATCCCAGGCTTTGATTGAGCTTTCCCAGAAGGTAGACGTTATCGTTCTTGCTCAGGCATCGATGTCCCGCGTAGTGGAAACTCTTGCACCTGAACACAAGATTGTGCCCATTCTTGCGAGTCCGGGTATCGCCGTAGCACGCATCGCAGAACTTCGAAAAGCATCGTCCTATGAATAGTTTTCGAAAAATTTGCCTCGCAGTTTCTGCAGTCACGCTGGTCAGTCTCATTGCTGGTCTCTTTATGGACAATGCTTCCATGTGGCAGGCTTCAGCAGTAACGCTTTCTGTCAGCTTGGCAATTGGAATTGGAGCTATACCGGCTCTGCGTAATTATCAATATACAGCCTGGATCATCACGGCAGTCGTCGCTGGGATGATTTATCCATCGGCATTTTTGCAGTGGGGTGATTTTGATTTACGCAATAAGTGGGTGATCCTGGTAATTATCCAGTTTGTGATGTTCGGCATGGGTATTCAGATGAGCATCCGCGACTTTACCAGCATAGCGAGTACAGGGAAGGGAGTTCTGATTGGTTTACTTTGTCATTTTTCAATAATGCCACTTATGGCTGTTTTGCTGACACGGGTTTTTGATTTCGATACTGAAATTGCGGCAGGCATTATCCTTATTGGCTCTTGCTCCAGCGGACTGGCTTCCAACGTGATGGTCTATATTGCCCGGGCTAACCTGGTGTTGTCGGTGACAGTGACTGCTCTGGCTACACTGGTCGCCCCGTTCATGACACCCTTGCTAATGAAACTTTTCGCAGGGACCATGATTGAAGTGAAATTTGTGGAAATGATGATGGAGATTATTAAAATAATGATTGTTCCTATCGGTGCAGCTTTGATTCATGATTATCTGAAAAACGCTGGTAGCGGTGGCTGGAGATTTATCCAAAGGGCTTCACTTGCTTCAGCAGTTCTTCTTGTGCTTATGCCCATGGGCCTTTGGAGTACTTTAGAGACCAACTTATCTCAGGAATCAATGCGCGTGATTGAAACTCTCAATTTCTTTGCGGGAGCAATCATTGTGGGGCTGGTTTACCACTATGCGACCTTGCGGTTTAAAAATCTTGATCAGCTGATGCCGTATATATCCATGTTCGGTATTGTATACTTTACTACAGTGACGACGGCTGCAGGAAGAGATAACTTATTAAAAGTCGGACTTCTGCTGTTTATATCCTCTGTGATTCATAACGCAGCAGGCTATATTTTTGGCTATTATCTGAGCCGCTGGTTCGGTTTGGACAAATCCTCTTCCCGCACGGTCGCCTTCGAAGTAGGACTTCAGAATGGTGGAATGGCTTCAGGGATCGCTGGCTCAATGGGAAAACTCGGAACTGTCGGTCTGGCAGCGGCGGTTTTTAGTCCGTGGATGAATATTTCAGGGTCTATACTCGCCAATTATTGGAGAAGAAAGTCTTTAAAAGAGGAGGAACAGTTGAGTAAGCGGGAACCCGCCGTTTCTGAAGCGCGATTGAAATAACTTAAATGACAAAATACTGATACTCGGTATCCAAAAGAAATCTACATTTGTTTAACACTGTTAAATTATTATACGGTATTGTTTCATGGGAAGTAAAGAAAGAATTCAAAGGCAGAAAGAGGAAACGAGATCCAATATATTGGAAGCAGCATTGGAGATTGTGAAGGAGGATGGATGGCAGGCGTTGAGCATGCGGAAGATCGCTGATAAAATCGAATACACTGCTCCTATAATTTATGAGTACTTTGAAAATAAAGAGGGGATCTTGTTAGAGCTTACACGTCAGGGAAATCAGTTGCTGCTGAAAGACTTTCATCAAGCGAAGGCCGCTCACGATTCGCCAAAGGAACAGTTGATAGCAATGTGGACCGCATACTGGGATTTCGCCTTTGCTAATACACAGCTTTATCAATTGATGTTCGGTGTGGATATGAACTGCTGCGTGACTAAACAGATTCCCGAAGGTGAGGCTGCTAAGACATTACTTATCGATGCGATCATTGCGGTAATGGATTCAGAAAACCCGGACAAGGCGATGGTTTGCCGAAAGTATTATACGTTTTGGTCTGTAATCCACGGGCTTATCTCCATCAATCTCGTCAGAAAATGTACAAACGATGAGAAAATGAACAGGCAGATCCTCAATGATGCTATAAATGGAATTATCAAGTACATAAACGATTAATTCTCTATTTCTAAAAAAGAAGGAAGAAGCAAATGTCTTCCTTCTTTTTTAGAACTTCACTTAACGATGTTAAATAAGATATCAATATTAAATATTTACACTCAAATCAACCCAATGCTTTTTTATACTCCAATACTTAACACTGTTAAATTATTAATTAACGTTATGAAAATCCCTCTGGCTCTCTCTCTCTTAGTATTCGCAGGTTGCACCAGCGAAAAAGTTCAGCTGGCTGATCCGGTGGTTCAGTCGATGCCTGTCAAGTTATTAAAGAATGGTCCTCAAACTACGTACATAGAATATCCTGCATCGGTGAAGGGTACTGTGGACTTAGAGATCAGGCCGCAGATCTCTGGATTACTTGAAAAGATCTATATTAACGAAGGTGCTCAGGTTCGTAAGGGACAGACCCTTTTCAAGATTAATGACCTTCCTTTCAAGGAGGCCTTGAACAATGCAAACGCGAATCTGCAAGCTGCAAAAGCTGCAGTTTTAAACGCTCAGATTGAAGTGGATAAATTAACACCACTCGTATCTGCAAAGGTGGTGTCGGAGTTCCAGCTGCGAAGTGCGAAAGCTGCTCATCAGATAGCTATTGCCAACGTGGCGCAGGCGAAGGCTGGGGTAGCTGCGGCTAAGATTAATCTTAGCTATACCGATATAAAGTCTCCCGTGGACGGCTATGTTGGCCGCCTTCCTAAAAAGCAGGGAAGCGTGGTAGGGCCAAATGATCCGATCGCATTAACTCAGCTTTCTGACACCCATGATGTTCATGTCTATTTCTCGCTTGCTGAAGCTGATTTCATCAACTTCAATGCTAAATATCCAGGTAAAACGGTGTCTGATAGAATCAAAGCACTGCCAGCTGTCTCATTGATATTAACGGACGGGTCTGTATACGCCGAGAACGGACGGGTCGATATGGTCGACGGGCAGTTTGACAGTCAAACTGGAGCGATCACCTTGAGAGCAAAGTTTGCCAATCATAACGGTATACTGAGGTCTGGGAACACAGGCAAGATACGACTGCCCATTCATCACGAGAATGTGATCCTGGTACCACAGTCTGCCACAGTTGAAGTACAGGATAAGATTTTTGTTTATACCGTTGACCCTAAAAATAAGGTTGGTAGAAAGCCCATCTCAGTCTTGGCGACAAGCGGAGGAGACTATCTCGTTAATTCCGGTTTGCGTTCAGGCGAACGCATCGTGATCGATGGAATAGATAAGCTAAAAGACGGTGACATCATCGATCCTACAAATCCGAACAATCAGACAATTGCTACTGCAACCAGATAACATTTATCAATCATGTTTAAAGTATTTATAGACAGGCCAGTCCTTGCCACGGTAATATCAATCCTGCTGGTTATTGTCGGTATTCTAGGTCTTACAAGGCTTCCTTTACAGCAGTTCCCTGATATAGCACCTCCTGCAGTCCAGGTTACGGCTTTGTACCCCGGTGCAAACGCAGAAACCGTCCTTCGTTCCGTTGCTCCGTCCCTGGAAGAAGCAATAAACGGTGTTGAAGGGATGAGTTATATGAGCTCAACAGCCAGTAACGACGGCTCGTTACTCATCACCATCTATTTCAAACTCGGGACCGATCCGGATCAGGCAGCGGTAAACGTTCAAAATCGGGTTTCTCAGGCGACAAGCCAATTGCCCGCAGAAGTAGTGCAGGCGGGTGTAACGACTGCGAAACAGCAGAACAGTTTGATCATGGTCGTAGATCTGTACACCGACAATGAAGCCGCGTATGATCAAACATTTATGGCAAACTACGCGGCAATAAACCTGATTCCTGAGATCAAGAGAATTCAAGGGGTCGGACAAGCGCTCATATTCGGAGGTAATAAAGACTATTCTATGCGAGTGTGGTTAAACCCGGCTCAAATGTCTGCATACAATCTGACTCCAAACGAAGTTATTTCCACTATTAAAGATAAAAATCTGGAGGCTGCCCCAGGTAGGTTTGGAGAAAGCAGCACCAACGCCTTTGAATATATTATCAAGTATAAAGGGAAGTTGAACAAGCCAACGGACTATGAGAATATCATCATTCGCTCCAATCCTGATGGATCATTTCTTCGTCTCAAAGATGTGGCGCGCATTGAATTCGGCTCATATTCATACTCAAGCTTAACCCGAATCAATAGCAAACCGGGACTAAATATCGGTATCCAGCAGCTCAGCGGATCTAATGCTAATGAAATCCAAATCGCCATCATGGATTTCATGAAGAAAGCTGAAAAGGACTTTCCAAGCGGCGTAAAGTATGATATTCTTTACAGCACAAAAGTATCTCTTGATCAGTCGATTAATCAAGTCATTCATACCCTTATCGAAGCTTTTATTCTGGTGTTCATTGTTGTGTTTCTTTTTCTGCAGGACTTCCGATCTACCCTTATCCCCGCGATTGCAGTTCCAGTTGCCATATTAGGAACCTTCTTTTTCATGCAGATATTTGGTTTCTCTATTAACTTATTGACTTTGTTTGCATTGATCCTCGCTATTGGAATCGTTGTTGATGACGCCATTGTAGTAGTAGAGGCTGTCCATGCGAAGATGGAGCATTCTCATCTTGCACCGAAGCCGGCGACAGTAGCTGCCATGCATGAAATTACGGGAGCGATCATCTCTATCACCCTGGTGATGAGTGCTGTATTTCTACCGGTTGGGTTCATGGAAGGATCTACCGGCTTATTTTACCGCCAATTCGCTTTTACACTTGCTATTGCGATTGTTATCTCCGCTGTTAACGCTTTAACCTTGAGCCCAGCTCTTTGCGCCATTTTTCTTAAAGGAACGCACACCTCCAGAGATGGCATGGCAAAGCCCGAGGGATTCAAGGCGCGCTTTTTTACGGCGTTTAATACTGGCTTTGAAAATTTGAGCAATAGATACGTTAAAAGTCTCAAGTTTCTGATAAGATCTAAATGGGTTAGCTTAGGTGGGCTGGCTGTCGTTCTTCTAACAACGATCTGGATGGTAAACAGAACACCATCAGGATTTATTCCTTCTGAAGATCAGGGATTTATAGCCATTTCAATGTCTATGCCTGCGGGCGCCTCTATGGACCGCAGTACAGCAGCTCTAAAGGAGGCTGAGGAAGCGTTAAGCCCTCTTCCATTTACCAAACTTTTCAACGTGTTATCAGGTTTCAACCTGCTGACGCAGTCGACCAGCCCTTCAGCCGGTGTCGCTTTCATATTGCTAAAACCGACAGATGAAAGGGGAGAGGTACAGAATATCAATGCTATCATGGACATCGTTCGAGCGAAGCTTTCAGCTATTAAAGGAGCAAATTTCTTTGTATTCACTTTTCCAACAGTTCCGGGCTTCAGTAATGTCGACGGTCTGGATATGGTGCTACAGGATAAGACAGGTGGAAAACTGGACAAGTTCAGCGGCATTGCCAATAATTTTATCATGGAGTTGATGAAGCGTCCGGAAATCGCTGTGGCATTTACTTCTTTTAGAGCAGACTATCCGCAGTTTGAACTTGAACTTGACGATGCGAAGGCTGAGCAGCTGGGCGTGTCCGTAACCGACATTCTGCAGACCATGCAGGCGTATTTCGGATCGGCCCAGGCCTCTGATTTTAACCGTTTCGGGAAATACTACCGCGTCATGGTTCAGGCGGATGTCACAGACAGGGCCGACCCTTCAGCCATGGATGAGGTTTACGTGAAGAATAGGTACGGCGAGAATGTACCTATAAATACACTTGTGAAGTTGAAAAGGGTATACGGACCGGAAACTGCCTCACGTTACAATCTTTTTAACTCAATAGGGATAAACGCCATGGCTAAGCCGGGTTTTAGTTCAGGAGATGCGATTAAGGCCGTTGAAGAGGTTGCTGCGAAGGAACTGCCCTCTGGGTATGGCTTTGAGTTCACCGGACTCACGAAAGAAGAGATATCATCTGGAGGACAGTCTGCTATTATCTTCGGACTATGCCTGATCTTTGTTTACTTCCTGCTCTCAGCACAATATGAAAGTTATATTTTGCCCCTGGCGGTTATATTTTCCATCCCTACAGGAATCTTCGGCGTGTTTGCGGCTATAGGATTGGCAGGTATTGAGAATAATATCTACGTGCAGGTGGCTCTGGTGATGCTGATCGGACTGTTGGCTAAAAATGCGATTTTGATCGTAGAATATGCTGTGCAGCGACGAAGGTCGGGAACTCCCCTGGTAGCTTCTGCTCTTGAAGCGGCCAAGTTAAGACTACGTCCGATTATTATGACCTCTCTGGCTTTTGTAGTAGGACTGATTCCGATGATGAGCGCCACGGGTCCATCAGCTCTCGGAAATCATTCGATAAGTATTGGAGCCGCAGGAGGAATGCTGACAGGTGTGGTCCTTGGACTCCTGATTATCCCTGTGTTGTTTGTTATTTTTCAAGCCCTCCAGGAGAAGGTCAGCGGCAAACCAGTTACCAGGAAAACTCACGTACAACCTTTAATTCTCAATGATCATGCAACCACAGTTTAAAAAAAGATATCTATTTCTGCTTATGCTGATGTTCTCTTTTACGTCATGCATTATTTCGCAGAACCTTCCCGTCCCCAACAATACACTCCCTGCAAGTTATAGGGGGGCGGCATTAACTGATACAGGCAGTATCGCTACACTGAAATATGCTGATTTTTTCCAAGACAGATCCATGATAGATTTGATCGACAGTGCGGTAGCTAATAATTACGATATGCAGATAGCGCTGAAAAACATTGACGCAGCTGCACTATTGTTCCGTCAATCAAAACTTGGAAATTTGCCTACACTTAGTCTGAATATTTCAGCTAATTCAAACAGACCTTCAGATAATAGTTTAAATGGATTGACAATAAATCAATTTGCTGGTACCACTCATGTGGAAGACTACAATGCATCAGCTAGTTTGAGCTGGGAGGCCGACATATGGAAAAAGATATCCAACCAGAAAAATGTGGCAGGGGCTGCGTACCTACAGTCGGAGGAAGCAAGAAAAGCTGTTCAAACCAGACTTGTTTCAGATATTGCTATTGGATTCTACAACCTTATTATGCTTGATACCCAATTAGCTATCGCGAAAAAGAATCTGGCATTAAATGACACCACCCTCAATATAATCAGGCTTCAATTCAATTCAGGGCAGGTTACTTCACTTGCTATCCAGCAGGCAGAAGCGCAGCGGCAAGTTGCAGCTGGCCTTGTTCCTCAACTGGAGCAGTATATTGCACTTCAGGAAAATGCACTCAGCATCCTTACCGGTGTATTTCCAGGCACTATCAGAAGACAGGCGAAGCTGAATAGTATTGCTGTAAATAACAGTTTATCGGCTGGCATTCCTTCAGAGATGCTGTCTCTCCGCCCAGATGTCAGATCTGCAGAACTGGAGCTGCAAAAGGCTAACGCTCGGGTCGGTATTTCCCGTGCCAATATGTATCCTTCTTTGACTATTTCCGCATCTGGCGGCTTGAACGCCTTCAAGGCCAGTGAATGGTTTAATATCCCGGGATCTTTGTTTGGAATAGTTGCCGGGGGGATAACTCAGCCTGTGTTCCAGAGAAGACAGTTGAGAACGCAATATGAACTCGCAGCAATTGATCGGGAAAAGTCTGTACTTCAATTTAGATCTACAGTGCTCCATGCGGTCAGCGAGGTTGCAGACGAACTAACGAAGATTCGTAAGCTCGACCAGCAATATGCTATTTCGGACAGCCGGGTCAAAATAGTACAGGAAGGGCTACGCAATGCCAATTTGCTCTTTAAGAGTGGACTGGCTAATTACCTTGAAGTTGTTACCGCACAAGCAAACGCGTTGCAAAGCGAGCTCGATTTAACCGCCATAAAAACTGCCCAGCTCAACGCGAATGTGGGTCTTTACCGCACCTTGGGAGGAGGATGGAAATGAATAATGACAGGCATAGCCACTGGGATAGTATTTTGATTTACAGAACGTCCGTACGTAATGATAAAGAAAAGCTAAAAGTTGCAGACAAACTCAATTATCTGGTTGGGGAAAATAACTGGACGATCGATCTTGAGGACGAGGATAAAGTACTCCGAGTAGTATGTAATCGTGAACTAGCCAAAGAAATTGAACAGGTTTTTGCCGCATACCGATACAGATGCGAGTCAATGCCATATTGGTAAGTGATCAAATTCGGGAGGAACTGCTTGAGCGGTCCCTCCTGGATTCTACATTTCCTTCCGCTGGGTCAGAAGGCCTCCTATGACTATTCCAGAAAGGCCGATCACCAGAAATGTGTTTCGTGCAGCCGCATTTTCAGAAAATTTACCTAGCCAGGGAGCCAGCAATGATACGGCTCCCAATGCGATGTCTGCATCCAAGTGCGCTTTAAACGGCATGTATTTAAAGAGTCCCCACTCCGATCGGGTAACCAACGCGGAACCAAGCATAGCGGCTGCCATCAGGCGGGCCAGGGTCGCTGGTCTTTTGTCATTTTTGAAGTGCAGAAGCTCCGGAGCCAGTGCAGTCAAGGGAATATACGTCCAATCGGCAATTCCATGTGCTTTTCTCGAAATAGGTCGTTTCATAATAGATGTTTTAAATAGATATCTATCAAAACGTGAGGGCTGTCAGATTGATTTATTTTCTTTCAAAATGATCTCTTTGTAGCCCTAAGTGTCGCTACATTTCAGATATTTGTCCAACTAAATACTCAAAAAATACAATTTGGAATCTACACTGAACCTTTACATGTTATTACTTGGTTGTAAACCAAAGGGCAGACATACCGAACAACATGATATATTTTTTGCCATAGGAGATAGTCTGAAAGCCCTTATTCCTGATATCCATCTTTTCTGGCCGGAGGCGGAGGGAGTGCTTCATATAGATGCCTGGCGTGAGGTTAAACAGGTTGGCTCATATAGCATCGCAGTAGTACCTCGTGCTAGCATCACGAAGCATGAGGATGCAAGCCACTTGTTTTTTGTCAATCTTGGCGGGTACCAGAAAGGCCTTTTTGACGAGCCTCACTTCAAGGTACTAACAGTACAAAAAGATATGGCAGCTGCTATAGCTGAAGCTAAGAAGACCTCGTTCTACAGAGAAACCCAATTTCCAGGAGCCAACTCACATATAGATGATAAATACGGACTGGACGTAGACGATATCTATGATGTTGAAGACATACTTCCTCAATACCAAAGAGAAAAATATGCCTTGAAAATCGCAGAATGCAATTCACTTATTCAGGATGAATACCATCTGGGATATTTCAAATTAAACAAACTTCCCGGCTAAACTCCTTTGGGAAATTTGATCTGATGCTCTTTGTTTTCCCGGATAACTTGTATGTTTATCAAAAAACACATGAAGATATGAAGTTTGCAAAATCCAGTTTGCTCCCTGTAATTATTTCCCTTATAGCATTGACAACCTTCCAGGCTTGTAAAACAAAGAAAGCGGGGATAGGTACCAATCCTTATGGCACCATCAAGGAAGAGCCCGAAGCCGAGAAGCCCGAAGCCCCAGCTCCTGAGCCGAAGAAAACTGAACCGGTAGCAGAGCCTGTTAAAGAAAGTCCGGATTTCAACTTCCGAAATATCCAGTTCGAATTTAATTCGGTCGTACTGAAAACGGTCTCTTATCCGATTCTGGACAAGGCTGCAACAGAAATGAAAAAAGATGTGAACGTCAGATTTATCATAAACGGTCATTCATCAACTGAAGGATCCGCGGAACACAATATGTCTTTATCAAGAGATCGCGCCAATTCTGTTAAGACATACCTGGTAAACGCAGGTATAGGTGAATCCCGACTGACAACGAAAGGGTATGGAGAAACCAAGCCTATTACAAATAATGATACAGAAGAATCCCGCGCACTGAATCGCCGCGTGGAAATAGAAATCGCACCATAGTACTACAGTCCATAGGGTATCTATCCGGTACCCTATGGTTTTGATTTTCTTTCGTTAATATCGTTCAGGCCCAAAGGAACCAGTACTTTAGTTTTAAGATAAGTGGCGCTTACCACCAATAGCGTCATTGTCCCACCGAAAACCACCGCAGGCACTGTCCCCATAAGTTTTGCCGTCAAGCCTGATTCGAAAGCACCAATTTCATTCGATGAGCCTATAAACATGGAGTTCACTGAAGACACCCGTCCGCGCATATCGTCAGGGGTCAGCAACTGCATGATAGTGGATCGTATAACAACGCTTACACTGTCGAATACGCCCTCAAAAAACAGGAAGCCCAGCGTTAGATAGAAGTTTGTTGACAAGCCGTAGCAAATAATAGAGATCCCGAAACCGCTTACTGCAAATAATAGATTTCTCCAGGGCTTGTTCATCGGCGAATGTCTTGCCATAACGAGCATCGTCAATACCGCACCCAGCGCAGGTGCCGCACGCATCATTCCAAATTGTTCAGCACCAACATGTAGCACTTCGCTGGCAATCACCGGAATTAGCGCAACTGCACCGCCAAAAAAGACCGAAAACATATCCAGGCTCATTGCCCCCAGCATCATCTTGTTTCCCAGAACAAACCTGATTCCAACAGTCAGACTCTTGAGAATGTTCTCTTTAGGCATAAAAACGGGCGGCCTTTTCTTGATAAAAAGGATGCAGCAAAAGGCTGTTGCAATGAACGCAAGAATTAACAAAAAGGTGGCAGAAACCCCGGCATACGCATATACCAGACCTCCAAATGCGGGCCCGGCAATTGATGCGATCTGAAAACCTGTGCTATTCCAGGTGGAAGAATTCGGATATAAGGAGCGAGGTATAATCATAGACATCAAAGAGAAGGTTGCCGGCCCCATGAACCCCCGGCATATACCAATGCAAAAGATCATTGCATAGATAATTCCTACAATGTGGCTGGTAACAAGTGTGGATGTCAGACCTGGTAGGGTAATAAGGTATAACACCAGGGAACACGTGAACATCCCTGTCATGATAAGCTTCAGCAATTTTGTTTTTTCCGACTTGTCCGCTACATATCCCCCGTAAAGTGCAATGCTTATGGCGGGGATCGCTTCTGAAAGACCTATCATCCCCAGGGAAAGCGGATCTTTCGTCAGATGGTAGATATACCAGCCAATAACAACCGCTTGTATCTGATAGCCAAACGTCAGGAAAAAGCGCATCAGCAGATAGGCTCGAAATTCGGGGAAGCGCAATGCGGCGTAGGGATCATTTTTTTGGGTAGTATCAAGTTCCATTATATTCGGTATATGAGACTGTAACACATGGCAAATAATATATTAGTTGAGCGAGACATATAGCTCGCATTGCGTCATCCATTTTCCATTGACTTTTCTCCACATAGCCGAATAGTTCCCAAAAAAAGGATCTGTCTTATAGCTCCACTTTCCTTTTTCCCATGCATAGTCACCACTTTGAGCAATAATGATCTCATCAGGTGTCCTTTCGAAGACCGGATTACTGTGCGCAAACATATGGTTCCATTGTTCTACAATTTTCTTTTTCCCCCGGGTATGGCTTCCGTCTCCGGCTATTTGCACGAAATTGTCTGACCAAAAGGCCGAAACCGCTTTTACATCCTTTTTAGCAATCGCCGCATTTGACAAATCTCTGGCCTGATGAATATAGACGACATCCTCGTTAGAAAAGTCGATAGAACTCATATTATTTATCGCACTCATATAGTTTTCTTTAAATTTTATCCTGCTTCGTCACATTATTTGGAGTGTTGGTCACATAAAGTTTAGAGCCGCCGGATGCTGCACTATCATTGCGCTAAACGCCTCTGAAAATGAAATTTATATCAGTAATCTCCTTCTTGTCCATTCTTGTATCACTCCATACAAATGGCCACGCCCAGGAAAATGTAGTTAAAGGTAGAATAATTGATTCAATCACGAAGCAGCCACTTGACTTTGTTAACGTGTATTTGAAGAGCGAAAAGTACGGGCAAACCCGCAGCTCACAAAGTAAAGACGATGGATCGTTTCATTTCAGCAAACTCAATGCCGGGCATCACTCTTTTAAGCTTAGCTCAGTGGGCTATAAATCAAAAGAACTCGTCGCAAATATCAGCGGCGACAATGAAATCACCGATCTAGGATTGATATGCTTATCGCCAGAAAAGAATCAGCTAAAGGAAGTGACGGTGACAGGAGAGAAGCCGCTCATAAAACATGAAATCGATAGAATTTCCTATAACCTGGAAGCTGACCCCGACAGTCGTTCAAGCAGCCTTCTCGAAATGATCAAGAAAGTTCCATTGCTGTCTCTCGATGCTGACGATAACATCCAGCTGAAAGGCAATACCAGTTTTAAAATCTTAATCGACGGCCGCCCCTCAAGCATGCTGGAACGAAGTCCGAAAGATATACTCCGCAGCATTCCCGCTTCAACCATCAGGAAGATTGAAGTTATTACAAATCCACCAGCCAGATACGATGGTGAAGGACTTGCTGGGATAATCAATATCGTCACGATAAAAAAAATGACTGATGGGTATAACGGTGGGTTATATAGTAGTAATCGCTTTCCGCTAGGAGGACCTGCAGCCGGGGGATCTTTAGGGATAAAGGCTGGTAAATTCGGAATTTCCGCCAACTCAGGAGCCAGTTTGTATCATAATCCATCTATTAAAGCTAATGTAAGCAGGTTAACGAGAGGGATTGATCAAGCGAATCTAACTCAGCAACAGGATCAGGAGCAAGAGACCCGTTCAGTTTATTTCGGTTTGGAATTGAGCTATGATCACGACACGCTTAATCTCATTACTGCCCAGTTTAATATAAATGGCAATGTGTCTGACAACCATGAAGTTCAGGAATCTGTAATGTCAAAAATCGGTGAGGTCATCCAGGCATACAAACTTCGTAATGCTGGTGAGGGGAATGGTAACGGTACCGATGTATCTATGAATTATCAGCGTCAATTTAAAAACGATAATAGCCGGCTTCTTACCTTCTCTTATCGGTACTATCTATTCAACGATCGTAGTGATAAGAGAATAAATATATCTGATCGCGTCTTTTATACCGCTCCCTCCATGTTGCAGACCAACAAAAGCAGATCCTATGAACAGACTTTACAGGCGGATTATGTACAGCGTCTTGGAGATATTAATGTCGAAGGTGGATTGAAGGTCATATCTCGAAGAAATACGAGCAGGTTCGGGTACGGTACTGTGGGCGGTACGGAGACAATGGAAGCTCATCCAGGTAGCTTAAATTTTTTTAACGACAGGCAAGAAATTCTCGCTTCTTACGGATCACTTCATTATGATTCCGGGAAATGGGGTATAAAGGCCGGATTACGTTTGGAACAGACGGACGTCGATGTCAAGTTTGTGTCAACCGATACAGACCTGAGTAAGTCCTATCTCAGCATGCTACCATCGGCCTCCCTTAAATACAAGATCAATGAGGCGAGTAGCATGACTATGGGTTACAGCAGGCGCATTCAAAGACCTGGAATATATCAACTTAATCCGTTTACAGACCGGTCAAATCCTGATTTTGAGATCAGTGGAAATCCGGAAATCAAACCGGCGATGTACAATTCCTTAGAGCTAGGATTCAGCAGAACTAAGATGCTGTCTATATTTCTAAACCTCAGCTATATGTTTTCCAATTCCATGATCTTCCGAATATCAAGTTATGACCCTGTTTCGAAAGTTTCGAGAACTACCTACCGGAACACTGGGCAGACCAAACTTCCCGGTATTGATTACTCAATTAAATATCCCTTAACCGGTCGAACCACCATTACCCTGAACGGAAAGGTTGCTTACGGCATAATCAAGCGGAATGAAAACAGCCAGGAGCTAAAGCATGGAGGCCTGGTGTACAGATATTACGCCTCAGCTACACACAAAATTAGGGACAAATGGTATTTAAGTGCGGATGTACTGCTAAACGGCGGCAATCTAAGCGCTCAAGGCCAGTCAAACGCTTTCATCGTTACCTCTTTTAAAGCGGACCGGACGCTGATAAAGGACAAGCTGAGCATTTCAGCGATGGTAAGTAATCCATTCACCAAATTCCGGATTAACACGGTTGAAACCAGCTCGCCTGATTTTAACCAGACAAACGATAGCAGGATTTACTTTAGAGTTTTTAATTTTAGTGCTCATTACCGTTTCGGCATGCTGAAGGATGCGATTAAAAAAGGTAAAAGAGGAATAAAAAACGATGACATCTCCGGAAATAGTGGCTTATAGTAGTATCAAGACTTGTTTATTTATAACACAATGAATTACTTTCAGTTAAGGCCATCCACTTTGGTGAAAATAGAATTCATATTGTCCACCTTGCTGTTTGTATTCGGACTGTTTTATCTGATTACTACGGCAGTAAAAACCGATGGAACCTATGCCCTCCATTATGATCGTTATAAAATAGAGCAAACCCAGCTGCAGCTTAGTTACAATCAATATTATTTCATACCCAGGTTGGTTCAGTATTTCGCGCTTTATGTCAGCTTCCTGATCCTGAATTTCAAGCTGGTGCCTAAACTGTTTTCCCAAACCCAGATACCTAAAAACGCCCTTCTGATTGCCTTCGTGCTGATGTCCTTATTTCTTACATTCGGCACACTGGACACATATCTGAAAAACTACCTGTTCTTACGGCATAGTACAGACGGCGAAGCTTACCGGGTAATCTTCACCAGCAGCTTTTTCCATATCGCCAGGTTGAGCTTTCTCTTTGGTTTTTATACCTTGATCAAGTACGCCTCCATTTATCTCTATAACAATATGGATAAAATAGAGTCCAAATACAAAATGGTCACGAGGAACGGAGTCGCCGCACTTATCATATGGCTCGTCACCATATTGCTTCTATTGCTAACTAACGCAGAGACCGGACCGTTTACCATTTGGCTCGTGACTGTTCCCTTTGGTATCTGTTTGTATTGGTATTCCTGTTACTCGCTGATCCCGGCATCAATGAAAGACAAAAAACCCCTGTTATCATATTATTTAAAGGTTTTGGTCCTGGTACTTATTTCTGCGATACCATTATTCCTCGTAGTAAAGGGGATATCGGAGCGCAGTAGTATTGTTTTCATGGTGCTCTTATTTCACATTCCCTTCCAGCTTATTGTCACAACACCGCTATCGTGGTATCTATATAGCCAGCAGCAGAAAAAGCAGCAGGAGATAGCGAATCTACA
The DNA here is from genome assembly GCF_045629565.1 of Arcticibacter sp. GTDB lineage: Bacteria > Bacteroidota > Bacteroidia > Sphingobacteriales > Sphingobacteriaceae > Arcticibacter. The sequence goes on from NZ_JAZQRL010000100.1 coordinate 235,854, forward strand.
ATCCGCGCTGGGACAGTCGAACGCTAACTATGACTTTCTACGTTCACAGATCAATCCTCACTTTCTCTTCAATGCTCTAAATACCATCTACGGCACAGCGCTACAGGAAAAGGCAGAGCGGACAAGCCTCGGAATAGAGCGCCTCGGTGACATGATGAGGTTTATGCTCCAGGAAAATATGCAGGAAAAAATCCCTCTTTCAAGAGAAATAGAATACCTGAACAACTACATAGAACTTCAGAAATTACGTACCGACACCAGTCCGCAGATACTCATAACCTCTCAGATAGACGATTGGCCGCCACCGGCTGAGATAGCTCCAATGCTGCTCATTCCATTCGTAGAAAATGCCTTTAAACATGGCATTAGTTTGCGCGAACCTTCGCACATTGTAATCGTTTTGCAGTTTAAAGGAGATACCCTGTATTTTGATGTGACCAACAGCCTTCACCACAGGACAGACAGTGACCCGGAAAGATACAGCAGTGGCGTAGGACTTAGCAATGTCAGACAGCGCCTTCAATTGCTCTACGAAGGACGCCATGAGCTGTTAATCAGGGAGTCCGCCACCGAGTTCTTTGTTCATCTCACAATCCATCTTAATCAAGCATAGAATGAAAGCAATTGCCATTGACGATGAGCCTGTAGCACTTGATATCGTCCGAAATCACTCAGCTAAGGTGCCCTTCTTAAATCTCGTGAATACATTCACAGATGCATTCAAAGCTTTGGAGTATCTCCATAAGGAACAGATAGATCTGATATTTCTCGACATAAAAATGCCCGATATCTCCGGTATCGAATTCTTCAATAGCCTAAATAATAAGCCCCTTGTTATCTTCACTACCGCATATTCGGAGCATGCAGTGACTAGCTTCGAACTGGATGCAGTGGACTATCTGTTAAAGCCTTTTTCACTCGCAAGATTTCTAAAAGGTTGTAATAAAGCACACGAGCTATTCAAAAGTCGTAATGCCACGGAGATGCCTGATTATATTTTTGTGAAAACCGGATTTGAGCAGCTGAGAATACGGTTTAATGATATTTTGTTTATTGAAGCTTCCGGAAACTATGTATCGTTTGTACTTGAAGACAAAAGAGTTCTCTCAAGGGCAACATTCAGCGAAACTACGGAGTATCTTCCAACCGACCGATTTATCCGTGTTCATCGCTCTTTCATGGTTAATATGACGAAGATTGATAAGATCGAAAAACATCAGATCACCATAAAGGAGAATAAAGTCCCCGTGAGTGAAGCCTTTGCTGTCAACCTGTCTTTGGTACTTCTAAACAAGCGACGATAATCATGCACTAACCATACCTAATTTCTGGCTTTCAGAAAAGCCGCATGACGCTCCCTAAAGGCCACCAGCACATTACTTGAGTCGAAGCGAGGTACACGGGCCGCCACCTTCAAAAAGGCGGGTGCATATTCTGCCCCTGAAATAAGAGGGACCTCCAATATGTCAGCCACCTCATCGCCCAGCAGGAACCTGACGATCTGGTAAACTTCCTGAGGCGACAGCCGTACTGATGAATCACCGACAACATGATCCAGAAGTGATCTGGTGAGCGCTTTCCCCTGTAATGATGGTCTGAAATGCCGTTCACGGATTGCGTTCTCAAGAAGCGTCGCAGACTTCCCGTCCTGAGGGATCAGGTCTTCATCCAGCCCCAATAAAGATCCAACCACATTCCAAAGATGCATAAATGACTGCTGCTCTTCATAGCTAACCGCCATCCCCAGTTTTCTTAAACCGCGCACAACTATAAGAGAAAAAGCGAGGTTTGTTCCTGCCATATCTTCCTGGTTCACCGGCATCCCGAAGTCCTCAGTCCAGGAGTTACTCCTTGAAACATAATGCCTGGCAAGCGAATGCGTCAACCGGATCTTCATGCAGCTGGCAAAACCCTTTCCTTCTTTATTGAAAGCATCTGGTGCCATTACATCCCAGATAAAGTCGGCAGTATCCGATAGTCGTTTAGCGGGACGGTCCCTTAAGCGCTCGGTCAGATAAAGCACCATAGCTCCGTCAGCGGCCGCATAGCAATACGGAAGAGACAACAGTCCCAGTAAGGACATGATCGTGCCTGAATGGCGGGTGAAGAACCGGGAGCCTTTTAATAACGTATCTCTGTCCGCCCACTCAGGAAGTTTTCTGCTTGAATTCAGAAACTCAGCTCTCCCAAACTCGGCCGGCACTGAATTCAGATCCGCATTTAATTTGATTGACCCGAGCCAGGCATAAAACCTCTTCCCATATTCCTCATCAGAAAGCCATTCTTCTACAAACGGCTGAATATGTATGTCGCCTTTCAGCCTTTTCGTATCAAGAAAATTGTTAATATCCCTGCTATCCCGCATGCCCGACGTTTATAGTTCACAGTTTACCTGAGGTACATAAGTGTCCGTTCGAACTGTCGCTTTTAGCTCATGGAGTATGTTATACAAACCAAAATTCGTGCGGTTGATGTAAATGAAATGCTTTACTCCGCGAGCTTGTTTAAACTCTGGCATCTTTGCAATCATTTCTCCATAATTATAGATCTGCTCGAAAAACTCCGTACCACTGAAGTCAAACGTATCCGACGAATAAGGTTTCGCAAACAGACCGATCATTTGACGATACATATCATAATAAAAATCTATCTCCGTGGCCGAGTCTTTCTCATGGATCATCTCCAGATCCCTGAAAGCTTGTAACGTCTTAGCCTTGTCATTGAAGAATCCTTCAGAAGTAAGAGAAAAAAATGGATAGTAAAAATCGTCAGGCAACTCCTTTATGCAACCAAAGTCGATGATACCCAGCTTACCATCATGGGTGATTATGAAATTCCCTGGATGAGGGTCTGCATGCACCGCCCGCAGCTCGTGCTGCTGATAGTTATAGAAGTCCCAAAGAGCTTGTCCAATCGTATTCTTTTCCTCCTGAGATGGATTCGTTTCCAGATATTCCTTTAAGTGAAGCCCTTCAATCCAGTCCATCGTAATGGTTCTTTTGCTCGAAAGCTCCGGATAGTAAGTAGGGAAGACAATATTTTTCAGATGAGCACAGGCCTGTGAGATCTCCACAGAACGACGCACCTCCAGCTCATAGTCCGTCTCCTCCAACAGACGTTCCTCGACTTCTTTCATGTAAACGTCAAGCTCCTTCTCACTCATACCGATCAACCGGAAAGCAAACGGCTTTACCAGTTTTAAGTCTGAAGATATGGAATCTCCCACTCCCGGATACTGAATCTTAACTGCAAGCTTCTTGCCATTTAATTCAGCCTGGTGTACCTGACCTATAGACGCTGCGTTGCTCGACTTCAAATTAAACTTATCAAAGATTCTTTCCGGCACCTTGCCGTGAAGCTTCCGGAATGTCTGAACGATTAAAGGCCCCGAAAGGGGAGGTGCATTATATTGCGACTGGGAGAATTGGTTAACATAGGCCTTCGGCAAAATGTTCTTGTCCATACTCAGCATCTGGGCCACTTTTAAAGCACTGCCTTTCAATTTGCTCAAAGAGCTGTAAATGTCTGCCGCATTATCTTCGTTCAACTCATCCCTGCTGATTGTTGAATTAAACAGCCTCTTTGAATAATGCTTGACATAATTGCCGCCGATCTTGAATCCCGTCTTCACAAACTGAGTAGAGCGCTCCACTTTACTGGTGGGAATACTCTTCTGCTCATCATCATTTTTTCTTATCATATCAGAAAGGCATTTTTATACCCGAATTTTTCGCAAGAAACTTGCCGTATTCAAACAGCTCATCGATAGGTGAACGCTCGAATAGATTATAAGTAACATTGATGCCCTTTTCTATAGCTTCATCGGTTTTGTCAAAACCTGCTGACGTATCTTTTAACCAAAAGTTGATTACGAATCCTAACTGGACCCAAAGTGCGTCTTTGTACTTGCCAGCAAAAAACGGCCTGTCAGTTAACTCTCCCGATTCCAGTCCTTCCTGAATGATCTCAGCACTGAACAACTCGAATTCCTGTTTCATTCCTTCGAATAAATTGCTGAGGCCAATCTTGTTCCTGGCGTTCCTCAGGCTGAAGGTTATAAAACTGCGCTTGCTCTTTAGCAGCTCCATAAAACCGTAGAACAGACTTAGCGCCTTTTCCCTGGAAGAATACGCAGCCCAAACCTCCTGCGATTTGACTTCCCTGATCGCCTCGGTCATAAGCCCTTTCCATATCCGGATATCGATACTTTCGAAGGAACCGAAATAGCTGTAAAATTCTTCTTCAGAGATCTCGTTTTCTTTGGCAAAAAGATAAACGGTTTTGGGTTGTTCGCCATGGTGAAGAACATGCTCAATATACGATTCCTGAAGTCTGTCTTTTATTTCCATAATGAATATAAACGTTTAACCGACAAGGAAATTGCAGCTTAATCTTTTGCGTCTTCCGTTTTGATGACACTGTATGAAGGTGAGAGTATTTCTATTCCGGCCGCCGCGAATATATCCTGAATATTTTCCAGCAAACTGCTGTAGATAGCCGCTTGTTTATTTGCATCTCTGGTATATGCATTGATCTGGTACGAAACATAATAGTCGTCCAGACTTATCTGTAGAACGAATGGTTTAGGCTCTTCAAGGATATATGCCGATTTCAGTGCTGCTTCAATTAACAGATCATACACCTTTTGCCAGTGCACATCATAACCAACAGTTACGGTATAGTGGACGATAAGACCTTGCCTCTCAGCCCTGGTATGATTGGAGTAGTTCACCGTACTGCTTGTCAGAACCATTGAGTTCGGAACCGTAATGTCTTCGTTCTTAATAGTCTTGATTCGCGTAACCAACATCGACTTTTCCACGACGTCGCCTGTTACCTCACCAATCTTGACCCTGTCACCGATCTTGAATGGCCGCATATACGTGATCACAAGGCCTGCAACAATATTATTTATGGCGCTGGATGACCCCAGAGAGAACAAAATTCCTAAAAATACAGATACACCCTGAAACGCTGGAGAGTCAGAACCCGGAAGATATGGAAATATCAGAACCAGCATAAATGCATAAAGCATAAAGCGGAGGATATTGAATGTTGGAACCGCCCAATCTGTATGGAACCCACGGATGCGGATGTTCTCACGTTTGATCTCAAAAAACAAGTATTTAATTCCTTTCAAAATATATTTGAAAATGAAATAAATGACTGCAATGGTAAACAGGTTTGGCAGGTAACGAACTATGGCGTTCAATGCCGCTTTGATGGGCGCCAATACCCACCCGAGCAGTGTGCCCGTCCATGCTTCCGTCTCTGGAAAAATACTGAACAGAACAGGCAACGCCAGATAGATTACCAGCAGAATGGTCATTATCCGGGCGATATTGTTGATTTTGAGAAGGAGATAGTCAACATGTTCCGGACTAAAAATCTTAACATTACGGATACTAAGACTGGAAATATACCTTTCCCGTGCTGCCGACAACAACAAAGAGCTTCGCTCAAACAGCCGGTTAATCGCGACAACCATAATACTCAGTACCAGGATGATCACAACAACCAATCCAATGCGTTTAAGCCAGTTCACCAGACTGTGTGCCTCCCGTTCACGCACGATGGCTTCGCGAACGATCTTAAGATATTCTGTGGCCAGCTCCTGGTTGCTCTTCCCAAACCAAAGGCCATCTATAGAAGAAACGGTGAGCAATATCTGCTTGTCTTTATATATCAAATCAAAATTATCTTCATTCTGAACAAGCGTCAGCGAATCCGCCGAAAAAAACGGATCCTCATATAAGTTCTCGATTTTGAGCGATATAGCTGCTGCCCTGTCTTTCGCCTGGAAAGAACCAGTTCTGGTAAAAATATAAAAGAGGGTGTCTGTATTCAAAACAACCGGGTAACCTACGGCATTTTTCTTCAGGCTCTTGATCTTTTCGATCTGCTGAATCGTCCTCAAAGAATCGTTAATCGCAATCTGACGGAGCTTTTGCTCCAGTTCTTGTGTTCGCCTGGCATTACCCGACGCCTCCTGCAGCTCTCTTTGCAGCTGAATCTTCACCAATGAGTCGATCTGTTTCTGCTGCTGGTCCTTTAGAATGATAGCCTCGTCGATAATCAGCGTCTGTTGTCGGGAGGCTGTATCGGCTTGTTCCTGCGCTGTACCGGATGAAAGTGCTGTAAAAAAGAGAAAGATATATGTAAGAAAGTATGATCTGATCATAAACCCAATTTGCTGATAATACTGCTGGATCTTCGGGAATTAAAGATAAGAATTTATGTTATACCGCTTAATGCCTAATTTCGCGGAGAATTCATCTGAAATGACAGACCAGCCGAACAGAAATACCGACCAGAAAGAAATGCTGCATCCCCGGAACAAGCACCGGGACAGGTACGACTTCCCTTTACTTATCAGGAGTAATAAAGAGCTGTCAAACTACGTGGCTGCAAACCAATACGGCGACCTGTCGGTCGACTTCAAGGATCCTGAGGCGGTAAAAATTCTGAACAAATCGCTCCTTCACCATTTTTACGGGATAGAGCTTTGGGATATCCCCAAAGGTTACCTTTGCCCGCCCATACCTGGGAGGGCAGACTATATTCACTATCTGGCCGATCTGCTGGCTGAGCATGCTGAAGCCGGAGTCGCACGTGGTAAGCACATCAAGATACTCGACATTGGAGTAGGCGCAAATTGCATATATCCCCTGATCGGACATAAAGAATACGGGTGGACATTCGTAGGTTCAGAAATTGACGCAGTGGCTTTAAAGAACGCCAAAGGCATCGTGGAGGCAAACATGCTGTCTAAAGCAATCTCCATCCGAAAGCAAAGCTCAGTCACGAATATTTTTGCTGGTATTATCAAACCAGGAGAAAAGTTCGATGCCAGTATTTGTAATCCGCCGTTTCATGCCTCCCGACAGGCGGCTCTGGAAGGCTCAGGGAGAAAATGGAAGAATCTTAACCACCAAAGACGCGACAAGGATATCCTTAACTTCGGAGGCCAGAACACAGAACTCTGGTGCGAAGGGGGAGAGGAGCGCTTCGTACGTCAAATGATCAAAGAAAGCGTACAATTTGCCGGTGCCTGTAAATGGTTTACTTCTCTTATTTCAAAAAAGGAAACCCTTCCCGGATGTTATCATGAATTAAAAAATCATGGAGCGGTAGCCGTGAAAACCATACATATGTCTCAGGGACAAAAGAAGAGCCGCATACTTGCCTGGACTTTCCTCAACAGTGAAACCAGTACCGCCTAACTGGCAAATAACATATCAATCATCTTTAATACCCCGGTGCTAGCAGGCTCCTGAATACGCACAAATTCAACATCCCGCACATTGGGAGTTTCCGGATCAATTACAAACTTCGGTATTCCGGCCGGGACATAGTCGACCAGTCCTGCAGCCGGATATACAAGAAGTGACGTTCCGATAACAGCAAAAACGTCTGCTCCCGCACATATTTCAGCTGCCTCTTCCAGCATGGGTACCGGCTCTCCAAAAAAGACCACATGAGGCCTTAACTGAGATCCCCGCTCACAAAGTTCACCCATTCTGATTTCCGGTCCCTCTAAAGGATATGTCAGCCAGGGAAATTTGCTCGACTGAGACTTCGTAATCAGACCGTGTAGGTGTAATACAGAACGGCTTCCGGCCCGCTCATGAAGATCATCGATATTCTGAGTGATAATGCGGACGTCAAAAGCAGACTGCAATTTCGCCAGGGCAAGATGCGCAGCATTAGGCTGCGCATTCAGAACCGATTTCCTTCTTTCATTATAAAATTGCTGCACCAACACAGGATTACGCTCCCAGGCTTCAGGGGTTGCAACATCTTCAATGGCATAACCTTCCCACAGACCATCCGATCCGCGAAACGTCTGTAAACCACTTTCAGCACTAATGCCCGCACCTGTTAACACCACTAACTTTTTCATTTATTCAAGATTGTCTACTCCCTCATCAGCATCCGGGGATACCAGGTCATCGCTTCCATCTTCCAGTTCGACATCATTTTCTTCATAATCCCCCTCCGGGTTTTCAGTACCATTGTTTGTCGGTTGTTCCTTTTCTCTTTCCTTTCCTAATGGATCGTGTTCGTACATCATCGTCTAAATTTGAATATTGATTATATTAATTTATCCGGGGTTACCGGCAATTTTCTGATACGTTTTCCCGTGGCATTAAATATCGCATTGGTGATGGCGGGAGCGACCCCTATAATCGCAATTTCTCCTATACCTTTAGTTCCCATGGGGTCAACGATATAGTCGGGCTTATCAGCAAAAAATACCTCGATATCCGGCACATCAGCATGTACGGGTACATGGTAATCCGCAAAGTCCTTCGTGATATACCTTCCAAAGCGATGGTCCATCACAGCGTCTTCCTGCAACGCCATACCAATGCCACCCGTCACACCTCCGATCATCTGATTTCCTGCAGTTTTTTTATTGAGTATTACCCCTGCATCTGCACAGGTCACCACTTTTTTCACCTTTACCATCCCCGTGATGGAGTGCACATGCACTTCGGCGAAGTGTACGGAGTAAGAATACATAGAATAAGATTTTCGCTCTTCTCCCGGTTTGGCTTCTTCAATAACGTCCAGGTCGGCCGTGCCACTTTTCTTCATCAGCTCCGAAAGGCTCATACCCACGTCTTTGTCCTTGAGCCTGATACCATCTTTTTCAAAGATCACCTGCTCCAGGGTCAGACCTTTAAACTCAGGAATATTCTTATCGGCGAGCGCCAACAGGTTCTTCTTAAGGGCCATACAGGCCGCAATGACGGCCGAGCCGACACTGTTGACCGTGGAGGAGCCCCCCTGATTTCCCGCCTGAGGAAACTCAGAATTGCCCAGCTGGAAAGTAATGCTGTTAGGAGAAATTCCGGTATGGTCTACCGCCACCTGCGTCATCGCTGTTCCGGTACCCGGACCGATATCGGTCACAGCACTCTGAAGCACAAGGGACCCATTAGCGAAAAGCTTCGCACGAACCTTAGCGCCTCCACGATTTGCGCCAAACGTCCCTACACCCATGCCGTATCCGATCTTCCAATGTCCGTCACTCAAAGTACCCGGCTCTAATTTCCTTTTGTCCCAACCTATAGCCTTGCTACCCATTTCAAAGCACTCTTTCAGAAATTTGGTCGACCATGGTAACTTCTTTTCCGGATCAGCGTCTGTATAGTTCAATAGCCGAAAGGCCAGCGGATCCATCTTCAACAGGTATGCTAACTCATCCATGGCACTTTCCAGTGCAAATGCGCCGGTCGCCTCGCCAGGGCCACGCATCCAGATAGGGGTGCTGACATCCAGTGGCAGGATCTTGTAGCGTGTGCTCACGTTCGGTGAAGTGTACATCATCCTCGATTGCTGCAAAGTGCTTTCGGTAAACTGCTCGTAAGAAGATGTTTGTCCTATCGAGGAATGTGAAATCCCTACGATTCTTCCGTCCACCGAAGCACCGATACCTACTTTCTGCCAGGTCCGCGGTCTGTAGCCGACCATGAAAAACATTTGCTCGCGGGTAAGCATAAGTTTTACCGGTCGCTTCACCATCTTTGCGGCTATGATCGCCGCGGTTTCATGCGGCCAGTTATGCAGGCCATTTCCAAATGCGCCACCTACGAAAGGTGCGATCACCTTCACATTCTCGACAGGTAATTTCCACTCTCTGGCGAAATTTTGCTGAGTAGGTTGCGTTCCCTGCACTTTATCATAGAGTGTAAGCTTGTTATGCGCTTCCCAATGCACAGTAATCGCCTGTAACTCCATTGGATTGTGCATCTCTGCGGGGTGTTCATATTCTGCTTCCAGTTTAACTGCTGCATGCTTATATCCATCGATCGCGCCCCGGTCATAGTCGGCTAGCGCAGACCTGGGGTTCTTTTTGGCTGATTCCGGTAATACCGCCTTTCCCGTATTGGCATGAAAATCGGTACGATGCTCATCTTTTGAATATTCGATTTTAACCAATGACGCCGCATAGGTTGCACGCTCGAATGTATCGGCAACCACAATAGCTATGGGTTGACCATTGAAATAAATTTGGTTACTATAGAAGACCCTCAGCGGCTGTCCGCGGGTCGACGGTTCTGTCGGATGTTCATTATCTGCAGGATAGCCAGGAGGCCTTATGGTATTCTTATGCGAAATGACAGCCAGCACCCCTGGTGCGTTACCAGCCGCCTTGCTATCAATTGACTTGATGCTTCCCTTTGCAATCGTACTCGTCACAAGTGCGGCATATACCAAACCCGGGAGAGGGTACTCGGCGGAATAGCGTGCTGCTCCGGTGACTTTTAGCCTGCTGTCTACCCTGTGCAGGGGTTCTCTTACTGACTGAGGTATCTTTTCCATCTGCTGAGGTTTATGCTTTTACCAGTCCTGAAGCAATGCTTAGCGCATGTCCGATACTGAGAGGTCCTAGCTTCAACTTAAATTCATTATGCTCATAGGCTCTGGCGCCGCGCATAGCCAGCGTTCCTGCCTCCTGAAATACGTTCGCGGATATCTGCTTGCCTGCCAGGAAGTTCTCCACTTCGGCCAGTCGCCATGGTTTATGAGCAACGCCACCCATAGCGAGACTCGCTTTGCGGATCGTATTCCCCCGGATATCAAGTGCCGCAGCAACCGAAACGAGTGCGAACGCATAAGAACTTCTGTCTCGTATTTTAAGATAATGAACATGTTTCAAAGCTGAAGTAGGAACGCTTATTCCGGTTATCAGTTCGTTCTTCCCGATTACCGTATCCCGTTCAGGCTGGTCACCGGGTAGCCGGTGAAAGTCCTGGATTGGAATATTCCGCTTTCCTCTCGGACCGGACAAGTGAATAGTGGCATCCAGAGCTGTCAGCGCTACGTTCATATCACTTGGATTCACGGCGATACAATGCTCACTAGCCCCAAAGATCGCGTGCATTCTGTTAAATCCGTTCAATGCGCCACATCCGCTTCCTGGCATACGTTTATTACAGGGCATAGACGTATCATAGAAATAGGGACAACGTGTCCGCTGCAATAAGTTACCCCCAACCGTTGCCATATTCCGAAGCTGTGCCGATGCTCCTGCAAGCAGTGCCTGCGAAAGGAGAGGCAGATCTTTGCGGATTTCCTTATTTTCTGCGAGGGTGCTGTTTAACGTCAGTGCCCCTATACTAAATCCCTGACTACTTTTTGTTATATCTCTCAGAGGAAGGCGATTAATGTCGACAAGCCGTTCCGGCGCTTCAACTCCTCGCTTCATAAGATCGAGGAGGTTAGTTCCCCCGGCTACAAACTTCGCTTCGGGATCCTTTAGCAGCGCACTGATCGCCGAGCTGGCCTCCGTGGGACGTACGTACTGAAACTGCTTCATACCTTCGGCCCTCCTTTTACTTCTTTTATTGCGGCAACTATATTGGGGTAGGCGCCACAGCGACAAATGTTTCCGCTCATAAACTCGCGTATTTCCTCGTCACTGTCTGCATGTCCTTCCCTGATGCAGGCAACTGCCGACATAATTTGTCCTGGTGTGCAGTAACCGCATTGCAGGCCGTCATGCTTGATAAACGCAGCTTGCATAGGATGCAGCTCAGCACCATCAGCCAGTCCCTCAATCGTTGTCACCTTCCGGCCGTCATTCATTACCGCCAGGGTCAGGCAGGAGTTGATGCGCTGTCCATCAACATGGACAGTACAGGCTCCGCATTGCCCATAGTCGCAGCCTTTCTTTGTGCCCGTTAACTGGAGATTTTCACGAAGAAAGTCGAGAAGTGTAACGCGGGGATCAATTTTCGCCTGGTGCAACGTACCGTTTACTTCAACGCTAAACGGGATGTTCTCGATAGCAGATGCAAGCCGCTCGTCCCACTGCTCCCGCGCTGCCTTGAGAGCAACGGGCGGAGCCATCGCCGCGACCGTTATCCATGTAGATTGTTTAAGAAAGTTGCGCCTTGAGGCCTTGTTTGTTCTCTCTTTAGCCATTGGTCAGGAATTACATTAGGTAATTACTAATCAATGAGCATATTGTTTTATTTCTTGCCGGAAAAATACGTATCTATTTCTCCTTCAGCACGGTTGAGCTTCCTGATTATCCGGGCAGGGTTACCAACTGCAAGTGAATCGTCGGGGATGTCCTTAACTACTACAGAACCGGCACCAATCACACAACGGTCGCCGATAGTTACACCCGGACAAATGGTAACATGCCCGCCGATCCAGCAACGTTCGCCAATGGTCACCGGACTACAGTTTTCCCATTGGTCGCGCTCATCGGCATCCAACGGATGTTTTGCCGTGTAGATATGTACGCCGGGAGCGATAAGTGTACGTGCACCGATCGTCACTTTCGCTCCGTCCAGAATAACGGCTCCAAAGTTGATAAATACGTTATCGCCGGCGTAAATATGATCCCCGTAATCGCAGTAGAAGGGAGGTTCCAGGTGAATATTGCTGGCTGAGTTGGGGCACAATTCATTCATGATACCCCGGAATTTCTCTGTGTAATATTCCGTCACGTTTAACTTATGCAAAAGACCTTTTACCCGTGTCCGAATGTTGATCATCTCTTCACAGTGAGCATCGTAAGGCTCCCCGTCAAACATTTTTTCTTTTTGTGTTTTCATAAATCCAGATAGCACCGGATATAATCGCGGCAGATTAACCCGGCACCTGATCTCAAATATATCAATAAACTCAACGTGCGCGAGGAAAGTAAATCGTATTCGGGTGATGCACATGTGAATTTATTTGCTCATAGTGGGTACAGAAAATTAAGTTCCCGGTTAAGCGTACTACACACTAAAGCCCTTAAACGCCGCTGTAAGGTCTATTATTCCTGTGATTTGATTTGGAATAATATATGCACATGGCACAGCATGAAAATGACGTTTCTCCACTTATGTCTGACAGTGCTGGCTTTCTCGACGCTATCCTGTCAAAAAAATCAACTAACTGAATCCGGCGAACATCCCACCGGCGAGAAGGTATCGCCTGACGGATTCGATTACAGCACGA
>NZ_JAZQRL010000101.1:0-145713 GCF_045629565.1 Arcticibacter sp.
CTTTTTCCGTAAAAATCGGGTCCTGAGCCTTTCCTTTTGTCGGTTACAATGGGGGCTTATAGCGAAGCTGATGCACCCCATATCAATCTGACGCTCGAAGCGGAATGACCTAGGGGCAACAGGAAAATAAGAGGATAGCCGGAGGAAACGTTGCTTTAGCGGCCGTCGCCGTCAAGCAAGTTGCCCAGCCCACCGAGAATACTTCCCTCCTCCTTACGACCAGAATTGGCGAACTGCATGATGCGGCCTGCCAATCTGCTGATCGGAATGGTCTGGATCCATACCTTTCCGGGGCCTCTCAGGGTAGCAAAGAACACTCCTTCACCACCGAAGATGGTGTTTTTGATCCCGCCGACGAACTGAATATCATAGTTTACGCCAGACGTAAAGCCGACAAGGCAACCGGTATCCACCTTTAAAAGCTCTCCGGGCTGAAGGTTCCGCTCCAGAACATGTCCGCCGGCATGCATGAAAGCCATTCCATCACCTTCGATCTTTTGCATGATAAAGCCCTCGCCTCCAAAAAGACCTGTGCCTAATTTCCTCTGGAATTCAATGCCCACGCTGACGCCTTTAGCGGCACACAGGAAGGCATCCTTCTGACAGATGATACGGCCACCAAGCTGATAAAGATCGAGAGGAATAATCTTGCCCGGATAGGGAGATGCGAAACTTACCCTTTTCTTTCCGTAGGCGGTATTGGTGAATGCTGTCATAAAGAGACTCTCTCCGGTAAGGAGACGCTTTCCGGCGCTGAAGAGCTTCCCCATGAGGCCGCCCGACTGCTGACTTCCGTCGCCGAAGATGGTCTGCATCTGAATACCATCGTCCATCATCATAAAAGCTCCCGGTTCTGCGACGGCGGTTTCATTCGGGTCGAGTTCTACTTCGACATATTGCATTTCTTCTCCATAAATATGGTAGTCTATTTCGTGATTTCTGATCATATTGGATTTGGTTTAATCAGGGATTAAAATACGAATATTCTGTCTCAGATCGAAAATTCAGAATCGTTGGAAATCGAATCTGGAGCGCTTGGTCCATCGATAGCAAAACGACCATCTGCTCCGACACAAGCGAATCGGTTCCAAGCTTATGCGATGAAGTTGAGCGAAATCAGCAGGATAACAACCAGAATCCCCAGAAGGGAAAGCACAAAAAGATAATCGGCTATGGTCTCCAGTGTTCGCTCCCTTCCGGATCGGGTAGTTCGTATAGACGCAAAAGAAAACAGACAAGAGCAAGTCAGCAATATGGCAATCAGAGAGGTGAATTCATCGATCATGTGCGTCTCTGTCAGATTGGTTATATGCAGGGAGGTCATAACAAAAAGACAAAAGCCCAAAAGATTGGCGGCGGTATTTAGAATATGCTGAGAAGTGGTGTTTGCCATGTGATAAATCTATAGTCATCAAACAGGGAAATCTAATCAGAGCCAAAACTAAAATACGCTTATAATCAGGTAAAAGCAACAAACTTATTACCCGAATAGATTAAATTAGAGCAAGATTAACACTATAAATATAAGTGACGATAACCTGATAAGCAGAAGCAGAGCTGGAAATTTTGGGCATAAAAAAAGGAGGCTTTAAACCTCCTTTTTTATTTGACTTGCTTTTCAGCGGTCCGGACGGGACTCGAACCCGCGACCCCATGCGTGACAGGCATGTATTCTAACCAGCTGAACTACCGGACCATCTTTCCCGTTTGGGTGTGCAAATATAGCTCGAATCTCTAACTTTACAACATAAATTTACAATTATTTAAAAGAACACTGATAATCAGGGAAATAATTTTCAATTTAATTTTTCTTTAGGTTGTTGCTCCCTCTTTCATCTTCTCGGCGTTCTCTGCAAATTGTAGCGCATCGATGATTTCCTGAATGTCGCCATCCATAATTGCCGGAAGATTATACATCGTCAAACCTATCCTATGCTCCGTAACGCGCCCCTGAGGATAGTTATAGGTCCTGATCTTTGCAGATCGGTCGCCTGTAGATACCATAGTCTTTCTTTTAGCCGCGATATCTCCGGTCTGCTTCTGTACTTCAAGATCGTATAACCTGCTACGGAGCATTTCCATCGCGCGTTCGCGGTTACCTAGCTGAGAACGCTCGATCTGGCAGACAACTACCATACCTGAAGGCTTATGGGTTAACTGCACCTTTGTTTCCACCTTATTTACGTTCTGACCACCAGCACCACCCGAACGGGAGGTTTGCATTTCCACATCGGCCGGGTTCAGATAGAAATCGACCTCCTCCACTTCAGGCAAAACAGCTACTGACGCAGCAGAAGTATGTACCCTTCCCTGAGTTTCAGTATCAGGCACACGCTGCACCCGGTGAACACCCGACTCGTATTTCAGCTGCCCGTATACATCTTCGCCTGTAACTTTCAGAATAACCTCCTTATAGCCTCCGGCTGTTCCTTCGGTAACGTCCATCGTCTCTACGCGCCAACCTTTCTTCTCGAAGAAGCGTGTATACATTCTATAGAGATCACCGGCAAACAGAGCCGCCTCATCACCTCCCGTACCACCTCTGATTTCAATTACTGCGTTCTTAGCATCTTCCGGATCTTTAGGAATGAGCATGAGACGAATCTGGCTCTCCATCTCATCTTTCTTAACAAGAAGTTCATCAAGCTCCATCTTAGCCATCTCACGTAGCTCTTCATCCTTTTCGATTGCTAACATTTCGCGGTTTGCGTCGATGTTCGATACAACGTTCTTGTATATTTTATATTCGTCAACGATCTTTCCGAGATCTTTGTAATCCTTGTTTAGCTGAGCATAACGTTTCATGTCGCTCATGGTTGCCGGGTCACTCAATTCCCGTTCTACTTCTTCCCAGCGAAGTTTGATAGCTTCTAATTTATCTAGCATGATCTAATTTAAAAACAGCGTCAATTATGAATGAATAGGTGCTGTATATCGTATTTGGTAAACAACAGAACGATGTGCCTGTGTTTAATTTTCAAAAATAAGCCTTTTTAAATAAAAAAGTAAAACCGCCGCGGATTATGCATTTTTTTCAAAGTAACAGAGGGAAAGATCGTTACCATCGAACACTGCATAGGTATTATAGTTGATCCATTCTCCGAGATTGACGTAACGACTTGAAGGGCTCAATGTTATATCCAGAGGAAGATGACGGTGGCCGAACACAAAATAATCGAAGTGCCCTTTTTGAAGCATTTCCTTGCTATACTGCACCAGCCACTCATGCTGTTCATGAAGGAAAGTCTCCTTTTTAGAGCCGGCAATCCGACTGTGCCCCGACCAGGCTCTTGCTATGCCGATACCCAGATTGGGATGAATCCTGGCGAATAACCATTGACAGAGACCGCTCCTGAATATTTTCTTAAGCATCTTGTACTTGGCATCGCCGGGACCGAGACCATCTCCATGATGAATATAGAAACGTTTCCCGCTTCTGTTGATCACCAGTTCGTCGGATATGATTGTAACTCCGATCTCTTCCTGGAGATAGCCAAACATCCACATGTCGTGGTTGCCTTTGAACATGGTTATTTTAACTCCATTGTCTGAAAGCTCCGCCAGCTTGCCGAGAAACCGAATGTAGCCTCTCGGAACTGCATGTTTGTATTCGAACCAGAAGTCGAAAATGTCTCCTACGAGGTAGAGCTCAGCAGCGTCACCTTTTATAGAGTCAAGCCAGCGAACTATTCTATCCTCTCTATCCCTGCTTTGTGCGTAATTGGCGGTTCCAAGATGAAAATCAGAGGCGAAATAGATTTTACTGCGTAAAGACATGGGATAAAGGTAGTATTATGCCAAATAAGATCAATAGTTTCAATGAAAAGACTATTTCATACATTTGACGTTATAGTAATTTCCATACACAAAGAACGCTAGATGAAAAGGCTTTTCACATTAATCCTTGTTTCCGGGATTTCATATTCCGGATTCGCACAAAATACTCATCCTAAAATGCTCAACTACCCTAAGACCAAGAAAGACAATACAAAAGACACGTATTTCAATACTGTTGTTGAGGATCCTTACCGTTGGCTGGAAAATGACCGGGCAGACGATACGAAAGCCTGGGTAACTGAACAAAACAAGGTTACACAAGGATATTTGTCGAAGATTGACTTTAGAGACAAGATAAAAAGCAGGCTGGAGACACTCTGGAATTATGAACGGATAAGTGCGCCGACTAAAGAGGGTGACTATATCTATTTTTCAAAAAACGACGGACTTCAGAACCAGTCGGTAGTTTACCGCCAGAAAAAAGACGGAGTACCGGAAGTGTTTCTGGATCCAAATAAATTTTCGACAGATGGAACGACATCACTGGCAGGACTGGACTTCACTAAGGACGGCAGCCTTGCTGCGTATCAAGTCTCTGAAGGGGGCTCTGACTGGCGCAAGGTGATTGTGCTGAAAACCGCAGACAAAAGCATCATCGGCGATACACTGATTGACGTGAAGTTTAGCGGAATTGCATGGAAGGGTAATGATGGTTTTTATTACAGCAGCTACGAAAAACCCAAGGGAAGTGAGCTCTCGGCAATGACGCAGCATCATCGATTATATTACCATAAGCTCGGTACGCCGCAAAGTGAAGATGTGCTGGTTTTCGGAGGAGAAAATACACCGAGGAGATATATCGGTGCATCTATAACAGAAGACGAGCGGTTTTTGGTAATTTCGGCGGCGAACTCAACATCGGGTAACGAATTATACATTCAGGATCTGAAAAACCCTTCGGGAAAGATCGTTAATGTGGTCTCGGATATGACCAATGAACATCAGGTTCTGGACGCCATCGGCAACACGATTTATCTGGAAACGAACCTCAATGCACCAAATAACAAAGTTGTTAAGTTCGACTTCGCTGAGCCGTCTCCTAAAAACTGGATCGACGTAATTCCTGAAACGGAAAATGTGCTTAGTGTACGCACCGGCGGCGGCAAGCTGTTCGCAAACTACCTGAAGGATGCCACGTCTATGGTCATGCAGTATGACATGGAAGGAAACCTAGAACGTACTATTAACCTGCCTGGTGTGGGTACCGCTTCGGGATTTGGTAGTAAAAAGACAGAAACCGAGTTATACTTTACATTTACCTCGTATGTATATCCTGCGACTATATTCAAGTATACTATCGCTGATGGCAAGTCTGAGCTTTATAAAAAGTCGGGCGTTAAGTTCGACCCCTCGCTTTATGAATCAAAGCAGGTTTTCTACAACTCAAAGGATGGCACCAGAGTACCGATGATTATCACTTACAAAAAGGGGATTAAACTGGATGGTACCAACCCGACTATGCTATATGGTTATGGCGGTTTTAACATTAGCCTGACTCCTGCCTTCAGCACCTCTAACATTATTTTGCTGGAACAGGGGGGAATTTATGCTGTGGCGAATTTACGCGGCGGCGGGGAGTACGGTGAGAAGTGGCACATTGCCGGAACCAAACTGCAAAAGCAGAATGTATTTGACGATTTCCTGGCAGCTGCTCAATATTTGATTGACAATAAGTACACATCAAGTGCCCGCCTTGCTATTGCGGGTGGCTCCAACGGCGGACTTCTTGTGGGTGCGGCGATGACCCAACGCCCTGATTTATTCAAGGTGGCGTTCCCTGCAGTGGGAGTTCTCGACATGCTGCGTTACAACAAGTTTACGGCAGGTGCTGGCTGGGGATACGATTACGGAACTGCGGAGGATTCTAAAGAGATGTTTGAATATCTGCTGAACTATTCTCCTTATCATGCGCTGAAAACAGGTGTAGCTTATCCGGCGACACTCGTTACAACTGCTGATCATGATGACCGGGTTGTACCGGCGCATTCATTCAAGTTCGCCGCACGGCTTCAGGAGTATCATACTGGGACCAATCCGGTATTGATTAGAATCGAAACAAAAGCTGGTCACGGCGCCGGAAAGTCCACAGCTCAGGTAATTGCTGAACAAGCTGACAAATGGGCTTTCATGTTTTATAACATGGGTCTTACTGTAAAATAGCCCCTGATGAATCCGTACGAACAGAAACGACGCTGGAAATTCCTGCTGCTGGCTTTCGCGCTTGTTATCGCGTCGGCCTCGCTTTGGTATACCAATTACCTGGTGAAGAACATCGCCGTTTCGGAACGTACGCGTGCGGAGGTATGGGCGATGAGTTTTAAGAAAATCATCGAAATTGAGGACATCAACGACGAGTATCTTACCGTCATCTTTTCTATTCGCGACAGCTTGTCTATGCCGACTATCGTTACCGACGAACGGGACAGCATTATTTACTGGAGAAGTCTTGATAGCACGAAGACGAATTTCCAGGTGGAGGAAAACGGAAGAGAGTCGGCTATATTTACCAGAAAGATCCATGATCCGGGGTATTTCAAAGCGCAGTTAGCGGAAATGAAACGGCAGCATATTCCCATTGTTATCATAAAAGAGGATGGCGAAAAGTGGTTTGTGTACTATAAAGACTCCCAGTTATTGACCCAGCTGAAGGTTTTCCCTTATATTCAACTGATGGTTATTGGCCTGTTTCTAATGGTTGCCTATACTGTTTTCAGCTCTTCCAGGCGATCGGAGCAAAACCTGGTATGGGTAGGTATGGCCAAGGAAACGGCGCACCAGTTAGGTACACCTATATCTTCCCTCATGGCCTGGATTGAGCTGCTCAAATCAAAGTTTGATGCAGAAGAGGATCCGCTTATACTCGAAATGGAAAATGATGTTCATCGCCTGGAAATGGTTGCCGATCGTTTTTCAAAGATTGGCTCTACACCTAATTTACACAGCCATCCGGTTTTTGCGGCAATTAAGGAGTATGTTGATTATTTCCAGGTACGCACGAGCGACAAAATTAGGTTGAGCGTTACCGGCGACCATGAAGTAGAAGCACTAATGAATATTCCTCTCTTTGAATGGGTAATTGAGAATCTCCTGAAGAACGCAGTAAATGCTATTGAGGGCGAAGGTTCTATAGAGGTGAAAGTGATCGAAAACCTGGTTAAAGAGCAGGTGTTCA
This sequence comes from Arcticibacter sp., assembly GCF_045629565.1. GTDB lineage: Bacteria > Bacteroidota > Bacteroidia > Sphingobacteriales > Sphingobacteriaceae > Arcticibacter. The sequence goes on from NZ_JAZQRL010000101.1 coordinate 7,010, forward strand.
TCGATGTGACCGATACCGGAAAAGGCATCCCGAGGCTGAAATTCGAAACGATTTTCCAACCGGGCTATACGACCAGAAGGAGAGGCTGGGGACTGGGGCTGTCGTTGACCAAACGGATAATTGAAAACTACCATAAGGGATTGATTTTTGTGAAAGATTCGGAACCTGGACATGGCACCACCATCCGGATTGTGCTAAAAAGCAGTACGCGGTACGAACCTGCCACCGATTAATCTGGCAGAACAAAATGTATTAATTTCAAAACAATAACAGAACATAAACTTTATTAAACGATATTTAGCGCAAACACGTAAATCGGCGATGCATCTTCTTTTTTTGGGAAACTATAATTAGATTTGCGTTCCAAAAAACACATTATAACAATGAGTTCAGTAGAAATTACTAAAGACACCTATCTGCACTGGTACGAATCGATGTTGCTTATGCGCAAATTCGAGGAGAAGACCGGACAATTATATGGACAGCAGAAAATCAGAGGTTTTTGTCATTTATATATCGGACAGGAAGCTGTTGTAGCAGGTACCATGTCTGTGTTAAAACCCGAAGATTCATTGATCACTGCATACAGGGATCACGCACACGCAATTGCTAAAGGGGTTTCTCCAAACGCTGTAATGGCCGAAATGTATGGAAAGGCTACCGGAAGCTCTAAAGGAAAAGGTGGATCTATGCATATTTTCAGCAAGGAACATAAATTTTTCGGCGGACACGGAATTGTCGGTGGCCAGATACCTTTAGGTGCAGGAATTGCTTTTGCTGAGCAATACAATGGCACTGATAGTGTTTGTGTTTGTTATATGGGAGATGGAGCTGTAAGGCAGGGTGCATTGAACGAAACCTTCAATATGGCGATGATCTGGAAGCTACCCGTAATCTTTGTTTGTGAGAACAATGGCTATGCGATGGGAACTTCAGTTGCGCGTACGACAAATATGGAAGATATCTACAAGATAGGACTTGGTTTTGATATGCCTTGTGCCCCTGTAGATGGAATGGATCCGGTAGCGATGCACAATGCCATGGACGAGGCTGTTCAGCGCGCCCGTGCAGGTGAAGGCCCTACTTTCCTCGAAGCCCGTACTTACCGTTATAAAGGTCACTCTATGTCTGACCCTGCAAAATACAGGACTAAAGAGGAGCTTGAAAACTACAAAGCTAAGGATCCTATCGGCGTTGTTAAATTAGCTATTGTTGAAAACGAATATGCTGATGATGCCTGGTTTGAAGAAATCGATAAAAAAATAAAAGCTATTGTTGAGGAATCGGTGAAGTTCGCTGAAGAGTCTCCTTGGCCTGATCCTTCTGAGACTTATACTGATGTATATGTTCAGGAAGATTATCCTTTTATCAGAAACTAGTTAATTGTCAGACAAACAAACCGTACGAAAACATGGCTGAAGTAGTTAAAATGCCTAAAATGAGCGACACCATGACTGAAGGTGTTATCGCTAAATGGCATAAAAAAGTTGGTGACAAAGTGAGCACAGGTGACCTGATTGCTGAGGTTGAAACCGACAAAGCAACAATGGATTTTGAATCCTATCAGGAAGGTACTCTTTTATATATCGGAGCTGAAGAAGGTTCAACGGTACCTGTTGATTCTGTAATTGCAGTATTGGGTGCAGAAGGCGAAGATTACAAATCTGCGTTGGAAGGAAGCTCAAATGGAGATACTACAAAAGCTGATTCAACTGCCGATGCAGGTGATAAACCTGAAAGTGACGATTCTGAGCCCGAAACAGCTTCTTCAGATGAGGGCGTAGACCCTGAGTCTGTGGGTGCGACAGTAATTCGCATGCCTTTGCTGAGCGATACGATGACCGAAGGTGTTATCGCCGAATGGCATAAAAAAGTTGGCGACGAAATTAAAAGTGATGATACTCTAGCTGATGTTGAAACCGATAAGGCCACAATGGAAGTTACTGCATATGCAGAAGGCACATTGCTTTACATCGGCGTTGAGAAAGGCCAGGCGGCTAAAGTAAATGATGTGATCGCTATCGTGGGTAAGGAAGGTACGGATGTACAATCTTTATTAAAGGGTGGCTCTAAACCTAAGGCTTCAGAAGCAAAAGCCGAAGAGCCTAAGGCTGAATCGAAGAAAGAGGAAGCTGCAGTTAGTTCATCAGCTGATGCTGACTCGAGAGTTAAGGCGTCTCCTCTGGCTAAAAAAATCGCCAAAGATAAAGGCATTGACCTGTCTCAGGTTAAGGGAAGCGCTGAAGGTGGTCGTATTGTAAAGAAAGACATTGAAAGCTTCAGTCCTGCTGCGAAAGCACCGGCTGCTGCTCAGGCTCCTGCTCAGGAATCTAAACCTGCTGCTCCTTCAATTCCTCAGTTCATAGGTGAGGAGAAATATACCGAGAAGCCGGTTACTCAAATGAGAAAGACTATCGGCAAGAGATTGTCTGACAGCCTTTTCACGGCTCCTCACTTCTACGTGACCATGTCTATAGATATGGATAGTGCTATCGCTGCACGTGCGAAGATGAATGAATTTGCCCCGGTTAAGATTTCCTTTAATGATATTGTGATCAAGGCTGTGGCTGTTGCGTTGAAGCAACATCCTAACTTGAACTCTTCATGGAGAGGTGACAAGATCCGCTATAATGAGCACGTAAATATCGGAGTTGCCGTTGCAGTGGATGAAGGTCTGCTGGTTCCTGTGGTTCGCTTTGCGGATGGAAAGTCCCTTTCTCATATCTCTGCTGAAGTAAAAGACTTTGCTCAGAAAGCGAAGAACAAAAAGCTTCAACCAGCAGATTGGGAAGGATCTACCTTCACGATCTCTAACCTGGGAATGTTTGGTGTAGATGAATTTACAGCTATCATCAATTCTCCAGATGCATGTATCCTCGCTATCGGTGGTATTGCGCAGGTTCCTGTGGTTAAAAATGGTGCGGTAGTTCCGGGTAATGTGATGAAGGTTACGCTTAGCTGCGATCACAGAGTGGTGGATGGTGCACAAGGCGCTGCATTCCTTCAGACACTTAAGGCTCTGATCGAAGAACCAGTAAGATTGTTAGTCTAATACGACGAGGTTTAGACAACCTCTCTATAATACCAAAAGAGCGATCATCAACTGATCGCTCTTTTTTGCGTTATGTACGTTCCCACTTTATCTTCTTCCCAAAGCCGAGTGTGTTATCGGTGAATTTTATCCAGCTGAGTTCGATAGTCCATATATCTCCGCTCATGGCAAGAGCGAACGGATATTTGGTGTAGTACGTCTTCTTTAAGTCTGAAAGACACTGATTTTCGGGTTCAACCAGTTTGCCTTTGAACTGGATACCTTTTATCTTGCCTGTCTGCAGCTTATCAGGTAACACCGAACCTCCTACGAGATTGTTCAAAAGAGCTTGCTGGATATGATCCGTCTGCGTGGATGACTTAAACACCAACATGTTATGTTCTTCGCTATACGCATAAAAGCAGGTGGAGCAGTGAGGCTGATCTCCTGAGCTTGTAGCCAGTGTGAAGACTGTTTGAGCTTTGAAAAAGCTGGCGATCAGTTGATCTGGTCTCTCGGACTTAGATGATGGTTGTTCCATTATATCAATTCTACTTTTATGCAATCTACAGGGCAATGTGCCGCTGCTCTCAAGTTATCATCCAACTCATCGGTCATTACCCGGATACTGAAGATACCTTTTTTCTCTACGCCCTGAACGAGCGTAACCTTTCCATCCTTTCTCGAAATGCGCCACCGGTACACTGCCGCTTCTACGCAGGCGTTGCAGCCAATGCACTTTGTACGATACTGCGTAATCCGTACCATCAGACTTCCTCCAGCTTATATAACTTATCTGAAGGCCTGACTTTCTTTTCCAATGGAATAGAGAAGATCTCTCCTCTTTTTACTGATTCTCTAGGCTCATTGTCTACTCTGATCTCCTCCACTGTTGACCATACGACTCCGGTGGACGGTCCTGTAATCATAATCCTTGATCCTGTTGTCAAAGAGTGGGCATCGAGCTGAAACTCGGCAACTGATGACTTTTCAAAGTATTTAAGTCCGCGACCGATATAGATCTTTTTTTGGGTAGCTTTGGAACCATATACGTTACTCCACTCACCTATTTTTCTACCCAGATAATAACCATCCCAGAACCCCCTGTTAAATACAGTTGATAAGCGGGACTTCCACCCGGTGAACATCGCAGGGCCGTAACTTCCGTTGCCGTAAGCATCAATTGCCTCACGGTAACAGGACACAACGGTATGAACATAATCTGCACTTCTACCCCGCCCTTCAATCTTCAGAACGGATATACCTGCATCAATGATTTTGTCAAGAAAATCAATGGTGCAAAGGTCTTTGGCAGACATAATATATTCATTATCTACTTCAAACTCTGTCCCATGTTCCTTTTCGGTGACGATATAACTTTTACGGCAGTTCTGAATGCAGGCTCCTCTATTTGCGGACGCATAGTCAGAGTGAAGGCTTAAATAGCATTTTCCGGAAACGGCCATACACAAGGCACCATGTGCAAAGACTTCTACCCGAACAAGCTCTCCGGATGGACCGGTGATCTGGTGACGCTCAATGTCGCGGGTTATACTCGCCACTTGCATAAGGCTCAATTCTCGCGCCATCACCATCACATCTGCATAGACTGCGTAAAATTCGACGGTGTCTATATTGGAGATGTTCGCCTGGGTGGAGATATGTACCGGAAAACCAATCTTCCTGGCATAATTAAGTACGGCGTGGTCTGTTGCGATGACTGCTGTTATGCCACTGATGTGAGCCGCATCAACAATCTTCCTCATCAGATTGATATCGTGATCATATAAGATCGTATTGAGCGTAATGTATGATTTTATTGCTGCTGACTGGCAGATTCCGGCGATTTTTGTGAGATCTTCCAGTGTAAAATTGCTACTGGAACGCGCGCGCATATTCAGTTGTTCAATTCCGAAATAAACAGAATCTGCCCCTGCCTGTATCGCTGCTGTTAAAGATTCGTATGACCCTGCAGGCGCCATCAACTCAATTTTCCCTCTGTGCATAAACCGGTATTTTGTATCCTGCAAAACTTCCCATTTTTTTCATATAAAAATATGACCGGCGTCAGGTATGCTTAAAAAAAAGAGTCCTAATTTTACATCGCAGTCAACAACTGCAATAGCCATGGCACACCCAACAGAACAGACTGACATTAAGCAACTGGGATCTACACTACTGAACATCGGGGCACTATTATTAAGTGCGGGAGCGAGTACCGACCGCACACGTAAAACGATTAACAGAGTCGCTGATTCGTTCGGTTACAGTACCGATCTCCTGATCTCTCATCGTACGATAATGCTTACGATCAGAGATGCGCAAAAAGACTACTTTTTTAACAATCTTAAGCGCTCATCTCCCCATGGTGTAAATTTCAAAGTGCTGACGGGTATAAGCAGACTTAGCTGGCAAGTAGTAGAAGATGGTCTTACCGTTCATCAGATCAACGATCAACTGGCCAGGATTGCCTCATTACCCCACTACCCACGATGGGCGATATTGCTCTTTGTAGGCCTGGCGGGGTCATCATTTTGCAGGCTCGCAGAGGGGGATGCCCTTGATATGCTGATTGTGTTTATAGCCACCGTCTCAGGCCTGTTTGTTCGCCAGGAGGCACACCGGCTTAAGTTCAACCCTTATATATGCATTTATTGCGCTGCGCTTACTTCTTCTTTTATTGCTGCTTCAGCGCTTAATTTCGGGAGCGGATACGTTCATGAACCTGCATTTTCAACGTCTGTCCTCTTCCTGATTCCCGGGGTTCCGCTTATTAACTCGTTTTCAGATATGATCGACGGAAACTTAAACAATGCACTCATCAGGGGTACTAACGGTTTCATTATTTCATTTGCAATTGGATTAGGACTGCTCACATCTATGTTTATTTACGGACTTTGATATGGAATATCTTATTTTATTAGAGAAGTGTATTTGGCTGGGAATGGCCGCAATCGGCTTCGCAGTATTGTTTAATGTTCCGTCAAGAGCTCTTGGCTATATAGGGATATTGGGAGCTTTGGGTGGCATTGTCAAAGTGCTGATGACGCAACAGGATGTAAGCGTCATTTTAGGTACACTTTTTGGCGCTATACTCATCGGTTTTTTGGGTATACCCTTTGCACATAAGACTAATTGTCCACCACCCGTTTTGGCTATACCAGCAGTGATCCCCATGATTCCTGGTAAATTTGCGTATAAGATGATGATTGGATTAATCAACTTGTCAGGGGATATCGATCAGGCGACCTATACACACGTCATGTCGGAGACGCTTAATAACGGGCTCAAAGTGATGTTTATTTTGATGAGCATCGCCGGCGGGGTAGGCATTCCCCTGCTGATCGCCAGAAGAGATACAGCTAAGGGAATGCACATAAAAAGAAGATTCTAGTTTATTCTGTTATGCACGATACATCAGTTCGTAGTATTGAGCAGCCATTCTTCCAGATTCGAATGCAGGGCTTACGTCCAGGGCTCCATTTTTCATAATTCTGGCCCATGAGGATGGATCATTGTAGTACATCGGCAGGATGACGTGCTCTATCTTGTCTAGAAGGCGTTCAGACTCAAGGCGATCTTTCTCTTCGGTTGAAAGGTGATCTTCAGCAGGCGGTATTATAAAGCTGTTCTCCATGTCTCTGGCAAATTCCGGAATCCATCCATCGGGAATAGAAAGATTGATACTGGCGTTTATAGCAGCCGTCATGCCGCTGGTACCGGATGCTTCCCTGAACATCCGGGGATTGTTCAGCCATACGTCTGACCCCTTCTTCAGAAGAGCAGAAAGCCCCAGTTCGTATCCGGTTAGCACAGCGCAATTTGCAAATGGCTTGATACGATCTATTATGCTGTTAAATAAGTCTATTGCTCCGTAATCTTCCGGATATGGCTTGCCCGCCCAAATAATTTGCACGGGCATGGTCGTATTTTGGATCAATCTGATAAACCGGAACCAGTCATTCATGATCATATCAGCACGTTTGTAACCGGCAAAGCGTCTTGCCCATACAATGGTTAGTATGTCATCGCTGAAGAGCTTACCTGTCTGATCCGCTACTACTTTGAAGAGCTCTGCTTTTAGCTCCTTTTTACGACTTACTAGTAAAGTATCGTCTTGGGACGCAAGGGCAGATTCCAGGATATCATCTTTCCAGTAAGTCTTATTCTGGGCATTCGTTATGGAGGTGATCTCGCATATGCCAGTATTGGATTTCCACATCTCCCGGGATACAACGCCATGCAATTTTGATACCGCATTGGCTTTTCTGGCAAACTTGAGGGCGGCAAGAGTATAGTTTAGATGGTCGCCGCCAAGTCCGAGCAGTGACTGCACTTCGTGATTCTGGAGCCCACAAAAAAATGACATGTCCTGAAGTATTGCATAACTATGCGATTCATTGCCTGCAGCCTCGGGAGTGTGCGTGGTGAAGACAACACGCTTTTTCACCTCTTCCAGGTTCTTGAGCTTTGAATACAAATGGAAATTTAATGATAAGGAATGTCCTTCATTCATATGATAGACTTCTGTATGTCTGCCGAGCTGCTCAAGCAAGATGGCGCCGCCGGTACCTAACAAGATTGACTGAGCAATGCGAGTCGCTTCATTTGAATCGTATAATCGGTTGGTGATACTTTTAGACATATCATCGTTTTCCGGAAGGTCAGTACTGAGGAGGAATAATGGCGCAGAGCCAAAAGTTTCAGGGTGAAGAAGCCAGGCTTTGACGTAAACAGGCGAATTATGGACGAGGATGGTGAATACAATTCCGGTATCTTCAAGAAATGAGTAGTTCTTTTCTACATAAGCGGGTTTCATTCTTGCGTTCGTATCTCGCTCCTGGTCATAGTATCCATATTTCCAGAGTATGCCGATACCAATCAAGTTCTGCTTGAGTTCGTAGGCGCTTCTTAAATGTGATCCGGCCAGGAAGCCCAGACCACCGCTGTATATTTTCAATGCCTGGTCTATGGCAAACTCCATAGAAAAATAGGCTACCGGCCTGGAGTATGCCGGGTCAAATTCGTAAGGGAAGATATTTTGTCCGTTAATCATAAAGCAAAATAAGGATTATATTAAAAATCCCATCTTTTCAGACGGGATCTTCAATGATAATGTGGATGATTATTCTTTTAGGAAGGCTTTACGCAGTTCTTCCACCTGCTCATTACTAATAGGAACCATGGAACCAAGAGACGAGCACATGACGAGCGATTTGGCGCTGAATTCAGCTACTTCAAGATAATCGAAAGTTTGCAGCAGCTGATTACCGGTAACTACTACGCAATCATTCTTCACTAAAACAGCAGGATTGCTTTTAGACACGATATCTGGAATCTCTTTTCTGCCGTTGAACTGAACACCGAAATCAAGCGTATGCACGTCTTGCAGGAAGATCCAGCTCTCCGGGATAGTTCTTACGTTGAACGACGCTCCTGTAACCGAAAATGCCATTAAGTAAGGTGACTGGGTAAGAATAATGGAATTAATTTCTGGGTGTTTCTCGTAAATATCCTGATGCAGGTAAGTAGATCGGCTAGGAACTTTTCCCTTTTCACGCCTGCCGTTCTTAATTTGGACTATGTCATCGGGGACCATATCCCAACGGGGCACATTAGTCGGTGTAATAAGGAAGGTGTCCTGATCTACACGCGTTGAGATGGTACCATAAGAGCTGATCATCAGGCCCTGGGTACAGGCCCTGTGGACAATCTTACATATCTCAGCACGCTTCTCTCGCTCTGCGGATGAGTGAACGGTCTCGTTCATTTCTGGAAGAAGCGCGGGAATCTGGTTTTCGAAGGCATTAATGTCATCGTCATTCAGATAAGCAGGTTTGCCAACAGAATTACCATAGAGAATAGTGCGTGCGGAAAACTCCAGGGTCTCGAACCGCTGGAATGTATCGACAAGATCTGCCCCTCCTACCACTGTTCCATGATTTTCCATGATCACGGCATTATATCCGCGGGTGAACTCTTTAGCTATCTTCGAACCGAGAGCCTCGCTTCCCGGAAGTTCATATTCTGCATAACCAATTGGCCCGCAAACGTGTTTAGCCTGAGAAATAATATTGGTGTTGGGTATAGTTCTCGCAATGCTAAAAGATACCAGCGCTGGAGGATGAGCATGAATAATTGCTTTAATATCTGGCCTTATCTGATAAATAGCGCGGTGAAAGGGATGTTCAGAAGATGGCTTATGGCGACCTACAATGGTTCCATCTTTTTTGATGCACACAATATCTGTCGGTTGTAGCGACCCCTTGTCAACAGCAGATGGTGATATCCAGATGTCTCCATTGTCATCGATAATGGAGATATTTCCTCCGGATGTTGTAGTTAATCCCCGTCTGTAAATTCGGGTCATCACCATCGTTATCTGGTCGCGGGGATGCATCAAACGGGTATCCAAAACTTCATTCATAGCTTATTTATTTATTTGTACAAAGAATAGAAATATAGAAATGTAAACAAGTGACCATTATCATTAAATATAACACTATTAGCTATTTCTACCGCTTAAGCCGCCCATTCAGGTCGACTGAAACATCGAAGGGCCGTAGGTAACTGTTAAAAAGCACCGCAAATTCTCTCCTTGTAACCGTCCGCTTCAAATCAAAACGATCGGGAAGCTTTAAGGATACCTTCCAACCTTTCTCGACTTCTCTATCCAGCTCTGCTCCTCGTTGGGCAGTAAACTTGATGAGACTTAACAATTGCTCCAGGGTCATCTTGTCTGATTTATTATCCAGAAACCATATTTGACTCCTCGAATAGTATTCTTTAACTGGGACTCGTATGTCTTCCGTTGATATAGATGAATCCGGCTGCAGGTATATTCCTCCATTTAATTGTTTTCCTTTAATAATCCCGGTAAGTGCCATCTGCTGGAATGCCTGTGCATTAGAGTCAACCATTGCGATATCGGCAAATTCAATCAGACGAGACTTGTATGTCATTAATTCGCTCTGGATTAAACGCACATTGACCTTATCGGTCGTAGTCTTAAAGAATGCGCAGTAAGCCGCAATAGCCCCGGCAGCCTGTCCGGCTGCATAAGTTTGCCATTTAACATCTGCATCGGGGCTGGCATAGATAAAGTTCTTAATCGTTGAGAGAAAGGCTTTCAAAGGAACAGTTGCAGGAACGGTCGTCGAAACGACAGGAATTGTAACACTTGTTCGATAAAGCTGGTGGGCATAAGTCAAAGAATCTGTTGGCTTTGACGTGCCTGTTAGTCCGACCAGGCCGGCTATCCTCCTTCCGCTCGTACCATCCACAAGAACATCAGCTTTGATTGTATTATTGCGAATTTGTATCTCCCAGTTCTTACCTGCCTTCTTCACAGATGAAATACCAGTATTTCTGATTACAGTAAGGTTCTTAACGGTATCAGTCCAGCCTTTAAAGATTGTCCCCAAATATTCCGGGGACAGTGTTTGGCTGCTCTTTACCGGATATTTCTGCAATGCTTCAATCTTGCTAAGAAGCTCCTTTGTAATTCCATAAGGATTTTCGCGCTCTTCCTGACTCAGTTCTATTGAAGCAATCGCACCTTCATCAATTAGTACGGTCTTGACACCTGAGTGGGCGGCCTGGATGGCAGCAGCAATTCCGGAGGGAGATGCGCCTACAACCAATACTCCTGGCTTGAGGGTTTGTGAATAAACGATGGCCTGAATAAACAGCAACAGCAGGATACTCAGACACTTCTTTTGTAAAGGCGTATGCATCATTTTGAGGGAAGTCATAGAACATGCAATATAACATCAAAAACTTTAAACTTGATGAACTAAAAAGATTGACGGTGAGCGACAATCGCCGTATCCGAAACAACTCTGAAGGCAATTAGTTCATTCAGAGTTGTTCGACTACGTTTATAGGTTATTGGCTGGTATTCATTCAAGTGTGGGCATATGGGAACGCCTCCTGGTGCAGTGATCTGAGAATCACAATGATTCTACCAGGCAGACAGGATTTTAATGAAAAGGAAACTCTTGCTTCTTAAAGTGTCTCCTGATAGATTCGGGTTAGGTGCCCCTACATCGCCATGAAAACCTGATCTTGTTTTAAAAGATTATAGCTTTTGAGTAATTCAGCGTACTTTTTTTTCCAATAATCGCCGTCTTTGGCAACCGGTTCTGCTTTTACGGGTTCCGATTGCTGAAGTTCTTGATTTTCAAATACGAAGTCTTCGCTTTTGAAAATATGAGGTAGCTCAATCGAAAAGTCATGTTTGGTTATAATTCCGATACGGTAAATTATTTCCGGCCGCAAATTCGGCTGATTGAACCAATTGTAAACAGATCGTCTGTTCACTTTCATTAATCGAGATATATCACTAATTGAGTGGCCGTCCCGTCTGATTACCTTTTCAACAACTTGTCCGTGATGATTTGCCATGATAGAACTATTTTGATCAAATTTACAGTTTGGAACTTTCCGTTAATATTCGGTAAACACCTATTTTTTCCAGATGTAATTACTTAGTTATCAAAACGTAATAAGGAGAAGGAAAGTTTTACAATGCAGTTATCGCGATGACTACATAACAAAAATCCCCTGTCCGGTAGCCGCACAGGGGATTTTTGTTATGTAAAAGTGAATTCAGACTTATTGACCGCTCTGACGAGCCTCATTCTTCAGTTGGTCGTTCGCAACAATCACGATCTCGACTCTTCTGTTTTGTGCCCTTCCTTCTTCCGTACTGTTATCTGCAATAGGTTCAGTCTTCCCTTTTCCGGAAATAGTAATACGAGATGCGCTTACTCCATTTGCAACAGCCAACGACTTAACTGACTGAGCGCGTTTCTCAGACAATGTATAGTTGTAAGAATCAGAACCTACGTTATCAGTGTGTCCTATCACCATAATGTTTGTTTCTGGATTATTCTTCATAGTTGCGGCAAGGCTTGCAACATTGGATACGCCAGCGCTTTTCAGGTCAGATTTATTAAAGTCGAAAAGAATTCCATCGGTAAACTTAACGATCAAGCCTTCTCCCGTTTTAATAACCTCGGCGCCAGGGACGTTTTGTTGAATTTCTTCTGCTTGGCGATCCATCTTCCTACCAATGAATGCACCTGCTGTGCCCCCTATAGCACCGCCGATAATAGCACCAACTGCAGTGTTACCGGCTTTTTTTCCGATTATAGCTCCCAAAGATCCGCCTGCTGCTGATCCAATAACCGTTCCTTTTTGTGTTTGAGTCATCTGACTACATCCAGATATTACAAATGACGCCGCAGCAATCATAACTGTGTAAGTAGCTAATTTAATATTCATAATCATTAATATGTGTTTCTTCTTACGTTCAAATATGGTGCCATTAAGCAACAATCGCCACTCAGGTGTTTCTACGCAGTTCCACCTGTATTTCTTCGCAATCCCCATGAGTATTCGGCCTGTTCTGTCTTAAATTCTGGACATATTTTGACACAAACATAAGTAATATACCGGGATCGAAACTTAATTTCATAAAATTTAACATGGTCGTCGATATAAATTTGAATTACCTTTGCCACTTGTATAACTCCTAGAAATGATTGCTTCATCATACCTGTTAAGCGCGTTGTTACAATTCATCATTGTCCTCCCCTTTTTATTCTTTGGTAAAGCAAAGTTCGAAAAAACCGAATATCGTTTCCTTGGCATTTTTGCACTGATGTTTCTTCTTTGGTCAGTATTAACCAATGGCTTTGGAAATATCATAGTAAATGAAAACCAGACATGGAACTGGTTGGGAAAAGTGGCGGGCCTGCTTTTAGGGGTGTTCTTTGTTTACAGAAATAAACTTATATCTAAAAGCGAGATTGGCTGGACAATTAAGCTCAAAAAGGGTACTGTAATGCCCGTCATTTATACTCTGCTATTGGTTCTTCTTGCTCGCCTGATCATCTACCTATCCTTCGAAAGAGTGAATCCTGACTTTGATTTGGAGACTTTGATATTTCAGGGTTCTCTTTCCGGCTTTTGCGATGAACTGATTTTCCGCGGAATTTTGCTAGCCTTATTGAACAAGGTTTTTGTAGCAAAAGAAGATGTTTTCGGGTATTCCCTGAGCTTCGGCATTCTGATTAGCTCACTACTCTACGGCATCAGCCAGGGCTTCATTCTTCAGGAAGGTTATCATTTACAGATTAACCTGATCAGAATATTCTTTGGTTTCCTTCTGGGACTAATTGCAGCCTTAGTAAAGGAACGGTCTGGAAGTCTTCTCCCTGCTGTGATCTTTCATAATGTTTGGATGCTGATTACGAACCACTAAAGTCGGCCAACCTCTTAATCATTTCAAGACAAGCGCGGCTGTTGTGATATGGACATTTCCACATACCCGCCTTATCCTCCGTTTTCATAACCTGACCATTTTCATCCCGCCCCCATACCCATTCTCCGTGTAATGGATCTAACAGGTATGCTTTTACATAATCCCAGACACGAAGTGATGCATGTAGAAACCGCTTATCACGCGATATCTGCCAAGCATTGAAGAAACCAATCATCGCTTCAGATTGCACCCACCAATGCTTCTCACCGAGCAAATGTCCACTCTTAGGGTCAAACTCATAAAACATTCCCCCATCTCTGTCGACTCCTTCTAATGAAGAGCAGGCCATATGCACAGCAATATCTATGACGGTCTGGATTACTTCTGGATCCTCTATAACTTCCGCTGCTTCCAGTAATAGCCATGATGCCTCAATATCATGTCCAAAAGAGATTGCTGAGGATTTTACGATCCAGTCTTCGTCCATGAACAAGTTAAGGTGATAGTTGTCCTGTCGAATAATATGTTCTAAGAAATTGTTAATCAGGTTTAAAATCTGTCTCCTCAAACCCTCATCCTTCCAGCTTTTATACAGATTTGTGTATGCTTCCAGAACATGAAGATGAGTATTCATCGTCTTCTTCTCATTTGCATCTTTTTCACTTAAGCGAAAATCAGCTATTTCCGACCAGTCCCGGTTAAATGCCTCGAAATATCCTTTCCTTTTCGAATCGAAGCTATGCTGCTCCAGATCACGATAGAGTTGTATGGCGAGCGCTTCGGCACCAATACTGCCGACAGCACGAGAATATTCGGCTAAAGCATAGATCATAAATGAAATGGCGTACACTTGCTTTCTCGTGTCCAAGGGGCGTCCAGCGGCGTCTACAGTCCAATAAACACCTCCAAAGTCCTTATCAATGAAGTGGTTGGAAATATAGTTAAAAGCCCTATCGGCCTGTTCCAGATACTCGTCATTTCCAAAGCTATTGTACCCCGCAGAGAACGACCATAATATACGGGCATTCAAGACCGCACCTTTAGGTGATTCGGGATAAATATTTTGATGATGATCTATCTTCCCTACAAAGCCGCCCTCAGGATCTACTGCCGAGTCGATCCACCAGGTGAGGATGTTAGCAAGCTCTTCTTTCAGCTCGAGACGGTAACGCGTAAAATCAATTTCGGACATCAGACTTTCCATGAACAAACTCCCTGTTTTTTTGAATAATACCGAGAACTGCTTGAACAGAGCTCGCTGAGCAATATCCATCTTCGGGCGTATTAACTACATAGTCGATCAACTGCCCGATAGTAGTGGTAGCAACGTGCATACGCGTATCCGAAGAGGCGTAATAAATAAAAACGTTTCCATTGTCTTCAGCAATCCATCCGTTGCAGAACAAAACGTTTGAAACATCTCCAATGCGCTCATCACCTTCGGGAGCGAGAAAATATCCTCCTGGACAGTGAATAACTTTGCCGATATCATTTAGATCGGTCATGAACATGTATAGGACGTATCGCAACCCCGCAGCAGTGTTCCTTACACCATGCGCAAGATGCAGCCAACCCACACTGGTTCGTATAGGCGCCGGCCCTGCCCCGTTCTTAGCCTCGTAAACGGTATGATATACTCTTTTGTGGATGATCACCTCATTTTCAATAACCGGATTTTCAATAGACTTTGAAAACCCAAGACCGATTCCCCCACCTGAACCTGCCTCAATAAAGCCATCCTGCGGTCTCGTATAAAAAGCGTACCAGCCATCTACCAACTCAGAATGAAGCACCACATTCCTTTGCTGGGGAGAAGGCGTCTTAAGATCTGGAAGGCGCTCCCAATTAATAAAGTCTTTCGTACGGGTTATACCACATGCGGCAACGGCCATCGACTGATCATGTTCCGAAGCCGATGGATCTTTCCGTTCTGTACAAAATAAGCCATATATCCACCCATCCTCATGCTGGGTGAGCCTCATATCATAGACATTTACATCTGGCTCATCTGTCTGGGGCAGAAACACCGGCTCTGGCCAGAAGATAAAGCCATCTGTACCATTTTTGCTCTCAGCGACAGCGAAAAATGACTTACGGTCTGCACCCTCCACCCTCGCAACCAGTATATATTTTCCTCTCCACTTAATAGCTCCCGCATTGAAAACTGCATTGATACCAAATCTTTCCATCAAATATGGATTTGTCTCCTCGCAAATATCGTATCGCCAGAAAATAGGTGTATGTGCTGCCGTAAGGACGGGATATTTATACCGATTGTACACACCGTTGCTGTGTACAAACTTTTCGTTCGGCCTGCTTATTAGCTTTAGGTAAGCGCCCTGCAGCTGCTCTAATCTTTCTTCAAAAGGATCCATTATCGGTGATTCTTAGTACAATATCATTTATAAAGACTTAGGGTGGTCACATCACCCTGGAGTGCCATTCGTTGGTTATTAACGAGCTTAAGAAAGTCAGGAGCTGAAGGGTGTCCTGGATAGGGGGCATAGTAATGATAATCGTTTTGATGTGGTCTGAAGCCCGCGTTACGCCACATCAAAACAAAAGAAACGGGTTCGTTACTAATGGCAGGGTAAAGAATTTCCGTCCACCATGTAGGATCAGGGATCGCTTCATAACCGGTCTCTGCCAGTGCGATCAGCTTACTTTTAGTCTTCGCCAGACCACTGATAATAGCCATCTTAGACTTTGTATGCGCTATATACGCCAACCCATTTTCTTTAGGTCCAAATTGATAGGCATCAAAACTCAGGATGTCTGCATAGTTATCTCCCGGATATCTTTCCAGGAACTCCTCCGGGGAGGCGAAGTCTGCAGTATTATAGACATAGATGAGATGGTGTACTTCACTTTTGGATCTTAAATAGTCAAACGTATAAATCCATAATTTTTTAAAGTCTTCCGGACTGCATTGCTTCTTTCCCCACCAAAACCAGCTTCCAGTTAATTCGTGAAACGGACGAAACAGAATCGGGACAGGTCTTCCATCTGAGCCCTTAAGATCCTTCATAAACACAGCAACCCTATCCAGCCACTCATTATAAATACTGTGTTTCTCTCCTCCAGGAAGGATTTTTTGCACAGCTCCGGGTACTGTATCCCAGGATGACTTGCCGGTAACCGGATTATCAAGATGCCAACTGATCGTATTGACGCCTCCTCTATCGTAAACCGCCCGGATATAATCTTTCATCTTACTAAACGGAACAGAGTCGATATTTACCGAAGAGCCATGCTCAATTCCACCAATATCCCAGCCATATAATGCCGGATGCTCACCCGTTATATCCTTTATATCGCTGCGACCATCCTCATACTTCCAGCCGTACCCATAAGCGAGTGCATCCTGATGTCCGAATAGTATCTTCGTATCCTTCAGTCGGAATAAATTTTTAAAAAGCCTTTGCGTTTCTATGCTAGCCGTACGGTCAGAGAGTTGCTGTGCCGACGCTTCCCGGCAAATACTAAGCGATAGCAAGGCTAAAATCAGCTTACCCATAATTGGTCGAATCATATTTCAAGCTCTATGTGACTGTTTCTTTTTTCCTCCAGCTCATTTTCTATGCGTTGTAGCTTGTCTTCGGTTAGCGGATAAAACGCAATAAATGCTACTGAAAGAAGAGTTCCTATGGCGGGCAAAAAACTGAGCATTAGTCGTATGCCTAACTGGGCCGATTCAGTTTGTTCTACATTGGCTTGAAAGCCGTAGTAACCTAAGAGCCAGCCGGTAGCTGCGCCACCTATAGTCCAGCCAAACTTTTGAGACATGGACGATGAAGAAAATATTAGTCCGGTTGCTCTTCTGCCATTCTTCCATTCTGAGTAATCAGCAATATCCGCATACATGGACCATAGCAATGGAAAAATACACCCGGCGCATACGCTGATAAGCAACTGGAATACCATGATCCACATCACATGTTCACTCGTAAACAGATAAAACAGCAAGCTCAGAACTGTAGCAATCGACATCACAAGCAAAAAGGTGTTTTTCTTCCCAATCCTGGCAGATATAGGAGTTGCCATTATCACGCCAATGATGTTAGCAGCCTGTCCCAATACAAGATATAAGGTTGTGAGAGACAGGTTTATCTGCGTAGTGCCAAACTCAAAATCGAAATTACTGTCCCGACCGATATAGTATTTAAAGTAGAAAGCTGCTCCCCCATCCCTTATAGAATTAAATATCAATGCAGAAATCCCCGCTCCGAGCAATATCCACCATGGCCTGTTCGAAAGCAAGTTCTTCATGTCCTCCTTCAAATCCTGACCATTTTCATTAACCGGTCGTACTCGTTCTTTTGTCCAGGAGAAGCACAACCAAAAGAAAACGGATGCAATGGCCGCAAATATCACGATTGAAAAAAACCAACCTTTTTGCGGGTTTGATTCTCCACCAAGCACATCGGTGAGAGGCTCTATAAGTGCCAGAGCGAGGAGGCTTCCTGCAAACGCAAACACCATGCGGTATGATGACAATGCTGTACGCTCCATTCGGTCAGAAGACATGACTCCCATTAACGAAGCATAAGGTACATTTATAAGCGAATAAATCATCATCATCAGGGAATAGGTTATATAAGCATAAATCAGCTTCCCTGACTCACTGATTGATGGTGTATAAAACGTAAAAACAGCAATCACCGCAAATGGGATTGCTACCCATAAAAGATAAGGCCTGAATTTGCCCCATTTGCTATTGGTTCGGTCTGCAATCACTCCTACGACAGGATCGCAAAATGAGTCCCAAATACGCGTTATCAGAAACATAGTACCGGCAGCAGCAGCGGAAATTCCAAATACGTCGGTATAAAAAATAAGCAGGTACATGCTGAATAGCTTCCAGAACATGGACGATGCCGCATCACCAAGACCATAACCGACTTTTTCTTTAAATGATATTTTTTTTGAGTTCATTAGCTTGGCTGCTCTTAATTGGTTATAAAATCAAATGTAAGGTGAGTGATACGCTTATACCAATACTTTTTTAGCTTATGAAAATGAATTCTTAGCCTATGATATATAAAATACCAATCTGCATTCAGAAAGGCGTTTAATAACGTGCCTATTATGTATCTTCGAGTTCAATACTATTTTATCAACTAACCTTATAAATGCTGGTATGAACGGGATAATGAAAGAAATTACTCCCCTGACTTCAAACGATTGTTTCACGATCTTTTCGCGTGTAAAAAAAGAGTTCAACTTCCCTCTTCATTTTCACGAAGAGTTCGAATTAAATCTGATATTAAATGCCAAAGGCGCAAAGCGAATTGTCGGCGATCATATCGATGTTATAGATGATATTGAGCTTGTACTCGTTGGATCAAACTTAAACCATGCCTGGTTTACCCATCAATGCGAAAGTGAAGAAATTACCGAAGTTACTATTCAATGGCACAAAGATCTTTTCGACGAAAAGCTCCTTAAGCGGAATCAGCTTCGCCTTATCAGGCAAATGCTCGAACGTTCAATGAAAGGAATCGCCTTCTCTGCCGACACAATTAAAAACATAAGCCCCCGGATATTATCCTTAAACCAAAAAAACGGATTTGATTCAGTGATGGAACTCATCAGCATACTACATGACCTTTCATCCTCGAGGAACATGCGTACGCTGTCTGATAGTTCGTTCAGCGATTTCCACCAGCCCAGCAATAGCCGAAGAGTCGAAAAAGCATTTGAATACCTGAACAACAATTACGACAAGCCGATCAGTCTGAAAGAGATCGCCAAGTTGGTAAACATGACTGAAGTATCCTTTAGTAGGTTCATTAAAAAAAGAACGGGAAGTACTTATATAGATACGCTGAATGAAATACGCCTGGGACATGCATCCAGGATGTTGATCGATACAACCCACTCCATCGCGGAGATCTCATTCAATTGCGGCTTCAACAACATTTCCAACTTCAATCGCCTGTTCAAGAAGAAAAAGAACTGCACTCCTAAAGAATTCAGAGAAAGCTTCTCAGGGAACAGAATCTTCATATAATCAGTGGCGGTTATCAGTTTGGGCTGAGACGAAGCATAAGCACGTCGTGCGACGGTACGGTTGTCTTTAGCGGCCTATTAGTTGTCCCTAGTTCTTTCTTCGTCCAGAGATTTCTGATTTTGTATCCGCCCAACTTTTTACCAAGATCCCTTTTAGCCAGCGAATCCTGAACAAGTTCTTTGGTCCAGTCGAAACTTACCTCCTGCGCGTTATCATTTCTGTTCAAAAAGCAAACCGCCCACTTTCCATCCTTCAAAGGCTTAAACCACGTTTCAAGCTTGTCTTTGACACTGTACTTAAATCCCTGCACTCCCAAGGAATCCTGATTAATAGCGATTACCTCCTTGTTCGTCAGGATACCGATAGTCTCCTTATTCATAGAACGAAGATCATTGCCTGCAATGAGTGGAGCGGCGATCATCGCCCACATACTGAAATGAGCCCTATCTTCATTCACCACCATACCATTACCCACTTCCAGCATGTCTGGATCGTTCCAATGACCGGGACCGGCATACTGTCGCAAACCCTTTTGTTTATCCAGGATTTGCATGACACCGAAAGACTTCCATGTGCCGTGATCTTCTATACAATCAAAGCAGTTAAAAATATCGCCTGTTGTACGCCAGAGATGGCCAACCGCCGGCCCCCATTTCCAAGGCTCATCATTACCCCATTCACAAATACTGAGCACCATTGGCCTACCGGCATTCTTAAGCGCTGCCGCAATTGTCTTATAGGCCCCCTCAGCCTTCAAGCCCTCCGTATTGCACCAGTCATATTTCAGGTAGTCCACGCCCCATTTGGCATAAGTTAACGCGTCCTGAAATTCGTACCCCCTACTTCCTGGTCTTCCTCCGCATGTCTGAGATCCGGCATCTGAGTAAAGCCCCATTTTCAGCCCTTTCGAATGAATATAGTCGGCAAGCGCTTTCATTCCTGATGGAAAACGCTCGGCGTCCGGTTGGATAAAACCAAGACTATCACGGTCTCCATGCCAACAATCGTCCAGATTAATGTACTCATAACCCGCATCACGCATGCCCGAGGACACCATGACGTCTGCGATTTCCCTTATCAGCGTTTCATTGATATTGCAGGCAAACTTGTTCCAGCTATTCCAGCCCATCGGGGGAGTCAGCGCAAGACCGTCGAATTTCGTATAATCCTGTATATAGTTATTTCCTTGTGCACCAGCTTCAAGAGCCGAAAGAACAACCAAACAGAGAGCAATAAAAAGCTTTTTCATCTTCATGATTTAAATGAATACATCTTAGGCATCTTGTACTAAAACAATACATATGGGTAATTTTTCAATTTCAGAAAGACACTCCCCCTTACGCTTTTTGCATGAACTGACTATTATAGCTACAGACATTAAAGTAATCATGCCAAAAATTCGGCCTGCAATCATTACTGGAAGTTAAACGAAGCGTTCAATCCTCCTACAGAAAGCTTAAAGGCTCCCGGCTCTGTTACGCGCTGCAAATCACTATTAATGAATGAGATATCCTCAGATGTTACATTAAAAGTAAGTTCCCTCGACTCGCCAGGTTTAAGGTCAACCTTTTTAAAGCCGCGGAGCCGCCTCACTTCCGGAGTAATGGAGGCTACCAGATCACTTACAAAAAGTAAGGCTGTTTCTTTCCCGGCAACCTTCCCGTTATTTGTCACAGTTACGCTGACACGAAGAGGGCTGCCAGCCTTCAGCTCTGAGGAATTAAGTTTCAGACCCGAATAGACAAAAGATGTGTAGCTTAACCCATGACCAAATTCCCATTGAGGATTATAACCTGCGGCAGGATCGAATTCTGAAGTCTCTGTATGCTTATGATAATAATTTGTCAGACTATTGGTATGCCGGGGGTATGTATAGGGAAGCCTTCCACTAGGATTAATCACACCGGCCAGAACATCAGCTACTACATTACCACCTTCATTTCCGAGAAGGTAAGTATGCAGCACCGCTTTACTGAATGGTTCTATCTCAGAGATTACCCGGGGCCTTCCTTCCGTAAGCACATAAACCACAGGCTTTCCAGTGGCGGCAAGTGCCTTAGCTAATTCTATTTGAGATGCAGATATAGTAAGCGCATCAATATTTCCGGGGGTTTCAGTATAGCTGTCCTCCCCGATACACAATACAATCACATCTGCTGATGACGCTTTGCCAACAGCGTCTTTTATACCGCTCGCTTCAGTGAACGTCGAGCCTCCAGAATAAGCTACATTTTCGGAACCAAATACCGATGCAATGGCCTCCAGGATAGTGTTCTTTCCTCTTTCCGTTTCATCGGAATTGGTTCCCTGCCAGTTACGCGCCCACCCGCCATTTAAAGCTCTCATACTGGCAGCTGAAGGGCCGGTAACCAGAATCTTCGTACCTTTTCTGAGCGGAAGCAGCTGAGCTTCGTTTTTCAAGAGTGTAATACATTCAGCCGCCAAGTCATAATTAAGGCGATTATGCTCGGTACTATTAAACAACGGATAGTCATTCGCATCTCCCACAGGCTGCTCAAACAAACCTGTCTCATATTTAACCTTCAATATTCGGCTCACGGCATCGTCTATACGGCTCATGCTTACCTTGCCTTCCCTTACCAGCGCAATCAGGTCATCACAGAAGGTGAAGTCTGTCGGAACCATGCTCATGTCTATTCCCGCATTAATGGCTATCATCACGGCTTCTTTGTTATCAGCCGCAACCTTGTGACGTTGATACAGGTACTGAATATCCTGCCAGTCGCTGACGGCAAACCCTTTGAAGCCGAGCTCGCCTTTCAAAATATCCGTCAATAGATGCTTACTGGCATGAACGGGCACACCATTGATTTCCCCACTGTTCACCATTACAGTCTTTGCCCCTTGCTTTATGGCAGCAGCAAACTGTGGTAGAAAATACTCCCGGAGTTCGCGTTCAGGTATCCATGCCGGGGTACGGTCATGCCCACTTAGTGGCATGCTATAACCCATATAATGCTTTAGACAGGAAGCAACATGATAGCGGTCAATAATCGCAGCGCTTCCTTCGTAGCCTTTAACGACCGCATTCCCCATTTCTTTTACCAGATAGGGATCTTCTCCGTAAGTTTCCCAGATACGCGGCCAGGCCGGATGCCTGCCCAAATCAAGAACCGGACTGAAATTCCACGGGATAAAGGCCGCCCTGGTTTCATAAGCTGCTATTTCTGCAGCCTTCGCCGCCATGGCCACATTAAATGATGCCGCCTGAGCGATTTGCTGAGGAAAAAGCACAGCTTCAAGAGTATAGTTATTTCCCCGTATAGCATCGATGCCATAAAGCACAGGAATTTTCAGCCGCTCCTGCAAAGCCAGCTTTTGGATAGTCTCAATCCTCTTCTGCCAAAGCGACAATGTTTGTGCATCTCCACCAACATTAAGCATGGAGCCTACCTTGTATTTCTGAATCGCAGTTTTCAATTTTGCCTCATCAAAGACATGCGGTTCAACAGGTACTCCATTAGCCGTTTTAAGAAACGCCTCAATGCTGATTTGCGTCATCTGCCCCACCTTTTCTTGGAGCGTCATTTTAGACAGTAGAGTATTTATGTTTCTATCTATTAATGCAGGAGACATAGTGCTTTGTGATTTTACTGTAACAACGACTGCAAACATGCAAGCTGTAAGGATGTGCTTCTTCATGAATTTTTTTGTAATAGTGTATCTGCAAACGATTTGATAAGACTCCATGTAGTGGCATCGCTATCGAATATGGAATTAAGTCCTTGCTCTTCCTGAGGCGGGTCTCCCATAAAGTCATCTCCTTCCTTCCAAAACAGCTGACCTTCCCTGGGCCTGGCCATGCCTCCGAAAGACCAGATATTGCAACCCGAGATAACATCTCCAGTCTCATGACTCCTACGTAGCACAGAAAAGACTGCTTTAAAGTATTGATCCCTGGCCGTAGTTGCGCCGGCAGGCGAAAACAAATGCTGATCCCTTGGTAATCCGAACTCTTCGATTACCATCGGCTTCCTAAGTGCGCGGGCTATACCCACATGCCGGGATATATATTCGTCTGATCTTTTGATGACTTCCTTAACCTGCGCATTTATATCGGTGCCCTTAAACCATTGCCAGTTTTTTGGCCAGATATGAACAGTCAGATAGTCTACCTGAGGCGGAGTATGGATCTCTCTAAACAGTTCAGCCGATTCATCAGTACCCATTATGCCCTCTGTTCCTATCGTAACGAGATGGTTTTTATCCTTGCTTTTAATATACGAAGCTACAGAAGATGTCCATCTTTTGTAGTCCTCAACAGCCGAGGTACGCATCGGACGTGGCTCGTTGGCCAGCTGCCATGCCATAATTGCCGGATCATGAATATAAGGGCGCCCAGTATACTTGTTTACGCGATTCATAATAAAGTCTACCTGCTTTAGATAAGCCTGCTTGCAGGGCTCACAACTGTAAAACATACTGGTGTTATCTCTTAGTCCGTCCCAGCTCATTTTACTCTGCATGGTAGAATCAGAAATTTTCTTGTTCCAATTAAGATATTGGAGAAATCCTCCACTCCATTCCCAATTATTGCTCAGATACAGTACAGCCACCATATCCCTCTTAGCCATTTCAGAAAGGAGATAGTCCAGTCCCCGCAGAATGTCCGGCTGAAATCTTCCTTGCTCCGGCTGCAAGCTGGGTCTAAGTCTCTCCACTCCGTTCACCAGTCCGTACCCCTCCGAACCAGCCAGCACCCGTAAATTATTCACACCCTGTGATTTCAAAAAATCCAATTCCTTTTTTACCCGCTCTTTTCCCTTAGTGCTATCCTTACCAATGGCAAGCATCCCTCCATACCAGTAGTTGACGCCAATAAAATAGTACGGCTTATTATTACGTATAAACTGATGACCTTGCCGGGATATGAACCCAACGTCCTTTGCTTCAATAGCGCAAAACGCAAATGCCATCATAACAATGAGTGAGAAAACCTTTCGTTTACAATGCATAGTACTAGTTTAGAGAAGTGACGCCTGGCTAACCTAACCAAGCGTTGGGGTCACTATTTAATGAAAATTACATCATCAAAGTATAAAACTTCATCCTGATTGTCGGGACCCGGTATCCAGAAACCAAGTTGCTTGAATGCTTCACCTTTCTTCCACAACTCCAGATCAGACAACTTAATCTTAAAATAGGTCCATTCATTAGCGGGCACAACAATTGGAGCCGTGCGGTCTGAATTTCCGTAGCCGCCTGCTCTTTGGTCGCCCGTGATATAGAACGTTTGTGTTTCCACCCCTCCTTTAACCCAGAACGACAAGAATTTATAATCGGGAGAGAAAGCAATTCCAGGATCCCAGTTAGCGAACCCATTAGCGCTCCAGTTACCTTTCACATAGGTAGCTTTGAAAGACTTAGTACCCGACTTCGCTACAGCGGATGACACATCTGCTGGCCCCCATGACCCGTTTACGAAGCCGTTTTGATAGTCTTCAGTAAATATCAGGAAAGCGTTCTCTACATTCACAAATTCCTGAGTAGTCGTAATCGTTCCAGCTTCATTTGTAATGTCAAGTTTCGACTGCGCAAGCACCGTTGCAGGCATCTTCAAAGTAAGAGAGGTCGCCGTTTTGGCAACAACCTCTACTTCCTGCTCCTGCCCCTGGAGCACCACCTTAGACACATCTGCCAGGTTTTTACCCATAACAATAATCTCTGTACCTGGAGTGTAGTTATAATTCGAAACTGTCTGCACGGTAGGTAATCCCAAGACATTAAACAAAGCTTTGAACTCAACTCCTTTACTGTTTTTGAAAATGATGTTCTGCTCGCCGGGAACCGCATCTACCGGTATCCGAAAAATAAGTGCGCTTTCCGTGTTAAAGTTAGGATTGAATGCCGCCGTAACACTGTCCGCTTCAAACATGATACTGGTTATTCCACCTATTCCACTACCTGTGATAGTAAGCACCTCATTTCCAGCCCCTTTTTCAGGAGCTATAACATCAACTCTTGGATTAGATGATGCCTTGCTACCAGCATTATCTTCCTTTTCGCATGATGACAGCGCCAGTAAAACAGGCAATATCAAAGTCACGGAAAAGCATGTTTTAAAGAAATTTTTCATAATCTGGTTATTAGCACATTTCGCGTATGGTTATTTATAATAGGGTACCGCCGGCTGTAGCAGCTGCGGATCCGACACGGTTTCCGACTGCGGAATTGGCAGAAATAGCTGGCTTTCAGAAGTTAGTTTAGCTGATGCGCTATTGATGCCGCTTCCGGTATAAGAACCTCTTTCCTGAGCTTCTATGATTTGTTTTGCTCTGGCAAATCCTTGTCTCTGAATATCGAACCAGTAATCACCTTCATAAGCAAACTCCGCCCTTCTTTCTTTTAGGATAACATCCTTTGTCAACACCGTTACCGGAACGTTATCAAAGTTACCGTTCCGGTTATGTACCTGATTAAACGCTGCAAGAGCAGATCCGTCAGTGGTTGATGCAGCATCGCCCAGCACTGCTTCGGCATAGATTAAAAGGACATCTGCATATCGGAGGATATACGTACATATATCTGATGAACCATTATCACTAAGCTTCTCGCCATTTGAACCCGTACCTACAACATATTTCAGTGAATTCGCCCTCGTTCCATTTCTCAATGTGGTGGTCGTCTCATACTCCGTACCGGTAGTATCATATTTAAAGCCGTTAGGGAAATTGACGTTTTTCCAGTCTGCTCTCGTAAAACCATGTTCCATATTCGACCACTGCCTTCTTTTATCATTGGGAGCATAGGAGTTCAATATGTCAATTGTAGGATACACAGATGAGTATCCGGTATTAAAATCCGGCTTTAAAAGTGTTGATGGGGCAGCATAAGCATTTACGGCATTAGCAAACCCATATCCACCTTCAGCTATCCATTGAAGTGCAAATAAAGACTCCTGATTATTGTTAGCGGTAGAACTGGTAAACATCTTTTCATAGTCGGGATACAAGCTATATTGGCCAGAAGCCATTACTTCACCGGCAAACTTCTTTGCATTCTCAAAATCCTTTTGATATAGATAAACCTTAGCCATCATACCGGCTGCAGAATTACTCGATACACGTCCAACCTGATAAGGTGCAGCTGGCAGATTGTCCTTCGCATATTGGAAGTCTTCCAGAACGAACCGAAGCACATCCGCTTGTAGGTAACGGGGAATGTTGTAGTCACCTGATCCAGCCAGCACGACGGGATCCTCAACAATTGGTACGTCTTTAAAGATTCTCGCGATATAAAAATAGGCCGCTCCACGAATAAAGCGACACTCCGCGATTGCCAGATCCAGATGGGGGGCATTCGGTGTGGCCGCCTTCTTTTGTTCGAAGGTCTTCAGCAACACTGTAGCAGTACCCGCCACTTTGTACAACGACCTCCAGGTACTGGCAACAAGACCGTCCGTACTTAGTACTGTAAAATTATTAAAGCTACCTCCATCATAGTTTACACCAGTTTCCGTTAGCATATTTCCGCTCAGCGCCTCCCCAATCGAGTGAAACGCTTTATCACTATAGTCATACCAGACCGAATTGTAAAGATATCCGGTCGCAGCGTAGACTTCCTCAGGAGTGTTGTAATAGGTCTCCAGGGTGGGATTATTTTCCGAAGGTTGATTCAAAAAATCCTTTTTACAGGATACCAAAACCACAAGGGTTAATACTATCAGGCTCAGTTTATATTTTTTCATTTCTCAGGTTTTAGTGGTTAGAACTGAACGTTTGCTCCGATTGTAAAAGTTCTTGGCGTGGGATAATGTCCGTTGTCCACATTCGGTGTCAGCACACTTTTGTTAAAAGAACCTATTTCAGGATCATACCCGCTATACTTGGTGAAGGTGTACACGTTCTGAGCAGAGAAATATACCCTTGCAGAAGACACCTTTGCTGGTTGCAGCCATTTAGATGGCAAATTGTAGCCCAGTGAAATATTCTGGATTCTGAGATAGGACCCGTCTTCTATATAACGGTCGGAGTTTCTTGTATTGTTGCTATGCCATCTGTTAACAAAACGTGGCATGTCAGAATCTGTATTACTCGCCGAATACCTGTTCAGCACTGAGGTCAGCTGATTCACGAACGGATCGTACAATGACTCTGAGTATTTGCGTGTCCAGTTATAAATCTTACCCCCCTGCACTCCTTGTAGAAAAAAGGAAAAGTCGAACCCTTTAAACTGAAACGTATTCGTTAAGCCATAGGTGAAGTCAGGGTTTGGATCCCCGATAACGGTCACATCCTCACTCCCAATCCTGCCGTCGGGCACACCATCCGGTCCACTGATGTCTTTATATCTGACATCACCTAACCACATCCCCGTAGGACCGACTGCGATCCCCCAGTCCGTTCCGTTGTTCAGCTCTGCCTCGCTGCGGAATAACCCGTCGGTTACATAGCCATAAAATGTACCGACAGCACCACCTGCCTGCGTAATATTCACTACAGACGCTGATGTAAAGTCCTGCTCTGCACCTCTCAATATTGCGCTCTGAGAATTCAGGCTAACCAGTTTATTTTTATACTTGCTAAAAATCAGGTTCGTCTTCCAACTGAAGCCCTTACTCTGAATATTGTAACTGGTTATCCCTATGTCTATACCGCTGTTGGTCATTTCGCCCGCATTTGTAACTGGCGGCTCGATGTCCTTATATGCGTTCGCCGGTGGATTTGGATCCAATCCCGCGAATACAGGTAAAGTCGTCGATAGGATCATATCTGTCGTCGTTTTCTTGTATATATCGACGGTAACTTCAACGTTTTTATTTAGAAAGCTAGCATCGATACCACCGTTTTGCGTGGTAACGGATTCCCAACTCAAATCAGGATTGCCCACGTTAGCCGGGATTCCTCCTCCGCCAAATGGCGAGATGCTGAACAACCGTATGTTCGTGGAATATGCATTTTGAACGGGCGAGTTTTGGTTCCCCACCGAGCCTACCCCTGCTCTGATTTTTAAATAATTAATAAATTTCCAATCTTTGGCGAAAGGCTCATTCGTTACTGTCCATGCAGCAGATCCTGCGGAGAAGTATCCTATTCGCTTATTAGGGCCAAAACTTGAAGCACCGTCCCTTCTTAAAGATCCGCTGATAGAATATCGTCCGTCAAAGGTGTAAGTCGCCCTTCCGAAATACGACTCCATACTCCAATTTCCCTTATTCCCATTTGTTCCGGAAGGAAGAATGGTTCCCGCGTTGATCGACATAAGATTCTGTTTCAAGTCTGTGGCTGAAACAAACTGATTATCGTAATGCGATGCCTGGGCTTCGTGACCGAGTACTGCGTTTACTGAATGCTTACCAAAGCTGTTATTAAAAGTCAGATAATTACGCAGAGCCCAGTAATAGCTGTTATTACGCTCCTCTCTTAATTTGCTGGGTGATAATATGGTTTGTCCAGTGGTACTGTTTGAAATCTTCGGTTGAAACGCATGGTTCTGTGACAACTGGAAATCATAGTTCACTTCACTTCTATATTTCAAAAATCTGGTAAATCCAACTTCAGCATAGACGTTTCCGAAACCTTTACTCTGAACCGCGCCGACATCACGCAACATAGCCGTCGCAATCGGATTACCGTTAGCATTTCCAAAAGTATTGTTGCCCAAAGAGCTTGTTGTAATGAATTGTCCGCTGGCGTCACGTATAGGAGTAGCGGGACTGTTATAAAGCACGATTGTTGTGGGTGTCTCTGTTCCGTCTGTCAGTGTAATCTTTTGGTCACTCCTCGAAAGGTTCGCACTTACACCAGCTTTAAGCCAGCTTTTTACCTGATGATCTACGGCAATTCGTGAAGATAGCCTTTCAAAGCCTGAGCCAAGTATTGTCCCTCCCTGGTCAAAATAGTTCAAAGAAAAGTAATGTGTCGTTTTATCATTACCTCCAGAGAACGACAGTTGATGGTTTTTAATCTTCCCTTCTTGAAAAAGCGCGTCCTGCCAGTCTGTACCAGCTCCAAGAAGTAAGGGATTTGCAAACTCACCGATCGCATTTAAAGTACTGCCAGGGGAGGCCGCCTCAATTTCCGGGATCAGTGAATTGTAATATTCTGCATACTGGCGCAAATTCATCACATCCAACTTTTGCGGTACGTTTTGAAGGCCGTAATATACGTCATAGCTAATCTTACCTTCGCCGCTCCTTCCTTTCTTGGTCGTAATTAAAATCACTCCATTGGCACCTAATGATCCATATATAGCTTGCGCGGAAGCATCTTTCAGTATGTCGACTGATTCAATGTCGTTCGGGTTCAATGTTGACAAAATGCTTTGGGAAGACTGGCCCGCCTTACCTCCCAACTGATCCTGGGCGATACTATTGCTGGATGTGAGAATGGGAATACCGTCCACCACATAAAGCGGCTCGACATTGTTAACAGAGGTAATGCCCCGGATCCGCACCGAGACGCCTCCTCCAGGCTGACCGCCATTGTTTGTAATGGTGACCCCAGACACTTTACCCTGCAATGCCTGATCAAGCCCTGCAACCGGAAGGTTTTTAATATCCTTCTCTCCGACAGAGGCAATAGAAGAGGTAACATCAGATCTTCTGATAGATCCGTAACCTACCACCACCACTTCGTTAAGGTTGGTATTACCGTCAGACAGCGTAATATTTACTGTCGTCCTACTTCCGATTCGCGCTTCTTGCGGGCTCATCCCTATGAAAGAAAAAATAAGGATCTGACCGCCTTCAGGTACAGTGATCGAATACTGGCCTTTACTATTTGTGGTAGTTGCTGCCCGAAAGTTCTTGACCGTTACGGACGCGCCCGGAAGAGTTGCTCCCACTTCGTCTGTAACAACGCCCTTTATAACCCGCGATGGGGGTTGTGCAAACGTGTTTAGACAGAAGCCTGAAATCACAAATAGTAGCGAAACCGCTCTTTGTATAACTTTTTTCATGGCAATCTATAATTAGTTAGTTTACCAAAAGTATATTCAAAGGCAATTAAAAGATAATATTATTTTAACTATAAATACCTCATTATTATCTATGTGTCACGCCTCAGCGAAATGAAGCATAAAAAAGAACTCATGCCACATGATACTATTTTAACTGGTCTCTGTACTTTTAAAACTCTCAGAGCGTTGCACCGAGAAGTACTTTTCTAACTCCCCGAGCGTGTTGCTGTCGGTTTGAATGTCCTTAATGATTTTTCCTTTCTCCATCAGCAAGATGCGCTGACTAACCTCTGTCACATGATTTAGGTCGTGGCTCGACACAACGGTAGTACATTTCGAATCCCGTTCTATCTGTTTAAGAATACTTTTTAATCTGATCTGAGTACTGGGGTCTATATTGGCAAAAGGTTCATCCAACAGGATAATTTCCGGTTGTTGAATAAGGCAAGCTACTACTCCCACCTTCGTCTGATTCCCTTTCGATAGGTCGCGGATATATTTCTTTTTCCCGAGAATTTCGTCATTAAAAAACTCCCTGTAAGCTTGAAGCTTTAAATCGATGTCACTTCTTGAGATCTGGTAAAGTGATCCTATATAATAAAAGTATTCTTCAGGAGTCAGGTAATCTATCAGAAACCCCTCATCCAGATACGATCCAGTATAATCTTTCCAATCATCCGTTTCAGATACGTTATAGTTTTTTGATATCACCTCGCCACTATCTTTGCGTATAAGATCCAGTATAATTCTGAATAAAGTGGTTTTGCCCGCCCCATTGTTGCCAACAAGGCCTATAGACTCTCCAGCTGCGATGCTTAAATATGGAATATCTACAACAGTTACACCGTTATATGTTTTCTTTAAATCTCTAATCTCAATCATGATTGGTTATTCGTTTCTAAAACCTTCTGCAATAGTATATCGCTTTTTATTAAACTCCTGTACCAGTAAACCTAGCCAGTAGTTGCGTGTGATCAGCAACGCAATACTGCTCAGAGCCAAAAGCAGTATTCCCCACATCTGCAGACCGAAAACACTAAAAGGCAGAAAAATCACATATGGCAGGAAAATCAGTGGAATGCTCAATATCCATTGAGACGCTCCAACGCCCTCCCAATTAAAAGAAGACCCCTTAGTCAAATCTATTCGCTTATAGTTACGGGTAGCAAAATATAACACTATTAGCGTATTCACACCGATATTCCAAAGAAACATCACCGAATGAATCAGTAAAACTTCCCAGCCAAAATACACATAAGGGATAGTCAGAATATAGGCAACAATAGAGAAGCAGTAAAAAAGAATAAATTTCGACCGAAAGAAATCAATCGCTTTCACCTTTTGTGCCATAATGCCGTCGAAATGACTTGACTGCCAGCCAAACATGAACTGACCATAGTTGATGATGAATATTCCCGTCATGAACATACCCACAAAAATTTTCCAGCCATACCCGCTACCGTATGCCGGATTCGTATAGATAAGCAACCCATAAAACATCATCAGTCCGCATATTTTAAGGGAAGCTCCTGGTCGTTTGTTTCTCATTATGAGCTTGAGCTCCGACGCGGCAAGCTCACCCGCTATCCCGAACCTGTTGAACAAAGCGATATCGGTGCTCGACTTCTCGCCCGAGCGATCAGAACGGAGCTCGTCCAAATAGAGGTTGTTCTTTAAAAAGCTGTAATTAATCAGGAACATAACCATTGCCAGGACTGCAGGCGCAACGCTCCATAAAGGCCTGGTGTAAATACAGCTAAAAAGATATCGGGATATATCTGAGAAGGATATTACTTCCCAGTGAAAGTCGAGCAGCGCAAGGACAACCACAATCACCACAAAGGCCAGAAGAAACCAACTGTTAATGTTCACCTTTCTCTTAAACCAAAGGCTGAAGAAATGATTGAATAAGGTGAGGGATATGATAGAAACCAAGTATCCTAAAAAAATCGCCGCTCCGTGATAGGGAAGCACCTGCTTCAGCAAAAACGGCAGCGTGAGCAACAGGGGCGCTATATTGAAAGGCGTCCATAGCGAACACACACTCAAGTAGTTAACTATTTGTCGCCTGGTCACTGGCAACGTCAGATAAGGCCTGACACTAAGAGTTGGCAGTTCCTGAAGTTGAAAGCGTGTGAGTATATCCATCAGGAAATAGTAGAGAAGAATTCCATTGAAGGCCGAAATAACTGTTTCAGACGGAAACAACTCATCCAGTATCTCATCCAGAAAAAAAGCTACGAAAATTATATTCAGGAAGAGGTAGAGAGTCAGAAAAGCCATTACCACTCTCACAGCAACACTCTTCCCAGTATTCTTTGATCGCCAGAACGCCTTCCACTGATGCTGGAAAAATGATAAGGTCATATCTACAAGGTTGGGAAACTTTTAGTAATTATACTTATTTTTCCACAGAGATTTAAGCTTTTCCCGCAATTTTTGTTCGCCCGGATTATCACCAGGATCGTATAGCTTCGTTCCGCTTAAAGACGGCGGAAAATATTCCTGCTCTCTGAAATTATTCTCATAAGAGTGAGAGTACTTATAATCCTTTCCGTAACCGATGTTCTTCATCAGTTTGGTAGGCGCATTTCGTATATGCAGGGGAACAGGAAGATCACCCGTCCTTGCAACGAGTTCCTGAGCTTTGCCAATCGCTTCGTAACTCGCATTACTTTTTGCCGATGATGCCAGGTAAGTAACAGTCTGCGAAAGAATAATCCGTGACTCTGGAGGACCTATGACATTTACAGCCTGGAAACAAGTGTTCGCCAGCAACAGTGCGTTAGGATTCGCATTTCCGATGTCTTCAGATGCCAAAATAAGCAGACGCCTTGCGATAAACGAGGGATCTTCACCCCCTGCGATCATCCTCGCCAGCCAGTACACTGCAGCATTTGGATCACTGCCCCGGATAGACTTAATGAATGCGGAGATAATGTCGTAATGATTCTCACCGGCCTTATCGTAAATCGCCATATTCTGCTGAACATGCTTCAGCACAAAATCATTGGTTATCTCCACTTCTTCAGTCCCTCCGGCATTCACAACCAGCTCGAGAACATTCAGCAAACGGCGTGCATCACCACCCGACAATCGTAAAAGCGCTTCATGCTCCCTGATGATGATTTTCTTCTTCGACAGATAGACATCTTCTTTAAGAGCCCGGCCGATCAGCTCAAGAAGGTCATCCTCTGTCAGGTGCTGGAGTATATATACCTGACTCCGGGACAAAAGGGCCGATATCACTTCAAATGAGGGATTCTCCGTAGTAGCACCGATAAGGGTCACCAGCCCACGCTCCACAGCCCCCAGAAGTGAATCCTGCTGAGACTTGGAGAACCGGTGAATCTCGTCGATGAACAACACCGGAAGATTGTCGTTGGTCTCTTTCAGCCGTGCTGCTTTCTCTATTACTTCACGAACGTCTTTTACTCCGGAATTAATTGCGCTCAAACTAAAGAAAGGCCTGTTCAAACGCTTGGATATGATATAGGCAAGAGTGGTTTTACCCACTCCCGGTGGTCCCCAGAGAATCATTGACGGCAAGTTTCCGCTCTCTATGGCCTTGCGCAGGATAGCACCCGGACCAACCAGGTGCTTCTGTCCCGAATAGTCATCCAGACCGGCCGGGCGCATGCGTTCTGCCAAAGGAGGTATTGTCGCCATTTATCCCTTCCTAATTTCTTTTGCCCAAGTGTCCTTAAGCGTAACCGTCCTGTTAAAAATAATATTGTCCCCAGTCGAGTCTTTATCCAATGTATAATATCCGTTTCTAAGGAACTGATACCCTCTACCCATTTCAGCATTAGCCAAATCAGGCTCAATATAAGCCTCAGGAATGATTTGCAGACTGTCCTGGTTAATAATTTCGACGAAGTCCCGACCATTTGCAACAGGGTCTTCATCATTGAAAAGCCGGTCGTACAACCTCACTTCTGCTCTGGCAGCATGAGCAGCGCTGACCCAATGAATTGTTCCCTTCACCTTAAGCCCAGATGTATCATTTCCCGACTTTGACTCAGGAATGTATGAACAATGCACTTCGGTTATATTTCCCGCCTCATCTTTTAGAAAACCGTCGCACTTGATAATGTAAGCACTTTTAAGGCGAACCATTAGGCCCGGCCCCAAACGAAAATACTTTTTGGATGGGTTTTCCATAAAATCGTCACGCTCAATCCAAAGTTCCCTGCTAAAAGGAATGTCACGTGAACCCTCTCCTCCTTCGACCTCAGGATTATTCTCACCTTCGAAAATTTCCACTTCACCTTCCGGGTAGTTGGTTACTACCAGCTTCAGAGGATCAAGTACAGCCATTCGTCTCCATGCCGATTTGTTGAGGTCTTCGCGAATACAAAACTCAAGCAAACTTACGTCAATTACATTTTCACGCTTGGCAACACCTATACGGTCGCAGAAGTCAAGGATTGATGCAGGCGTATATCCCCTTCTTCTAAGGCCGCTGATCGTCGGCATACGCGGATCATCCCAACCGCTAACGAAACCTTCGTTGACAAGCTGCAACAAACGGCGCTTGCTCATCACGGTATAGGTCATATTCAGGCGTGCAAATTCATATTGCCTGCTCGGAAAGATTTCCAACTCATCGATGAACCATTCGTAAAGTGGCCTGTGCGGAATAAATTCAAGTGTGCAGATAGAATGAGTAATTTCTTCAATGGAATCCGACTGCCCATGCGCAAAATCATACATGGGGTAAATACACCATGCATTTCCGGTACGGTGATGCTCTACATGCCTGATCCTGTACATAATCGGATCACGCATGTGCATATTCGGAGAGGCAAGGTCAATCTTAGCCCTGAGAACCATTGCACCGTCCTGATATTTACCTTCCTTCATTTCGGCAAAAAGACGGATATTTTCCTCAACGCTTCGGTGTCTGTATTCGTTAGCAACCCCGGGCTCCGTAGGTGTTCCCTTTTGCCTGGCGATCTCATCTGCCGTGCTTTCATCTACATAGGCCAGCCCTTTTTCAATAAGTCTGACAGCAAATGCGTAGAGCTGGTCAAAATAATTTGACGCGTATAATTCATTCTCCCATTCAAAGCCCAACCACTTGACGTCTTCCTTTATACTGTCAACGTATTCCGTGTCTTCAGTCTCAGGGTTCGTGTCGTCGAACCGTAAATTCGTTTTGCCATTGTACTTCCTGGCAAGCCCGAAATTCAGGCATATAGACTTAGCATGCCCGATATGCAGATACCCGTTTGGCTCCGGCGGGAAGCGCGTATGCACCCTTCCTCCGTGTTTACCATTTTGTATATCTTCTTCAATTATTTCTTCTATAAAATTTAGTGACCGTTCTTCGCTCATATACAGGTTAAAAAGACATCAAAAATACTAAACATTTCCTTATCGCACAGTGAGTAAGTTCAGGAACAATTTACTTACCGTTTTCGCTATATTTGCGAATTGATTGTTAAGAACCCAAAACAGGGGTTTTATAGGATATTTTTTTCATCACTTGTAGAAAACATTTCCCGTATAAAATATAAAATATACCTTTATTACTTGGGGCGAAATATATATGAAAAGAATTCTAATAGTTGACGATGAAGTAAATATCGGGATATTGTTATCAAAGTTTCTCACCAGAAACGGATACGAAGTAGCTACCGCCTTAAGTGGAGCCGCAGCACTGGACCTGCTCTCAAAAGAAAAGTTCCAGCTTGTGCTGTGCGACTTCCGGCTTGAGGATACTGATGGAAGAGAAATATTGAAAAAAGTAAAGGCACTCTATCCGCAAACCGGAGTAATCATCATCACTGGTTATTCCGACATTAAACTCGCCGTAGAGCTTATCAAGATGGGCGCCTATGACTATATAACTAAGCCTCTGTACCCTGATGAGATTCTGAACACCATTAGCAAAGCAATCGACCTCCAGGACACTATCTTTAAGTCTGACGGCAGTCCCACTCCTCAGCGAAAAGAAAAATCTGTCAAGGCCGGAGAATATCCGGAAGAGTTCGTCATTGGAGAGAGCGCCGCATCCAAAGAACTCATTAAACAGCTGGACCTGATTTCCCCAACCAACTATAGTGTAATCCTGACTGGCGAAAGTGGTACCGGAAAAGAATCCATTGCACATGCTATCCACCTGAAGAGTAATCGTAGAGACAAGCCTTTTATTGCGATGGATTGCGGTTCGCTCACAAAAGAGCTTGCAGGCAGCGAATTTTTCGGACATGAAAAAGGATCCTTTACCGGCGCGCTGTATACTAAAATAGGCCACTTCGAAATGGCCAACGGAGGAACACTTTTTCTTGACGAGGTAGGAAACCTGTCTTACGAAATCCAGGCTGCACTTCTACGAATTGTACAGGAACGGAAAGTGAAGCGGATAGGAAGTACAAAAGAAATAGACCTCGATGTGCGGATAATTATTGCTACAAACGAAAACTTGCAAGAGGCAATTCAAAAAGGACGCTTCCGCGAGGATCTCTACCACCGCTTCAATGAATTTTGTATCCACTTGCCTCCTTTGCGTGAACGCGATATCGACATCATGATATTCGCGGAGAAATTTCTCAAATTCACCAATAAGGAGCTTAGCAGAAACATAGAAGGCTTTTCCAGCGAAGTGATTAATTGCCTGATGAGCTACAACTGGCCTGGCAATGTAAGGGAACTGAAAAATGTTATCCGCCGCGCGACTCTCTTGTCTGAGACGCCCAAAGTTCAGCTGAAGGCCCTTCCCCTGGAAATCTCAAATTATACCAGGACTGCGGCTATAGAAACCGCTTTTGACGCCATTCATTCCCGCGAGCCCCGACGTGGTCTTAAAGATGCGGCGCTTGAAGCTGAATATGAAGCTATCCTAACGGTTTTGAAGGAAGTAAACTTTAACAAAACCAAAGCTGCACAGATTCTGAACATTGACAGGAAAACCCTGTACAATAAGATGAAGGCTATAAACCTGGGCTAACTTCGGCCAGTCGATTAAAGTTTCCGGCTTCACCGTTTGTAATGGCATTGGTTTTGAAGCTAATGGGCCGGAAGGCCTTCAACTTTTTACCGATCGCACACACACGATCATGAAAGAACTGACACGAAGCTAAGCTTTACTGTCTATCTTCCCGTTAGAATTTAGAACCACATGAACACCGTTAAAATACTGCTGGTTGCCGATGATGAGGATGATTACTTCCTCACACAAAAGCTATTAGCCTATGGGATTGATACCTGTAAATACAAATTGAGCTGGTGTTCCAGCTACTCTGATTCAATTAATGCCATGCTTAAAGATCGTTATGACCTTTATCTTGTAAATTACAAATTCAGAGATCGATCCGGAATCCACCTCCTCAGTGAAGCCGTTAAATCTAATTGCACCAAACCTATTATCATTCTAACAGGGAAAGACGACAAGGACATTGATGAAGAGGCGCTTAAAGCGGGAGCTGCCGATTATCTCCCGATAGACCAGATTAGCAGCGAAACTTTGGAACGGTCCATCCGGTATGTCACAAAACAATTCGAAATACTTGAAAAGCTCAAGAGAAACGAACATACCTTTCGTGTTCTTTTTGAACGTTCGAAAGACGCTATAGTGATCAGCAATCCATCCGGTCAAATACTCGATGCAAACAGTAGCGCCTTACGGTTTTTTGGCCTTGATCACTCCGAAATGGCCAACATTAACTGCGCTTTTTTTTACCAGCATCCGCGTGAGCGCCAGGCATTGGTCAAGATCCTCCAAAGAGATGGCGTTATAAATGAGATGCTGATTGAGCTCCTTACCTTGAAAGGAGACTCCCGGACGTGCTGCGTCACTTCTTTCATTGAAATACCACAACACGGTGAAACTGAGCTATTCTACACCTTCGTAAGAGATATTTCAGATTCCCGGCACCAATTTCTCTCCTCCGAAATGCTACCTCAGGCTTATGATCTGAGAACTCAGCTTCCACAGTCTGTAAAGGCGGTACGGACATCGCTCTCAAAGATAAATGAGGCGATAGAGACCAAGCTCAATCTGGAAACGTACTCACAGAATGCATCACTTTTTGATACGATTCGCATGAATGCTTCTTTTGCCGATCAGGCACTTCAAACCCTGGAGGAAGAGCACGAACGCTACAAGAGATAAAGACAAATTATCAAAACAGTTCCGACACTTCTTTTGTATTATAGGTAATATTACCTTATAACTTAAACTTTTAACCATGAATGACAATTCAAAAGTATTAGTGGCATTATTAGCGGGCGTAGCTGCAGGAGCAGCACTGGGTATCCTGTTCGCACCCGAGAGAGGAACGGAAACACGCGACCGACTAAACGACGCATTAAAAAACTTAGGAGATACAATCAAAGATCGGGCAGCCGAGGAAATTGACAATTTATCGTCATTAAAGGAGAAAATCGTCGAAAATTTAAAGACAACACTTGGTTCGGCCGAAGATACTCTCGACGATGTTAAAGCTCCGGCAACAGAGCCTGCTTAATTAAAGACCTGTTTCATTTACCTTATGACTATGCCCGAATCTCAAGACCAGAAACAAGCTCCAGACATTGTTTCTCTAATAAAAGAATATATCTCTACCAAAGTAGAATTAACAAGACTGACGGCCATTGATAAGCTTACCGTGCTCGTTTCTTCCATGATTACCGGTGCAGTGGTCGTCGTAGCGATGTTGCTTACATTCCTGTTTGCTTCTATTACACTTGCCCTTTTTCTCGGAGAAGTTCTGAATTCGTACGCAGCAGGCTTTGGTATTGTAGCACTGATCTATCTCGCACTTGCGGTAG
Organism: Arcticibacter sp.; assembly: GCF_045629565.1. Lineage (GTDB taxonomy): Bacteria > Bacteroidota > Bacteroidia > Sphingobacteriales > Sphingobacteriaceae > Arcticibacter. The sequence continues at coordinate 46,022 of NZ_JAZQRL010000101.1, forward strand.
TTACTAATTTGAGCAAAGAGAAGTATATCAACAAGTTCCTCCAGGACTTTATGGTTAAAAAGATATTTAATAAAGGGGAGAAATAATGGAAAAGAGCTTTAGTAGTCTGGCAGAATTGCAGGCAGAGATACAACTCCTTAAGGTTAAAGAGTTTCAGCAGAAAGAACTGGTTAAGGAACAGCTTAGCAGCCCTTCAGCGATCTTCCATGCTGTGAGCAGTCTGTTTAAAAGCGGCAATACGCATCAGCCTTTAGGTAAAAATTTGTTGAGCCAGGATATGGTAACCAACCTTGCCAGGGTGGGCATACCACTGATAATGAATGGATTCCTATTTAAAAGATCTGGATTTATAGCTAAAATGCTGATTACCTTCCTGTCTCAGAAGGCCGCTAAGAACGTCACATCGAATGCGGTGTCGGGGGCAATTGATAAGGTTCAGGGACTGATAAAGAATTTCATGGGGCAAAAGAAGAGGAGAGCACCTGTTCGTGATTACGGGATACCACCTGATAGCGAAAGTTTCTAATCATATAAAGGCATCGGATTACCGGTGCCTTTTTTGTATGTCCTTATCCATATCTTATCAAGTGATTTTTATCTAAGTTTGCAGCGAAAATAACGCAATGGGCAAAGATAAACTAAGACGGTTCGCAGAAATAGAAACTTTCTCGAATGTATTACAGCTGGATGAAGGCAAGCCTTTAAAAGGCCGCTGGAGTGCCGGCCACTTCAAGAACGACAAACCACTCATTCTTGAATTAGCTTGTGGAAAGGGAGAATATACCGTAAACCTGGCTAAATTATTTCCCGAAAAGAATTTCATTGGTATCGATTATAAGGGTAACCGCATTTGGCGAGGCGCCAAGACTGCCATTGAAGATGACATATCCAACGTCGCTTTTCTACGTATTCAGATCGAGAACATCCTTGACTATTTTGACGAAAACGAGGTATCGGAAATCTGGATAACATTTCCAGATCCGCAGCCACAGGTTAGCCGCGAAAAGAAGCGGCTTACTTCCCCACGATTTCTCGATAAGTACAAGATTATATTCAACAGTGAGGGGGTTCTGCACCTGAAGACCGACAATGATGCCCTTCATGCATATACGCTCGAAAAGATCGAAGAGCAGGGCTTAACGCTGCTCAGCCGGACTGAAGATTTATACAAATCTGACCTCGTAAACGATATTCTTTCCATCAAAACATACTACGAGAAAAAATATCTTTTACACGACAAGAACATCAACTATTTAAGCTGTAGCTTTAAGTAATGAATGATGAAAACTTCTTCGAAAAGGTCTACGCTATCGCCAGAGAGATTCCTCCCGGAAGGGTCACCACTTATGGTGCCATAGCAGAAGCCCTCGGAACCAAAGGATCAGCCAGGATGGTTGGATATGCCATGAATGGCTCAGCTGCCGCAACCCCTCCTGTTCCCGCTCACCGTGTAGTCAACCGCTCAGGCCTCCTCACCGGAAAGCGTGCCTTTCAAGGAGAAACGCTGATGGCCGAGTTGTTGCGAAATGAAGGAGTCGAAGTAATAAACGACCAGGTTGTGAATTTCCAGCACCTGTTCTGGAACCCCTTAAAATAATACATATGGGAAAGTTAGTAAACGAGTTTAATGATTACAGAACCCGCATGAACGACCGGGTAATGGAGACCGCCAATACCAATATCAAACGTTTTTTCGCACTCGATACCACCTCTTATGCCGAGGGAGCCTTGAGTGTCAAAACCAAAGAAATGCTCGGCCTGGTGGCCTCTATGGTCCTTCGTTGCGATGACTGTATCAAATATCACCTCGGCAAATGCTATGACGCCGGCGTTACTTCCGAAGAACTCAACGAAGTATTTATGATTGCGAACCTTGTCGGAGGTTCTATTGTTATTCCTCACTATCGGAGAGCAGTTGAATACTGGGACGAACTGTCGGCTTCTGATAAAACGATCCTATAAATGAAAAAATTATTTCTTTTAGACGGCATGGCTCTGATTTACAGAGCTCACTTCGCTCTGAGTAAAAACCCAAGATTTACTTCGTCGGGGCTCAACACTTCAGCGGTAATGGGATTCACAAACACGCTGCTCGAAATATTAAAAAAAGAGGCACCCACTCACCTTGCGGTCGTCTTTGACACAGAGGCTCCTACAGAACGACATATTGAATTTACCGATTACAAAGCCCACCGGCAAGCTATGCCGGAGGACCTCTCTGCTGCGCTTCCCTATGTCTTCAAGCTAATCCAGGGTTTCGGTATTCCCGTCATCACCTCTGATGGCTATGAGGCTGACGATATCATCGGAACTTTGGCAAAAAAAGCCGAACAAGCAGGATACACGGTATTTTGCATGACCCCCGATAAGGATTTTGCACAGTTGGTCTCTGACAACATATTTATATATAAGCCCGCGAGGATGGGCAATGACTTCGAAATCCTGGGAGTACCCGAAGTACTGGCCAAGTGGGAAGTGGAACATGTCCACCAGGTTATCGACATACTCGGAATGTGGGGCGACGCGGTCGACAACATTCCAGGTATCCCCGGCATAGGCGAAAAAACCGCCAAATCACTTATAAAGCAATTCGGCTCTGTTGAAGCCGTCATCGAAAACAGTCACCAGCTGAAAGGCAAGATGCGTGAGAATGTCGAGAAATATGCTGAACAAGGACTTATATCCAAAAAGCTTGCTACCATCATGCTCAACGCCCCTGTCGAACTGGACGAAGATGCTTTGCTAGTGACTGAACCAAGCAGGGAAATGCTTGAGCCGCTGTTCGCTGAGCTGGAGTTTAGGACAATCGGGCGCAGGGTCTTTGGTGAAGAACTGAAGGCTGAAGGTTCGAAACCTACAGGATTCGGCCAACAAATCGATCTTTTCGGACAGCCCGTAAACACACCCGCTCCCACATTTGCAGTAGCCGAAGAACCCCTTCAAGGCTCAAAGAATATAGAAAACACACCCCATACCTACCACCTGGCCGACACGCCCGGGAAAGTAGCTGAACTCATCGGCATCCTTGAATCCGTAAACAGCTTTTGCTTCGACAGCGAAACCACATGCATTGACGCGAACAACTGTGAGCTGGTCGGACTCTCGTTTTCCATCAAGACTGGCGATGCATGGTACGTTCCGTTCCCTGCGGATCAGGAGGAAGCGTTCCGCCTCGTTACCCTCTTTAAGCCGGTGTTCGAAAATGAAAAAATTGAGAAGAGCGGACAGAATCTGAAATACGACATTCTCGTACTCAACTGGTATGATATAAAAGTTCAAGGTCGATTATTCGATACCATGATCGCCCACTACCTGCTAGATCCCGACACACGGCATAATATGGATATTCTGGCGGAAAATTATCTTGGCTATAAACCCGTCGAGATCACTTCTCTGATTGGATCAAAGGGCAAGAACCAGGGTAACATGCGGGATGTGGAAATAGAAAAGATTAAGGAGTATGCCGCCGAAGATGCAGATATCACCCTGCAACTCAAAAAAGTATTTGAGCCGCGCCTGGTAGACGCAAATGCAGACAAGCTGTTCCGTGAAGTAGAGACGCCCCTGATTTATGTCCTGGCCGATATGGAGCGCGAGGGAGTACGTATAGACAAGGAGGCGCTGGACGAATATTCTTTACAGCTTAAAGTGGAGATAGAGCAGCTCGAAACAACCATTTATGATAAAGCCGGAGTTAAATTCAATATTGCCTCGCCAAAGCAGTTGGGAGAGGTATTGTTTGACAAGCTTCAGCTGGACCCCAAAGCAAAGAAGACCAAGACAGGTCAATACCAGACCGGCGAGGACGTGCTTAATGCGCTGGCCAGCAAAAGCGATATCGCCCGCGATATTCTGGATTTCCGTCAGCTCCAGAAACTCAAGTCTACTTATGTGGATGCCTTGCCAACATTGATCAACCAAAAGACTCAGCGACTTCATACCTCTTATAACCAGGCTGTAGCAGCTACCGGAAGGCTCAGTTCAACCAACCCCAATCTTCAGAATATCCCCATCCGTACAGAGCGGGGAAGAGAAGTAAGGAAGGCCTTTATCCCCAGGGATGAAAACCATATCCTGCTTTCAGCAGATTATTCCCAAATCGAACTCCGCCTTATCGCTGAAATAAGCCGCGATGAAAATATGATGGATGCATTTGCCAGCGGACTCGACATCCACACTGCAACCGCCGCAAAGGTTTATGGCATCTCTCTCGAAGAAGTCGATGACACTCGTCGGCGCAATGCAAAAGCGGTAAATTTTGGAATCATATACGGACAATCCGCCTTTGGCCTTTCTCAAAACCTCGGCATCCCACGCAAAGAAGCGGCCGCAATTATCGAAGAATACTTCAACCAGTACTCAGGCATTAAACGCTATATGAACGACACCATGAACTTCGCACGCGAAAATGGCTATGTTGAAACACTCATGGGGCGCCGCCGCTATCTGAGAGACATTAATTCAGCAAACGCAACAGTCAGAGGATTTGCTGAACGGAATGCCATAAATGCCCCTATCCAGGGCTCGGCGGCCGATCTCATCAAAGTTGCCATGATCAATATACACCGCGACTTCCGTGAACATAAACTCGTGTCAAAAATGACGATGCAGGTGCATGATGAGCTTGTGTTCGACGTTTTCACGCCTGAACTAGACAAAGTAAAGGACATTGTCAGTGAACGCATGAGAACCGCCCTCAAAACAACAGTTCCTATTCTTGTAGAGATGGGTACAGGATCCAACTGGCTGAAAGCGCACTAATTTACTTAATGCATGATTTTGTACACGCTGAGAAATTAAATAATTGATACATTTAAGTCGTCAACTTTTTTGATTATATAAAAGCAAATACGCTAAACCTTCGGACCTTTTGTAGGTTATTCGTATCAAATGAAGATATTAAACCTTATACTGACTAAATCATGGTTGTAATACATTTAAGTGCAGAATGCTACCCCTTAGCTAAAGTAGGAGGACTCGGAGATGTGGTAGGTGCCCTCCCTAAATACCAGCAGGAACTCGGAGTAACTGCTATAGTAGTTACCCCTTATTACGACAGGAAATTTGCTCGCGAAAATGAATTCGAAGTGGTCTACGAATCTGTCTTCCGAATGGGCGACAGAGACCTCCCTTTTCAGGTATTGAAAGAAACAACCGACAGACTGGGCTTTCACCTGCACATGATCCGGATACCCGGATTACTGGACAGATCAGAAATCTACTCTTACCCGGATGAAACGGAACAGTTCATTGCATTCCAGCTTGCTTTTCTGGAGTGGCTGCTAAAATTTAAAGACAACCCGGACATCATCCATTGCCATGACCATCACACTGCCCTTGTCCCCTACCTGATGTCGCATGCATTTAAGTACCGCTTTTTATCTACTATCCCTACCGTCTTGACTATTCATAATGGTCAGTACCAGGGCTGGTTCGGATGGGACAAGTTCCATTACCTTCCGGAGACAGATCCATGGACCAGAGGATTACTGGACTGGGGAGGCGCTATAAACCCTCTCGCAGCAGCGGTTAAGTCCTGCTGGAAGTTCACAACAGTATCACCAAGCTATCTTGCAGAACTGATGGAAAATTCAAAAGGATTGGAAACACTGTTTGTTCAGGAACAGAAGAAAGGATCCGGAATTTTAAATGGAATTGATACCGACGTATGGAACCCCGCTACCGATCCTCTTATAACATTTAACTATGGTCTTGATAACGTAACCAAGGGAAAGCAAGAAAATAAACGCGCACTTTGTAAAGAATTTGGCTTTACACTGTCCAAACCACTCATCGCTTTTATCGGCAGACTGGTAGACGAGAAAGGCGCTGACCTCCTTCCTGATGCCATAGCGCAAATACTTTCTGCAGCGAAAAGCAAAGCAAGCATCCTCGTTCTCGGTTCTGGAGACCCCGCTATTGAAGAAAAGTTGGCCCAATTAAAAGAAACGTATAAGAAGGACTACAATGTTTATATAGGATACGATGAGGCGCTGTCACACCGTATTTACTCAGGTTCAGACTTCCTTCTAATGCCTTCGAGAGTAGAGCCTTGCGGACTTAATCAACTTTACGCAATGAAATACGGAACGATTCCCATTGTGCGAAGCACTGGAGGACTTAAAGATTCTGTTATAGATGCTGCAGAGCCTGAAGGTTACGGAATTTGTTTTCCGGAAATGGATGTCGAATCCATAGTAGCGTCAATTGCACGTGCAGTAGATTTATATGCAAACACGAGCAACGTTCGATTGTTACGTAAGAGAATGATGTTGCTTGATTTTTCGTGGAATCGCTCGGCAAGCCAATATATTGATCTATATAACAGCCTTAAATAATATATTATGTCCAAAGTTATTGCAGTTATCCTGGGAGGCGGGCAGGGAACCCGGCTTCACCCCCTTACTGCCACCCGATCAAAACCGGCGGTTCCCATTGCAGGAAAATACCGACTGGTTGATATTCCCATCTCCAACTGTTTTAACTCAGGGATCGATCGGATCTTCGTCCTGACGCAATTTAACTCAGCTTCATTGAACAAGCACATTAAAAACACCTACCACTTTAATGTGTTCAGCAATGGTTTCGTAGATATACTTGCTGCCGAACAGACTCCCAACAACTCCGGATGGTATCAGGGAACCGCAGATGCTGTAAGACAGTGCCTGCACCATATCGCTCCATTTGAATTTGAATATGTGCTGATCCTATCCGGTGATCAACTATATCAAATGGATTTTAACGATATGATCGAAAAACATGCTGCCTTAAAAGCTGATATTTCTGTCGCTACGATCCCCGTAACGGCAAAAGACGCTTCTTCGTTTGGCATCATGAAGACCGATGAGAACTTTAATATCACCTCGTTTACCGAAAAACCTAAGACTGGTCTGGAAGACTGGACTTCAGAAGTTGGCGAAGACATGAAAGCTCAGGGAAGGATTTTCCAGGCTTCTATGGGTATTTACATCTTCAACAAGGATATTATTTTCGATACCCTTACAAATGACCCTCATACTGATTTTGGAAAAGAAATCATTCCGGAGGCTATAAACAAGAAAAAGGTAGTAGCTTACCAATATGACGGCTACTGGACAGATATTGGTACCATCCCTTCATTCTTTGAAGCGAATATCGGCCTGACAGACGATATTCCGCAGTTTAACCTCTTTGACAAGAAAAGCATCTTTTCCAGGGCACGCATGCTCCCGCCTTCTAAGATTATGGGAACAACCCTTGAAAAGACTGTCATATCTGATGGTTGCATCATTGATGCCAGCCGCATTGAGCGTTCAGTAATTGGAATCAGAACACGAATCGGCAAAGGATCTACAATTGAATGTACTTACATCATGGGATCCGACTATTATCAGACACTTGACCAACTCGAAGAAGCACGCCAAAGCGGCACCCCTATAATGGGCGTTGGCGAAAGGTGTTTCATTAACAATGCCATACTCGACAAAAACTGTCGGATAGGAAATGACGTACGTATTAACGGAGGCCCGCATCTCGAAGACGGTGATTACGAAAAATACACCGTGAGAGACGGAATAGTGGTGATAAAGAAATCAGCTGTTATTCCTAATGGCACAGTGATTTAAAAATGCTTTAACGAAAAAGAGCGGTACTAATATAATACCGCTCTTTTTTTGTCTTTATTATAGCTCAATAGCAGCTCCAATATCAATCAGCCGCAGATCGTTTCCGGCTGCCTTGAACCTTTCCACGGCATCATCCTTGTCGATCTTGATGTACCCGAATGTATCATAATGCATCCCTATGATTTGAGTGCAGTCAATATAGCGGGCGGCAATGATCGCATCGTCGATCCCCATGGTAAAATTGTCCCCAATGGGTAAGAATGCAATATCCGGTTTAAACAACTCCCCCGTAAGCTTCATTTCCTGGGTCAGAGCAGTGTCTCCTGAATAATATAGCGTCTTTCCGGATGTTTTGATGATAAAGCCTGCAGCCGTTCCTCCATAAGTTCCATCAGGAAGAGAGCTCGAATGAGCAGCAAAAACCATTTTCAGGTTACCGAAATCGAAGTTCCACTGTCCGCCCAGATTCATCGGGTGACAATTGGTTATACCTTTCTTTTCCAACCAGGCCGAAATTTCGAATGCGCAAACCACAACAGCATTTGTTCTTTTTGCGATCTGAACAAGATCTGCTGTATGGTCTTCATGACCGTGGGAAACCAGAATAAAATCCGCAGGAATCGAATCTATATCAATATGTTGGGCAAGCTCGTTGGGGCTGATGAAAGGATCAAACAATACATTAAAACCCTGTGTCTCCAGAAGGAAGCACGACTGTCCGTAATATGTCAGTTTCATAACCTAAGTTTATCCGTTGAAAAGATTCCCGAGGCCACCCAGCATATTGCTGCTAAGCGCCTGCATTTCCGTTTGATGAACATTCTCCGCCTGAACCAGCGCTTTGTTAACGGCCACAGCTATTAATTCTTCCAGTTCTTCCCGGTCTGCAGACTTAAAAAACTCATCATCTATCTGAATAGACGTGATGTTTTTATTCCCGGTGGAAGTAACACTGATCTTTCCGCCTTCTGCCTCACCTTTCACAGTTATAGAGTCTAACCTCTTCTTAATCTCTTCAGCCTGCTGCTGCACCTGCATTAATTTGTCGAACATATCCGTTTGTTTATTTTATTAATACAAAGATAGGAAGCAATAGTTTAATCAAGTTCCTTGAGGATTGCCGGCGATAACGGCTTAGAAACAAAACCTTTAACAGGGCTGTACGTTGCGGCGCGTGCTTTATCGTTTTCATCTACCGAAGAACTGACGATATAGATGTTGATCGCTTTGGCCAAATCTGATTCAAAGCTTTTAAAAACTTCCAGAAAATCCCATCCATCTATCACCGGCATATTTAGATCCAGCAGGATGACATCCGGAAGTTCCGCTACATTCTGCAGGTTCTCTTGCAGAAAAGCCAGTGCCTTTCCAGCTTCCGTATAGCTCGAGATGGAATCATATGTATGATGTTTTTCAATCATTATCTGAGCAATTCTCTGATGAATTACGTCATCATCAATGATAAAAACCTTTCTCATAGATTATTAACTAAAACAAGAACCATCTCTATATATATCATTTGAATATGGAGAACTTAGTCTACTTTTTAAACATACAAAAAGGAACGATCAAACTACAATTAAATTGATCATTCATCGGTAGAATCGCCGTTCCCTGAGTAAGCGGACTTGCGCACAACCGGCATACCGACCATTTTATATAACTCGTCTAATTGTAGAAGGCTGCCGTTAGTCAGGTTACTCAACAATACAATTGTCACATCTGATTTCAGATCACGAAGGTAGATATGCCTGAATCCATGCCACCAGCCGGTGTGGTAAACCACCTTGTCGTTCTTACCTTCAAAAGTTCTCCAGCCATAACCGTAATTGAAATGACCTCTGGCGATATCATTATGACCCGTATAGGCGGAGTCCTGCCATGCCTTGCCCAACAGCTTACCTTTCCGGAGCGCCTGGTCAAAAATAAACAGGTCCTGCACGGTACTGTAAATCCCCTTGTCGCCGACCGGTCCGTCAAGAAAATTTTGTACTACTGAATACCGCCATGTACGATCATGTCCTACTACATCAACAGGAATCTTTTCGTATTCTGCCTTGGAGTATACAGCAGTGTTATGCATTCCGGCAGGCTTAAAAACGTTCTCGCTCATAAACTGAGAGAAAGGCACTCCCGATACTTTTTCAACGATGGCGGCGAGAACCATATAATTGGAGTTATTATAATGGAACTTGACGTCCGGCCGCGTATATGGGGAAGGCTTCCGCTCAGCGATCAACTTCATCACATCCATATTGCTGATCCCGTTCCGCTCACTTCGTTTCTCCTTTTTGAAGACGCCGTCTACAAAATACACGTAGTTCATCATCCCCGAACGATGAGATAACAACATCCTTACAGTAATTCCCTCATATGGAAAATCCGGAAAAAAGTCCTTTACCGTCTGATCGAGCTTCAGCTTTCCCTGCTCGGCAAGCATCAGCACTGCAGTAGCCGTCATGGGTTTGGTAACCGATGCTAACTCAAATTTCGAATGGATATGCAAACTGTCGCGGTGAAGATAGTCAGCCCAACCAATGGCTTTCTGATAAATAATCTTTCCTTTTTTTGCCACGAGCACATTCCCATTGAACCCCCTCTTTTTGTGCAGGTTATGCATAAATTCATCAATCTGTTTATCGCCTTTTGCGGGATCATAAACCAGCATGAGGCTATCCGACTTGTCGTCTTCAGCAGTACGTTCGGTGGTTTTACTCTCGGATGAACAGGATGTAAACGAAAAGGAAGTACAAAAAATAAATACGATAAAGAGGCAGATCCGTGTCATAAAGGAATGAAGATAGCTGTTAATCAGCCACGAAAATCAGAAAATTATTACAATAACCAACGCCGAATCCATGTCTAAAACGCTTTTCCCTCTGATTATAAAGGATAAAAAAATTAAATTTGCTGACCAAACTTAAAATCATGAATTTCAGAATAGAACATGACACTATGGGCGAAGTGCAGGTCCCCGCTGACAAATACTGGGGAGCCCAAACGGAGCGCTCGCGAAATAACTTCAAAATAGGACCGGAAGCATCTATGCCTAAAGAGGTAATTGATGCGTTTGCGTACTTGAAGAAAGCAGCAGCCTATACCAATACAGACTGCGGAATACTTCCAGAAGAAAAGCGTGATTTGATTGCCCAAGTATGTGATGAGATATTGAACGGTGACCATTACAGCGAATTTCCGTTGGTTATCTGGCAAACCGGATCAGGCACCCAATCGAACATGAACGTAAATGAGGTTGTGGCCAACCGCGCACATGTCCTTCAGGGTAATACACTGGGCAGTGGTAAAACTTTTATTCATCCGAATGATGATGTTAACAAATCTCAATCCTCAAATGACACCTATCCTACTGCCATGCACATTGCGGCATATAAAATGGTGTTGCATACCACCATTCCCGGCGTTGAAAAATTAAGAGACACCCTAAAGCTAAAGTCAGAGGCCTTTAGAGATGTTGTGAAAATAGGCCGTACCCACCTCATGGATGCCACTCCACTAACACTTGGTCAGGAGTTTTCAGGCTATGTGTCTCAACTGGATCATTGCCTTAAAGCAATAAAAAACACCCTGTCTCACCTTTCTGAGTTAGCCCTCGGCGGAACAGCTGTAGGTACTGGTATCAACACCCCTAAGGGTTACGATGTAAAAGTCGCAGCGTATATCGCTCAGTTTACAGGCTTGCCCTTTATAACAGCTGAAAACAAGTTTGAAGCCCTGGCCGCTCATGACGCAATGGTGGAAAGCCATGGTGCATTGAAGCAGCTCGCCGTAGCATTAATGAAAATCGCAAACGATATTCGTATGATGGCCTCAGGCCCTCGTTCAGGTATCGGCGAAATATTCATTCCGGAAAACGAGCCGGGATCTTCTATTATGCCCGGAAAAGTTAACCCTACACAAAGTGAAGCACTAACCATGGTTGCTGCGCAAGTGATGGGAAATGACGTGACAATATCAATTGGAGGTTCAAACGGCCACTATGAGCTTAATGTGTTTAAGCCTGTAATAGCCGCTAACTTTCTACAGAGTGCACGACTGTTAGGCGACGCCTGTGTTTCTTTCAACGATCACTGCGCCGTTGGAATCGAGCCGAACTATGACGGCATTAAAAAGCATGTTAACAATTCTCTGATGCTTGTAACTGCATTAAACCCGCATATTGGTTACGAGAACGCAGCGAAGATTGCAAAAAAGGCGCACAAAGAAAACAAATCGCTCCGTGAAGTTGCTCTGGAGCTTGGTTTGCTTACTGAAGAACAATTCGACAACTGGGTACGCCCTGAAGACATGATTGGGGGCCTTAAATAGTTCTCCGTTAAATCCCTCTCCCTTAAGGAGAGGGAATTTTTATTCTATGACATACAGATCTCCGGCTTCCGCTTCATTATTTCTTATTTTATTTCTCTTTTCTGCATGCAGGTTCAATCCAAACATCCAGAAAAGCGGCTCACCGGCATTCCAAGGCGTTTGGGAGGAAGCTCCTTTGCCCTTCAAAGACAGCCTGCTGCTGAACGTAAAGCACACCTTTAAATTCACTTGCGACTCATTCTACGTCAACATTGAGAGCTTTTCAAAAGTGAACTATTATGCCGACAGTTGTTTCAAGGGCGGTCATTGGAAAGAATACGCAAAGGGGAATTATGTAATCAGAGAAGATACTCTTTACATGGTCGGTGCCTTTACGCATGCTAATTTCAAGCAAAAGCTAGCAGGATGCTACCGTACAGGCGTGTACAATCCTAAATTTTTGATCCGAAAGACCGATGCCGAAAAAATCGAACTGGTGAACATCCATCAGCATTTACCGATGTCGCTGATACTGAAAGAAAAAATCACCTGTAATCCACAACCACTGTAATAATGAAAACACTTTTTAAAATAGCGCTACTATCAGCGTTTATTTTGTATCTCCCTGCGCAGTCAAATGCCTGGGGACTTTTAGGTCATCGCATCGTTGGTGAGGTTGCCGAAAATCACATCAGCTCCAAAACCAGAAAGAAGATTAAAAAGATACTGGGCCACGAGAGTATAGCCATGAGCAGCACCTGGATGGATTTTATCAAATCGAATCCGCACTACCGATATATGAACAACTGGCACTTCGTGAACCTACCCGAAGGTCTCAATCTTGAACAGGCTAAAGTTGCTCTTGAACAGGATACCACCGCAAACGCTTTCAACAAAATTCGCTTTGTAACAGCAGAGCTAAAAAAGAAAGACCTTCCAATGGAAGAAAAACAACTCTACCTTCGCATTCTGATCCACCTGGTGGGTGATATCCACCAGCCTATGCATTGTGGCAGGGCCGCCGACAAAGGAGGAAATGATATCAAGGTAAAATGGTTCAACCGACCAGATAATCTGCACAGTATCTGGGATTCCAATATCATAGAATATCAGCAGCTGAGCTACACCGAGTATACAAACGCAGTTAACTCCGCTGATAGACAAGAGATTAAAAAATGGCAGAGGGATGATCTGACGATGTGGATCTACGAATCTTACCAAAAAAGCGAAGAGTTATATAAAGCCGCTGAAGAAAGCACCGACTACAGTTACCGCTATAATTATGACTGGATCGACACCACTAACCAGCAGTTGATAAAAGGGGGCATCAGACTGGCCGGTCTCCTGGACGAAATTTTCGGAAACTGACCCCCATAACCCCCACCCTTGCAGTCATCACCAGGCTGCAAGGATAATAACATACCCGATCATGGTCTCACCATGAGCAAATTAAGCCAGCAATTTGTATTTTTGCCGCCATGGCGAACATTAAACCGTCTGTTCCAAAAGGCACACGCGACTTCTCACCATCAGAAATGGTGAAACGTAACTACATATTCAATACCATCAGTACCGTTTTCCGGAAATATGGTTATCAGGAAATACAAACTCCTTCCATGGAGAACCTGAGTACACTGACCGGGAAATATGGGGAAGAAGGAGATAAGCTGATTTTCAAGATTTTGAACAGTGGCGATTTCTGGGGTGATGCGGATAAGAAGAAACAGAAAACTCCCGACTTCGATTATAGTTCCAAATCGCTCTTACCTATTATATCGGAAAAAGCGTTGCGGTACGACCTCACTGTACCCTTTGCCAGATATGTGGTCATGCACCAGAATGAAATCTCATTTCCATTCAAAAGGTTCCAGATACAGCCAGTATGGCGCGCTGACCGTCCGCAAAAAGGAAGATACAGGGAATTTTATCAGTGCGACGCAGATGTTGTAGGATCTGAAAGCCTGCTTAACGAAGCCGAGTTTGTCCTGATCTACAAAGAAGCCCTTTCCTTGCTTGGCTTGAAGGACTTCACCATTAAAATCAACAACCGGAAGATCCTTTCAGGAATAGCCGAAATTATAGGAAAGCCGGAGCTGATTGTGGATATGACCGTTGCCATTGACAAGCTGGATAAAATCGGAATTGATGGAGTAACGAAAGAACTGATCGGACGAGGCTTTACCTCCGGCGATATAGAGAAACTTAAACCTGTTATTTTGTTGGAAGGCAGCACGCTTCAAAAGCTTGAGCAACTGAAAGCTGTTCTGTCATCATCGGATACAGGGTTGAAAGGAATCAACGAAATTGAGTCGATCCTTAGCTATCTGGGAGGATTAACCCAACTATCCGCAGAAGAAATGTCTGCATTTCTGGAGTTGGATATCACACTTGCCCGCGGCCTCAATTATTATACAGGTGCAATCTTCGAAGTAAAAACCAATGAAGTGGCCATGGGAAGCATCGGAGGAGGAGGAAGATATGATGACCTTACGGGGATGTTCGGATTAAAAGGCCTTACTGGTGCCGGCATATCTTTTGGTGCTGACCGGATTTACGATGTCCTGGAAGAGTTGAATCTCTTTCCAGAGAGTGCTTCAGAAACGACTAAACTACTGATCACCAATTTTGACGCTGATGCAGAGACCTACGCTTTGCCGATCATACAAGCTTTGAGAGAGCACCATATTGCTGCAGAGCTGTACCCAGCAGCAACAAAGCTAAAGAAACAGCTATCTTATGCTGATGGAAAGAACATTCCCTTTGTTGCATTAATTGGAAGTGATGAAATGCAAACGGGCCAACTCACACTTAAAGACATGCAGGCTGGAACCCAGGAGAAGATCAGCCTGGAGGCTTTGATCGAAAAATTTAAAAGCTAAGTTTCCATAAACGCGAACCCATATGGGGCTGTATCATGAAAAAGGATGTTAACAGCATTTGTATGGCGCAAGGTAAGGGACTTCGCTTAGAACGCCTTGATATGAAGGGGATATTATCCAGTGATAAAGCCGTGATGAGTCCGACTTTACAGTCACCAGGTCGGACTCATCACGGGAGTAACAGCGGCTATTGTCGCCTGCATATAGTCGATGTCCCTATGAAGACAAGGGACGTTTACCTTCATTATTCCGGATATTGCTATCAATCAGTGACCCATTTCAAGGGACAAAAAAAAGAGGTGATCATTGATTAATGATACACCCCTTTTGGACTTTAACAGAATTCCCGGGTAAACCTATATAACGTTTAGGCTTTACGTTCCAGGGGTTCGCGCTTCGAACCATCGTACAGTTCATATTCGAACAAACGGCAATCAAGTCTGCCGTTGTAGAACTCGATCCTTCTAGCGGCACGAAGACCGATTTTCTTGGCAAGATCCGGATTGCCGGTAAACACATAGCCAAAATAACCTTTGCATTTCTGCTTAAGAAAATCGCCGATGCGCTTATAGGTGATTTCCAGCTGAGTATGTACCCCAAGGCGTTCACCATATTCAGGATTGAACATAACAACTCCCGCGCCTTCGGGCATTTCTGTTTCTTCAAAGTCGCACACCTGGAAGTCTATCAGCTGATCAACACCGGCAGTGCGGGCATTTTGACGTGCAATTTCTATTGCTTCTTCTGAAATATCGCTGGCGATGATCTGGACGTCCTGTTGCTTCAGAATTCTGTCCTTGAGCTTCCGGCGCTCCGCAAAGAACACCTGCTCATCATACCCCAGGATATGCATGAAACCATAATTCATACGAAATAAGCCCGGCCTCCTGTCTGTCGCAATTAATGCCGCTTCAATAGCCAGGGTTCCAGAACCGCACATTGGATTTACAAAAGGCGATTTCATATCCCACTTACTTGCCAGTATGGTTGAAGCAGCGAGTGCTTCGAGCATGGGTGCTTTTCCGGGCAATTTACGGTAACCATGCTTGGAAAGAACTTCTCCTGATGTATCAAGGAAGATCTCCGCAACGTTTTCTTTCCAGTAGAGGTGAACAACCGTCTTATCTATGGAAGGACCTGTATTAGGCCTTACATTTTTCTTTGATCGGATCCGGTCCACGATAGCATCCTTCACCTTTACATTGGCAAACAGTGGCGTGCGGATGTGTTCATTATCCACATTGGATGTGATGGAGAAATATCCGGCGAAGTCAATTATCTCCTCCCATGGAATCTCTACCAAGCCATCGTATAATTCTTTAGGACTCGGTGCGTCGAAACTTTTTATCGAATAAAGAACCTGACTCGCCGTCCGCAGGTTAAGATTGAGCGTGATACAGTCGTTAACCGTACCTTCGAGCTCCAGCCCTGTATTGAATTTGCGCTTAATGTCAAATCCCAGAGCCTCAACCTCATCGACAAGATAGGGACTAAGTCTGTTATTGCAGGTAACGATGATCCTGCTGTTAGTGTTGAAAACTTGCATAAAATATGTGCGAAGTTAATCAATTAAATTTGCCAGTTTTGATTAAGATTTTAAAAGAACAGACAGTATGGATATCAAGGGAAAAGTACATGAGATTTCTCCTATAATGAATGTAACGGAAACATTCAAGAAGAGAGAACTAGTGATAGAATATGCAGAGAATCCTTCATACCCCGAATACATTAAATTCGAAGCACTACAAGACAAGGTAAACTTGTTCGACAGTGTTAAGCCGGGAGATCAGGTGGAGGTATTTTTCAATCTTCGCGGTCGCCCATGGACTGACAGAAACGGGAAAACCGCTTACTTTAATACATTGGTTGTCTGGAGAATTAACACCCTGAGCGGTGCGGCTCCAGAGGCAAGTACTCCGGAATACGCTCCGCCGGCTGACTTCAATTCGTCGGCACAGGATGACGACCTGCCATTCTAGATAGAACTGGAATAGCCGTTTAATTTTTAATATAATAAGCAACAAAAGGCTCTTTACATTAGTAAGGGGCCTTTTGTTGCTTGGACGCTTTCCTGTTCATGACAAGTCGCCCTCTTACTCCCCAGACAAAACCTGTAAGGCTCGTCCACAAGCACCGGGTACGACATTCAGTGTTAAAAATTGTTAAAACATATTTAGTGCACAGGGTCTTATGTATTTTTGTATGGAATGAAGAAAAGAAGTATTAGCCTTATAATAGGATTGATGACTGCGGCGTTGCTGGGTGTTATGGCTATGCAGTATTATTTCATACGCGAGTCCTATTTACAAAAGTCGCAGCTCTTTGACCTTTCTGTGAACAGCGCCTTAAGCGAGGTGACCAACAAACTCGCCAAGCACGATGCGATGCACTTTGTCAAGCAAAAGGCAATGGCTGAGGAGTTGAAGAAAAGCAGGGAGGAGAAAAGAAGGGACCAGCAGATAGCGGAGCGCCAGGTGGAACGATTCGCAGAAAGGGTGAAGACACTCACAGCCAACATCGAAAGGGATTTCAAAGTGAGAGACAGTCTGCTGAGAAGCAAGTTTCCGCGGATCATGACAATAGACAACGACTTTTATGAAACCTATTTCCGGGATCCCGATCAGCTGAGCAAGGTTCATTTCAAAATCAAGATGCACCAGTCGGTTGATGACTTCGGACAAGTCTTTCAAAATGAGGTTCATGAGCTTTATGTAGAGAACGGAGATATCCAGAAGGTCAAGAAAGCCAGAGCCTCTGCCAAGGATACTGTTTTTTACCTGATTGAAGATCCACTTGCTGGATTGCGGGTCGTTTCTATTCCGCGTAAAAATCCTAAATTAAATCGTGAGCTATTAATTGCGAAACGACAAAGAGAATCTGAACTGAGGGACTTAGAGCTTCGCCGGCAGAAAGAAAGTGAAGTAAAGAGTGTGAACCACTTCTTTAAGACAGCCAAGCCGCGAAATCAAAAGGCAGCGATATTTGAAGATCTAGCCAACGACTATGAGCAGTTTAATATTCCCCTCCTGCATCGCGTAAACCCCCGTACGGTAGATACTTTGCTAAAAAGCGAACTACAGAACCGCGGTATCTCCCTGGGGTATCTCTATCAGATCTCGACAGCCAAATCTGATTCTCTACTGTTTACAAGTGCATCGGATATAGCAGCAAAGACTGCCAGTGACGATGTCTACACAACCAGCCTGTTTCCGAAAGGCATTATATCTGATAACGGACTGCTAACCGTTACCTTTCCGGGTAAAAACCAGTTTATGTTCCAGAACATGCATGCAGTGCTGGCTTCATCTGCAAGCCTGCTGCTGGTTTTGATCGGCTGCTTCTCGTATACCATCCTGACGATCTTCCGTCAAAAGAAGGTCTCGGAGATGAAGACCGACTTTATCAATAACATGACCCATGAGTTTAAGACTCCGGTGGCCACGATCATGATCGCCAGTGAGGCGCTAAAAGATCCTGAAATCACTGACGATAAGCAACGGGTGAACCGTCTTGCCGGAATTATCTATGACGAGAACATCAGATTAGGCAACCATATCGAGCGGGTACTGAATATCGCCAAGCTCGACAAGGGTGACCTGAAGCTTGATTTTAAGCAGGTGGAGGTCAATGATCTGATCAGTGCGATAGCTGACAGCATGCAGCTTCAATTCCAGAAAAAGAACGCTAAAATCAACCTCGAGCTGAAAGCGACTCTGGATACAATCAACGGCGACGAACATCACCTGAGCAATGTAATTTTCAACTTGATAGACAACGCATTGAAATATAGCAAAGCTGACCCCGAGATTTCTATATCTACTTTGAACATAGGTAAAAAGCTTATTTTAAGAGTATCCGACAATGGTATCGGTATGAGCAAGGATCATCTTTCCAAAATATTTGAGCAGTTTTACAGAATACCGACAGGCAACCTGCATGATGTTAAAGGATTTGGACTCGGCCTCAGCTACGTTCATGACATCGTAAACCGCCATAACGGTGAGATAAAAGTAAAGAGTGAAAAAGATAAGGGTTCAGAATTTGAAATTGTTTTACATACCCTTTCACAGAACGCATAAACATTAATAGTTAACCTGGTGAAGGTCATCTTTGGCTACACGACCCGAATATATTCAAATGAAGAAAATTTTATTGGTAGAAGACGATCCCAACCTCGGCATGTTACTGCAGGATTACCTCCAGCTGAAAGGTAAATATGATGTGCAGCTTGCACGTGATGGAGAAGAGGGTCTTGCTATGTTTCAGAAAGACAACTTTGACCTTTGTATTCTCGACGTTATGATGCCCAAAAAAGACGGCTTTTCTCTCGGGAAAGACATCCGGAAAAAGGATCCCGTGATACCGATAATATTTGCAACCGCCAAGGCAATGATTGAAGACAAGTCTGAAGCCTTTACTCTGGGTGGAGACGATTATATTACCAAGCCTTTCCGAATAGAAGAGCTGCTCCTGCGAATAAACGCGCTACTGAAGCGCGTAGCGAACCAGAGCAACGCAGGCGGCGAAACGCCTGATAAGTTTGAGATAGGTAAATACCATTTTGACTATACACTTCAGTCAATAAAGCACGAGGAGGCGGTTCAGAAGCTGTCGACCAAAGAAGCAGAACTGCTGCGACTTCTCTGTCTGAAGAAAAATCAGGTGCTTACCCGGGAAGAGGCTCTTCTAAGTATCTGGCATGACGATAATTATTTTAATGGCCGAAGTATGGATGTATTCCTTAGTAAGCTCCGGAAATATTTAAAAGACGATCCTTCGGTAGAGATCCTGAACGTACACGGTAAGGGCTACAAGCTGATTGTGAATTGAGCTTAGGATAATTTCGTTTATAGGCCTATCTTTATCGATCAGATATCCTTACATGAAATTACCGTTTTCTTCATTTCTGCTCAGTTCTGCAGTAGCCATTGCTTTAGCGAATGCTTGTTCACCAACAGCAAGCAACAGTCACTCCGACCAACGGGATTCCCTCAAAGAGGTTTCGACCGGGTTTCAAACCGCCGATACGACAACTGCTTCCATAAAAGATTTCAGTAAGGAAAGTTATACGCCCAATGAGTTAGGAAGGGTTATGGTTCTGGAGTATCACTTGATAGGCTATCCGGAAGATAGATGGAGACGAACTCCTGAAAACTTCCGAAAGGACCTTCAAATGCTTTACGACAATGACTTTTATCCGGTATCCGTTCATGCTATTGCGTCGGGAGAGCTGGATGTTCCTGCAGGAAAAACGCCGTTCGCTATGACATTTGACGACTCGAGCGCAGGCCAGTTCCGCTACATCGAAAAGAACGGAGAACTCATCATCGATCCCAACTGTGCTTTGGGAATAATGGAAGCATTCAAAAAGAAACATCAGGACTTCCCTATCACAGCTACGTTTTACGTACTACCGGCTATTAAGCCTACTCTTCGTCTGTTTGCCCAACCCGAATATAAGAAGCAAAAACTGGAATGGTTGCTGAACAATGGTTACGAAATAGGAAATCATACCTGGTATCATGCTCAGCTGTCGAAACTTAGTGATACAGAGGCGCAGAAGCACCTGGCCATGTTCGTAAAGGAGATCAGGGAATTTCTTCCTGATTATGAAGTAAAAAGCTTAGCTCTCCCCTTGGGTATGCATGCAAAGAACCGAGCTCTTGAAGAATCGGGAGAGTTTGAAGGCATACGTTATAAACACGAATCGGTGATGCTCGTAGGGTCAGCAACCTCCGTGTCTCCCTATTCCAAAAAGTTCAACCGGCTGGGTATTCAAAGGGTGCAGGCAGGAGAGCATACCGAGAATCCCGAAAACTTCATGAAAAGCCAGATCAAGCATAACACACGGTTCGTGAGTGATGGCGACGCTAAAACTATAAGCGCTCCGGAAGCGTTAAAAGAGGAGGTGAATCCAGAACTCAGCAAAAAATACCGGTTTAACTGGATAAAAACACCGTCTGTATAGTATGAAAGGAATAGTAGCGTTTCTCCTGCTTAGTATTAGCTTCTATGCCTCCGGGCAACAGGACACCTTGTCCATTACGCTTGAAAATGTAAAGTACGCTTACCCTATACAGCACCTTGCATTGAAAGTGGAAGGGCAGGATCTCCGCATGGCTTACATGGATATCAAGCCGACTAATCCTAATGGAAAGACGGTGATGCTGTTTCACGGAAAAAACTTTGCAGGCTATTACTGGACGAATGTTATTCAGGCACTAAGCACTCAGGGTTACCGGGTAGTTGTTCCAGACCAGATCGGCTTTGGAAAATCGTCCAAACCATTCATTCACTACAGCTTTCATCTTCTGGCGCGGTTCAACAAGCAATTGCTCGACACATTGGGCATCCAGAAAACTGCCATCCTCGGACACTCAATGGGGGGCATGCTGGCGACCAGATTTGCCTTGCTTTATCCGGAGCGGACTACGAGGCTTCTATTGGAGAATCCGATAGGTTTGGAGGATTACAGAATGATCATCCCCTATTTGACTACGGAAGAACAGTACATGAACGAGTTAAAGACGACCGCAGCAAGCGTAAAAAAGTATTATCAGTCGTCTTACTTTCCTGAGTGGAAAAGCGAATACGATTATCTGGTTGATATAGCCGCTGGGGTGACGAAAAGCGCTGACTTTCCCAGGTACGCCAGGGTGTCAGCATTGACCTTTACCATGATCTTTGAGCAACCGGTGGTGCACGAGTTCTCATCACTACAGGTACCAACCGTACTGTTCATAGGGACGGCAGACAAGACTATTGTTGGCAAAGGAACCCTATCTCCTGAGGACCAGAAAAAATATGGACAATATGCTGTCCTCGGTAAAGAAACTGCCCGGAAGATAAGAGGTTCTAAGCTCGTCGAGTTTAACGAAGTTGGTCATATCCCCCACCTCCAGATCCCTGAAGTTTTCTTAAAATCCCTTTTGGAAAATCTGAATTAACTATATACTTCAAAAGCATGCATTCGGACCTTATTGTTAAAACCGCTGCCTTTGTAAAAGAGTCGCTTGAGAATGCAGAAAGCGGGCATGACTGGTGGCATACCGAACGCGTTTGGAAAAATGCCAGGCTTCTTCTTCGGTCTGAGGATGCCAACCATCTCGTTGTTGAACTCGCAGCGCTTCTTCATGACATAGCTGATTCTAAATTTCATAACGGAGACGAGGAGATCGGACCGAAGACTGCACGAAAATTCCTCCAATCTACTGGAGTAGAAGAAGATGTGGTATTCCACGTGGAACAGATCATACGCCATATGTCTTATAAATCTGGTTTAGGTGAGGTCAGATATTCTTCCAGGGAAATGGAGATCGTCCAGGATGCAGACAGGCTGGATGCTATCGGCGCGATCGGGATTGCGAGGGCTTTCACCTATGGGGGTTATAAAAACAGAACACTTTACGATCCGTCCATTGAGCCAAAACCTCTGCAAAGTAAGGAAGAATATAAAAACAGCACCGCTCCAACAATCAACCATTTCTATGAAAAGCTTTTACTGCTTAAAGACAAAATGAACACATCGGCCGCACGTCGGATTGCTGCAGGGCGACATGAGTTTATGGAGCGCTACCTGGAAGAGTTTTTTGGTGAGTGGCAGGGGGAAAAATAGTATTATTGTAATATGAAGCTCAGGGTTTTAGTTCTAATCAATGCATTTGTTGTGGCTCTGACACTAGCCATTGTAAATTACTATTTTCAGAATAGCTGGTATCATACCGTGGTAACCTTTGTTATCACACTTGTTATATGCTACATTGTGTTTTATTACTTAATTGAGCGATTTGTATACAGTAAGATAAAGTTGATTTATAAGCTGATCCACAACCTGAAGCTGGGGCAAGAACTCAAAGATGCGTTAGGGGAATATGTTACCGATGATCCCATAAATGATGTAGAGACCGAGGTTAAAGAATGGGCCCGTGTAAAGAAAATTGAAATAGATGAGCTCAAAAAACAGGAACAATTTCGGAAGGAGTTTCTTGGAAATATCTCTCACGAGCTCAAAACACCTCTATTTGCAGTACAGGGATATATCGAGGCGCTGCAGGATGAAGGGCTCGAAGATACAGAGATGAACAGAAGCTTTCTAAATAAAGCCTCTAAGAACATTGATCGTTTAAGCTTGTTAATCAAAGACATAGACGCAATTTCCAAGCTTGAGAACGGAGAGATCCAAATAAGTTACAAAAAGTTTGACCTTTCAGCGTTGATCAAAGAAGTGTTTGAACAGATGGAACTGAAAGCGAGCAAACATAATATCCACCTCGTATTTAAGGAAAAGTATAATTTTCCGACCTGGATCTATGCAGATCGGGACAAGATACACCAGGTGTTGATCAACCTCGTCAGTAATTCTATTAAATATGGTAAAGCAGGCGGAACGACTAGTTTGAAAATATTTGAACTTCATGACCAGATACTTGTCGAAGTGACAGATGATGGAATAGGCATTGAGGAAAAGTATTTGCCGCGTGTATTTGAACGATTTTTCAGGACGGATAAGAGCCGCTCCAGACAGATAGGGGGTTCAGGCCTTGGCCTTGCCATCGTAAAACATATCCTGGAGGCTCACCAGCAAACAATCACTGTCCGGAGTACCGAGGGACTGGGTTCAACTTTTGCATTTACTGTTTCAAAAGCAAAGTAAAAAAGATGACCGACTAACAAAAACTTAACATTAGGTTAACATACGATCAGTAATTTTGCACATATTTTGAAAACAATCATATGTCATTAAATAGCATTATTCAGTACTTTGTTCCTAAAGACAGAAAGTTCTTTCCTCTATTCGAGAAGGCCAGTCGGAATTTAATTTCATTAGGAGAGGCTCTAAATGAGCTTGTTAACACCACAGATCTAGAGAGACGGAAGGAACTTACCAAGAAGATCGAAGACCTGGAACATGTTGGAGATGACATTACCCACCTGATATTTCTGGAAATGGGTAAAAATTTCATTACCCCCTTCGACCGTGAAGATATGCACGCTCTCGCATCTGCCCTGGATGATATCGCCGACTATATACACGGTTCAGCAGCGAGAATGGATCTTTACAAGATCACTGACATCACGCCTCCTATCAAGAAACTTGCTGAACTGATCTTACAGGGTTGTATAGATGTGAATAAGGCTGTCGAAGAGCTAAAAAACCTGAAGAACATCAGGCTGATTACTGACTCATGCGTACGCATTAACAGCATGGAAAACCAGGCTGACTATGTGTTTGACCGTGCAGTAGCCGATTTGTTTGAATTTGAAGATGACGCTAAAACGATCATCAAATACAAAGAGTTATTTGCAGCTATGGAAACAGCGACCGATAAATGTGAAGATGTGGCCAACGTTCTTGAAACGATCCTGGTTAAGAATGCTTAACTACTAAACAATACAAAATGGTTACTACACTATTGGTAATTGTCATCATTATGGCAATTGCTTTTGATTATATCAACGGTTTTCATGACGCGGCGAACTCCATCGCTACGGTTGTGTCAACAAAAGTTCTATCTCCTTTCCAGGCTGTTCTCTGGGCTGCAATCTTCAATTTTGCCGCATACTTCTATTTTGACGACCATAAGGTTGCTAATACAGTAGCAAAGACTGTAGTTGAAAATTACATTACGATACACGTCATTCTTGCCGGATTAATTGCAGCGATTACCTGGAACCTGTTTACCTGGTATTATGGTATTCCGTCCAGCTCTTCACATACACTAATAGGTGGATTTGCAGGAGCCGGAGTTACCTATGCCATGCTGAATGGTGCTTCGGCAGCCGACGCCCTTAACTTAGGATATGTCTTTAAAATTATATCCTTTATTGTGTTAGCGCCGGTTATAGGTATGATTATATCGATCATTATCACCCTCATTATCGTCAATCTGAGCCGATGGTCTAAGCCGGCAACTGCTGAAAAATGGTTTAAAGCGCTCCAGCTGTTATCATCTGCCGCATTGAGCTTTACTCACGGTGGTAACGACGCTCAGAAGGTTATGGGTATTATCTTCGTAGCTTTAGTTGCTAATAATGTAGTGAGTAGCAGTGATCCGATGCCTGAATGGATTCCTCTTGTATGTTACGGTGCTATTTCTCTGGGAACCATGAGCGGCGGCTGGAGAATTGTAAAGACGATGGGTTCTAAGATCACTAAAGTGACACCACTGGAAGGCGTTGCCGCAGAGACAGCAGGCGCAATCACGCTGGGCTTTACGGAACACTTTGCTATTCCGGTTTCTACCACTCATACCATTACCGGATCAATCATAGGTGTTGGGGTAACCAAACGTATGTCGGCAGTGAGGTGGGGAGTTACCATCAATCTGATCTGGGCATGGGTACTCACAATACCTGTATCAGCCCTTCTGGCAAGCGGTATTTATCTTCTGTTTAATTTGTTCCTCTAATTTTCAAGGAGATCATCTATAGTATTATACGAGACCGAATGATAGTTCGGTCTCGCTTGTTTATAGACCTTTTTTGCCCATCGTTTTCCTTCGTCCGTCCCGGCCATTTCCGTGTATAGCGGGATGATGAACTTGCGTCGTCCTACCCGGATCAAAAATTCTTCAATTGCAGGATTGGCCACCTGATACTGATTTCGAATGGCATGCAAGAACCAGGCAGCGTTCAGCTCGGCATTGCCCGACTGCGTAAAACCAAATTCTTGATCTATCTTCGTCATATCCGAGACACTCAGACTTTGCGGCAGGCGCTTAATAAGATAAAGCTGTTCGTTGGCAGATTTAAGGTGACTTTTTAGTCCTTCAGATCTTACTTCTTTCTTCCAGGCAATTACAACAGAATCAATAAGGCTAAACTGGTTCGAAACAGCAACCGGCATCCCGGCAGGTATACCAGGTTTGTAAATCCATTCCTCTACACTGATTTTTGCACGCAGAGCCTCGTCACCGTTTAACAAATGCTGGTCGAGGTATGTGACAAACTGTTCTGTTGTGAGCGATTGAAAAGCGTGCTTAGCAAAATATTCTTTGAGGAAAGCATCCATCCTTTCCCGGCCGACAGCATCTTCTAAAGCTCTCAAAAAGAAATATCCCTTTTCGTAGGCGATATCCGTCATCCCTTCATCAGGGTCGCGACCGGCCAGTTCGAGATGCAGACGGGTGTCTTCGTGTGAGTGGCCCAAGTCAGCCATTGTCTCTTTTAGAGCCTCGTGGCCAAGCACTTCCTGCATTTTTGATTCCTCCTCGCCGTACACATCTTCGACGATTCGTCTCTCAAAATATACCGTAAAACCTTCGTTTAACCAGAAGTCGTCCCATGTGGCATTCGTCACCAGATTACCGCTCCAACTGTGTGCGAGTTCGTGTGCGATTAAACTTACCAGAGAACGGTCCCCCGCGATAACTGTCGGTGTAACAAACGTCAGCATGGGGTTTTCCATTCCTCCGAAAGGAAAGCTTGGCGGCAACACTACCACATCATAGCGCCCCCATTGATAAGGGCCATAGAGTTTTTCGGCTGAATTGACCATTTTGCCCATATCGGCAAACTCCCATGCAGCTGCTTTCAGCGAAACAGGCTCAGCGTAGACACCGGTTCTGTCGTCGATAGCTTTAAATTCCAGGTCGCCAACTGCCAGCGCCATCAGATAAGAAGGAATCGCCTTCGGCTGTATGAATTGGTAAATGCCTGCCTCGTTCTTCTTGAGCGGATTTTCCGCACTCATAATAGCCAACAAGTCTTTAGGTACTGACACAGTAGCGTTGTATGTAAACCGGATTCCCGGAGAATCCTGGCAGGGTAGCCAGGTACGGGCGAGAATCGCCTGAGACTGGGTGAAAAGAAAAGGATGTTTTTTTCCTGCGGTCTGCTGCGGATTGAGCCACTGTACAGCCGCGGCATCAGGAGATGTGGAATACCAAACGGTTACTCTGTCTGTGTCTTTATTGATTTTTATCTTCAATGCCTTTCCAAGAAGTTTATCTTCTGGGCCTAAAACATACTCTGCATTTTCGGTACTGTCTGACAAGCTCACTCTCTCGATCTCCAGTCCCCTGGTGTCGAAAATGATGCTATCTGCCCCCGATAAGTTAGCGATCGTCCAGGATGCTTTGCCTGTTAGCAGTTTCTTATCAAAATCTACCTGTAAATTAAGATCAAGATGCTTCACCTGAACCTCTGAAGGTTTGGAAAAAGAATGGGGGTCATCACTGTACTGATTTACTTCTGCAAGACGTTTATTCTGACTACAAGATGTAAGTGCACAACAAAGTAATAGGAAAAAATACTTCATAAGGGGGTTATTACTTGAAATCTACCTGGATATAGCCAACGTGCTTACGACCGGTTTCATCGGCTTTCCATAAAGGTCCTTCCTTCAGTAGACGGATCGCCTCAGCATTATAGTTCTCGTCGATGCCCTTTTCGATGCGGTAGGTATTTGGCCTCCCCAGGGAGTCTGTCGTAAATACGATCGTTACGGTACCTGTTCCCTCAGCAGGTGCTGGCAAGCGCTTATTTTTGCTAACATATGCCTGGTAATTTTCCCAGCCCTCTAAAGGCTGAACGGCACCTTGGACTACGACAGTTTGGGGATCAGTAGAGTTAGCTGCGGACGAAGCTCTTTCATGAACTCTACCGCTGTCATGGGTAGACAATACTCTAGTGCCTCTCATCGCTATAACCTGTCCACGGGCGTAGGCAGGTGGCGCGTTTTGACCCGGCTCAGCAGAAGCTATGCTTGCAGAGGCGGTAAGACTTCCAGTCGCTCTAGTTTTGTCGGGTAGAAAACCCTCTACCTTTTCAGAAGGTGTGTCTGAAATTGCCGGAGCGGGACGGGTTCCGGCAGCATAACGCTGGGTTTCTTTATTCTTTTTGTCAGTTCCTGATGTGACAATTTTCGGTTGGATTTTCGTCTCGTTTCCTGGTGGCCGAAGAGCAGTAAGCGCTTCTACCTCTTCAGTCACCTCCTTATTCTGGGAGTACTTTTCAGCATCCTGACTTTCCTCACCCAATTTGTCGTTGGGTGTAAGCGTAACCTCGACATCTTTAGCGTTATCCGCCAGGCGGGATTCTGTATTTGTTCCTTTCATCCAGAAAAGAATGCTGGCAGATATAAAAAGAAGACTTGCAGCAGCAGCCACACTGATCCGTTGCCATGTAAAAAAGAACATATTCTTTTTTACGGCGTTATCTGCTATCCGTGCTTCGAGCTGACGCTGGAGGAGACTCAAATGTGGTTGTACCGAGCCTTCGAATGCCGAATAGCCTTCCAGCGCCTCGGCGAGGAATGGATCTTCAAGAGCTTCCTTTTCAAGCTCATGCATCCGTTCCGGATCCAGGCTACCATCCAGGTATTGCTGTATAAGATTGTACTTTTGTTTATTCGCTTCTGTCATTCCTCTCCATACAAATTTTTAAATTCCGCTTGCCGTTCTGGATATAGCTTTTGACCTTGTTCATGTCGAAGCCAGTTATATCCGCAACTTCCTTATAGCACTTCTGCTGAAGGTAGAACAGGTCTATTGCCCGACGCTGTTCGGTGGGGAGTGTCTCCATGCACTTCTCCATTGCGCTAAGCTGACTTTCGTTTGTACTGTCTATATCAAGATGCACAACTTCAGGTCTTTCCATATTCTCCATTTCAAGAGAGACGAATACATGCCTGGAGCTTGCTCTAAGCGCCATGAGACAGTAGTTACGGGCAAGTGTATACAACCAGCTCTTGAAATTGCTTACCTCATGCTGCCTGAGCTTAGCGATCAGCTGTTCGAAGATCTGCATTACTGCATCCTTACTGAGTTCTTCGTCCTTGAAATACTTGAGACATAGACCATATACAAGCGGCATGTATCCGCTGTAAAGCCTGCCCAACACTTCCAGGTCGCCCGTACGCCGATACTCCAGAAGCAGGTCTGCTTCAGAAACGTTCAAGTAACCAGATTTATTCTTAATGAACTTCAATCGTAAATTCTTTGATCAAGTATAAAAATTTTTTATCGATATATGGAAAGACGCAGCCCTTTTCATCCTGACTTAAACATTTGGCATGAAAAAGATTATCATCATCGTCCCTTTGCTGATTCTGGCGGTCCTCATGGGATCCGGTAGCAGACAACCTGAGATGCTCAGGGGAACAGTAGTCTGTGCGAGCCAGCTAAAACCATTAAAGGGCGTACTGATATCGGTGAAGAGCGAAGGTGAGGCTTCTGTTACTGACAAGGACGGGCACTATGCTATTCGCAGACCATCGCCAGGGGCCACAATAGAGTTTAGGCTTGGCGGATACCGGACGCAGCTGGTAAAGTATGAAGGTCAGCAGAGCCTGGACATTGAGCTTAACAAAGGTTTCGAAAGATTTGAAGCAAACGGCGCAGGTTATCTGCAGAAGAGCGCAAATGTGCTTCATGCACCTATGGGAAACGTTATGAGGCACCGACCATTACCGAGTGAATCATACGCGTCCTTTGCGGAGAACAGATTTGTTAGTCCGCAGTTAAATCCTCTTTCTACGTTTGGAATTGATGTAGACGCTGCCTCTTACAGTAATGTACGGCGCTTTATTAATCAGGGACAATTACCGCCTTCGGCCGCTGTGAGAATTGAAGAAATGATCAACTATTTCGAGTATGATTATCCGGCTCCCGAAAACGATGAACCTCTTTCAATCAGCACTGAGTTAAGCACCGCTCCATGGAACGCTGAGCACAAGCTGTTGAGGATTGGACTTCAGGCGAAAAAAATGGACATTTTCAAGATACCTCCATCGAATCTGGTTCTTCTTGTTGATGTATCCGGATCGATGAATGCATATAACAAACTGCCTTTAGTCAAGTCGTCTTTGAAGATGCTGGTCAATCAGCTCAGGCCATCAGATAATGTGTCGATAGTTAGCTATGCCGGCTCGGCAGACATCGCTCTTGAACCCACATCTGGAAAGAACAAGCGAATAATCCTGGATGCGATCAATCGGTTGCAGGCGGGCGGATCAACGGCTGGCGGTGCGGGGATCAAGCTGGCATATGACCTTGCGGCTTCCCGCTTCATCAAAAAAGGCAACAACAGAGTGATTATGGCTACGGACGGCGATTTCAATACGGGACAATCCAGCGATATGGATATGCAAAAATTGATTGAGGAGAAAAGGAAGACCGGCATCTTCTTATCCGTACTTGGTTTCGGGATGGGCAACTACAAGGATAGCAAAATGGAGCTTCTGGCTGATAAAGGCAATGGCAATTACGCTTACATCGACAATATCAGCGAAGGACGAAAAGTGCTTGTAACAGAATTCGGAGGAACGCTCTTCACCCTGGCAAAAGATGTGAAGCTGCAACTGGAATTTAATCCCTCAAGAGTTCAGGCTTACCGGCTTATCGGATATGAAAACCGCTCACTAAACGCTGAAGACTTTAACAATGACCTTAAAGATGCCGGAGATGTTGGTGCAGGACACTCGGTTACTGCATTATATGAGATAATTCCTCATGGAGTGAAGAGTCGCTTTGTTGGTTCGGTAGATGAACTTAAATACCAAAGAGACATACCTGCAGGATCAGATCATGCTGATGAGCTGGTAAGTGTGAGTCTGAGATACAAGGCACCAAACAGCAACACGAGCCGGCTGCTTAAAAAAACAGTGGGCAATGAGGGCGTACCTCTCCATAACAGCAGCAATGACTTCAGGTTCTCAGCAGCTGTTGCGGGTTATGGCATGCTGCTTAAAAAATCGGAGTTTGTGGAGCGATATACTTTTGAGATGGTAGCCGATCTGGCGAACAAGGCAATGAGCAAAGATGACGATGGTTTTAAATCTGAATTCGTACGTTTGGTGCGGGCATCTTCTCTGCTGGCAGAGGAGTTGCTTACACTAACGGAAAATTAATACATGAAAAGACCCTTATTCGTACTCCTCTTAAGCTCAGCTGTAGTACTAAGCAGCTGCGAAACATTGAACCAAACAGCGCAAGTGCTTAGCCAATCTATGGGTAATCCTACATCATCAGAGATCGCCTCCGGAATTAAGGAAGCGCTTCAGTTAGGAACCAGCGCCAGTGCCGAAAGACTGAATGCTCAAAATGGCTTTCTAGGCAACGCAGCTGTTAAACTACTGTTTCCGCCCGAGGCACAAAAGGTAGAGAAGGCACTCAGGTCACTGGGTCTCAATCAACTATGCGACAATGTAATTACCAGCCTTAACCGTGCGGCAGAAGACGCTGTGATAGAAGCTAAGCCCATATTTATCTCGGCTAT
Source organism: Arcticibacter sp. (assembly GCF_045629565.1). Classification (GTDB taxonomy): domain Bacteria; phylum Bacteroidota; class Bacteroidia; order Sphingobacteriales; family Sphingobacteriaceae; genus Arcticibacter. Next base: position 77,028 of record NZ_JAZQRL010000101.1, read on the forward strand.
CAAACAGATGACCATCAGCGATGCGAGCTCCATTCTTTTGGGCAAGCAGAGCGATGCTGCTACACAGTATTTTCAGCGGGTCACCAATGATCAGTTAAGTGCAAAGTTTAAGCCGATTATTCAGAGCAGCCTGGCTAAAGTAGGTGCTACGCGGAACTGGACTGAGGTGGTTTCCCGGTATAACCAGATTCCGCTGGTGACAGACATCAATCCAGACCTTACCGGTTACGTTACACAAAAGGCGATCGACGGTCTTTTTATGGAAATTGCAAAAGAAGAATTAAAAATCAGACAAAACGTATCTTCAAGAAACAGCATATTGCTGCAGAAGGTATTCGGTTATGCCGACAGGCAGAAATAACCGAACGGATGGGTTGCTACTTGTTAAAGCCGGCAACCCACCTGTTCATTTTACTTTCGAGAAGTGAAAGAGGGAGCACTCCGTCCCGGAGGAGCTCGTCATGAAATTCGGATATTCTGAAATCACCTTTGAGCTCCTGCTCACACATCTGGCGCAACTCACGAATCTTCATCTGTCCGACCTTGTAAGACACTGCCTGACCAGGTATGGCCATGTACCTTTCAATTTCGGCAGTAGCGGCATCTTTACCGATCGCCTCATTCTTCATCATGTAAGCGATCGCTTCTTCCCTCGACATACCTTTTAGATGGATTGCGACATCAACCACCAGGCGAATTGCGCGATGCATTTCATCACCCAATGCTCCCATGTATTGATAGGGGTCTGTATATAAACCAAGCTCCTTGCCTAACGATTCAGCGTATAAAGCCCAGCCTTCTCCAAACGCTCCATACCAGGCAAAGCGGCGGAATGCCGGTAAGCTAAGGTTTTCCTGCTGCAGGGATATCTGGTAGTGGTGGCCCGGAATGGCTTCATGGAGGAAGAGTGACTCCATGCCTGAAGTGATATTGAAAGATGAAGGGTCTGGAACCGGCACGTAGAATACGCCGGCGCGACTACCGTCTGCAGAGCCAGGAATATACTCTGCACTTGCAGATGCCTCTCTAAACGCTTCCGTCTGACGTATCTCAAATGGCGCGGCAGGCTTAGTGCCGAATAACTGATTTACATTAGGCTTGACCTTTTCATATATTCCGCGGAAGGCATTAATTACATCTTTGCTCGACTTAAAAGGCGTGAATCTTGGCGAAGTCTTCATAAATTCGAAGAAAGCCGGCAAGTCACCGCTAAAACCTACTTCATCCTTAACACGTTCCATTTCGGTACGTATACGCTCAACCTCCTTTAACCCGGTCTGGTAGATTTCTTCCGGAGTGATTTCAGTAGTTGTATAATACTTTATCAGGTAATTATACATGTCCTTGCCACCAGGAACGGCGGAAATACCGGATGTGGTTCTGGCCTTGGGCAGGTATTCCTTTTCAAGAAAGACAGCTAGTTTCCTATATGAGGGGATGATATCATTCGTTATGGCATCGATATATTTCTGAGTAAGTTCAGCCTTCTGCTGCTCGGTAAAAGAGGAAGGAAACTTATTTACCGGTCCGTAAAACAGACTTTTGGAGGGCTCATCAACAAGCATAGACTGCATCTGAGGTATCGTCTTTTTAACGAGGCTGGCCGGCAGCACAACACCTTTCCTTAAGCCTGTCTCGAAATTGTCAATTGCTGAATTTGTCCAGACAGTAAATGCTTTGATTCTGGATAGCCAGTTATCATAATCTTCAATAGTGTTAAACGGTTGAAAGCTGTCTCCGGAGCCAAGTTGAGCGATCACCAGAGGCATCCCCGTAAATTGCTGGAATGGAAGCATCCAGGTGTTATACTGCAATCCTTCAAGCTGAGTATGCAACTCATAGGCAAGTACATCATAACTTAGTTTATCATTTGCGGTCAGCGAATCGCGGTTAAATTTAGTCAGGGAATCTAAGGTAGCTGAATAGAAGCTCTTAAGCGAATCCCTAAAACCGGCAGTCTGGTCATTGGGCAGCAAGTGATTATACCGGTTATCACCTTGTTGCATGGCCTCCAGAGGGAAGAATCGGGATCGCTGCTCCCAGTAATTGCTAAACAACCGGGATACGTTATTCAGAGATGACGAGTTGGTACCCGCAGGCTTATTAACACATGAGCAGCAAAGACAAGTAACCAATACGACGGCCAGAAAGTTGAATTTCATAAAAATAATAATACGTATTTAAATCCGCGTTTTCAATCGTAATTATTCTTTAAGAGTTTTTAGCCGGAGTGACGGCGTCGTCCTCGCACATATTCTTCTTTGGTAATTCCTTGACCGCCACCTCTTCCTCCGTCTGAATCACATGGACAGCGTATTCTGCAGGCTGAATGCTCCCACCAAATTTCTCTGCGTAGACCTGTGTAAATTCTGCACCGAAATATAGGATTGCAGCCGTGTAATACACCCAGGTCAAAATAACAACGAGAGAGCCGGCAGCACCAAATGTTGAACCGGTGCCGGCCATTTGAAGGTAGAAACCTATAAGTACTCTTCCCAGCATAAACAATAACGCTGTTGCTATGGCTCCGACTCGAACGTCTTTCCACGAAATCTTTACGTCGGGAAGAAACTTAAATATGATAGCAAACAGCGTAGTAATAATAGAAAAGGTAAGGAAGATATTGAAAGCCTGAACCAAAAGAACGGTAATTTCCGGAAAAATGCTGCTTAATCGCTGACTTAATGCGGCCACTATGCCATTGACCACAAGAGATACGACAAGCAGAAAACCAAGGCTTATAATCATAGAAAACGATAGAACACGATTGATCAGCAACTTTTGAAAGCCCTTCTTCGGCTTGGGACGAACTCGCCAGATAATATTGAGTGTATCTTGTATCTCTGTGAAAATTGCTGTAGCGCCCACCATCAATACCACAATGCTGATGATCAGAGAAATTGTAGAGTCTCCAGACAGTGCACTCTTCTCGATCAGGATTTGAATCTGATTGGCGGCATCACTACCGACAAGCTGATTTATTTCAGAAAACAGCTTTCCCTGAATAGCGTCCTTTCCATAAAAGATGCTGGCAAGGGATATAATCAGCACCAAAAGAGGAGACAGCGCAAAAATGGTACTATAAGCAAGCGAAGCACTGTATTTCATTGCTCTATCTTGAGAAAAAGCATTTACAGAACCCAGAATCACCTTCCACAAATCTTTAAAATATTGTTTATTCAAATGCATAGTCAGAACTTTCCATTAAAAGATGAATTGCAGCGATTTGTTTTAATGGCTTCTTTCCTAGCGATGAGAGATGATCAGCAGATCCAGGTCTTTGGGAGGTATGTTAAAACGGTTGGCAAGATCCTGATTAGTAAGATGACCCTGATACAGATAAATGGCGTTCCTTATCCCCGGCTTCTCCCAGATAACATTTTTTATTCCACCCATTTCACCTATATCGACCAGAATGGGTGTAAATATATTGGTGAGAGCATAGGTTGCAGTACGAGCCACTCTGGACGCGATATTAGGAACACAGTAATGGATTACATCATACTTGCGAAAAACGGGATGTGTATGATTAGTGATGCGCGAGGTTTCAAAGCAGCCTCCCTGATCAATGCTCACGTCAATGATCACTGAATTTGGCTTCATCTTACTTACGGTCTCTTCCGAAACAACGCAAGGACTCCTGCCATGACTCGCACGGATAGCCCCGATCACTACGTCGCATGTAGTGATGGCTTTATTCAGTACGATAGGATGAAGCACAGACGTGAAGACGCGATTTCCGATGTTGTTCTGAAGCCTGCGCAGACGGTAGATGGATGTGTCAAAGACTTTCACTTCGGCACCCAGGGCTATGGCAGTACGGGCAGCGTATTCGGCAACAGAGCCTCCTCCAAGAATCACCATCTCTGTAGGCGGCACACCGGTTATTCCTCCGAGCATAAGGCCTTTTCCATCGAACACATTACTTAAGTACTCGGCAGCGATCAAAACCGAGGTAGCACCCACGATCTCGCTCATCGACCGGATCACCGAGAGAGAGCCCCCTTCATCCCGCAAATATTCATAGGAGAGCGCGGTTATTTTTTTCTTCATCATCGCTTCCAGGCTCTCTGCTTTAAGAGAGGCCATCTGAAGAGTGGAAAATAAAACCTGGCAAGGTTTCATCATTTCTATTTCTTCTGATGTAGGCGGACCGATTTTAATGATAATATCCGCTTTGAAAAGATCCTTCTTATTGTATTCTATGATAGCACCTTGCTCACTGTAATCATTATCGGAGAAGTTAGCACCGTTTCCGGCGCCGGATTCAATGACTACTTTATGTCCGTTATTTACAAGTACAGCCACCGAAAGCGGCGTAAGCGGAATCCGGTTCTCCTGAAATGAAGACTCTTTAGGTATTCCTATAAAAAGAGAATTCTTCCGGCTCCTGGTCTCCATCATTGCTTCCTGAGGTTGCATCATAGCCTGCTTCGCAATGTCAGACAGTTCAGTCATCATAAGATTGTTAAATTAAGCCTAATCTACAAATTCCCTGCTATAATCCTCTGATTATAGCAGGTTCTGTATTTCTGCAGTCAAACTTCGTTTATCGTCATCTGTCAGCTCCAGGTTCACTTTGACAACCCTTGGAGGTATCAGATCGGGAATCTTTTCCGGCCACTCGATCAGACAATACTGCCCCGAATACAGATAATCCTCATAACCGAGATCAAAGGCTTCACTTTGATCCTTAAGCCGGTAGAAGTCAAAGTGATAAACACTTCCTCCGGGTGACTCGTATTCGTTAACGATCGAGAATGTAGGACTCGAGACGGTATCCGTGACGCCCAGCTGCAGGCACAACGCCTTGATAAAAGTCGTTTTGCCTGCACCCATTTCACCATAAAATATAAATACACGTTCTTCATTTGCGAAAGAAAGAAGTTCTCCTGCCACCCCGGGAAGCTCATCAATCGCAGAAATTAGTTGATTCATAACCTATCTAGGACTATAAGTAATGTATGGAACAATCATTTCCTCCAGGGATATGCCCCCGTGCTGAAATGTCTCGTTATAATAGTTAACGAAGTGATTATAGTTATTTGGATATACAAAGTAACTATCTTCTTTTGTAAAGATGAAGCTGGAACTTACGTGGAGTTTCGGCAGCTGCGCATCGTGTGGGTTCTTGATATGGAATACTTCTTTTGCATTGAAGTTGAGATTCTTTCCCTGCTTATATCGTAAGTTGGTATTGGTATTACGATCACCAATAACCTTGCTCGGGTGTTTTACGCGGATCGTTCCATGATCGGTAGTGATGACCAACTTGACGTTTTTCTGCGAAATTTTCTTCAACAATTCAAGCAATGGCGAATGCTCGAACCAGGAGAGTGTGAGTGAACGGTAGGCGGCTTCATCGTTTGCAAGCTCCCTGATCATTGCCATGTCAGTACGGGCGTGGGAAAGCATATCAACAAAATTGAATACAATGGCATTCAATTCATTTCCCATTAAGTTGTTGAAATTCTCAACGAGGTCTTTGCCCTGCTCGAACGTGAGCACTTTGGTATAAGAGTGCTTAACGTCGCGTCTGAGCACCCTCTGGAGCTGATCTTTCAGGAACTGGTCTTCAAAGAGGTTCTTACCTCCCTCGTCTTCATCATTTTGCCACATGGACGGAAACCGCTTTTCCATTTCAATGGGCATCAAGCCTGAGAATATCGCGTTACGGGCATACTGCGTGGCTGTAGGAAGGATGCTGAAGTAGGTCTCTTCTTCGTCTAACCTGAAGTGCTCAGTGATGATCGAATTGATCATCTTCCATTGGTCGTAACGAAGGTTATCAATCAGTATGAAGAAGGTAGGCTTTGAAGCCTCCAACTGAGGAAAAAGCTTTTTCTTGAGGAGCTGATTGGAGGTGACGGGGCCACTGTCAGGATCTTTCAGCCAGCCAAGATAATTCTTCTCAATAAACTTGCAGAATTGTGCGTTTGCTTCTGCTTTTTGAAGGGTGAGAATTTCATGCATTCCCGCATCTTCTAATTTCTCCAATGAAAGTTCCCAGAAAACAAGTTTCTTATAAACATCTGCCCATTCGGTGTAACTAAGATTATCGTTCAGGGTCATACCGAGGTTTCTGAAGTCCTGCTGGTAAGCCATGGATGTTTTCTCGCTAACAAGGCGTTTATTATCGATAAGTCTTTTGATGGTAAGCTGAATCTGCTTAGGATTGACGGGTTTAATGAGATAGTCGTCGATCTTGGAGCCGATAGCATCTTCCATCAAATGCTCCTCTTCATTCTTGGTAATCAGTACAACCGGAACATCAGGATTGATATTTTTAATTTCTGCGAGCGTTTCAAGACCGGTAAGTCCAGGCATATTCTCATCTAAAAAAACGATGTCGTAATATCCGTTTCTAAAAGCATCAAGGGCATCATTCCCGTTGGTAGCGGTCTTAACGGTGTAGCCTTTATCGTTAAGGAACATGATATGGGGTTTTAACAAATCAATCTCATCATCAGCCCATAGTATCGTGGTTTCCTGCATATTATCTGTGTAAAGTATTTTTTATATTTATTCAAAAAGAATATAACAATAAAAGTGGTTTTTTGTATTCAGGAAAATTAACAATTTTTGCAGAGGGAACATTTATATTGAATAAGAAAAAAATAATAAACGATCCGGTATACGGTTTTATAACGATCCCGTCTGAGTTGGTCTATGACCTGATTGACCACCCCTATTTTCAGCGACTGAGAAATATCAAGCAACTTGGAATGACCCATCTTGTCTATCCCGGTGCCGTTCATACACGCTTTCACCATGCCTTGGGTGCCATGCATCTAATGAGCATGGCGATTGAAACTTTAAAAGGAAAAGGGCATAACATTACGGAGGAAGAGGAAGAGGCCGTGACCATTGCAATTCTGCTTCATGACGTAGGGCATGGTCCCTACTCTCATGCATTGGAGAACACGATTGTGAGCGGTATCTCACACGAGGATATTTCCATCTTGCTGATGGATAGTTTGAACCAAAAGTTTGACAACAGGCTTGACCTGGCCATACAGATATTCAAAGGATCGTATAGTAAACCTTTTCTTCATCAGCTTGTGTCAGGGCAGTTAGATACTGATCGGATGGATTACCTGAACAGAGACAGCTTTTTCACCGGTGTATCTGAAGGAATTATTGGATTTGACAGAATCATTAAAATGCTCAATGTATACAACGGGCACCTTGTGGTAGAGGAAAAGGGCATCTATTCCATCGAAAAGTTTCTCGTAGCCCGACGTATTATGTACTGGCAGGTTTACCTGCACAAAACGGCTGTAGCCGCTGAGCATCTTCTTGTTAATATCTTACGAAGGGCAAAGGAACTGGTGAACAAGGGAGAGCAGCTGTTTGCTACTCCAAGTTTCAACCATTTTCTGACTAACACCATCACCAAGGAAGAGTTCATAAACGACCCGATACATATCCAAAACTTTACTTGTTTGGATGATCATGATATTTTCACATCGGTAAAAGTATGGGCGACGGGAAAGGACCAAATACTTTCGCATCTTTGCAGGTATCTGTTAAGCCGTTCTCTATATAAAATAAAAGTAAGTACAGAGCCTTTTGACGCGGAACATGTAGAAGAGCTCGGGAAGAGAGCTGCCGACCTGTTAAATATCGACACCCAAGACATTAGATACTTTGTTTTTACAGATACCATAACCAACCACGCTTATAAGGTAAACGATGAGAGCATTAATATTCTGATGAAGACCGGTACGACTAGAGACATTACGCTGGCATCGGACAACTCGATACTTGAAGGGCTCTCCAAGACTGTGAAAAAGCACATCCTCTGCTACACAAAAGAGTTAAATAAGCTTAAATAATGCGCTATAATTCTTTTTTGAGGGGATAATTTTCAAATTTGATCATAAATTAATAAGATATAACTTTGCCCGATGCAATTTACTGCCCAACAGATTGGAATATTACTTGATGGAAGTGTGGATGGAAATCCAGAAGACACAGTAAATCAGCTCGCTAAGATAGAAGACGCTCAGAGTGGGTCGTTATCTTTCCTCGCAAATCCGAAATACGAACACTTTATCTACCAGACGAATGCCTCTATTGTTATAGTCAACAAGGACTTTGTCGCATCTGCTCCCATAAAACCGACGCTGATCAGGGTCGAAAACGCCTATACTGCATTTTCGCTGCTGCTTCAACAATATAATTCCATCAAGCTGAATAAAAAAGGAATTGAGGAACCCTGCTTTATCCATCCAAGTGCCAAGATTGGAAAAGATGTTTATATAGGAGCTTTCGCATATATCGGAGCAGACGTTGTTCTGGGTGATCATTCAAAGATCTACCCTCATGTATATTTAGGGGACAATGCATCTGTCGGATCTGGGTGCACGCTTTTTTCAGGAGTAAAAATATATCACGATTGCAAGATCGGTTCGAATGTGATTATACATTCTGGATCGGTTATCGGAAGCGATGGCTTCGGTTTTGCACCTCTGGAAGATGGCAGTTACAGCAAAATCAGCCAGATCGGAAATGTTGTGATAGAAGACGATGTAGAAATTGGCTCGAATACCTCTATAGACAGAGCCACAATGGGTTCCACCATCATCAAAAAAGGTGTTAAGCTGGATAATCTTATCCAGATTGCACATAATGTGGAGATAGGAGCGAACACCGTGATCGCATCGCAGGCAGGAGTTTCGGGAAGCACGAAAGTCGGACCACAGTCGGTTGTAGGTGGACAAGTTGGAATTGTAGGACATATTATCATCGCTAAAGGCTCTCAGATACAGGCACAGTCGGGAATCAACCGGGCCATTGTGGAGGAAGACAAGAAGTGGGCCGGATCACCAGCTACATCGTTTAATAATCAGATGCGAGCGCAGGTGATATTTAACCGTCTTCCGGAAATGCAGAGAAAGATTGACGAGTTAGAAAGAAAACTTAAAGAATTTACCAAATAAACACTGATACACATGCATCAGGCCATGAACGTTAAACAAAGAACAATTAAGACCGCAGTTACTGTTTCCGGGACGGGATTGCACACTGGACAACCCGTAAACATGACTTTTAATCCTGCGCCTGAAAACCATGGATATAAATTCAGAAGGATTGACATTGATGGAAAACCTATCATTGATGCAGATGTAGATAATGTGACTGATACTTCCAGAGGCACAACGATCTCGCAAAACGGAGCGAGCGTAAGCACGGTTGAGCATGTCCTGGCAGCACTCGTAGGCCTTGAAGTTGATAATGTTTTAATTGATCTGGACGGACCAGAGACTCCGATCATGGATGGGAGTTCAATCCATTTTATCGATTCGCTGGAAGAAGCGGGATTTGTTGAACAGAGTGCTGAGCGGGAATATTATCATATACCTTATAATATACATTATACGGAACCCGACCGAAAGGTTGAAATGGTAGCGATGCCTGTTGATGACGATTACAGGTTAACTTGTATGATCGACTATAACTCACCGATCCTTGGAAGTCAGCATGCTGCTATCACCAGTATATCGGAATTTAAAAAAGAGATTAGTTCCAGCAGGACTTTTTGTTTCCTGCACGAGCTTGAGGCTCTTCTTGATCATAATCTGATCAAGGGCGGCGATTTGAACAATGCGATCGTTGTCGTTGATAAAGAAGTAAGTAAGGAAGAACTTAAGCATCTGGCTAAGTTATTCAACCGCGAAGATATCGACGTGGCCAGAGAAGGGATTTTGAACAACATTGAGCTGAGACACCAGAACGAGCCTGCCAGACATAAGCTGCTTGATATGATAGGAGACCTTGCGTTGGTTGGCGTTCCCTTAAGAGGTCACATCATGGCCGCAAGACCGGGACATGCTGCTAACATCGCGTTCGGCAAGAAGATAAAGGCTCAAATTAAAAAGGAGCGCAAAAAAGCTCAGTATAAGCCTTACGACCCGGGAGCAACACCTTTGTATGACACTGTTGAGATCATGAAAATTCTGCCACACAGACAGCCTATGCTGATGATTGACAGGATCATGGAATTGACTAAAACGTATGTTGTTGGGGTAAAGAATGTAACCATGAACGAGGATATCTTCAGAGGTCATTTCCCAGGCAGTCCGCTGTTTCCAGGTGTACTACAGATAGAAGCAATGGCTCAGACCGGAGGGATTCTTGTTCTTAGTACTGTTCCTGACCCTCAGAACTGGTTGACACTGTTCCTGAAGATCGAAAATGCCCGGTTCAAAGCACCGGTAACTCCAGGAGACGTGATCGTATTCAGATGCGATCTGATGAGTCCTATAAGACGGGGTATAGCGCAAATGAGGGGAGTAGGATTAGTGGGTGAGAAAGTTGTAGTAGAGGCCGAACTCATGGCACAGATTGTAAAAGTTAAAAACGAAGAAGAATGATCCAACCGTTAGCATATATACATCCCCAGGCAATAATTGCAGATAATGTTGTTATAGAACCATTTGTCACGATCCATAAGAATGTGGTCATTGGAGAAGGTACCTGGATAGGTCCGAACGTAACCATTATGGATGGCGCAAGAATCGGTAAAAACTGCCGCATTTTTCCCGGAGCCGTTATTTCTGCAATACCGCAGGACCTTAAATATAATGGGGAAGACACTACGGTTGAGATAGGAGATAATACAACCATCCGTGAATGTGTGACCATTAACAAAGGCACTAAGGACAAATGGAAGACCGTAATCGGAAAGAATTGTCTTATTCAGGCCTATTGTCACATCGCTCACGATTGCGTGGTAGGTGATAACTGCATCTTTTCAAACAGCACCACGCTGGCTGGTCACATTACTATAGGCGACTATGTTGTTCTTGCAGGTCTCGTCGCTATACATCAATTTTGTAAAGTGGGCTCACATGCCTTTATCACAGGCGGCTCGTTAGTTAGAAAAGACGTTCCTCCCTATGTAAAAGCCGCCAGAGAGCCGCTTTCATACGTAGGTATCAACTCTGTTGGATTGCGCAGAAGGGGGTATTCTTCTGAACAGATAAATGAAATACAGGATATTTACAGAACGCTGTTCGTGAAAAAGTACAATATCGCTTCGGCTCTCGACATTATCGAAGCAGAGCACCAGCCGACAGAAATCAGAGACGAAATATTAGACTTCATCCGGAATTCAAACCGCGGGATAATGAAAGGTTTCACCGGAGCGTAATGCCAAAAAAGCCGGTCTTATTATAATGGACGTTAAACTGGATAATATTGGCCGGCGCTTTAACCGTGAATGGATATTCGAAGGAATTGATTACACATTCAAAACTGGCAGCTCTTATGCTATACTTGGACATAATGGGTCAGGTAAGTCTACCCTTTTACAGGTAATTGCAGGAAGCTTAAGTCCGTCTTCCGGGACGATTGCATACCTGCAGGGCGATAAAACGATTGATATGGACACTGTTTATCAAAGCGTTGCAGTCGCGGCCCCGTATCTGGAATTGATTGAGGAATTCAGTCTTCGCGAACTGCTCGACTTCCATTTTCGTTTTAAGCGTCCGTTGAATCAGTTAACGACGAAGCAAATCATAGCCTTGCTGGGTCTTGAGAAATCGGCGTCAAAGCCTTTAAAGTATTTTTCATCTGGAATGAAGCAGCGCACCAAGCTTGCCCTCGCGTTATGTTCGGATACATCACTTACTCTCCTTGACGAACCGGCATCGAATCTGGATCTTGCTGGCATTGCGTGGTACAAAGACATGGTTGCCCAATTCGGTGGAGACCGAACCCTTATTGTATGTTCTAATCAGGATTTCGAATACGACTTCTGTAGTCACCAATTGCAGCTTACCGACTATAAAAAAATCCAGTAAACCAATCTTCTTTCCAATCGTACTGCAGGTATTTGTAATTTCTGAAAATCTATATCTTTGTCGCTTAACAAAAGACTACTATGGCAAAGGCTTCTGATATCAAAAATGGCAATATTTTACGCTTCAATGGTGAACTGATTGCAGTGGAGGAACTGATTCACCGGACACCTGGAAATTTACGTGCATTTTACCAGGCCAGAATGAGGAATGTTAAAACCGGAAAGTTAGTGGAGTATCGCTTCCGTACAGACGAAGAGGTCGAAATATGCCGCGTTGAGACTAGTAATTATCAATATCTCTATTCTGACGGCGACTTCTTCGTTGTGATGGATAATAACACTTTCGAACAACATAACATCCCCAAAGTCCTATTTGGCGATGCTGCTAAATTCCTCAAAGAGGGGATGAACGTCATCGTAGCCTTTGAAAGTGATGAACCTATCATGGGCCAGGCACCCACCAGTGTAGAATTGGAGATCACCTATACCGAGCCAGCCGTCAAGGGCGACACATCGACTAATGCATTGAAATATGCAACCGTCGAAACAGGTGTTGAAATCAAGGTTCCTCTTTTCATCAATCAAGGAGAGAAGGTTAGAGTTGATACACGGACCGGGGAGTACATTGAACGTGTTAAGTAAGGAATTCGCATGTAAAAACAAGGGCTTTACGATGTAAGGCTCTTTTTGTTTGTAGGTATGGAAGATAAGAAAGCGCTTAGAAGCGCCTACATAAAGAAGCGGAAGGAACTCCATCCGGAGGAGCTTGAAGTACTCAGTGAGCGGATCGCAGCTAATTTTTTTTCTCTTTCCCTGGGACATGTTCGTTACTTACATATCTATTATCCTATCCCCGGCAAGCAAGAGATAGACAGCTTATTCATCGGCGAGCGTATAAGGCGTGATTTTAAGCCAATAAAACTCGTACTACCTAAAAGCGATCTACGTTCTTGTACGCTGAAGCATATCCTCTGGGAGGATTCTACACCTTTGGCGATGAATGCCTGGGGAATAACAGAACCTCTCTCCGGAGAGGAGGTTTCTGCCGAGACATTAGACCTTATCATCATCCCCCTACTCGCCTGCGACTCGGAGGGCAACCGGCTCGGCTATGGCAAAGGGTTTTATGACCGGTTTCTGGCTACCTGTCGTCAGGATGCATTGAAAGTGGGACTCTCTTATTTTGAGCCTCAGGGAGAGGTCATTCCGCATGAGAATCACGATATACCACTGGACCTGTGCGTTACGCCGGAAAGGATACACTACTTTAAACCTCCAGCTCAACGAGAACGGGGCAATGATCGGAGTGGGTAGCCATGTTTAAAATGGATGAATGCCGAAGAGCTCCTCTAAGACCCTCGCTAACAAGATTGTAGTCGATGCGCCATCCCAGGTTCTTAGCGCGTGCACCGGACCTGAAACTCCACCAGGTATAATGATGTGGATCCTCATTGAAATGCCTGAATGAATCGATAAATCCAGAATTGATGAAGTTCTCCATCCACTCCCTCTCTGCCGGCAGAAATCCTGATGACTTAGCATTTGACTTGGGGTTATGTATATCGATGGGCCTGTGGCAAATATTGTAATCTCCCGATATTATCAGGTTTGGATGATCTTGCTTGATTTTATTTATGTAAATCTGGAAATCGTCAAGAAAACGATATTTGAAGGCCTGTCTCAAGTCACCACTGGAACCTGATGGAAAGTAGGAGCTCATTACCGAAAAGCCGTCGAAGTCCGCACGAAGAATTCTACCTTCAAAGTCGTAATCACATTCCCCGCACCCATACTCGACATGTTTCGGACTAATCCTGGTTAATATAGCAGTTCCGCTATAACCCTTCTTCTGAGCAGGATACCAGTAATGTTCGTAGCCTAACGCCTCAACTGCTGTAAGGATAGACGAAAGCTGATCTGGAGAAGCTTTAATTTCTTGCAAGCAAACGATGTCGGGGCTGGAAGCATACAGCCAGTCAACCCAGTTTTTGTTAACAGCCGACCGAATGCCATTAACATTATATGTGATGAGTTTCATTCTTATTTCATGATCAGCTTGTTTCGGAAAGCATCTTGTTTCAGTTGCTTCTCAAGCTTTTTTACGTCTCTTTTTTTCAAAATAGTGACCTGCATGGAGATGTTCTCGAGAGGCCGGTCGTTCTGATCTCTGGGAGCACCAGCGACTGCATCAACCATCTCATAGCCTCTGACAACTTCACCGAAAACGGTATAGTTTTGATCGAGGAAGGGCGCCCCCCCTATTGTTTTATATATGATCCTATGTTTTTGCGGGAGCTTTCTGCCTTTCAAGCGAATGGTTTCTACCCGATCAAGCTCGTCATCCGTATAGGTCTTTCCCTGGACAATATAGAACTGTGAACCGCTGGATGCTTTAGCCGGATTATCGTCTCTTGCAGCAGCCAGTGCTCCCTTTTTATGAAAAAGGCTATCATTAAATTCCGCTGGGATTGTATAATCCGGACCTCCATTACCAAGCATTTGGCCTGGAGCAGCATTTCTTGAATCAGGATCTCCGCCCTGAATCATGAACGAGGGTATGACCCGATGGAAAAGTGTACCGTTAAAGTAGCCGCTTTTGCTCAATTTAAGGAAGTTATCCCGGTGGAGCGGCGTCTCATTATACAGCCTAACAATTGCTTCACCTTTTTCGGTTTTAATGCTCACGTATTTGGCTTTTGAACTGCTGCCAAAGAGCTTTTCAATTATGTCAATTCCGGCATGGTCACCACCGGAACTAGTATTAGCTCCGGAAGCGACAGAAGAACTAAGTATTGCTGATACAATAGCGATAAAAAAAAAGTGCTTCATTATTGATCAAAATAGTTAACGATGAGTGACTTTAATAGCATATCCTGCTCAAGGAGCGTATACCGTGGAATTTCTTTAACCAACTTCCAGTGTGGCCATCCATCCTGATCGAGCCCCTCCAGTTCGTAAAAGCCAAGCTCACTGAAAAGCCTGCAATTTGCAATATGCATTAATTCCTCCTTTTGTCTTTTAGAAAACTTTCTAGGTCCCTTACCCAGCTCCTGTACGCCGATAAGAAAAAGCATAACTTTAATATCAGGTTTCTCGGTATCAAAGTCAGAAGCAATTCTTTCCTGCAGTTCCGCCCATTTTTTATTTACCTCAGCAGGTTTCATGATAATTATCGAATTAGATACGAAGCAAACATAATAAAGTTGAAGCCATCAAACGTGCGTTGTACAGATAAAACATGTACGAATTAAACAATATTGCAATAAGATTATGTTATTGAAATTTAACAACCGATCGTACACATTGAGCAGGAAGATTTTATCCACAGGATAATGCTTTACTTCATTGTTTATTAATGTTTTATTGAAATTAAGCAATCGTTGTGGATAAGTCAGTCTCTGCTTTCTTCATTTAGTTTCGTTATTTTAAACATAACAAGGCAGTGTAGATCATAAATTATACTTTAAGTTGATTGCAGACGTTCTTTAAACATAGATATTTATGGAAGAAGATTTTGAATTTGAATTCTCTGAGGATCCTAAGTTTTCAGTAGAGCGTTATGAAGAGATGATCAGGAATGAAGATCAGCTTTTTTTCGACTCAAGGGCGTTTGAAAATATCATCCAATATTATATTTCACATAATGACCCGATAAAAGCGTTGCAGGTTGTGGAATATGCAATAAATCAACACCCCTTCGCAGCGGTGTTTTTGCTGAAGCAGTGCCAACTGTACATGGCTACAAATGAGCCTGAAAAAGCTTTTAGGGCGCTTGAAAAAGCGGAAATACTGGAACCATCAGATCCTGACATCTACTTGCTGAGAGGAAATATTTATGAATCTCAGGATCGCCATCATGAGGCACTCGAGAATTATGAAAAAGCCTGTGCCCTCGCTGAAAGTACCGATGAAATTTTGCTTCAGATCGCTCTGGTTTACCAGAATCTCAACGATTATGAAAGTGCCATCGTAAATCTCAAGCTGGCTCTCGAGCAGAATATGGAAAATCAGGATGCACTTTATGAACTTGCGTTTTGTTATGATGTAACCAACCGGCAGGATGAGTGCATAGACTTTTATAAACAGTATATCGATAACGACCCATACTCCTATCCTGCCTGGTATAATCTAGGCAATGCTTATCATAAGCTGGGCCTTTACGAAAAAGCCGTTGATGCCTATGATTATTCGATATTGATCAAAGAAGATTTCTCCTCTGCTTATTATAACAAGGGAAATTCTCTGATTCACCTGGAAAAACACGAAGAGGCTATAGAAGTTTTCAAGCAGTCTTTGAGTTATGAGCAACCGAATGCAGACACGTTGTGTTCCCTTGGTGAGTGTTATGAGAAACTTGAACAGATGGAAGAAGCCAGGTCTTACTATAAGAAGGCAGTGAAGATAAATCCTGACCTTGGAGATGCCTGGTATGGAATAGGCGTGACTCTTGATGCGGAGGGCAGGATCTTTGAATCCCTTCACTATTTTAAGAAGGCACGCGACTCCGACGACTCATTTCCTGACTATTGGTTTGGGATTGCTGACGCCAATTACAAGCTTGGCAATCTTGAGGCATCGGAACAGGCATATCAAAAAGTTGTTGAACTCGATCCTCTTGATCCTGATGCATGGTTAGATTTCTCCTCTGTTTTGTATGAATTAAACGATCTGGAACGGGCTACTGAGACTATTCTCGAGGGTATTAAAAATAATCCTGATGCTGCTGAATTGTATTACAGGATGGTAGCTTACATATTAGCCACCGGTAAATTTAATGAGGCACTGGAAGCACTGGAAACAGCTCTGAAGATTGACCCGACAAAACATGAAATATTGTTTGAGTACTTGCCTCAGTTACAGTCGAATAAAGTAATAATTGAAATAATCAATAAGTACTTAATTTAGCCGTTTTAAACATAATTTTATATTAATCCAATACCTTTAACCTCAGTATTGGATTTTTTTTTGAGATTTGTAGCGTATGTTAAATTTTAGTTTAAAGAACGTTCCGCTTAGAACTCTTAAGCCGCGTGATCATGGTTTGACCATGGTTATGGATAAAGGCTTAAGCATAAGGGAGATTGAAAACTTACTGGAAGTAGCTGGCCCCCATATAGATATCGTCAAATTAGGATGGACAACTTCTTATGTTACTCCGAATCTGGATACGAAACTAAAGGTCTATCAGGACGCAGGGATTCCCGTATATTTCGGAGGCACACTCTTTGAAGCGTTCGTAATAAGGAATCAGTTTGAGGATTATCAGCGAGTGCTGGATAAGTATGGGATGAACTATGCTGAAGTTTCGGACGGCTCGATAGAGATCCCTCATGACGAGAAATGTAACTATATACGCAAGCTGAGTGAGCAAGTGACAGTTATATCTGAAGTTGGGTCAAAAGATGCACAGAAGATATTTGCCCCTTACAAATGGATCAAACTTATGAAGGCTGAACTGGAAGCGGGATCTTGGAAACTGATTGCGGAGTCGCGTGAAGGAGGAAATGTGGGCATTTACCGAGAATCCGGAGAGGTTAGAGAAGGTTTGATTGACGAGATCCTGACCGAAATACCAAAAGACAAAATCATTTGGGAAGCACCTCAAAAGGATCAGCAAGTGTGGTTTATAAAGCTTATAGGTGCTAACGTTAATCTTGGGAACATCGCGCCTGCGGAGGTTATTCCATTGGAGACTATCCGTTTGGGGCTAAGAGGTGATACATTCAATCACTTTTTGAATTCTTTATAATTACAAGGGATACATATGAAAAGATTTGGGTTGATAGGGTATCCCCTGGGGCATTCGTTTTCCAAGCTTTACTTCACCAAAAAATTTGAAGAAGAAGGCCTTAAGGACCACGTATACGAGCTCTATCCGATAGAGCAATTAAGTGATTTCGAAAATCTTATTAATTCTAACCAGGATCTCTGCGGATTAAACGTAACTATTCCACACAAGATAGGCATCATGTTTTATCTTGATAAAGTGGATGCCGATGCCAAGGCTATTGATGCTGTGAATTGTATCAAAGTAATAAAAAGCAGACCACTTGAATCTTTCTTTACAGGTGAAGTTTCGTCGATGAAGATGCGACTGGAGGGTTATAATACAGATTGCTATGGCTTCGAACTGTCACTAAAGCCGCTTTTACGAAAACATCATACAAAAGCCCTGGTTCTCGGCAGTGGCGGCTCGTCCAGAGCTGTAACGTATGTACTGGGGAAGCTGGGCATCGATTATCAGATCGTTTCCAGAAAGAGATCCAGAAAACAGATACTTTATTCGGATATCACTGCTGAATTACTTGCGGAATATACGTTGATCGTTAATACCACACCTGTAGGCATGGCGCCTAATGTCGACTCTTTTCCGGATATTCCCTACGAGCATCTGACAGACAGGCACCTGCTGTACGATTTGGTTTACAACCCGCCTGAAACGATGTTTTTGAAGAAAGGGCAAGAACAGGGTGCCGTAACCAAGAATGGAGAAGAAATGCTCCATTTGCAGGCCGAAAGGTCGTGGGAAATATGGAATAGCTGATATGAAATTAAGGGTCATCACTTACCTTAGTCTTGCTGTGGCGATATTGCTAAGTGTCTCTTGTAACGAAACCTACGCACCCAAGCCGAGAGGGTTCTTTCGGATAGACCTTCCAGAGAAATCCTACCAGCGATATAATGGCCCTTGTCCGTTTTCTTTCGAATATCCCTCATACGCAGTAATAAGTCCTGACAGCTCTGCTAACAAACAGCGGTGCTGGCAAAACATCGATCTTCCTCAATTCAACGCTACCATTCATCTTAGCTATCATCCGATAAATTCTGAAAAGACATTGAATGAGCTGTCTGAAGATTCGCGAACCTTTGCGTTCAAACATACCTCTAAGGCCACGTCTATTAATGAGGCGCGGATATATAACCCTAGGGAGCAAAAATTCGGAGTCTATTATACCATAGAAGGAAATACAGCCTCGTTTGCACAATTTTATTTAACTGATAGTACGCGACACTATCTGAGGGCCGCATTGTATTTTAACGAAGAACCTCGGGCCGATTCTATTCAACCGGTTTTATCCTTCATAAAGAAGGATATCGATGTATTGATTAAATCATTCCATTGGAAGTAATCAACTAAGAATATAAATTATGATACAAGTCAAATACTTCGTTTGTAATCCTTTCCAGGAAAACACTTATCTTTTATATGATGAGACCGGGGAGTGCGTTATCATTGACCCCGGCATGTACACTGGCGCCGAGCAAAATATGATCACTCAGTTTATATCAGAAAATAAGCTAACACCTAGGCATTTACTTAATACGCATTGTCATATAGACCATGTTCTAGGTAACAAGTTTATATTTGACACTTATGGCTTACTGCCTCAATTTCACGAGGGGGAATTACCCGTTATTACATCTGTTCCGGCTTATTCAGCAGCCATGGGTATACAGTATGAGGTATCTCCCCTGCCTGCCAACTTTCTAGGCGAATCAGGATCGTTGGGTTTCGGAAACAGTACCCTGGATATAGTATTCGCACCCGGCCATTCGCCTGCGCATATCTGTTTTTATAGTGGAGAGGACGGCTTCCTGATCGGTGGAGATGTTTTATTTTATAGAAGCATCGGACGCACAGACTTGCCGGGAGGTAACCATAATCAACTTTTAACAAGTATAAGAGAAAATATCTTCAAACTGCCAGACACCTGCACCGTATATCCGGGACATGGTCCGGAGACAACGATCGGCTTTGAGAAGCAGTATAATCCCTTTCTAAGCTAATGAAATGAATACGCCTTACTTTATCGCAAAGCGCTACCTTTTCTCGAAGAAGTCGGTTAATGCCATTAACTTCATCTCCGGAATATCCATGCTGGGCGTGTTCGTCGGTAGCGCAGCACTGGTAATTATCCTATCTGTCTTCAACGGATTTGAGAATGTTGTTCTTTCCATGTACAACACATTCACACCTGAAATCATTATAGAGCCTGCTAAAGGCAAGAGTTTTGATCCAAAGACTCAAATTTTCCTTTCTTTAAAAAAAGACGATCGGATCTATAACTATACGGAAGTTCTTCAGGAAAAAGCGTTGTTAAGGTACGGAGACAGGCAGCATATTGCGTTGGTAAAGGGAGTAAGTGACGACTTTCTTAAGCGGAAGCAACTAGACAGTACCTTGCTGGAAGGCTCTTTCACTCTCCGCGAAGGGAAAACAAATTATGCTGTAGTTGGATCTCTTGTGCAGCTATATCTTACGCTGAACATTCATAATGATTTTGAGCCATTAAATATTTATTCGCCACGTAAAGGTGCCGGAAACTCCATAAATCCAGCGGACGAGATTACGTTGAAATCAGTCCAACCGTCGGGCGTCTTCCAGATTCAACCGCAGTTTGATGAAACAGTGATCGTTTCTCTTGACTTTGTAAGGGAATTACTGGAAGAAGAAACGAATATTTCGGCGATAGAGCTCTATTTGCAACCAGGCGTATCTATTGAAAATTTTCAAAAGGAGATCTCAGACAAACTGGGGGAAGGCTATATTGTGAAGAACAGGATTCAGCAAAACGAGCTTCTCTACAAAATCCTGAACTCTGAAAAATGGGCGATATTCGTTATTCTTACCTTTGTATTAATTATTGCGGTTTTTAATATCGTTGGCTCGCTAACCATGCTTGTTATCGACAAGAAAAAAGATATCGTGATATTAAATAGTATAGGAGCAAGCAACTCGCTGATTCAACAGATATTTTTCATGGAAGGTATGATGATCTCGCTGATAGGCTGTATATCTGGCATGGCTGCCGGACTCGCTTTTTGTCTGGCACAGCAGCATTATGGATTTATCACCATGGCAGATGTTAGCTTTGAATCAGATGCCTATCCCATAGGCCTCAAATTAACAGATTTTATTTTGGTCTTCCTGACTGTCACAGTGATTTCTGTGATAACTTCTGGAATTTCATCACGGCTAAGCGTTAAAACACTTAGCCAGATGAAAGAACAATTATAAGTAGCTACCGGAAACGAGATAGTTCGTCACGTAATCAGTAACTCCTTCCTCTAAAGTATGAAAGGGTTTGGTGTATCCTATCGACCGAAGCTTGTTCATGTTTGCCTCTGTAAAGTATTGATATTTATCCCGTATATCTTCAGGTGTAGGTATAAAAGTAATCTGTGGCTCCCTTCCAAGCGCTCTGAAGGTATTATTCGCCAGATCAAGGAACGTTCTGGCCTCCCCGGAACCGAGGTTATAAATCCCAGAGTCTTTCCGATGATGCATGAAGAAGTATAAAACCTCTGTAACGTCTTTCACATAGACAAAATCACGCATTTGTTCGCCGTCTTTGAAACGGGCATTATGAGATTGAAACAACTTCATTCCGCCAGTTTCCTTTATCTGATTAAAGGTATGAAAAACGACAGAGGCCATTCTTTTTTTATGGTATTCGTTGGGACCATAAACGTTGAAGAATTTAAGACCTGTCCAAAAGTAAGGGCTTCGATCTTGTTGCAGTGCCCATATATCAAATTCATTCTTCGACTCTCCATACGGATTTAGAGGCTTCAGATCAGGTAGCGCAGATTCCTCATCATCATACCCCTTTTCACCAAGCCCATATGTTGCTGCGGAAGACGCATATACGAGTGGAAGACCAAACTCAACACAGGCGTTCCAAACCTTTTTGGAATATTCGAGATTAAGCTCATCAAGCAGCGCACGGTCAAACTCGGTGGTATCTGTTCTCGCTCCAAGATGAAATATGAACTGAATATGAAGATGGTTTTGATGGATCCAATCGAAAAAAATATTCCGGTCTACAAGCTGGGAATACCGCTTATCCTCGAAATTTTTATTCTGTTCAGGTCTTGAAAAGTCATCTACTAAAACAAGATCATAGAAACCTTCACTGTTTAGCTTTTGAATAAGGCAGCTGCCTATAAAGCCTGCTGCTCCTGTAATTACTATCATTATGGGGAAAGCTTAATTAAGAGAGAAATAAGTGTTCTTTTACATGAGGAATGATGCCGGCACCTACAGCTTTAGAGAACATCAGCTCAATTGCATGGCGGCCTTCCTGCCCCAAATCTACAGAATATTTATTTACGTAAAGCTCGATATGCTTATACATAACCTCATCGTCCATTGCCTGCGCATGGCTGCGAATAAATTCAATACCCGACTGAGGATTTTCAAATGCATACTCTACGCTTCTTCGGATAACCCGGTTTACCCGATGCTTGATATCATCATTAAGACTCCTCTTGATAACAATGCCACCCAACGGAATTGCACAGCCGGTTTTCTCTTCCCAAAATGCTCCCAGATCTATAACTTTATGCAGGCCCTTTTGCTGATAAGTAAACCTGTTTTCGTGGATAATGAGTCCCAGGTCCACATCTCCATTAAGGACTGCGTCTTCAATAGCGGAGAATACCATCTCTACCTTGTCCTTCACCTGAGGGAAGGCAAGTCCAAATAAAAAACTCGCCGTGGTGAACTTGCCGGGAATGGCTACTGTTGTGTTGATTCCAATGTTGCCGAAACTTTCGTTCGGTGACTTAGAGATAACCAAGGGCCCAACTCCATATCCTAATGCACTACCTGAGTCAAGTAGCACATAGTTATTTACGCAATAAGCATACGCATGAAAACTCAGCTTGGTGATATCGAGGTCCTGACTGAAAGACTTCTGGTTCAAGGTCTCAACATCATCGTAGAAGACTTCAAACTCCAGACCTTCTGTATCTATTTTATGATGTATCATAGCGTCAAAAATGAAAGTATCATTCGGACATGGTGAGAACCCTAGTTTAAGTTTCATCTTATTGCGGTATATAAATTTATTAAACGTTCATTAAGTGTTTCAATTGCAAGTGGAATATTCCATTTGGATTTATCCCGCCGCTCAACGTAGTTAGATATGGACCTCACCTGACCTGAAGGAAGGCCAACCTGATTACATGCGTAAAAAAATGCGGCTCCCTCCATTGTTTCAACATCCGGACATAGCCTTTCCTTTATCAATGAAATTTCCTGATCACTGCCATGCACACAATTAACCGTAATTCCCTTCATCTTCTTTTCAAGTGAGAGTAATCCATCCAAGGTCTTACTACGAAGCGGAGCCACCATAGCATTTCCAAAGCCGAGCTCGTCGATCGAAATAAACAACGGACCATCCATAGCCCCCAGCTCAGCAAAACAATCATCGGTCACCTGAACGACCTCCCCTAAAGCTAGCCTTTCATTGAAGCTTCCGGCTATCCCGACGTTAAGCGCAAAATCAAATGAGTTTTTTGCAAGCACATACCCCATAGAGAATCCTGTTGCCACCATTCCCACTCCGGTAATGAGAACAACAACCTGATTTCCATTTAAATAGTTGGAACCATTTTTGAAGCTAAAGTGAGAAAGAAAAGGTGCTATTTCAGATTCTGTAGCTGAAACTATCAGTGATTTCATTGCACGAATATACAGAAAGCATCATCCTGGCAAATCATATAGACATCAGTTTTGCCTATATTCGCAACTTAAGATTGATAAATGATATACATCACCCGACGAGAACAGTTCAATGCTGCCCATAAACTTTTCAGGGAGGAATGGAGTGCAGAGAAAAATCTGGAGGTTTTCGGCAAATGTGCTAATCCTAACTGGCATGGCCACAACTACGAGCTCTTTGTCACTGTGAAAGGCGAAATAAATCCCGAAACAGGTTATGTACTTGACTTGAAGACCCTTAAAGATATCGTAAAAAAATATGTTGTCGACAAGTTAGACCACAAAAACGTTAACCTTGATGTAGACTTCATGTTTGGTAAGATGGCATCCACTGAGGTCATCTGTATGGAAATTTTCAATCAGCTGGAGCCCCATATTAAAGATGCAGGAGTGGTGCTTCACCGAGTAAAGCTCGTGGAAACAGAAAACAACTACGTAGAGTATTATGGCCGATAGGCACTATTATAAAAGATGAAAGAACACGATTTAAATCATTCAGGAGAAGAGAACGAAATAGGTTATGTGAAGGTTGATCGGTATGACCCCTTGAAGATTGAGCGCATAGCCTCTCACTATTCAGAAATACTGTCTGACCTTGGCGAAGACCCGCAGCGGGAAGGACTCCTTAAAACGCCGGAGCGCGTAGCAAAAGCTTTGCAATTCCTGACCCATGGATACGACCTCAAACCGGAAGAAATTTTAAAGAGTGCCATGTTCAAAGAGGAATACAGCCAAATGGTAGTCGTAAAAGACATTGAGGTATACTCCATGTGCGAGCATCACCTTCTTCCCTTTCTTGGCAAAGCTCACATCGCATACATTCCCAACGGGCATATTGTGGGACTAAGTAAGATCCCAAGAGTTGTTGATGCGTTTGCGAGAAGGCTTCAGGTGCAGGAACGCTTAACAAACGAAATAAGAGATTGTATACAGAGCACCCTTGCACCGCTTGGAGTGGCGGTCGTGATCGAATGCAAGCATCTCTGCATGTCTATGAGAGGTATTCAAAAACAAAACTCCGTCACCACAACCTCTGCATTTACCGGCGCCTTCGCCAACGAAAGAACACGTTCAGAATTTTTAACTTTGATAACAGCCAGTCTCGACTAGTCGGGCCACGAACACTTAACACATGAAAGCATACATATTTCCGGGCCAGGGCGCTCAATTTACCGGAATGGGTAAAGACCTGTACGAACAAGAGTCAGCGAAGCTGCTTTTTGAACAAGCAAACACGATCTTAGGATTTCGTATCACCGATATCATGTTTGAAGGGACCGAGGAAGAGCTGAAAAAAACCAACGTCACTCAACCCGCAATATTCCTCCATTCGGTAATTTTAGCTAAATCTTTGGGATCATCCTTTACTCCCGATATGGTTGCGGGGCACTCATTAGGAGAATTTTCCGCTTTGGTCGCTGCCGGAGCAATGAAGTTTGAGGATGGACTCAGGCTGGTTGCAGCAAGAGCTAATGCGATGCAAAAAGCCTGCGAAATACAACCTTCAACTATGGCCGCTATTCTCGGATTAGACGATTACACCGTTGAGGAGGTCTGTGAAATGGTTAGTGAAATTGTCGTTCCTGCAAATTACAACTGCCCGGGGCAGCTGGTTATTTCGGGGAGTATAGAGGGAGTTGATAAGGCATGCGCGTTTCTTCTGGAGAGAGGAGCAAAAAGAGCGCTAAAGCTAAACGTCAGCGGCGCCTTCCACTCACCTCTAATGGAGGCTGCACGCGCCGAACTGGCAAGTGCTATTGAATCCACAAGTATCGTATCCCCCGTATGTCCGGTTTACCAGAACATTGACGCTAAGCCATATACCGATCCAAAAGATATCAAACATAACCTCATAGCGCAGCTAACCGGTCCGGTGAGATGGACGCAGACTGTACAACGCATGCTCGAAGATGGAGCAACATCATTTACCGAAGTCGGTCCGGGGAATGTGCTTCAGGGGCTTGTCAAAAAAGTAAACCGCACCATACCAACATCCAGCGCCTCGCTTTAGCATTTGAATAAAGCTCGTTAATTTCACATTAATTGGACGCATAAAGCCATATCTTGTTTATTTAATCAAAACATTATATGGCTTTATGTTTTAAATACGTATCGTGAGTGCAACTTTCAAAATCCGGCTTCTTCTATTTCTGTTAACCCTTAGCTGCGCTGTCACTGCATTGACAATAAACCTGACATTCAGTAAAAACGAATTGTTGGAGTTTGAGGCCAGTACGCTGGAAAAACGGTTACATAAAAAAGAGAAGTTTGTACGGGACTACCTCAGCGATACATCGAACATAAACACGCTCAAGCAAGCGCACACCAATTCGCAGGTAGGCCTGGACATTATAAAGAACTTTCGTGATAACAAGAGAATTTATGTTTTTACCTACGAAGATAATAATCTCATCTTCTGGGGCGGAAACCGGATTTGTCCCAATTCAGATGCGGGATTAAAAGTAGGAAGCAACCGAATTAAAACCCAAAACGGCTGGTACGAAGCCATAAAGTATCAGTCAGGATCATTTTCGGTCGTGATGGCAATTCCAATCAAATCCGAGTTTAAGTTCCAGAACGCCTATTTAAAAAACGTATTTGATGAGGATCTTATCAGTGATAACAATCTTGAAATAGCCGGACTTAATGATAAAAAAACATATAACGTCAAAAATCTTGATGGTGATTTTATCATATCCGTTAAGCTTAAACCATCCCTAACAAATACCTTGTACTCGGCTTTAGAGCTCTGTATGTGGTTACTTACGGCGCTATTCGCCACGTTGTTTGTCAACTTTTTATGCATATCCGTCGCAAAGAAGGGGCATATCAAAACGGCTATCAGCCTCTTCTTTGTCTATTTTCTTACATTCAGGCTCCTCACCTTATACTTCCCTTTCCTCGATACAGAGTTCAACCTGAGCTTGTTTTCTGAAAGACATTTCAATGATGGATTCTTTCTGCCCTCCCTCGGCGACTTTCTCATCAATTCCATTATCGTAAGCTGGTTCCTCGCCTTTATCTATAGCTACAGGAAAGAACTGAATATTATCGATCACCCGATAAGTAAGGGCGCAGGAGTAATTATATTCACACTACTTGGACTCATCGTATACTTTGTAGCCAGTCAGCTTAGTGACTTGTTCTATGCATTGATTATTAAGTCAAACATCAATTTCGACCTTACAAACATTCTTAATCTTACCGTTCACAGCTGGATATCGATCTTGATCTTATATATATCTGCATTCAATCTGTACCTTCTGCTGGAAATAATTCTCTCCATCGGAGAGAAGCTGCCGATCTCCAATAAGCTGCGTCTCAAGATATTTATTAACGGCGTAGTGATCCTGCTTCTGATTCACTTGCTTGTCGGAGAAGTGAATGCCTACATACCCTTGTTTTGTACGATATTATTTATTCGGGGCTATTCATTTTACACCAAAAACTCAAATTACCGGCTGGTAATATTCTTATTTTGCGTACTTATCTTCTCCATCATCGCCTCCATCAAGCTCTCTTCCTTTCAGTTTGAGAAAGAACGGGAGCAACGAAAAGTTGTAGCTTACAAGCTGGAGTCAGCCGATGACCCCAATGCTGTTCTTCTTTTTATGTCTCTTGAGCAGGAAATCAGCAATGACGACATGATAAAAGAATATTTTCGAACGGATAACGCATCGAAAAACAAACTGGACGAAAACCTGAAAAAGCTCTATTTCGATGGCTATCTCTCGAGATATGAATTTGAAACCTATACCTTTTATCCCGGAAGAGAATATAGCTCTGCCGACAGCAGCCAAATTCGCGGATACAAAGACCTGGTCATGGCCGGCTCAATTAAAGTGTCTGAAAACTTCTATCGTGTAAACAATACCTTCGGATTTCAAAACTACTTTGCCATCCTCCCGGTAACCGACAAGGGCGATCACATCGGTACAATCATTCTTACCCTTACATCCAAAACCTTCAAGAATCCGGGGACGCTACCTGAGGTTTTAATTGACAGCAAGATGAATACGGATAAGGAGCTCAGCAATTATTCTTTTGCGTTTTACCTTGACGGACACCTCCTGAATCAAAATGGAAGCTATACTTATAATTTGGTAAACAACGACTTTCCCGGCAAGATCAACCAATTCATTTTTATCGAAAAAAACGACTACAGCCATGTCATCTATCAATCTAACAGCAAAAAATTAATAGTTGTAAGTCGCCCCATTACAACCCTGATCATGAAGCTGGCCTCTGTATCTTTCATGTTTCTGGTTATGATCATCCTCACCATGTTTATAACGGTCATATATCAACTATGGGTAACTTTTCACGACGAACGATTTATTACCGAACATAACGGATGGAGCGCCCTTCTTTCCAGACATAAAATTCTTTATAAAACCAGAATACAGGCATCGCTGGTCGCAGCGATCGTGTTCACTTTACTTATTGTAAGTATCATAACCTATTTCAGTATTAGCAGCCAATTTAAAAAAGAGCTCGAATCTGATGTCATCCACCAAGCTAACCAAGTCAACCAGGGCCTGGAGAAAAATAAAATATTTAAGAATGGAAAACTTCTTGAAAATGAAGACATTCTGCGCACATTTTCTGATGTTAACGCAACAGACCTCGCGCTCTTTGATGTAAATGGCAAATTGCTTTTCACAACGCAATACAAGATATACGATAATGGATTTATAGAACCACGTATGAACGCGGTAGCCTTCCTATACCTCAAAGGCCTTCAGCGATCGGAGCTACTCAATCAGGAGAGGATCGGACAACTGGATTTTATAACAGCTTATCGCCCCCTGCGCAATGCCAGAAATGAAACAATAGCTTATCTCGGCATTCCCAAGTTTTCTTTCGAACATGATTACGACATGCGAATCGGGCAGTATCTTAATACGCTGATCAATGTTTACGCCCTTGTATTAATAGTTATCGCACTATTTGCCATATTCCTGGCCAATCAGATAACGTTCCCGCTAACGCTGGTAAGTAAGAGTCTAAGCGAGATCAGCATTGACGGCAAAAATGAACCAATTAAATGGAAGAGTAATGATGAAATAGGCAGTCTCATAAAAGAGTACAACAATATGATCCTGG
This sequence comes from Arcticibacter sp., assembly GCF_045629565.1. GTDB lineage: Bacteria > Bacteroidota > Bacteroidia > Sphingobacteriales > Sphingobacteriaceae > Arcticibacter. Next base: position 105,455 of record NZ_JAZQRL010000101.1, read on the forward strand.
CACTGGAAGAAAGTGCCCAGAAGCTGGCACGCTCAGAGAGAGAATCAGCCTGGCGTGAAATGGCGAAACAGGTAGCTCACGAAATAAAAAATCCGCTAACACCCTTAAAACTGGGTGTTCAGCTTCTGGAGAAATCCTGGCGCGAAGAAGATCCAAACTTCAGTAAAAAGTTCGAGCGCTTCAGCAAGTCGTTCATTGAACAAATCGAGAGCCTAGCCCTGATTGCCTCTGAGTTCTCCAACTTTGCTAAACTTCCTGACACGCCATTCTCCCGCATTGATCTTGTTGAAATAATCAGAAGGTCCATAGAAATTTATGACAACTCTGAAGATCTTACCATCACTTTTAAGTATAGCAATCCGCAAGTAATCGTTAATGGAAGTAAAGACCATCTGTTGCGTATTTTCAACAACCTGCTAAAGAATGCACTTGAGGCTATTCCAGCTGAATCAGAAGGGAAAATTGAGGTTACACTGGAAGTTCAGGACCAGGTCGTACTGGTCATGCTTTCCGACAATGGGAAAGGAATACCGGAGGACCTGAAGGATAAAATTTTCAATCCCAACTTCACAACCAAAAGCTCAGGCACCGGCCTTGGCCTTGCTTTTGTGAAACAGGCGGTAGAAAACATGCTGGGTACAATAAGCTTCACAACGGAGCAGGAGAAAGGAACCACATTCTTTATTCGCATGCCGCTAGCTGCTGAATAATATTATCTTAGGCTGAACGTGGCCTTCCCCATCGTATAACCATCGGCATACAATACCACTGTATACTCTCCTTTTCTAAATGGTTGAACAGGGTCCCAATCTATGCTATAGAGTTTTCCGAACGAGTTGTCGAATAGAATATTAGTCTTATACGTGAATTGTAACTGATCACCATCTGCGTCAAAAAGATCACTTCCATCAGTCGTAATCAAATTTCCGTCAGGGTCAATGATACGGATGAATACTTGATGCTCTCCCTGCTGAGCCAGGGCATTTTCTGCAACAGTAAACCTGATCTTTAAACGTTTTGCTGTACTTGCCCGCGTAACCTCCGATTCCTTACCGTTATTTCTGATCCTGACTGCAGACACTGCAATGTTCGCCACTTTGATCGCAGCAGCAACTTTCACCTTATTATTCAGATCAGTATTAGCCTTCTCAAGCATCGAGGCCCTTTCATTAATATTAGCGACCGTTGTCTGTAAGCTATCCCTCTGTTCAGTAAGTTTCACATTTTTCTTTTCTAAAACAACAATGTCAGCGGTATACCTTGACACAAAAGAACGAAGGTCCCTGATTTCCTTTTGCGCTCTGGCTAACTCCCCTTCCGTCAGCTTGCCCTGTCTTAATTGCTCGCGTAGCTCACTAATCTTCACCCTCGCAAGCTCCTGCCCCTCTTTAAGTTCTGCCGAAAGGTTAATATTTGCACTCTTCGACCGGTCGAGTTCAGCTTCTATCCTGTCAATCTCAATCTCCATACGGGATTTTTCATCCGTCAGCGTCACGACCTTATCTTCAGATTTCTTGTCTTTCAAAAACACATAAGCATTGGTTCCCAAAAGAGCAACAATTACCAGGATTAGAAAATACACCTTATTGGAATCTTTTGAAGGAGATGGGGCCTGTTCAGGGACGTCGTTTTTCATAATTATATAATTAATCCCGCAATTCAAGGAAAAAATAAACTTAAAGTAACAAAGACGAAACTAATAACATCTTTCAACACGTTCAACAAAAAAAATATATAAATTCTCAAAAAACTTCCCTTTAGTGCATCGCAAAACCCTTAACCATTAAATTTAAAGGAGCTATCTTTGTTTTTTTCAGCGGGTCCTGTAAATCAGGACCTGTCTTACTATATAAAATTAACAATAATGAACGTTTTGAAGTCCTCTCTATTCACGATAATATTTCTTTGTTCCTTAAACCACACTTTTTCGCAGGATCCTTATTACTCGCTGGCAAATCCCAAAAGAGAATTTCGGGGTGTATGGATAGCAACAGTCGCCAACATCGACTGGCCATCAAAGCCAGGCCTCTCCACTGACGTTCAGAAGAAGGAAATGATACGCATCTTTGATGAACATCAAAAGAGCGGTATCAACGCGATAATTTTGCAGGTAAGACCAGCCGCAGACGCGCTTTACGGCCAAAGCACCGAGCCCTGGAGCCGGTTCCTCACAGGAAGGCAGGGACGTGCTCCATCTCCCTTTTATGATCCACTTGCGTTTGCAATTGATGAGGCGCATAAAAGAGGTATGGAGCTTCATGCGTGGTTCAACCCCTATAGAGCTTCAACCACGTTGTCGCCGACTGAATTAAGCGAGGACCATATTTCGAAAAGAAACCCGCATTGGTTTTTTAACTACGGAGGAAAGAAGCTTTTCAATCCAGGCCTACCCGAAGTGCGCGATTATATCGTTCAAACAATTATGAGCGTTGTAAGGAATTACGACATTGATGGAGTCCACTTCGACGATTATTTCTATCCTTATCCCGAAAAAGGGCAGGTAATCAGAGATTCTGAAGAATTCGCCAGATACGGAAAGAATTTCAAAAATATAGGTGACTGGAGGCGCCACAACGTCGACACGTTAATTAAGACCTTGTCAGAAAGCATCCGTAAAGAAAAGAACTTTATCAAATTTGGCATCAGCCCCTTCGGCATTTGGAGAAACCGGTCACAAGATGCCTTGGGTTCCGAAAGCAATGGCTTAGACGGCTATGGCGCATTATACGCTGACGCCAGAAAATGGGTACAGAACGGTTGGATAGACTACATCAACCCGCAGATCTATTTCCCTTTTCATAATCGTGCTGCTGCGTTTGAAAAGCTCACCGACTGGTGGAGTGACAATGCTTTTGGCAAGCATGTGTATATAGGTCAGGCTGCCTACAGAGCTACAGAAAGACGGCAGGGATGGATGAACTGGTCTCAAATACCCGATCAGATTCGCTACTTGCGCAACAACAACAGAATTCAGGGAAGTGTTTATTTTAGTTCTAAGTCACTTACTGGAAATTACGCCGGACTGCAAGATTCCTTGCGCCAAAACTTTTATCGCAGCCCTTCTCTTCCCCCTCAAATGCTGTGGCGTGACGACACACCTCCGCAGGCACCGATCAATTTAATTGCCATGGCTTCTGCCAATGACAAGATATTGCTTAATTGGAATGAACCATTGATATCGAGAGACGGAGAAAAAGCATATGGTTATGTGGTCTACCGTTTCAGCCATTCCGAGAATATAGATATCCAAAACCCCGAGAAGATCGTCAATATCAGCTATGAAAACAAAACAACGTTTGTCGATTCTCACAACGTCCCGGGAACTTACTTGTATGTCGTCACGGCGCTTGACAGGCTAAAGAACGAGAGCTTGCCTTCAAATAACGCAATAGTGTCCATCGGTGAACCTAATTAGCCAGCCATGAATTCTGCTATCCAAAAACTTCTTGACGCCGCAAATAAGCCTTCAAGAATCATTATAGGTTTAATGTCCGGTACCTCTATGGACGGCCTTGATGTAGCAGTCACCAAGATAACAGGTAAAGGCTTGAATACGTCTGTTGAGGTTCTCAATTTCGAGACAGTACCGTACCAACCCTCATACCAGGCAGAACTTCAAGCAATATTTTGTAAAGAAACCGTCAGCCTGCAACGCCTTACCCTTCTTAACGCCATTACAGCTCAAGTCCACGCTGAGATTGTTCTTAGCTGCTTACAGAAGTGGAATATTCGAGCTGAAGAGATAGACTGTATTGCAAGCCATGGTCAAACGGTATATCATGCTCCCAAAAGCCTGCACGGCCTTGCCGACTATCCCAACGCTACTTTGCAGATCGGTGATGGGGATCATCTCGCCGTCAGCACAGGAATAACCACCATAAGCGACTTTCGCCAGAAGCACATCGCCGCGGGAGGAGAAGGCGCTCCTCTCGCCTTGTATGGTGATCGAATCTTGTTTACTTCTAAAAGCGAAAACCGGATTCTGCTCAATATCGGAGGTATCTCCAATTTTACATATTTACCAGCAGGTGAAGACGCCTCACCTTCCATACTATGCACAGACTGCGGTCCCGGGAACACCCTTTCGGATCTTCTAACCAAAGAGTATTACTCCCAACCATTTGATAGAGGCGGGGAGATAGCCCTCAGCGGCGAGGTAAATCCCGTTTTGCTGAATACCCTGATTGAACACCCATTCTTTAGCAGAGTGCTGCCAAAGACAACCGGCCAGGAGCTCTTTAACATGAAATTTCTTGAAACGGCTCTTGAAAAAGCCGGTATCAGTGATATTAAGCCAAATGACCTGATAGCGACAGTTGCTGAACTGACCGCCTCATCAATTGCGATATGTATTGAGAAGGCAACGGAAGGCAAACCCTACAGCTGCTACGTAAGCGGAGGGGGCAATCACAACAAATACCTGATGGAAAGTCTGAAAAGAAAAGCTTATCCCAATACAGTCAGCAACATGGAAGACTTGGGAATTGATGCGGATGCAAAGGAATCTGTCTTGTTTGCCTTACTGGCTAACGAAACAATCTGCGGATCAACGGTTAATAATGGAGGAGCTCCCAGAGTGATGATGGGTAAAATCTCACTCCCTTACTGACGTAGATTCTCCAACAGAGTAGCAATATCAGACCCGCCATTAACACTGCCAGGTCTGATAAAATGACTTAAAGTATTTTAAACCCAAGGCTCAAATGCCACAGGTTTTGTTTTTTAAGCACATCGTTATGACTAACATCGGTCAGTCCTGCTTCGTACCTGAGATCTATCGCCACACTGGAGATATCCACCCCCGCTCCAACCTGTGCGCCCCAATTCTGATCCTTATAGGTGTCACGCTGGTAAGCAGCAAGAACGTCGTTGCCAGACAGATCTTTGTCCAATACAAAAGACACAACAGGACCCGCCATGAAGCGCACATTGACAGGGCCCAATCCTACTTTTGTCCCCAGCAACACCGGCACGTCAAGAGTGGTAAACCGAACCTTACCTTCAGCCTCTATTCCACTTCCAAGGGTTTCCGACTTAAATTCTCCTCCCTTGCCCGCAAGATAAGCTTCAGGCTGAACATAAAACCCGGCTACCCCAACCCGCGCCCAGGCGCCTGCCTGGTAACCGAGGCGATTCTCATCATTGGCAAAATTCGACTCCAGCTTAGCAAAATTAAGCCCGGCCTTCAAACCGAGGTTAAAAGAAGGCAACTGGGCAAATGCACTACTTCCCAGCCCCATCAGCACCATTCCAAATAATAAAGTCCTTTTCATATTTTATTCTTAGCGTTTAATTTACAATAACAATCGGCACCACATATAGTTTAGTCGCCAAATGTACGAGTCATTCGCATTTTTTTAACACGTAATATTTCCTAATTTTACCGCAAAGAAAATCATGGCGGAAATAACTATCAGCACAGCAGACTGGGAAAGACTTAAACTTAAGGTCAGAAGAAAATACAGGGAACTATCTGAAGAAGATCTCGCGTATCAGGCCGGCCAGGAAGAAGAGTTAATCCAACGGTTGATGACAAGACTAAAAAGGAACCGTGAATACGTTGTCTTTACTTTAAAGAAAGGCCTCGTCAATATCGACAACAACCGGCTGTAGCCCGTTCATCCTAATATTCCGATAAAGACGTAAAATCTCATCTTCAAATGGTATATTTATAATCCTGCACTTTCATCTACTACCATGTGCAATAAGAATGGATTATGTTGAGCCTGAAGAAATATTCAAAGACACTTAGAATCTCCGCATTTTCGGGGATTGCATTACTTTCTCTTGCCTTCAGCGATGACTACTTCGAAGCATCTAAGAACCTGGAGATATTTAATTCTTTATACAAGGAAATCAATATCAACTACGTAGACGATATTAATTCTTCCGAAATGATTGAGACGGGCATTGAAGCCATGCTTCAGAGCATGGATCCCTATACGGAATATGTCCCCGAATCAAATATGGAAGACTATCGCATGAGGTATGTGAGCACACAATACGGCGGTATCGGAACAAGCATCTATCAGCGCAGCGGTAAGTTCCTTGTAGCAGAAGCCTTCGAGGGTTTTCCGGCACAGAAAAGCGACTTGCGCGCAGGAGATGAGATAACCGCCATAAACGACCTTCCCCTGAAAGGAAAGCCATACGAGTCCGTAAGCGCCATGCTGAAGGGACCTAAGGGCACTAGCTTAAAACTCACTGTCCTGAGACCCGGCGAAAAAGAACCATTGCAAAAGAAGCTCGTCAGAGATGAAATAACCCAGCCCAACGTTAGCTATTCGGGATTGATCAACGATAACATAGGTTATATTAAATTAGATAAGTTTCTTGAGAAGTCTGCTTCGGAAGTCGAAAGCGCATTAACAGCTCTATTAAAGCAGAAACCCGAAGGACTTATTCTTGACCTCCGTTCCAACGGAGGAGGTATCCTGCAGGAGGCCGTAAAAATTGTCAATTTATTTGTCGAGCCCAATACCATCGTAGTCACACAAAGGGGCAAAACAAAGGAGAAATCATTCACTTACAAGACTTACAACAAGCCGCTTGCCCCGAAACTGCCTCTAGCGATTCTCGTAAACGGCCGCTCTGCTTCTGCATCCGAAATCGTAGCGGGAGCACTTCAAGATCTCGATCGCGCAGTTATCATAGGTCAGCGTAGCTACGGAAAAGGTCTCGTTCAGCAAAGCTTTAACCTGCCCTACAACAGCCTGGTGAAGGTAACCGTTGCCAAGTACTACACGCCTTCCGGCAGATGCATTCAGTCGCTTGACTATGCACACAAAAAAGAAAACGGCCAGGTAGTCAAAGTTGCCGACTCCCTTATAAGTGCATATAAAACCAAAGGCGGACGTACCGTATACGATGGCAGTGGTGTTTATCCTGACAGATTCGTCCAGCCCACGAAATACAGCCCGATAGCAGTAACCTTGCTGACCAAACGTTTTATCTTTGACTATGCTACCCTTTTCCGCAATACTCATCCCGAAATCCCTAAGCCCGGAATTTTTACGTTGAGCGATGAAGAGTACAATAAGTTCACCAGCTACATGTCTGATAAAGATTATAACTACCTTACTAAAACGGAAAAGCTGCTCGATGACTTAAAAACCGAAGCCGAGAAGGAAAAGAAAATATCAGAGATACAGAGCGAATACAACGCCTTGAAAACGAAAGTATCTTTCAGCAAAAAAAATGATTTGGCACAATTCAAACCTGAGATCAAACTTCTGCTTGAAAACGAAATCATTTCGCGTTATTACTTCCAGAACGGACGTACCGAAAACAGCTTCAACTCAGATAAGGATATCCAATCCGCTAAAGAGGTTCTTTCAAGCAAAGTCATGCTAACTTCAATCCTCAAAGGAAATGGAACTTATGGCTCCATCGGAAAACCAGCTCATGACTTTACAGCGAGCCTATCAGACGATTAAAACAGCTATGAACATCGAAGATTACCGCGAATTTTGCCTGAGCCTCAAGGGCGCCACTGAGGGCTTCCCCTTCGGCGATGATACCCTGGTTTTTAAAGTTAAAAACAAAGTATTTACGTTAGCTTCTTTAGAGCCTTTCTCGTTTAACGTAAAATGTGATCCTGAAAAAGCCATTGAACTTAGGGAGTCGTATCCGGATGTCCTTCCAGGTTACCACATGAATAAACGACACTGGAATACAATAAAGATCAGCGGAGCCGTATCGGACGACAAACTCAGGCAGTGGATTCGCGATTCCTACGATCTCGTCGTCGCTAGCTTGCCAGCAAAATTACGCCTGGACTTATGAAAGTTTAGCAACTAAACCTTCCTGATGGTTCTTTGTTAAATGATCATGAAGAAAACAACACCTGAAATAGCCCTCGGCGCAATTCTCCTGGGCTCTGCCGCCTTAGTCATTCGAAAATTACTTCAAAGACCCCTCGATACTGTCCCATATGTCGAACTAGAAAAATACCTGGGCAAATGGTATGAAATCGCTTCTTTCCCACAAAAGTTCCAAAGAGGATGCACCTATACGTCTGCTCATTACACACTCAACCCAGACCATACCATATCAGTAAAAAACTCCTGCATAGCAAACGGCGAAGAAAAAATCGCTACGGGAACGGCAAAAATAACCGACAAAAAGACCAATGCGAAGCTAAATGTGCAGTTTCAATGGCCATTTAAAGGAAAGTATTGGATTCTTGAGCTTGCTCCTGACTATAGTTACGCCATGGTTGGACACCCCAACCGGAAGTACCTGTGGATATTAAGCCGTAAGCCTTGGATGGAAATGGACGTATATAAGAAGCTTCTTATGTCTGCAGACAGGAAGGGATTTGACATTTCCAAACTCCGGATTACCCCCCAGAAATCAACTGACTGATTTTTCAAATGCCAAACTTCACGTATATTTAGCTGCATGACGATTAAATACAGCTGCATAAATAATACAACCCTTAACGCCATCCTTTTCGTCCTCTTCACAGCACTAATTCTTACATCTTGTGCCAGAAATGATAAGAAAGATGAGCGGCCTTCCTTCAAACCGGTACTGGGCATGCAGTTTATTGAAGTCCGCAGGGCATTTGACAATGGCCTTGCTTTCAACGAATATGGCTTTCAGCAAGAACCTGCCTGGAAGCTATATTTCTTGTCAGAAGACTCCGTGATGATCTACAGTCCTTTTGAAAAGAAGTATTATCACTATCCTATCTACCATGATCATGACTCCGTCTTCAATATCGCAAGAGAATGGTTACGGCTCAAACAACTCACCAAAGACAGTCTGACATTTCAGCTACTATCTGTCGACAGAAAAGAAGTGTCCAGAGAGCGGTCCAATGTCGCCATGAAATTCTACTCACACCGGTATCTTACAGAAGTACTGAAAAAAGACCCTGTACTGCTTAGAAGACCTAACCGAAAAGACACCCTTTTTGTCAAATCCCTGGTTTCCAGAGCCAACAGAAACCCAACAAATCCCGACAGCGCTTTTGCCGCCCGCCAGCCCGTGCAACTCATCAGTACAATCAATGAGATAGAGGTAATCAAAGAAGGATTGCAGTATGATCCGCACAACCTGTTAAACATCAGCTCTGCCGATACTTATCTGAAACCCGAGTACTCTATCAACATAAAGAAGGCGTATAAAGACTTCTCCCATACTTTCACCGCCCTGGTAGATCAACACGGAAAGTTGCAGGTCGACACATTCTGGACAAGCCCGGAGTTCACTGCCTCCCGCCGTAAGGTACTCGAAGGGATAGTCGACGTCTATCTGCAACGTTTTATCAAGGTCATCCCCGGACAAACGCTCGGCTTTCCGCACACCAGTCAAATCACGCTGTACGTCAAAGGCAAAAAGTAACTTTTCGATCCCAATTGTATCATAATCAGGACAATTGAAATGTTAAATTTGGAAAATTAGGACACTTATCGCTTGCGCCTTTGGATAATTTGACTAGATTTGCAATGCTCGTGTCAGATCTTATGACACAAGAGGGCGTTTAAAAGTATTGTTGTTTAACTTTAAACGAAGTTTAAATGGGGAAAAAAATGATTATAGCGGTGTTAATCGCTATTATGTACGTGTCTAATACCCAGGCGCAAACTAAAAAAACTGTAGAGGATCCTGACAATCTTGCCAAGGATTACTTTTCCCAAATCATGGGAATTGCCGTATCAGCTACATCAAACGTTAAGCTTTACCAATTTGTTTATGACTGGATTGGAACTCCCTACCGCTTAGGTGGAGATACCAAAAGAGGAATAGACTGCTCAGGTTTCGCTTTCCAGCTGTACGATAAGGTGTTCAATACAGTTATCGGAAACAATTCCAGAAACATCTTCACCATGGTGAATCCTGTAAGCAAGGATGATCTTAAAGAAGGTGACCTGGTATTCTTTAAGATAAAAAGTCGCGCTATTTCACACGTAGGCGTTTATCTTGGAGACGACAAATTTGCTCATGCCTCTTCAAGCAGGGGTGTAACCATCAGTAATCTTAACGAATCCTACTGGAAACGCTATTATTACAAAGGTGGAAGACTTATCGAGTCTCTGAAAGAACAATTATAGGATTGTTCAAAAAGCGAGGGTTGATATGAAAGCAGAGCTGTTCATATCAACCCTTTTTACATTTTAGCCACGTCACGCGTGTTCTTAACCAGGCCAATGCCGGTAAAGAAGAATATGAGTCCCAGAATCCCATAAACGATTAGCTCCCTGGGTGAGCCAGACTGCTGAACAAAACCGACAGCAGCATATATCAGTCCTACAATACCTAGTATTGTTAATATAGTACCAAAAGTTCTTTTTAAGTTCATAGTGTATATGTTTGGCTAGTACCATACAAATACGCTGCCATTATTTTCCTTTTGAATATCTTAAACTCATCTTGGCTACCCTTTCCTCCAGTGTCTCCGTAGTCAGCTTTTCCCTTAACCTATCCACCATAATAGGAAAAGCGAAGGGTGTAGGCTTTTCACTCTCTGTAATAATCACCTTAAGCTTTTGCAACCTGCTTAAAGCCTCCCTAAGCCTGAACTCCTCCAACTGAAACTGCAGCGCTTCATTATAAGCCTGCCGTACCAAAACATTGTCCGGCTCATACTCATTGAAGACATCGAAAAGCAGCGAAGTCGAAGCTTGAAGGTGCCGGTTCTTCATCGTCTTTCCCGGATATCCCGTGAATACCAGGCCCGCAATATGTGCTATATCCCTGAAACGTCTTCTGGCCATCTCGTTTGCGTTCAAGCTGCTCTGTATATCATCAAGCAGGTTTTCGGATGAAAACAAATCTGCTGCGATGGCCTCCTCCAAGGGTATCGGATCTGCCGACAATAATTCAAACCCATAATCATTCATAGCAATGGAAAAGCTGGCCTTCCTCACCTTCGCAATACGGTAGGCAAACAACGATGCCATCCCCTCATGTACCAGACGCCCTTCAAAGGGATAAAAGAACAGATGATAACCATCGTGAGAATTAAAACGCTCAATCAGGAACTCATCACTTGTCGGCAAATGAGAAAGCTGCGCCTGCATGTCAAATAAAGGCCTCAGCGTCTTAATCTCAATGTCGCTCTCAATATGATGCGCTACATCGTCCAGCTTGCTCCTGAACATCGCAGAGAGCTGAGAAGACAAAGGTATCCGCCCTCCCATCCAGCTTGGAATCCTGCCATTGCTTTTCGGCGACTTTTTCACAAACGCCGTCATATCTTTTATCTTCACCAGTTCCAGACTCCTGCCGGCAAACCAGAAATTATCCCCCACCTTCATTCTGGTAACAAAATCTTCTTCAATAGACCCCAGGTATCCGCCTGAAAGAAACTTGATGCGCATACTTACATCGCTTACAATCGTTCCCATGGTGAGCCTGTGCCGCATGGCAACGCGCTTACTCTTCACTTTATACAATCCCTCCTCTATTTCCACTTTGAGGTATTCATCATACTGCGACAGCGTCTTACCCCCAAGCGTAATAAAATTCAGAATCTGTGCGTATTCCGACTCCCTCAAATCCGCGTAAGCATAGGTTTGCTTTAACTCATGGAATATCTCGTCGGCCCTGAACCCATCCGAAACAGCTAATGTAACCAGATATTGCATCAACACGTCCATGGCCAGAACTATCGGATCCCTGCTTTCAAATATCCGGTGTTCTATAGCCCCTTTTATTGCTGCACCTTCCAGCAGCTCCAGCGAATGCGTAGGTACAAACCAGGCTTTTGAAGTCGCCCCCGGATGATGGCCGCTCCTGCCCGCACGCTGCATAAACCGTGCTACACCCTTCGGACTCCCGATCTGCACTACCGAGTCTACCGGCCGAAAATCGACGCCCAGATCCAAACTAGAGGTACACACGACCAGCTTGAGCATCTCATTGTGCAGCGCAGCCTCAACCCAGGAGCGAAGCTCATTGTCTAGCGATCCATGGTGCATAGCCATTATTCCCGCATACTCAGGATAGCGGTCTAAAATAGCATGATACCAAATTTCAGACTGTGATCGCGTATTCGTAAAGATCAATGTCGTCTTGCTCTTTGCTACAATATCCATCACCTTCGGAAGAAGCTTGATCCCCAGGTGGCCCGCCCATGAAAACTGCTCAATATCATCGGGGATGATCGACTGGATCTCTATCTTCTTGTCAAGATCTGCCCTCACAAGACGAATGGCTGCACGGTCAGCAACATAACCCAAAAGCACATCAGCCCCCTGCTCCAGATTTCCAATAGTAGCACTGATTCCCCAGATTCTTAAGTTTGATGCCGAAGCCTTCTTAATACCCTTCAGTCGCGAAAGTCCCAGCTCAAGCTGCACACCCCGTTTCGTGCCGAGCAGCTCATGCCACTCATCGGCAATCACAGCTTGCAAATTCTCAAATAGCTTCGGATAATCCTTCTGCGAAAGCATCAGGTGCAAGCTTTCTGGCGTAGTCAGCAATACTTCGGGCTGCCTGCGCTTCAGCGCCTGCTTTTCCTTAGCCGATGTATCCCCGGTACGACTACCTATTGACCAGGGGATTTCCAGATCATCTACCACGGTCTGCATGGCCTTCCGGATGTCATTGGTCAATGCCCGCAAAGGCGTTATCCAAAGCATCATCAGTCCGTTATTACGCTTTTCTTTATACGTATCGGGATAGCGGTTAATATAGTCGGCAACAATAGGCAAAAATAAAGCGAATGTCTTACCACTCCCCGTAGGGGCATTTAGCAAACCCGAGGAACCCGAGAGATAAGCCGCCTGCATCTCTTTCTGAAACGCAAACTGCTTCCACCCTTTCATTTTAAACCATGCAGAGATCGCCTTTTCACCAGCAGTCATATTTTTCTTATCAATAACATTAACGATTTCAGGCGAGCATCGCTTTTAAAGCTTCGATATGATCAGCTTCCTCAATTTTCTTATCATGCCGCCAGCGCAATATGCGCGGAAAGCGTAGGGCTACGCCAGACTTATGCCTCGAAGACGCATTTATTGCCTCAAAGCCTATTTCAAAAACGAGCCCGGGCTTAACGGTTCTCACCGGACCAAACTTCTCGAGCGTATTTCTCTTTACATAATGATCAACCTGATTAATCTCCTTATCGGTAAGTCCCGAATAAGCCTTCGCAACGGGCACCAGCTTGTCTCCGTCCCAAACAGCGAACGTATAATCGGTATACAGATCAGCCCGTCTCCCATGTCCTTTCTGCGCATAGACCATTACCGCATCAACCGTCAAGGGGTCAACCTTCCACTTCCACCAGTCGCCACGCTTCCGCCCTGTCTGATAAACCGATTCTTTCCTCTTCAGCATAAACCCCTCCGCAACCTGCTCCCTGGCCGTCAGGCGGAGGTCGTATAGCTGTTGCCAAGAACTAAAAGAAACCACCTCCGATAGCCTGAAGATATCCTGATGAGCACTTTCCGAATGAATACGCTCCACAATAGAGCGCCTGTAACGAAGCGGCATAGAGCGCACGTCATCTCCTTCAAACTCCAGACAATCGTATGCTATAAAAGCCATCGGACTGTCCGTCATGATCTTCTTCGTCAGGTTTTTCCGTCCGATCCTGGTCTGCAGCACGTTAAAAGGCAGCGGACAATTTCCACTAAAGCAGATAGCCTCCCCATCCAGCACAGTACCGTCCGGCAGGTCCGAAATAAACCGATGAAGCTCAGGAAACTTGTCAGTCACCAGATCTTCTCCCCTGCTCCAGATGAAGATCTGTCCATCCCTGAAAATCACCTGGGCCCTGATCCCGTCCCACTTCCACTCTGCCTGCCACTGGTCGGGGTTCCCTAGCGCAGCTTCCATATCCTCTGCCGACTTCACCTGGTCAGACGTCTCCTGAATGGGATAAGCCAAACAAAACGGGTAGGGTCTCGAAATATCCTCAGACGCATCCTGCTCCTGCATCAGATCGTGGAAGTTGAACGTTGCCGGATCCCAGTTACCCATTATTCTATGCGTCAGCACAGACGGCTCCAGCCCCGACAGCTCAGCCAGTGCCTTCACAATAAGACTATGAGAAACCCCGACCCGGAAGCTACCCGTCAGGATTTTATTAAAAACAAAACGCTCCTGCCGGTCCATACTATCCCAGGCATCCAGCAGCCAACCCCTTTTTTCATTTTCTTCAAGCGATGAAAGAGCATTTATCTCGTTAATCCACGCCGTCAGCGGCTTATTCTGAGACCCGCCAGGCTCAGGCAGCAGCAAGGCGATGGTCTCTCCCAGATCGCCCACAACCTGGTATGACTCCTCAAAAAGCCAGGCCGGAATATGAGCAAGATCCATTGCCCAAGTCTTGATCAGTGTAGAATTTATCTGCCGCCGGGGCTTTCTGCCCGTAAAGAGCGCAAGAGTACTGATCTTGTCGGCGTCAGACACCAGCATGAAATAGTCTTTAAGAATCCGAACTTTTTCCGAAGTCTTGTTCGTCTCATCGAGATCAGAAAACAGCTTTGCAAAATCCTTCATACCACTTCCTCCACTTTAGTTTCCCCGGCTTCATCGTCTTCCATGCCATAATGCGTTTCCGCCTCAAACGCATCATATCCAATCTCGCGAAGATAACGGGAGAAAGATGCCGTCGAACCATGAGTCAGGCACACAGACTCACATTCCGTCGCGCCAATAGCCTCAATCAAGCCATCCCAGTCGGCATGGTCCGACAATACAAATCCCCTGTCGGCAGCCCTCCTCCGCTTCGCCCCTCTTATAGCCATCCAGCCCGAGCAGTATCCGAAAGACACAGCAGGAAACTTCCTCATCCAGGGTGATCCTACTGCCGAAGGAGGACAAATGATCAGGCCACCTCTGGCCTGCTCTCTCTTAAAGTCCGTCGTAATCCGCTCGGCTTGGGGCAGCCGTATTCCGCTACGTTCAAGAGCCTCATTGGTGTTAGCGATCACACCATGCAGATAAACGCTCCCTATCGAAAGATCCAGCCCTTGCATGATCCGCTGGGCTTTCCCCAGTGAATAGCCGGCAATCACGGTCGTTCTGCCCTCTTCAGCATTGAACCTCCACCACTCATTGATATCACTAAAGATCTCACGCTGAGGCCTCCATTTATACACGGGCATCCCGAATGTACATTCCGAAATAAACGTATGGCACTTCACCGGCTCAAAGGGCGCCGACAAACCGTCATCTTCCAGCTTATAGTCGCCTGAAGCAACCCAAACTTCACCTTTATACTCCACCCTCACCTGCGCTGATCCGATGATGTGGCCAGCAGGATAAAAGCTAACTTCGACTCCATTGATCGTTGTACGCTCGCCATATTCCATCGTCTCCAGCGATATGTCCCCTAACCGATAATACATCACCTCCCTGGATAAATGATGAGCCAGATAATGTTTATGCCCCCACCGCGCATGATCAGAATGCGCATGCGTAATTACCGCCCGTTCAACCGGCTTCCAGGGATCAATGTAAAAATCCCCTGCTGCGCAATATATACCCTTATCATTAAACTGAAGAAGTGCTTGAGCCATGCATGAATAACCAACACTAGCCGCAGATAGTTTTAAACGCAAAAGGGGCCAGATTCTTCCAAAAACCGGCCCCTTTTAAAAATTGCATCATTCTTTAATATACCATGGTGAACTGACCCGCCTGGTTAAGGCGGATAAAGTCAGCCATTGTTTTCAAACTTTCGTCCTGTATAAAGTCATAATCGTCAGCCTTCTTCACTTCTCCTTTTTTAAGCGGAGGAAGTCCTTTCAGGGCACGGCGCTGATTGTCCCTCGCCAGGTTCCTGGCCTCCTGCACTTCGCGCTCCTTCTTAAGTTTTGCCTCGTTAAGCGTTACCTCGTTTTCTGACTCTCTTCTTCTAAACTCGACAATGTCCTCTAACAGGTACTTATACTCTGTAGACTCCTTCATCCTGTTCTCATGGAGTTTAATCAATTGCGACTTTACCGGAGTAAGATCCGCAACAGGGGTGTATCTCGCCGGACTGATTGAATCAAAAGGTAAAGCTGAAGGTTCTGAACTTTCTCCATACTTGTCAGCAGAGAATATCATGGGGAATTGAATATCCGGAATCACACCCTTGTGCTGGGTACTGCTTCCATTGATCCGATAAAATTTGGCTATCGTCAGATTAATCTGTCCAAACCTTGGTCCCTGAGTCGCAGTGGTAGTTTTACCCGTCTTGTCTGTCGTCTTAATTTTATTTAAAAACTCATCTACTGTGCTGATATAACGTGATAAATCAAGCGCAGACTGCACCGTTCCTTTTCCATAGGTTTGGGTACCCATTACGATCCCCCGGTTATAGTCCTGAATAGCGGCAGCAAAGATCTCCGATGCTGATGCACTAAAGCGGTCTACCATTACACCGAGCGGACCTGTCCAGGAAATAGAAGGATCGTCGTCATCACTAACCTCCGTACTCCGCGGATTACGTACCTGAACAACCGGACCCGTTTTAATAAATAATCCCGTCAACTCAATAGCTTCCATAAGAGAGCCTCCGCCATTCGTCCTCAGGTCAATCACAATACCATCAACCTTCTCCCGCTTCAACGTGTCCAAAATGCGTCTGACATCCCTGGTTGTACTTTTATAGTTCGGGTCACCAGCCTGATAGTCTTTAAAATTCATATAAAAAGCCGGAACCTCAATAACACCGATCTTGTATGACTTTCCACCTTCAGTAATCGTCTTGATGGTTTTTTTAGCCGACTGGTCCTCCATAACCACCTTGTCGCGCACCAGCGTCACAATTTTCGGCTGCGAGGAGATCTCCTGGCCTGCAGGGATAATCTTCAGCCGCACAACAGTTCCTCTCGGGCCTTTGATTTTCGATACCGAATTATCAAGCCTCCAGCCACGAACATCTTCGAACTCGCCATCTTTCCCTTGTGCTACCCCGATTATTTTATCGTTTACCTGCAGGGTCTTCGCCTTAAACGCAGGTCCGCCTGGAACAATCGCCGCAATTTTAATAACCTCATTTTCCAATTGTAAACTAGCTCCTATTCCTTCAAACGTTCTCGACATTTCTTCGTTGAAAGCCTGAGCACGTTGCGGAATAAAATAGTTGGTGTGAGGATCTATCGTTTCCGTAAACGAGTTCATGATCACCTGAAAAGCATCCTCGTTATTAAGCTTCTGAGTCTGAGACAAGAGGTTTTTATACCGGGTCTTCAGCGTCTCCTTATTCTTTGCTGCATCCCCGCCTGATAATTTCAGGTTTAACAGATCTGATTTCACCCGCTTTTGCCACAATTCATTGGAAGCTTCGATCGATGCCAGCCACGGTAATTTTTCGCGATTATAAGTAAACGTTTCATTCTTTGTAAAATCAAAGGGCTTGTCTACCTGGCTCATCGAATATTTTAACCTGTCAGCATACCGTGCCTGAAACACATTAAAAATATGAAAGAAAGCCGTAAGGTCACCAGCGCGGAGATCATCATCAAACGTCAGACGATACTTCTCAAACGATTTGATGTCTGAAGCAAGCAGGTAACTCCTGCCCTGATCGAGCTGATTAATATATTTGTCCAGAATTTTCGATGACAGTGAATCATTCACCTTCACCTTCTTATAATGTGCCCCCTCGATAATTTTGACGAGTTCCCGGGCTACCAAACTCTGAGAAGGATCGGGCTTCAAATTAGCAGAGCCTTCCACATCCACTACCACACGAGGCTCGGCAGCGCACGCTATAAAAGCGAGAATAAACAAAGCCAGGAACATTTTTTTTAGCATTTCTTTAAAAGATTTAAAATCCATTTCTTATAACCTATCTGCGAATTCTATACCAGTTTACGAGTATAAACAAAAAAGAGGCAGTAAACTACCGCCTCTTTAACATAACAAAATCAAAAATAGTATTTGTGTCTCAGAATATTCATTAAATAGAACCTTTTTTCAACTAGCTGAATCATCAAGCAGGTAGTTCGCTATTTGCCCAAACCCCGCATCTTTCAGCAGTACCGTTTTATTCTTGTCCAGCAGGTAAAGCGAGGGTATTGCCCGCAGGTCGTACACCACATCCTGTCTGAACTTCCCTGTGGGGTCGCAGGCATTGATCCAGGAAGCGGGAATCTCCGAAACGTGTTTTTGCCACAGCGCGATATCCGTATCGGGATAAAATGCAAGTATGCTCAATTTCCCTTTTTGCAATAAATCCGCATACAACGGCGAGCCTTGAATGGCTTCTTTCATTTGCACGCAAGCGTGGCATTCGGGGTTATTGAAAAATACCAGTGTGAAATCGGTTTTTAAATCGTACAGTTTGCCCGTTCTCCCCGTTGCGGTGGCATAACTGAAATTGGCGGCTCTGGTTCCTGCCCGGTTTTTCAGGATCATTTTCCGGACAAAAGCCGGGCGTATTCTATGGGGTTCATCGGTGTGTTTGTCCGCAAGGATGTATTCTACCACTGCCAGATAGCATTCCTCATTCCTGAAAGGGGAATTGGGTTCGTAAAGGTATTTCTCGAATTGCCCGCAGAAGTAGCCGTACATCGCGCTGTCCGCTTCGCATTGGGCAAGTAACGCCCAGATAGAGCGGTTTACCGCGGAGTTTTTCACCCGGGGCAGCAGGTCGACATAGTCGGCAAATGCCTGTTCGGTCACTTGTGGTAAATGGATGAGTGTGGTATCCGAAAAATCGAAATTGTCCCAATAATGCTTCACCAGATAGTCGGCACGCAGAGCCGGGTCAGTCAGCGTGGCGGGGATTTCAGGCAAGGTGAACCTCTTTTGCACACCCTTTTGTTGCAGGGATGACACTATGGCTGCCGAATCGGAACCGCCGGAGAACAACAACATTGCCAGCAGGAACCAGATGCTCATGCATCCCGCCAGAATCACCGTCCATATGGCAATAACATCCCATTTATACCTGTTTTTTAAATTTGTAATCCGTTTCATTGTTTTGCTATTAACATCACCCAAAAATCCCCTGAAGGGAGCTTTGGTAAGTGCGACTTTCGTTTATCAATGCAATTGCTTGTACCATTTCAGCTCTTTATAGGCTTCGTTCAGGTTCGGGTACTTCTCCTGCGGAATATAGGTGGTCAGCCCGCTGTGCGATTTCA
Source organism: Arcticibacter sp. (assembly GCF_045629565.1). GTDB lineage: Bacteria > Bacteroidota > Bacteroidia > Sphingobacteriales > Sphingobacteriaceae > Arcticibacter. The sequence goes on from NZ_JAZQRL010000101.1 coordinate 124,498, forward strand.
CTTCAAAACCACCGTAGGAAGGCATGAAATCGGGTGTTGCCACTTTGTACACCACGCATTGCGAAAGGGCGGTTTGCAGTGAATGGGCATCCAATACCAATCTTTCGAAATAATCTCCGAAGTCAAAGAAGAGGCTGTTATTGCCCCGGTCGAACGATTGAATGCACGCATGACTGCGGCCTTCTCCGTGCTCCGCAAATTCGTTTTCACCCTTTAATAAATGCGCTCGCAAGGCAGCGGCCAATGCGTCCAATCCTTTTGTTTGAATGACACTCAATGTCAGCGAAGCATAATCGCCGGAGCGTGTCCGGTAGTCGGCTTCAATGGCACGCACAAAGCCCGTTAGATCGGCCACAGGTTCAAAGAGCAGCGGTAAAGCGGTAGAATAGCTATTTGTAAACCCGGGTGAAGCGATTTCCGCAGAGGACGCCACGATGTAATCCGCTTTGTCTTTGAGTTCCCACGCCACTTCGATGCCGGCCATAAAACAGGCTTCGAAGATGATGAAGTCGAACATCCCGTCGGGGATGACGGCGGCAAAGGCGGGCAGTTCCATTTCAGCGCGGTTGTCTATCACGATGGAGCGAAGAGCAGGTGTGCCGGAACGCAATGCCGGGGTATGGTAAGTATGTTCTGGTAGCCAGCCCGAAGCATGAGAAAACAACACCAATCCGTAGCTCTGCGACGGATAACGATCTGCTACTTCCCGCAGTACCGAACCGAAAACGTCGGCATCGGCTGAATTGCTTGGTTCATACTCATTGATTACCCTTACGGTGTTTACTCCGTTTTTTTCGGTAACGACTTCCGAAAGAGACGGATTTGCATCCCTGGTATCCTGATAAATCAGCAATCGGCAATGGCGACCGATGCTGGCGGCCTGCAATTGCCCAACCTTTTCTGCAACTTCATACGAGAGGTTATTATCACCCCCCATATAACAAAGTACCGTGCGCAAGGGGATTTCATCGGGTGGAATGCAGGGTTCTTCTTTTTCGCACGAGGAAAAGACCAGGCACACGCACAGCAGGAACGATAGCGCCCCAAGGCGATTCAAACCAGACGCTTTAATGATAGGCTGTTCGGCTGATCTCATTATTTTTTATAACCTTTAAAATTTCCTTAACAGTTCCGTATTGATCCACTACTACACCTTTATCATTAACTAAAAACATGGTTGGAGTCGATGCCACACCGTAGGTATCCATGTCGGGAGTATGAAAACCCTTGTAGTCACACAATTTATCCGGCCAGGGTAGCGTAGCGGCATATTCATCCCATGTCTTCGGATCGGTATCGGTAGATATCGTAACAATACGCACACCCGACTTTTGCAATTCCTGGTATTGCTCTTTCAACTCCCAAATCATATCCTGACAGGTGCGGCAGGTGCTTTCGTGAAAGAGTACTACCGTAAATGTATGCTGCTTTGCTGATGGGACAAGTCCGTCGATTTCCGGCGCTTTCGTGCCGGGAAGCAGTATGGAAGTGAGCAGGCGCAAGCTTATCTGTTCCTGCCCGCTAACTTCGATTCCATATACGAGCGCGGCAACATGTATCGCTTCCGTTTTACGACCGGCATCTACCAATGCCCGGCAAATAGCTTGCACCACAGGGCGCAGGCTATCGGGCGAAGCAATGACGACGCTGTCGAGAATCCGCTTGGTCTCGGCGAGCGAGCCTTCGGGCGACACCGCAGAAACAACCCTTGCAGCTACAGGGGCGAATGGGTCAGAAGCAACCGGATGTGGGTCGCCGCACGCCGTGAAAAATGGCATAAGCACGAACAGCCATCCACACCTATACTTCTCACCCAGCCTCCTGCTACAGAAAAGTGGCTGCTGACGCCAATAGCCCTTAGCTACACGCATTAGCCAAATCCCTTTTGGGAAATTTAGGGTTGATAAATATAGAGAGCACCGTTTCATTACAAATAGCATAACCTTTCAACGAAACACCTTCCTGGTACAAGGGGACATTGTTGGTGTTTCCAACTCATTTTCTATAATTACCTGTATAAATGCCATTTTTAAAGTCTCGTTAATAATGGATCAAAGAGTCGCTATTCCTGTACACAACGCACACTGTACCAGTCGTCGCTAATGAACACGTACGGCCCAGCGAGCATACTAAAGCTGCTGTAGTAGCTGTAGGGGTCTGATCCAGTCCACCAGTAGCTATGTCCACCCCAGCTTTCCCACTTATTACTATTGCCGCTGTAATAGCCTGCAAACGCAGAAGTCGCGTTCCACCACTGCCCGATACCGGTTTTAGACGAACCTGTTTCAGTTTTAACTGTGCCAAACTCCGCGTTTACAGGTAAACGCCAACCATCAGGGCAAGCACTATTTGCCTGATCCCAGGTGTAGTAATACCCTCTTGCTCCTTCAACAGTATTTTCGTTGGAAGTATTTGTTGTTCCTGAATATATTCCCTCTTTCGAGTTCTCCACCATCCAACAACGTTGATCGGCACCTGTTCCGTAATAATGTGTCAGGTATTCATGGTTACCGATCTTTTGTTTAATCGGAATACCGTCAGTACCACAAACCACACCTTTAATAGTGAAAGTCACGTCAGTCATCTTTCCGCTCGGGTCGGTAAGGACGAGTGTGGCTGTTTTACCGTTTTTGGAGCCATTCTCAGCTTTGACAACTTTGAAGTTGATGGTATTGCCGGGCGACAGTATAGTAGAGGTATTGTATCCTCCCGACTGCGACATATCCAATGTCTCCAATATCCCATCGGGATCAGACAGGCTACCCGGCTTGATGGCCCACGTCGTATTGCTGCGAACGGTAAACGAATAACTACTGCCGTTCAACATGTATTTATCGGCCACATCAACCAGCGTATTATAAACCATCTGCCGTAGGAAGATGCTCTTTGATTCATAAGCTGCACCATTTGAAACCGAATAATCAATCTTTGAAGTCCGTTCCGGAAACGGATTGGAGCTTAAGTCGGCTGCTGTAAGGGCTGCTGGCTGTATATGGTATGACATTCTACCGTTTACTCCCGATACAACAGCTGTTGCAATCACACTCGAGCCTGGCTGATAGGCAAAAGGCGGATTGAAACCTACCGGTGATACGGAAACAAATAGACTGGCGGCTTTCGGTGCAAAATTTACCTGAAACTGTTGGGCTGCGGGAGCCACGTCCGGAGCTGCCACAAATACCAGTTCCGTAATTGCCTGGCCGTTCAACGGATTGATGATGCTAAGTCCCATATCCACTGTAAGGCTCTGGTTGACCCTGACCGTATAGCGCATCCGTCCGGCGGCAATAATCACATTTGCCGACCTCATATGCGCTGTATTATTTTCCCCGAAAGTCAAGTAAGGGCTTGCCTTCACGTCTTTCGCCCCGCTGGTGGCAGAAAGGGACAGCCAGCTGACCGGAGTTGTACCGTCAGCTGCATCCACAACTTTATCAATCTTCCAACCTGTGGGATAGTCCGTAAAGATGGAAAGGACATTGGTCCCCTCATTCCCGGATTTCGCTTCACGCGAAAAATTAAACTCCACCGGGCCGACACTCAACGCATATTGCCCATTGAAGATAATGTCGCCGATACCCCCGTCGTTCCAATCGGTAGCCTCAGCTTCTATATTAGTCGCTTTGGCGTTAAACGCATCATCGGGAGTGTCGTAGCCCCTGCCCGACACCTTTATGATATTCATCCGGTAGTGGTGGTTGCGCAGGATGTCACGGAAATACGTATCCGTTGCCTCCTTTTTCAGGAAGTCGAGGCGGTAATAAGTTGTTCTCGTATCCGTGCCGTAGGTTCCGCCCACCACCACGCAGGTGGCTTCAGACGATTTGTCTTCGGTGGTGCCTTTGGCTTCAAACAGATAAATTGTACGTTCAAAGAGTTTATTCATCGACGCCGGAACGGTATAGGCCAGCGGGGTGGTCTGGCTAATATTCCCCGCGGGGAGCGTGGCGGCTTTTACCTGAGTACGAGAAGCCAGGTTGGCCGGAGCAGGAACGATCTGGCCCTTGTTCTTGCTGTTGTAAATATGCACTTCGTCCAACTTGAAATTGGCAGCGGTCAGAACATCCGTCCCTAACACCACATCCAGGCGGGCAATGCCGCGCACGATACCCACACCTGTAATTTGTGTGGTGGCATCGTTTACCACCTGGCTAACCTCTCCCCACATCGGGAAAGGGGTAAAGTTGGCGGGATCGCTATTGTCATTATTGGCATTCCAACTTCCGGCATTGCTATACACCAGGGCGGGATCCTGGAGCAATACATCTTTGTCGGCACCCATCCTTCCCTCCGGATGGAGCGACTCCACCTGAGCACGCACGTTGGCAAGGATCACAAACGTCTGAGCGTCAGCGCTCTGCTGAAGTGTCACGGAAAACTCTTTCACTTCATTTTTCGCATAACCGGGTTTACTCACAATTTGCGAACCCGACACCTGCGCGACGTAAGCCAGTTCAAAACCTGAGGGGTGCTGTGCATCCACCGGCACGGGCTTGAAAGCCAGGATATCGATGGTTTTCACTTCGTTTTCGTTAATCTCTGTGATGGCGTAGGTAGCTGGACTGGTATTCGCGTTGGGCATTTGCAGGGCAAATTTCACATGGACTTCTTTGCCTGTTATCTTCCCGGGATAACCTTCGTCCATATCATCCGCAACACAAGAGGTCAATACTGCCACCGCGGCTATGAGTACATAGGAGATACTCCATCTTGTTTTGAACCATTTCATATGTTGTCTATTTTATATCAAAATAATTTCTCCGTTCTCAATCACTAACCAACCGTTGACCATCACATCCACACTGGCATCGGTATGAAATTTCAGCCGGATGTCAAAATCGTGGGTGGTGGCAAAGTCGATAGTACCTGCGGCATTAATCAGCTTTACGAGGTCTTCGGTAAAGAGCACTGTTCCTTCCGTTTCGTTGTAAACGGTCAGTTGCGGGTGACGGTCGGCACCCAGGCGCAATACCGTGAGCGTGGATTGGAGTTGCCCCTGCGCGTCTTTGCCGCACAAGGTGGTATAATTGAAATTTACATCGGGTGCAAATGAATTGTCAAAGTTGTATTGTCCGTTGTTGTCCGTAATGGTGAAACGAAAAGTATCGCCGGATGAAGGAAGTCCCTCGGTGCTGAGGTTGATTGTATTGTGGTTTTGCACCAGCGGCATGACCACCATTTGCTCACGGACTGGATCAATGTGGCTTATCTTGGCCGCGTGGAACAGGGGATGCAGTCCCGCGGGAATGTCAGACGAAAGATGTTCGAGGACAAGCTTTGCCTCAGCGAATGTGGTTTGACCCACCTTGAAAACGGCAGGTGCGGCAGCATAGCATTCGTGCATTCCGCCCCAGGCTATAAATTGGTAATCGCCTTCGGGAAGGCTGGAAATAGTGATATAATAATCGGGACTTAGTTGGGGCGTTTCATCGCTCCATTGACTGAGGAAAATGCCTTGCTCGTCGAACACAAAAAGATCGATCCGGTCTACTTCCGCCGGATTGATGCCTTTCGGGGCATACGTGGATGCATATGAAAAATAGACCTTGATGCCCACAGGCGGACAGTCCGAAAGATCTTCCTGGATACAACCTGCAAAAAGCAGCGGCAGCAGCAGGAATCTGAACAGGCAAGTTCGTGCGGATAGCTTCATCATGAATAATTTTTCTTTGACAAATTGAATTCTCTATGGAAGCGGGGCCCAATTGTCGCGCTTCCATAGAGAATTCAATGTTGATTACCTCTGTTCCCTTTAGGGATTCAGGTGTTATTCAGCTTATTCTAACTCGTAGTTGTCTGAAATTAGCGTCCAGGGCAATACTTCGAGGTTACACGTCATATCGGTTGGAATTTTCACCGGATCAGTGGGGTTTAACGGGTCAGGAGTCGGGTTACCCGGAGCCACAATCTTGGTGATGGTAGCCTTGAAGAATGAATTACGGATGACATTGTATTTACCTTTTGGGTTCAGGAACAGGGTAAAGTAGCAATAGCCATTCGTGTATTCAGGGCTCTTCACTGCTCCGTCCGCAGCATGCAGGAGCACATACGCATCGGCTTCCGAAGAAACGTCGAAGTAGTTTTTCGTCCCATCATTCAGCGATACCATCCAGAAAGTAGTTCCGATGACCGGTGTGCCGGGCTTCACTGCACCTGTACCGTCCAGATATTGGCCGGGAACGAAACGGGCACGTACCGAAGCGTAAGTCACTTCTTTTTCCAACGCAAGTTTAGACGTGTTTTCTGTAGCATACTTGGCAGTCAGATCAATATTATTCGCAACGGAAGCCGAATTGATGGCCACGTAATCGCTGAATGTTTCAAAATCAGCAGCTTCATACGTATCCCAGTTCGGGTCTTTGACGTTACTCATATCAAGGAATTTGAAACGGTACATTTTCTTGTTGGACTGTCCAATGCAGAATTCCAGATTGGAAAGGACGCCACCGCCCGAAGCAAGACTCAATGTGCCGGATGCCTGAACAGCCACTTTGGCAACCAGACGTTCCACCCGAACAGTTACGGTATTAGCCACCTGGTAAGAGGCGTCGGTTGGTGTTACCAGTGGAGTATTTCTTTCATCCGCACTGAACATGGCAAAACCGTTTGTGCTGCTTGTCAGGTTTGCAACGGTCGTGTTTACAGCTTCGGTCAGTTTGCTGAACGATTGACCTATAGCCATCTGGAACTCAGCAGGGAGGTTGACACCCACATAGATTCTCTTAAGCCCTGTGGTGGTAGTCAATTTCTTGCTAGCGACGTACAAGTCTTTCGACCCGGATGCCGTTTGTGTGAAATCAGCCGCTACCAAATCTCCTCTGGATACCAGCTTATTGGTGGCATAATCAAAAATAAATACGCTGACTGTTTTTACCGCTGCTTCGTCAGCCGTGGCGTTAGGGTCAGCCGTCCCATAGGTGCCCGGATTCTCAAAAGAAATCCGGAGCTCCATCGTGGTAGGTTCACCTGGTGTTACTTTTCCGCCACCTACTACATCCTCATCGTTCGAACAGCTTGAAAAACCCGCCATCAAGGCGACTGCTGCCATTGTCGTTGTTAAAAACTTTACTCTCACTTTCTTTTAATTTTAACTTTAGTCGATTATTCTCATTTATTGTAATGATTCTTGTTGTTTCTTCATCTCCCCGGCGTTGCTGTCCGCTTCGCGGTTTCCGGCAGCACCTGCCTTGCTAAAATATCCCGTTGCTTTTGCTGTTTCACCTTTCAGGCAACAGAGTACGCCCATATTGTTGTAATAGGCTGCTTGATCTGCCGGAGCCATATCTTCTGCCGAGATCCTGTTCAGGTAAGCTTCTGCCGACCGGATGTCTTTGCGTTCCAGGGCCGCGGCGGCAACATTGAGGTTGGCGATATGGCTTGCAGGGAAAATTTTTGCAGCCGTTTCAAAGACTTCGTTGAACTCGTCTGTACCCTTTTGATAAGTTTGCGCAATCTGGAACATCGCGTTCAGCGATAATTGTCCCGGACGGGTCTTGAATACTTCTTTATACTGTTCCACTGTGAAAGGAGTCACGGTATAGCTTAACTCGCAATATGAACGGCACAGTTGCGGGAACAATTCTGCGAGCATTTGGCGGAAAGCCGCTCCACCGGCCAGCGTTTTGAGTTTCCGCTCCCGTCCGTCGGGCAAATCTGCCGAGCGGATGATGGAAAGGATTTCACCAGCATTCGGCATACCGGAGTTTTTCACCAGCGAATCGAGCGTTATCCAGTCTTCTCCCTTGCCCGCTACAGTAAACTGGCTCTCCTGGAATCCATAGGTGGAACGGATATGTTCCTTGAGCGCTACGGCACGTTTTTGAGAGAGGCTTACATTGAATGGGTAGCTGCCTTCGGGAGAAGCATATCCGGTGATGGTCATACCGGTAATGGTGGCATGGGCATCATTCTTCACCGATTCAATCAGCGTATGAATTTTTTGCAGTTCTTCGGCATTGTTCTTAAATCCGCTTACAATCGTTGATTTTCCCGCGGGAAAATCCAGATAACCCTGGCCCGCACCGCTGCGTTCCTTCACCGTTTCGAATTGCGGAATAATGTAAGATGCCAACAGTTTAGGCTCGTAAGGGATTTTAAGGTCTGCTTTTAGCGGCTCGGGAACATACACCGGTTCAACGACGGAAGCCGTACTTTTTTTTTTACTGATAGTATAGACCAAGGTAACGCCTGCCTTGGTGGCGCCGAAATAGTTTTTTGTTTCACTGCCGAGTTTCGTTCCGCAGCTTTCGCAGGTATATTTATCGTAAGACAGATAAGCATAACCGGCGCCTACGGTGGCTTCCATGCCCCAGCGGTGCGAGAAATCCCAGCGGTAGCCGTACGATACACCCGCTCCGGCGAGCCAGCCCTCAAAGCGGTGCCGGTTCATATATTCCGTAAAGGGAGGATGGTCCAGATGCCCTACATTATAATAGGCGTAATGGGCGTGAAGTCCGAAGAACGAACCGTTGAACGTCTCTTTTATCCAAAGGCGAAATTCCGGCTGCACAAGGAGGTGTTTCCACTTCTTGTTTTCAGCGAATGTCCACGGGTTATAATTAAACGGAACATCGATCGAAGTTTTGCCGCCCAGCCTGAATTCCGCTCCCAGGTTGATGGTGCTTGTCGCATCGTAGAACAAATTGGTTTTGCCCCCGGCGGTGGGCGTAAACCCGTACCAGTTCCGCTGGGCATGACAAAGGGAACTGAATACCATGCCGATGATCAGTAAAGGGCACCTAAAGTTCATATATATCTCTCTTTCTTTTGCTGCCATGATGTGTCCATCATTCGTTAGTGACAGACAGTCGTTTTTAACTATCAGTCCAGTTCAGCAAAAGTAGAGGGTCAATTCTGATAAAAAATTACCATTTCTGTGCTATAGTTTACCAAATCAATCCATTTGTTCCCTCTTCTTTCTGATCTCTCCCGGATTTATCCCGAAAATCTCCTTACAGAAGCGGTTTAGGTGCGATTGGGCGGTGAAACCGTATTCTTCCGCTATCTGTTTGAGCGGTTTATTCCCTGAATACACCTCGGAATGTATTCTCTTCGCTTTTCCCTCCAGCATCCACTGGTAAGGCGGCATCCCGAATACAGATTTGAATTTCTTGTTGAACTTGCTGACTGTCATGTGCATGGAATGGGCTAACTCCTGCGCAGTATGGTATTTATGGTAGTTCAGGCGCACTTGTTCCGAGAACAGGGTATCCGGACTAAGGATCAGCGAAAAGAAATCGTGAAGACTCTCCTTTGAATAGTACACAAACAACAAGATAAAGAGTTCCTCTATCTTGGTGTTAAAGTAATTCGCGCACCTTAAACCGTCTGATATACAACCATTCAGCCCCTCGAGGAAATGCCATATGGGCGGCAAAATTTCCAGCGCAGTAACCGATTCCGGCTTTTCCATTTCCTCTTGCGGCCGCGATTTGGCCAATAATTGTTCCACAATAAAGCCTTCGCACAGCTTCACATTCCTGTGCAGACGGATGACCATCACCACGCTGTCTTTAACGGCTTTGTAACGGAACAGCCCGCCGACCGGCAAAAAGACAAAGTATCCTTTCCCAACCAGTTTTTCGGGATGGTCCCGGAATCTAAACCGGATTTTGCCCTCCATCTCAAAGACAATTTCATTGCGCGAAAAAGTCATTTCATCACTCACTCCGCGGGCAAGATGCCGCACCTCGATCATCGGCGATTTCGAATTCTCATAATGGAAACACCGCAAGTGTTCCTGCAAGTTCATTATTTCCATAACGTACTTATGTATATTGGTTTAATCCTTTGTTTTACGAATGGTTCGCAAATTGGCCCAAAAAATGCGGCGTTTTTGACTGTAAGTCGCTATCTCTTACTGGTTTAGGTAAAAACAGCACGCCATCCGGAAAGCCTGCTGTTTTACGAATGTATCCAAATGGCTTTTCATTTCATTCTATCCCACTTCATTACATTCCTCTGCAGAGCTTTTAGCTCCTTTGATAAGGGTGGTCCGTCACTAGTGAGTGCCAGATGCCTTATCATCACTCAACTACGATACAAACGTAGAAAAATCCGGGAATTTCCAAGTATAACCCGGTGATTTTTAATAGCTGCCCGTCATCATCTGCAGCCTTGACAGACAATTATGCCGGCAGGTAGGCATAAAAAAATCCCACCGCTGGTAGACGATGGGACTGATGTAATAGGTTCAAAAGTATTTCGCGGTAGGTTTTTCCGCCAATCAGAAGATTAATCGGCTATAAAACCATGCCCTTAACCAGTTTTTCGTGAAGTCTGGCATACTCATCCAGAGCGGAACCCGCAGCTGAGTAGTTTCCCATCATGCTGTAGGTTTCACCCATATCTCCCTTAATCTCCACCAGCTTAACCATATACTGATTTTGAATAGCAAGAGATTCAGCTTTTTTATAGTCTACAAGCGCGTCTTCATGATCCTCCAGCGCATTTTTAACCTCTGCGATATGGATCAGACTACCTATCAAGGCCTGCTTATCGTTCAGTTTCTCCGCTAAATTGGTCGTCTGGATACAAAACCATTTTGCTTCTGAATAACGTTTCTGATTGTAATATAGCCCGGAAAGCCCCTGAAAGCATTTCATGCGACCTGCCTTATTTCCCATGCGTGTAAACAGAGGCAGCGCCTTTTTGATAATATAATACTCCGCATCCTCATGCTTGTTAACCGACAACTTGTTTTCAGCCAGCTGAAGGTAGGTTTCGGCCACCGCATGATTTTTATTCATCGACCTGTACAGCTGGATCACCGTTTCATTTTGCGCGATGGCTTTTTGATATTCTCCGGATAAGCGGTAAAGCGCAGCCAGATTAGAGGCGATGGCAACCATACCCGGCTTGTCATTCAGGTTCTCTTTTAACCTGAAGGCTTCATTAAAATAAAATATAGCCTGCGGAATATTACCTTTTTTACCGTAGTGTACGCCGTAAGTGTTTAAGATCAATGCCTGACTGCGCTGGTCATTCAACTGCTTATAATCTTCAAGCAATATTTTCAATGCAGGCAGCAGGTTTTCATTCGGTTCCTGCGATATTTCCGTCTGGTTAAGAAGCGAATGAAGCATCAGCAAATTGTTATACTTCACCAGATCCGCAACATCTTTATTCTTTTTAAGCAGTCGCTTACCGATCATCTGCTTGTATAAAAGTGCAGAATCCACAGGTGGCGATGCGTCAAAGTACACCGGCCCAACCATCTTCACATGTTTGTTGATCAAGGAATCCCCCTCAGTTGCCCACACTACACCATTAGCAATCAGCATGATTGCTAATGCTCCCATTATTAGTTTTTTCCCCATATGCTTTCTAGAACTCTTTGCAAAGATAGAGATATAACTAATTAGATTACAAGTTATTGCCTTATTCTTTTTTTCTTTTCAAAAGGAATGCACCGAGCAAGATGAGGGAAAAGATCGCCGCCGCGATCTCAAGTGTATAGTTTTTTTGCTTTCGCGGCGCTTCTTCAGAAGCCACTACCGGAGCAACAGGCTCATGAGGAACAACCTGGGCCGTATGCGCCGATTCAGCCTGAGAGGTCATCATACGGCTAACAGAATCTGTCAGCTTCACAGAACCACGCTCCGAACTTTTCGCCGCAATTTTATTACCAGTACGGGAATAATAGTTGGCATACCCGTCCTTCACGTCAGCCATCAGGCTCAGGTTATTCAGCCGGGCAGCGATAGCACTCGCCTCTTTCAGATCCCGGGCAGCCAAAGAATAATCTTTTATCGCCACCTTCACCCTGGAGAGGTTTACCAGAGACACCACCACCCCTTTCTCATCATTCAGGTTACGCGCCAGCGTATTTGCCTGAATAAAGAACCATTTAGCCTCCGAATGCCGCTTCTGCTCCAGATAAATATGACCCAGCACATCAAAACAGTTCACTCGTCCAACCTGGTTACCTGCCGACCTGTAAAGCCCCAGGGCCTTTTTCAAGATCAGGCTTTCCGCCTGTTTATATTTTTTTTGAACCCTGCGGATTTCAGCGAGTTTGACGTAGGCGTCAGCCAACGTACTTTTCCCATTAGGCGCATCATACTGGTTTTCAATGATCGTGTTCAGATACCCCGAAGCCTTCTTCACGTCTTGCCTCTTCATCAATACCCCGGCAAGGATGTTGGCTGTTTTCGCAGCTTCCGCGTATTTCTGCTGGGTTTCCTGAACCTGCAATAGCAAAGTGTAGTACTTTTCAGCGTCTGCAAGTGCGTTGTTCGCCTTATAGAACGCGGCCATCGTCGCGATAGCCGCCTCACGTTTCTCACTATCTCCCGCCTTATGGAAGAGCATCTCAGCCGTAAGCAGCTCCGAAAAAGCCTTCTTGGTCCAGCCCTCCTTAAACATAATTTTGCTTAGCTCTATGCGCAGATCTCCTTCCTCTACAAGTTGCGTATCGCGGTTTAAACTAGCTATCATCGCCCTTATCGCTTTTATTTTCGCCTGCGGGTCGTCAGGAGACGATACATCGGGGACAAGCAGTTCAATCGAGTCTGTAATTACCTGACCGGATGACAAAGAAGGATGAAAAAGAAACAGGGCGATTGCCAGATACAGAACTTTCATGAAAAGATATAAACTCCTGGTATAAACCTCCTACCGATCAGAAAGTTTCAACACCCGATGAAAAGGCTGCCCAAACCATATACTTATGCGAATCCAGGTGATATATTTCGCCCCGGGCGGAGATTCCTATGATTCCGGCGAAACCGTCAAAGGCCTTAAGCTCCCCAAGTGTTTTACGGGCTGCCTCTCCGAGGGAGAGGCCGTCGGTCACGCGCGTAACGATCTTGGCCGCAACAGCACCGCTTACAATGTCTTCCCCCACACCCGTACAGGACACAGCAGCAAATGCGTTAGCATAATTTCCTGCAACAGTTGCAGAGTCACTGATCCTCCCCGGCATCTCGAAGCCTTTGCCCCCGGTTGAAGTAGCGGCCGCCAGACATCCGTTGGCATCGAGCGCAACACATCCTACAGTTCCCGTTCTAGCTGTTGCTGCACTTTTTTCCTCAAACTCTTGCCTGCGCTGAGCAGTCTCAGGATTGTAGTGTTCAACTCCGATTCCTCTGGCAAACGACAGAGCCTCCGGGCCGCCCAGCACACTGTCCTCATAATGAAGCAGACTTTGCGCTACATATACCGGGTTGCGCACATCCTCAATATTGATAACACCCGCAAACTTACTCGTGGTCCCGTCCATAATCGCCGCACTCATGCGGATCTTCCCATCGCTCTGGATCTGCGAGCCCGTACCCGCATTAAACAAATCACAATCTTCCAGCAAAGACACGGCATATGCTACTGTCTCAACAGCAGGGTGATTTTCCAGATGAGCATAAGACCGTTCCACTATTTCCCTTAAGGCATTTTGTTTGGCCCTTTTCACGTCATCGTTGGTACCCGATTCACTGAAAAAGCCCCCATGTATGATAAGCTTTGGTTTCATTAGTCGTAATCTTTAGCTTTTAAAAAGGTATCGTCCTCTATCTTTATCGCTTTGTTGATAGTGAGGGTATGCTGTTGAAGGTCGTATTTGTCGTAAATAGACATTACATGTACCTTCAAATTATCGATGGAGACAGGAGAACCGATCTCTACATCATATATGCTGGTCTCGTTAATGTATCGGCCATCCACTAAAATGGTTAGTCCTGATCCGATCGCCTCCATAGAAGTTCCCCCCGTAATCAGCAAGCCGGCATCCTCACCTAGCCCGATGCCCAGCATACCAGGATTACTGGCAACAGCATAAAACAATCGTCCTATTCGCCCCCGTTGCACAAAATGAGTATCGATAATTACATTATTCAACAGGCCGAGCCCTCCGGTGATCTGAACTTCCCCCTTCAATAACGCCTCGGAACTACTTCCCCTGTAAATCATATTGGTAGAAGCGGCAGCAGCGCCCGCTGATGTACCCCCAACGACGAAGTGATCCTCCTGATATCTTTTCTTCAGTATACGATGCAACTCCGTTCCTCCCAGAATGGCACTTAACCTCAGCTGATCACCTCCTGATAACATCACGATATCGGCTCTCTTCATGCGTTCGATCACCTCAGAAGATTTTGCCTCTTCCCGTGTCTTAATATTCATCACGTTGACAGCCCCTACCTGCAACTGATGAAACGATTTAATGTATTCGTTTCCAACAATTTCCGGAATTTTAGAGGCGGTCGTGATGACCTCTACTATTGAATCTTCGCCTTTGGCCGATTCGGTTATCATCCTTTTCAAAATTCCGCGTTCGAAAAACTTGATGTAATGAGGATGATTGATGTCTTCATTGTAGCTCAGTGAAGTCCCCAAATCCACTGCACCACCGATGATAACTAGTTTACCTTTCGGGACCATACCTGATTATTTTAGTTCACATTAATTAATATATCAAATATTTAGCCTTTTAGTTTTTTAAACGGTCAAAAACCTTTCGGTTCATTTAAGAGTTACATGACAAATTTTAATTGTCTTAGGGATGAAAATACAGAGTATTCAGGCGCTCAAAGGACCGAATATATGGTCAATCAGAAGAAAGAAGCTTATTCAGATGCGCCTGGACCTGGAAGATCTTGAGCATAGGCCAAGCAATACTCTTCCCGGTTTTAGAGAGCGTATTGAACAGCTCTTACCCAGTCTGTATGAGCATCGTTGTTCTGAAGGCCATAAAGGCGGGTTTTTTGAAAGAGTCGAAAAAGGTACATGGATGGGCCATATTATCGAACATATCTCCCTCGAAATACAGACACTTGCAGGTATGTTTGCCGGATTTGGGCGCACCAGAAGCACCAATACGCCCGGTGTATACAACGTCGTGTTTTCCTACGTGGAAGAGCAGGTAGGCGTATACGCTGCCAAAGCTGCCGTAAAGATTGCCGAAGCGCTGATCGACGGAACCGCATACGATCTCGAGAAAGATATCATGACGATGCGCAAATTGCGCGACGATGTCAGGTTCGGACCGAGCACCGGTTCTATCATCGAAGAGGCTATAGCGCGGGATATTCCCTACCTCCGTTTGAATTCCGGCTCCCTCATTCAGCTGGGTCACGGCAAAAATCAGATTCGCCTGAGGGCAACCATTACCGACCGCACAAGTAATATCGCCGTCGATATTGCCGGCAACAAGGAGGAAACCAAACGAATCTTAAATGAACAAGCCATACCTGTAGCACAGGGAATGACGATAACGACCAGGGAGGGCCTTCAAAAAGCAGTCGCCGGGCTCGACTTCCCGTTGGTTTTTAAACCGCTTAATGGAAACCACGGTCGCGGAGCGACGATCAACGTCACAAACATGAGCGATGCCGAAGCTGCCTTTGAGTATGCCCGCACAATCTCTCCCAAAGTCATTGCCGAACGCTTCATTCAGGGACACGACTTCAGGATCCTGGTGATTGACTATAAGATGGTTGCTGCCGCCATGCGAAAGCCCGCGCATGTTATTGGCGACGGACTAAGCACGGTCCGGCACCTGATTGAGAAAGAGAACAGTGACCCCAGAAGAGGATATGGTCACGAGAACGTGCTGACTGAAATCAGTGTTGACCATGATACCGAATCTCTTTTGCGAAAAAGAGGATATACACTTGACTCCATACCCACCCATGGGGAAGTAGTCTACCTGAAATCAACGGCGAATCTGAGCACCGGAGGAACATCGGTAGATGTAACCGATCTGGTTCACCCCCTTAACGTCTTCATGTGCGAGCGTATTGCCAAGGTAGTAGGCCTCGATATCTGTGGCATTGACATCATGGCCGCTAATCTTTCTGAACCCCTGAAGCAGACCGGAGGCGTAGTCCTGGAAGTCAACGCAGCGCCGGGATTCAGAATGCACCTTTCTCCCTCCGAAGGGAAGCCCAGGAACGTAGCTGCACCTGTGCTGGACATGCTTTACCCTGCGGGCAAATCGTCGCGGATACCTATCATCGCAGTAACAGGGACAAACGGCAAGACCACCACCACCCGGCTCATCTCTCATATCATCAAAAACAATGGATATCGCGTGGGCTACACCACATCCGACGGTATCTATATACATGACTCCCTTTTAAAAGAGGGTGATACGACCGGGCCTGCAAGTGCCGCTTTTGTATTACAAGACCCGACCGTCGAGTTTGCGGTCCTTGAGACCGCCAGGGGGGGTATCCTGCGTGCGGGGCTTGGTTTCGACAGCTGTGATATTGCTGTTCTGACCAATATCCAGGAAGACCATCTGGGCATTTCCGACATCAACACGCTCTCTGATCTGCAGCGGGTAAAAAGCGTATTGATTGAATCGGTAAAGAACGACGGATGGGCCATTCTGAATGCAGATGATGAGCATTGCCTTAAAATCGGTCGAAAGACAAACCATTGCCATGTAGCCTACTTCAGCACCGAAGCAGAAAACGAAGCCATTATTACCCATTGCCATAAAGGCGGAACGGCTGCCTTCGTGGAAAAAGGCTTTATTACGATCAGAAAAGGAGGCTGGAAAATTCCGCTTGTGCGTGTCGACAATATACCGGTCACCTATGGCGGAACAGTGATGTTCATGGTCCAGAATGCGATGGCCGCAGGCCTTGCTGCATACTCATGGGGATTCAAGGTCTCAGATATCCGGTCCGCCATGGAGAGCTTCCTCCCTTCCGTCGAACACACTCCCGGCCGAATGAACCTTTTCGATTTCCAAACCTATAAAATACTCGTTGACTACGCGCATAATCCAGACGGCCTGCTGGGCATAAAACCCTTTATACTGAGCAGTCCCGCATCTATCCGTACGGGCGTCATCTCCGGCACAGGAGATCGCCGTGATGATGATATCCGAAAAATGGGTCGGCTCGCAGCCGAGATCTTCGACAAGATCGTAGTCTGTCAGGAAAGATATCTCAGGGGACGCACCGCTAATGAGATCGCCAGATTACTTGTCGAAGGAGTCAGGGAAATTAGTCCCGATAAACCCGTTACCGTATTACAGAGCAGTGATGAAGTATGGGCCTTTATAACCGACAGTCCGCGTGTTGGAGAGCTAATCACGATCATCAGCAACACGGTCGAAAACGCATACCAAAAGGTAAACGAGCACTATCAAAACCTGCAGAAAACAGAGCTCAGGAAAAGCTCGTAAAACAAATAGCACCAGAAACCGTTATATTACCGAGCCACCTACTGGCTTAATTGTGATAAGGTTTAGGTTGAAGCGTCAGAATAAAGTTCTGACGCTTCTTTTTTAGTCATGTTTTCCCTTCACAAACACACTCACAAACAGGCCCGCGAACAGCATGCCCACTATCGCTCCGACCAGTGCGTAAACAAGTGACGAGGTAGAAACCCACCCGGTCAATACACCAAAAATAATAGCCAGTATAAAATATATACCCGTTGAGCTGTCTTGATTTGTATGTTGCATATGTCTTCTTTTTGAGAAAGAGAACAAAAACCGTGCAGAAGCATCAGGAAAGGACTTATAATGGAGGTAAAATCTTTAAAATAAACGGATTAAGGGAGAACTACAACTGGAACGACAACCCTATAAAAACAAACCGTCGTATGAGCATATCATACGACGGCCTTCCCTAATTACAATTAAAAACCTTTTTCCTTCGAATCTCAGATAGGGTGATTCATCCTTCAACCTATCTATTACGGGAAATCTAACAACTCGAAGGCGGTTAACCTTGTAGCTAAATTAACGATTTTATTTTACAAATAAAATCGACGGAACAAGTTTTCGACATTTATTTATAAAATATCTTTTAGTAAATCACTTTGCCGGTAGCGGTAATAAGAGAGGCAATCCGCACAGCATCAAAGATGCGCTCTTCCTTAGCACCCAGTTTAATCAGTGAATCTTCATGAGAATTGACACACATCTCACAGCCGTTTACTGCAGAAACCGCAAGGCTGATCAGTTCAAAGAATTCCTTACCCGTTATCGGCTTCATCATGATCTGCATCCTGATTCGTGCAGGTATCTGCGTATATTTTTCTTTCTGGGTGAAGTGTCTGAAACGATAGAACACGTTGTTTGATGCCAGTAGAGATGCGCAAGCGGCAGCTTCAGCGATCTCAGCAGCCGTGGCTTCGTTCTGCTCAGCAAAACGGGTATAAAAGTCTGTTAAAGGCTTGTTATTCGCATTTACAGCGATCGATACACCAATCAATCCTATTTCCTTTGCAGATAGGTGCTCAGAAGTAAGCGTGCTCGCAAAATTGACTTTCAGGTCTCTGATGTAACGGGACTCACCTTTTTCAAGTAACTCCAGGCTGGCAGTACGGTAATTGCCGTCCAGCTGTAAACTTTCTAATAGCTCCTTTATAACTTCTGTAGTTTCACTCATGACAATAAATTTGTTTTTTATAAAAAATCCCCGCAAAAAACGGGGATCTTGTAACCTATTTAATTAGAAGGATGCGCTTATGCGCTGATCGTTTCCTGACCTTTTTCCCAGTTGCAAGGACAAAGCTCATCGGTTTGAAGACCATCAAGAACACGTAATACTTCTTTCACGTTACGACCAACGTTCAAGTCATTTACAGACACCCAACGAACAAGTCCTTGTGGATCGATAATGAACGTAGCACGGTATGCTACTTTCTCAGTCGGCTCCAGGATACCCAGATCTTCAGCAAGTGATTTGGATGTGTCAGCCAGCATAGGGAACTTCAAATCGCGCAGATCGTCATGATTGTTTCTCCATGCAGCGTGAACGAATTCAGAGTCAGTTGAAGCTCCGATTAAACGGGCATCTCTGTCACGGAACTCACCGTACGCTTTATTAAATTCAGCAATTTCAGTTGGACAAACAAAGGTGAAATCCTTTGGCCACCAGAACATTACAGTCCAAACGTTATCATCATTGGTAAGATATTCAGATGTGATTGTTTCAAACTCTTTTCCTTTTTCAATGCTAACTACTGCTTTCTTCTCGAAAGACGGAAACTTTTGGCCTATTGTAATCATAATTTTTTATCCTTAGATTTATTTACATTGCAAATATAGCCCCGATTTCTTACGAAAGCAATGAAATTTCCGCAATTCATCATAGTTAATATCAATGCCATATAGACAAAATCTATAAGTTACAATCCGGTCTTTTTCACCAGGTTCTGTAAAACCGCCTTGTCCCTCGGCGTGATGACGGGACTGGTATCCGTTTGAATAAAATGAAGCTTGAAAGCTTTTATGGCCGCTACAGAATCTTTAACATGGTAGCCGATCATTCTCAAGGCATGAACGCTGTTAAAAGCAGACGGAACCGTGTCAAGCACACTATCAGGCCAGTGCCCGAAGCCGCTCTCAGACAGCCGCTGCCATGGAAAGTTCGCATTCGGATCTACTTTTCTTCCCGGAGCGATGTCAGAATGCCCGATAAAATTACCAACAGGAATATTATGTTTCTTTTTCAAGACTGTAAGCAACTGGAGTAAACTCTCTATCTGGCTGTCGGCAAATGACTCGAATCCGTTGTTATCGAGCTCGATGCCTATCGAAGAGGAGTTGATATCCGTGTTATTTCCCCACCTACCGTTGCCTGCATGCCAGGCCCTGAAGTAATCATTGAGCATATGATGCACCGTACCGTCCTTGCATATCACATAATGAGCGCTAACTTGAGTCCGCTGCAGGGTAAACGTTTTGAGCGTTTGCTCACAGGAGTTTTGGGCTGTGTGATGAATAATTACATAGTTTGGCTTCCTCAGATTAAGGTTAACCGTGCCGACCTGATAGGCAGGAACCTTTCCACCGTAATTCTCAACGGGCGGCAGCGCTTCAAGTGATCTCGCCAGGTCTTTAGCCTGTTTACGGTAAATCCGGTTGCTTGCAGCGTAGGGGTTTGATGAGCAGCCTGAATAGATAATAGAAAACAACAAAAAGGCCGGTAAGATATATTTCTTCATTTCACAGATTAAAATACTAAATACGCTATTTTTACCCGACACATAAAATATTCAAATAACAATATATCATGATAACACTAGAGAACGATGATATTAAAGTGGATATCCATCCGCACGGGGCAGAGTTGCACAGTATCTTTTCGAAAACCAACCAGATCGAATACCTGTGGAACGGCGATGCCGCTTTCTGGCCAAGACATGCACCTGTTCTGTTCCCCATAGTTGGCGGATTAATTGACGATTCATTCACTTATAAAGGTGAAACTTATCACCTGGAAAAGCATGGTTTTGCCCGCGATACTGACTTCGAAGTGGAAAGCAGCACGGCTACTACAGCGACTTTCTTATTGAAAAGCAACGAAGAAACATTAAAAAGCTATCCTTTTGCTTTTGAACTGCGGCTAAAATACAGCCTGGAAAATAATAAGGTTGCGCTGGAGTATCATGTCAGCAACCCCGACACGTCGCCCATGTACTTTTCCATTGGTTCACACCCTGCTTTCAAGGTTCCGCTGACAGACGGAGGATACGAAGATCATTCACTTGTTTTCAGCGAGGTGGAAAATGCAGATTCATGGGCAGTAAGTGGAAACTACCTGACTACACCTTCCAAATATCTGGACAACCAGCAGGAACTGAAGCTTAAACATGAGCTTTTTTACCAGGACGCAGTCATCTTTAAAGACTTAAAGTCAACGGCTATCTCTATTGTGAACAACAAGAATGAACATGGCTTAACGTATACATTTAAAGGCTTCCCATACATGGGCATATGGGCAGCGAAAGATGCCCCATTTGTATGCATTGAACCATGGTGTGGCATCCCTGATAGCATTGATCACGATCAGCATCTGGAAAATAAAGAAGGTATAATCAAATTAGACGGCCAGCAAAGCTGGACAGTCAATCAGACCATAGAGTGCTTCTGATACATTGCTGAATATCACTAAAAAGGAAGACCTGAACCCGGCATGCACGGGCGGGTCTTTCTGCTGATCATACCATCTAGGATCTGGAAGAGAACGATACCCGCTTCCCTATCGGGAAATCTGCTCTATCCCTCTCATCTGCCGTTCGTTGCTTCGTCGCTTTTACCTGCGTTTTTGTTGTTGCCTCTGTTGCTGCCCGTTTTTCTGTTGCCGCCATTTTCGTGGTGAGCTTCTCTTTCCGTTGTTCCTGATCTCGTAGCAGCCTGTTGCCTTCATAACACATTATACTAAAGGACGCTGCCCGTGTTTGCTGTTCTTCGTTAAGTTCCATATTCACCGGCCCCGAAGGAAATTCTCCCGGCTCTTCAGCCGCATAAGC
>NZ_JAZQRL010000102.1:0-11558 GCF_045629565.1 Arcticibacter sp.
GGAATCGTTTCTACAGGATAGCAAGGTGATCTCTGATTTGAAGTTCAGGGCCAGCTATGGTCGTGTGGGTAACCAGGCAATAGGTGCATACGAAACGATAGGTGGTCTGACCAACTTGTATTACAATTTTGGAGGAACGAATGTTCAGGGTGCCTATCCTAATCCTGAATCGCCGGCAAACATCACATTGGGTTGGGAGTATACTACTTCTCTGAATTTCGGTCTTGACTTCGGATTGTTCAATAACCGGGTCTCTGGCTCGGTCGAGTACTATCAACAGAAAACAGACGATCTGTTATTGTACCAAACCTTACCGAGAACCTCCGGGTTCAGCCGGGTGCGGAATAATATAGGAAATACTGAGAATTACGGTATGGAGCTGGACTTGAACACCGTCAATTTTGCGGGTGACGGGAAGAAGTCTTTTAGCTGGACGACAGATATTAACATTTTCTTTAACCGGAATAAGATCACGAAGTTGCAGGAGGGGGTGACACGGGATCTGGCAAACAGCTGGTTCGTGGGATCACCAAACGGGGTATTCTTCGACTACAAAAGGATAGGTCTATGGCAAAATACGCCTGAGGACTTAGCCCTGGCACAAAAGCTTGGATTGACCACAACGCAGGACGCTTATCTTGCCGGGCCAAACTCGCTTGTAGGGACAGTCAAGGTTGAGGATGTCAATAAGGATGACCGTATTACGGCGGACGATCGTATTATTCTGGGTTCCCGTCAGCCTAAGTTTGAAGGTGGTATCACCAATCGCTTTGCTTACAAAAACTTCGATCTTTCGGTTGTAGCGTACTTCAAATCTGGTGGTATGCTGCAGTCAAGTATACACACCAGCTTTGCGAATACACTTCAAGGGGTATATAATAATCTGGACGTGGATTACTGGACTCCTGATAACCCGGTTAATTACTGGCCGAAAGCGAACTCGTCCACGCAGTTTCCTGTATATAATGGCACTCTCGATAATTTCGACGCCTCTTATTTGAAAATCAGAACACTCACTTTAGGCTATACCATGCCGTCAAATCCGTTGAAGTTTATAGGGGCCAGATCTGCCCGGATTTACGCGACAGCGTCAAATCCCTTTACCTTCTTTTCTCCTTATATCCGGGATGGAAAAGGGCTTGATCCGGAGACGAACGGAAATATTGATCAGATTACGCCGGCTATCTGGTCCATGTTGTTTGGTTTAAATGTATCCTTCTAATACGAAAAACGATGAAAAAAATAGCAAACATCATATCTGCATTCGCTGCAATCGTACTTCTGGGAACCGGTTGTACAAAAGAATTGGATGAGGAAAATCATTCCAAGCTGACTGAAGATTTCTTTTCCACTTCGCAGGGTATTCAAAGCGGCTTGAATGCGGCTTATGGAGGACTTAGATCGCTATATGGTCCGGAAGAAGGGCTTGAAGCGTTTACCAATATCGGGACTGACGAGCTACGGACCGCCAATGGTAACCGTACGGCGAACGTGGCTAACTATAATACGTCTTTTAATTCAAATAACGAGTTTTCGAGCAGTATCTGGAACAACTGTTACCAGTGGATCAATACCTGTAACGGCCTCGTAGATTTCGGTAATAATGTTACCGGAGTAACCGAAGAAGTAAAGAAGCAGCGAATTGCTGAAGCGAGGTTCCTGCGTGCCTTCTATTACTTTACACTGGTGCAGTTGTTCGGTGATGTGACGTTGAATACGAACTTTTCGAGGAGCCCCTCTACCAGTGCTGAGAGGACTAATAAGGCAGAGGTATATAAATTCATTATTGATGATCTAAATATCTGTGTCGCCGATCTGCCGGCAAATACACAGACAAGTGGTCCGAGCCGGGCATCTGTTGCAGCTGCTAAGCATTTGCTGTCCAGGGTTTATCTTACCAGGGGCTACTCAAGTGCTGCGGAGGCGACTGACTTCCAGAACGCTTTTGATATGGCGAAGAGCCTGATCGATCCGCAGTCTGTTCACAACGTAGGGTTATTAGCTGATTTCGGCGAAGTATTCAGACCAACCAATGAGAATAACAGAGAGGTGTTATTTAACGTGCAATATTCGAGGGATTTAACGTTTGGCGGCAGCCATACCTGGAACCACCTGTATGTTGCTCCTTATGACCGGTTCCTTGGCGAACGTAATCTGAATGACGGCCGTTCCTACGCATGGATCAGGGCTACTAAATGGGTGCTTGAAACTGCTTTTGCAGATAAGGTAAACGATACGAGATATTATAAGACTTTCCAGTCGGTATGGAAGGCATCTATAGCTCTGAGGCCGGCCGCTGATGCGACATACGATGTAGTTGTGGGAGGGGTAACCTATAAGGTGAAGAGTCCTTCCGTTGCAGTGGGCGACACGGCGCTGTTCTTTCCTGGGTATAATATGACGATCGAGCAGATCAGGGCTAAAAAATACTTTGTGTTTACCCCTGAAAGCTATACCAACGACCGTATATGGCCCACGATGACAAAATATCTCGATCCCAACCGTACCACCGTTAATGAAAATTCACATCGCCCTATTATCGTATACCGCCTGGCGGAAACCTATCTGATAGCTGCTGAAGCTGCGTTAAAATTGAACCGCGTAGATGATGCAGTCACCTACATCAATGCAGTGCGCAGCCGTGCTGCTGCTCCGGGTAGAACGGCCAACATGCAGATCGGCGCGGCTGATGTCGACATCGACTTTATACTTGACGAGCGTACCCGGGAGCTAATAGGGGAGAACCTCCGTTGGTTTGATCTGGTCCGTACAGGTAAATTAGTTGAGCGTGTTCGCTTGTATGACGATTTCGAGGCAAAAAACAATATAAAGGATTTTCATATACTGAGGCCGATACCCTTGTCGCAAATTAACGCCGTAACAACCGGCAATCCGTATCCGCAAAATCCAAACTGGGATTAATGATATTCTCTAAGATGCTAATTAAGCGACACAATTTTCTTGTTCTGTTTGCTCTGGTAGCGAACATCTCGTGTTCTGTGACGAAAGCAAGGTCTGGAGAGGCGTACGAAGCGGATATCATCGTTTATGGAGGTACATCTGCGGGCGTTTCAGCGGCAGTAGAAGCAGCAAGGGCCGGTAAGTCGGTCCTTCTGGTTTCTCCGGATACTCATTTGGGTGGTCTGTCATCCAGTGGTTTGGGTTTTACTGATACCGGAGATAAGCGTGTAATCGGGGGGCTTGCCCGGGAGTTTTATCACAGGATCTGGTTGCACTATCAGCGCCCCGAATCATGGAAGTGGCAAAAAAGAGAACAGTATGGGAACAGGGGCCAGGGCACTCCGGCAGTGGACGGAGAAAATAAGACGATGTGGGTTTTCGAACCCCATGTGGCTGAAAAGGTATTTGAAGACCTGATCAGCGAAAATAAGATCAGGGTACACCGGAATGAATGGCTGGACCGGAACCAGCCTCTGAGTCTGAAAGATAAGAAGATCGTGTTTTTTTAGAACTGAAAGTGGCAAGATATTCCATGGCAAGGTTTTCATTGACGCTACTTATGAAGGTGATTTGATGGCTTTGGCCGGAGTTTCTTATACGGTTGGGAGGGAAGCGAACCGGGTATACGGCGAAACCTGGAATGGCATTCAGGAAGGCGTTTTTCAACATGAACATTATTTTAAAACGAACATAGACCCTTACAAAATGCCGGGAAATCCATCCGGTGGACTTTTACCGGGAATATCTTCCGGGCAACCGGGAACAAACGGGGAAGGCGATGATAAGATTCAGGCGTATTGCTATCGTACCTGCTTCACCGATCATCCTGAAAATCGCAAGCCTTTCCCGAGGCCCGAAGGCTATGATGCTGCTCAGTATGAACTTTTGCTGAGGGTGTTCCAAAGTGGATGGAACGAAGTGTTTAATAAGTTCGACAGAATACCTAATCTGAAAACGGATGTTAACAATCATGGTCCCGTTAGCTTTGATTATATAGGGATGAACTACGACTATCCTGAAGCTTCGTATAAAAGGAGAAAGGAGATCGCCAGGCAACATGAGAATTACCAGAAGGGGATGCTTTATTTCATTGCTAATGACCCCCGGGTTCCCAAGGCGATTCAGGAAAAAATGAGGAAATGGGGACTTGCAGCAGATGAGTTTCAGGATAATGAAAATTGGCCTCGTCAATTGTATGTGCGTGAAGCAAGAAGGATGATAAGCGACTATGTGATGACTGAGCACCAGGTGCTTGGAAGACATAAAGTTCCTGAGCCAGTCGGGATGGGATCCTATGCCCTCGACTCACACCATACACAGCGTTATGTGACTGTTGAAGGTTATGTTCAAAATGAAGGTGATATTGGTGTCAAACCTCCGCGACCTTATAGTATCTCTTACCGGTCTATCGTTCCGAAAGAAACTGAGTGTGGTAATCTGATTGTTCCGGTTTGTATCTCGAGTTCGCATATCGCTTATGGATCAGTGCGAATGGAACCGGTATTTATGATTCTGGGTCAGTCTGCTGCCGTCGCAGCTGTCTTAGCACTGGATATGAACGTCTCTGTTCAGGATGTCGATTACCAAAGGTTGGCCGAAGCGTTGAAGAGTGGAAAGCAAATACTCACTAATGATGCCCGCTAAAATGATTTAGTTATGGAATTTGGTTTGATTAGCGGTACAGTTTTCTGTATAATACGTCGTAACACGATTTGATTTTTTGCAATTCCTTTACTTTGGCAACTTGTTTTTTGCTAAATGTGGCTTTTTTCAATGGAATAACTGTTTAAATATCAATTTTTAAGTTAATGATATACAGTATTTGCTAAATCAATTTAGTGACGTATATTAGCCAATAAACTAACTAATTAATAACTAACTGATAAACGATGAACCAAAAATTTACTTGCTTTTGTCGGAAGGAGGGTTCCTTAAACATGAGGCGAAACTTACCACCCCTCAGGCACGTGCTACTCCTTATGATCTTTTTCCAGTTTCTTGTTTCGGCAGGTTTTGCCCAAAAAACGGCCACAGGAAAGGTTGTAGATGAACATGATCTTCCATTACCGGGTGTATCGGTCAGAGCCGTTGGTACTAACACGGGTGGCGTTACAGATACTCAGGGCATGTTTAAAGTATCTGTCCCTGCCGGTGTGGACAGCCTGTCCTTGTCTTTTTTAGGATACACCACTAAAAGGATAAGCGTGAACAGCTCGGGCGTGACCATAAAGATGACACCGGATCAGGCAAATGTACTTGAAGATGTAGTAGTGGTTGCCTATGGACAAAGGCAAAGGAAAATTGAGACGTTGGGCTCTCAGTCGGGCCTGAAAATTCAGGATTTGAAACAGCCCGTGGCCAATATCACTACAGTGCTCGCAGGGCGGGTCTCCGGTTTGGTTGGGGTACAAAGGAGTGCGGAACCGGGACTTGACAATGCCGATATCTATATAAGAGGGATGAATACGACAAGTAGCAATACGCCTCTGGTGTTGGTTGATGGAGTGGAAAGGCCGTTTTCCAACCTTGATCCGAATGATGTTGAGAGCTTTGTTATTTTGAAAGATGCATCATCGACCTCAGTTTACGGTGTGAGAGGCGCGAATGGTGTTATTCTGGTAACTACCAAAAAAGGCGTCGAGGGAAGGACCAAGATTAATTTTGACGCTTACCAGGGTTTTACTGAATTTACCCGGGTGCCTAAAGCGGCTGACGGAATTACGTATATGCAGATGGCCAACGAAGCCTCTACCACCCGAGGTGGCTTGCCGATCTATTCGGCAGACCGGATCCAGAAAACTTTTAGTCAGGAAGACCCCACACTTTATCCTAATGTAAACTGGATGGATCAGCTGTTCAACAACTTCGGTAATAACCGTAAGGTGAATATGAACATCAGCGGAGGCTCGGACAAGATGACGTATTATGTTTCTGCATCTACGTATAATGAGAATGGCCTGTTCAAAACGGATGAGCTTCAGAACTATGATTCCAAGATCAGCTTTGACCGATACAACTTCACATCGGCGCTCGATATCAAAGCAACGAAAACGACCACTATAAATCTGGGCATCAAGGGTTTTATCACTGACGGTAATTATCCGGGGACGGGGACTCAGGAAATCTTTGGAGAAGCCTTTGAGACCTATCCTATTTTATATCCTGTAGGGAAATATCCTAATGGTGCTGAGCCGTTTACCTCTACGGGAGGCGGTTTGAACAGCCCCTGGGCCTTACTTACCAACAGAGGATACGTTACAACCTTTAGAAACGAACTGAACTCTGACATCAGGGTTAACCAGGATCTTAGCTTTTGGGTAAAAGGTTTATCAGCGAGAGTGCTCTTCTCTTTCGACTCCAGAAATGATAACCGAATATCCAGAACGAAATCTCCTTATACCAACTATGCTATCGGCAGGGACGCGGACGGCAATCTTCTCTATGAGAATCAAAGCGTTAGTGCGGGGTCTGACTTCTTGAACTTCAGCAGAAATTCAGGTGGCGAAAGACAGTTTTATCTGGAGTCGGCCGTTAACTACGATAATTATTTCGGTAAGCACCATGTCACGGGACTATTTCTTTACAACCAAACCGATAAGCAGCTTGCCACAGCCGGAGATCTTATTCTTTCACTCCCATTCAGGAATCTGGGCCTCGTAGCGAGGGGATCGTACTCGTACGATGACAGGTATCTCGCGGAAGTTAGTGTGGGTTACAACGGAGCTGAAAACTTTGCGCCAGATCAGCGCTTTGGATTTTTCCCGTCCGGAGCCGTAGGATGGGTGTTGTCTAATGAAAAGTTCTTTGGTAAAGCAAAGGATGTATTTCAGCTGTTAAAATTCCGGGCCTCTTATGGAGTTGTAGGTAACAGCCGGATCAATGTATTTAACCGGAGCAGTCCGGATTCCAGAGACAGGTTCCTGTTTATGGAGCAGGTCGGTTCAGGCGGCGGATATGCGTTTGGTCAGCAATGGGGGTCGAACTCTTTTGAGGGACTGGAGATCAAAAGATACGCAGCGGATGTTACCTGGGAGACAGAGAAAGATCTCAATATAGGTGTTGAGTTAACGACTTTTAAGAACGCTTTGTCTATTCAGGCGGATTTCTTCAATCGCAGAAGGGAGAACATATTCATATTGCGTGAATCTGCTATTCCGGCAAGCGCAGGGGTAACCGGTACTCTGGTTGGTAACCTCGGGGAAAACAACAGTAAGGGTGTAGATCTTACCGTTGAATTTAATAAAAACTTCGGACAGGTTGGTGTAGGGATCAGAGGTACGTATACTTACAATGAGAACGAAGTACTGGAAAATGATATGCCGACTCAAGCCTACCCATGGTTGGATCGCAGAGGATATCCTATTGGTCAGCGATTCGGTTATGTAGCGCAAGGATTTTATACTCAGGAGGAGATCGATAATCCGGATGTAGCCAAAACCGCCGGTGTAGTAATGGCTGGTGACCTGAAGTACCAGGATCTTAATGAAGACGGCGTCATCGATGGCTTTGACCGGAAAGCGATCGGACGAAGTGATATTCCGGCAACTACCTACGGTTTTGGAGCCAATATTTCTTTCAAAAACTTTTCATTAGGCGCATTCTTCCAGGGGATCGGCGACGTAGATCTTTATCTATCTAACCAGTTCATGCCTTTCCGCAATAGCTCAGCGAGAGGTGGTCTGTACTACAACATTGAAGATCGATGGACCCCTGAAAACCCGAGACAAGATGCCTTCTATCCCAGATTATCCTATAGTGAGATTAACCAGAACTATTCTGCGGAGAGCAGTCACTGGTTGATGAATGGCAAGTTCCTGCGTCTTAAAACTCTCGATTTTGGTTATACGGTTCCCAAGAAGACATTCGCGAGACTCGGTGTACAGA
This sequence comes from Arcticibacter sp., assembly GCF_045629565.1. Lineage (GTDB taxonomy): Bacteria > Bacteroidota > Bacteroidia > Sphingobacteriales > Sphingobacteriaceae > Arcticibacter. The sequence goes on from NZ_JAZQRL010000102.1 coordinate 7,846, forward strand.
ATATGCGTGTTTATTTCATTGGTTATAATCTTTTCACCATCAGCCCCTTCAAGATGTATGATCCGGAAATGGGAAATGGTAGCGGAACAAGATATCCAAATATCAAAACGTACAGTCTGGGACTAAATGTATCATTCTAATTGTGACGAAAATGAAATTTAAATATAAAATAATAGGCTGTTTGCTGGCATTTACTACCCTTGGTATTCTTGCTTCGTGCAAAAAGGACTTTTTAGGTCAGGTTCCCGATGATACCCTTTATATTGACGATGTTTTCGAAAGGAAGATCTATATCGAAAGGTATCTGGCTAATGTTTACACTTACATCAGAAGCGAGGTCGACAATAATACCAGCAACAACCCCTGGGAAGGTTTGTCTGACGAGATGGACGTGACTTACAACGACTATGCGACTTACTCCATGAATCTGGGTAACTGGGATCGGAACCGCGGTGACTACAATTACTGGAATCATTACTACAGGGGTATACGTAATGCCTCATTTTTTCTTCAAAACGCTATTCCGGGAAGGAGTATAGACCTTGATGAAAATCTATTAAAGCAATACCGGGCGGAAGCAAGGGCTTTAAGAGCCTTTTATTATGCCATGCTTGTTCGCCAGTATGGGCCGGTTATCATCATGCCCGATACCCCTGTGCCTTCCGACGCGCCCCTCGAGCAGTTTCATCTGCCAAGAAACTCCTTTGACGAATGTATAGATTACATCGTCAGTGAGATAGATCTTGCTCTGCCAGATCTACTGGAGCCACGGGATCCGGCGGTACAGGGGGATAATACCAATTCATTTGCAAGGATGTCCAAGGGAGTCGCGCTGGCGACAAAGTCACGCATACTCCTGTATGCCGCAAGCCCATTGTTTAATGGAAATACTGAATATGCTGACTTTAAAAATCCAGATGGAAAACAATTAATTAGCCAGCAGTTCGATGTTAATAAATGGAAGCGGGCAGCAGACGCAGCCAAAGCGGTTATAGACATTCCACATTATTCACTTTATAAAGAATACGGTACCAACGGGGTTTACAACCCTTATGCATCCTTAAAAGGCATATTTACAAAGGACTGGAACTCCGAAGTGATCATGGCAAAAAGTTCTGATATGTATTCGGCGGATAAAAACGGATCGCCAAGAGGCGGCATCAATTCCGGAGCCGCAGGTGTGGGGGGATGGCAATCATGGGGACCGACACAGTCGGTGGTTGATGCTTACTTTATGGCTAACGGTCATCGTCCGGTATTGGGCTATAACAGTAACGGAACTCCCATCATTAATCCTGCTTCAGGATATACTGAGTCAGGATCTGCACCTGCCGCTACTCCCTACTATGATGCGGGAACATCAAATATGTATACTAACCGCGAACCCCGGTTCTATGTCGCTGTCACTTTCCATCAAAGTAAATGGATAAATGGTGCTGGTGGTGCAACGGCTGCCAATCCGATGGTAATATCGATGTTGAAAGGCGGCAATGGTGGTAAATATGATAATGGGCGAAACTGGTCAAGAACCGGATATGTTGTCCGCAAACTTGTCCATCCGGGAAGTACTGTCAATCCTGATAACATCATTAAAAGAACAGAGGTAAAAATAAGACTGGCGGAAATTTATTTGAATTATGTAGAAGCGTTGAATGAATTCGATCCGAATAATTCAGATATACTGGTGTATCTCAACATGATCCGTGAGAGAGCCGGCATTCCTAAGTACGGTTCTGCACCCGGGGAAACACCTGTCCCTGCAGGCCAGGACGCTATGCGGGAGGCTATCCATCATGAAAGAAGGGTAGAACTGGCTTTCGAAAACCATCGCTACTTTGATACCCGAAGATGGAAAATCGCAGAGGAGACAGATGGCGGCGATTTCTATGGAATGAACACAGATGCTACGGACAAAACCAACTTTTTAAAGAGAACCGTTTTCGAAACGCGAGTTTTCAATAAGAAATATTACCTGTGGAATATAGTTCAATCAGAATTGAATGCCAATCCCAGCCTGGTGGAGAACCCTGGTTGGTAACGGAATAGTTTAGGTGTTAGTGCTATTAACTTGTTAGAAATGAAAAGAATTTTCAATCATATAAAGACGGGTGTCGTGTTACTTGCTTTCCTGGCAGTCTCCTGTGAAAAGGACGAAGTGGTCAATCATCAAACGACAATAACAGAATCCCTGCCGTCGTTCCCGGACGATAATTCGTCATTGGATCTTAATATCGTAAGGAGTAACGAAATGGTCATCTTTGAGTGGGAACCCTCAAAGGCTGCAGATAATAGTGTGGTGTTCTATGAACTGCTGATGGATAAAGACAATGGCGATTTCTCCTCTCCGATTTATAAGGGAACTCCGGCTAAGCTGGGTTCTGAGAACAGGATCAGCCTGTCTCATTCTGCTTTGAATGAGATTGTCAAAGGTTTAGGTGTCGCCGAACTAGAAACGGTTAAGTTGAAATGGAAAGTGGTATCGACAAACGGCGTCAACAGTGTTTCGTCGAATGCGGTGAGATCCATGACCGTCAGGCGTGCCCTTGATCTTCCTAATGAGCTCGTTTTGTATGGAACCGGTACAGAAGCCGGAGATGATCGGGGTAAAGCATTAAAGCTAAAAAAAGTATCTGATACTCGGTTTGAAGTCTATACTTCTTTACAGCCTGGTACTTATGGTCTGGTCAAAGGTGCTGTTAATGAAACGGATGATGTGTTTAACTTCAAGGGGTCTGACATCTCCGACGGCATGGGAAATATTACGGTCAATGCGGGAGTTTATCGCATAACCGTTGATCTGCTCACCGGATTGAACTTTACGGAAATACAATCTGTCGGCTTGTGGTTTGCCGCGAAAAACGCGGTGAGCAATGTGTTGACTTATCGTGGTAACGGTGTATGGGAAGCAAAGGACATCCCGATTGCCTGGGCTCAGGTTTCATGGGGCAAGGATGAGCGGTACAAATTCCGGATTACGGAGAAAGATGCTGCAGGTACCGTAACCAACAAGTTTTGGGGAAGTGCCAGCAAGGACAATAACAGGCCAACACCATCCTCCGCAGCAAGCTACTACTATCTTAATCAGGTAGATAATACGCAGTGGGATTATACTTATAAGTTCGCAAGTGAATCGCAGACTACCGATATCACGCTGACTATGCAGGGAGCCATGCCCTATACTCATTCAATAACTTACAAATAGATTAACAGGGAGGTCCAACTCCCTCAACTTTAATATTTATGAGAGAGTTCAAGGTAAGCCTTTTATTTTTCCTAATGATCTCCCTGGGGATGATAGCGTCATGTTCCAAAGGTGGCTCAGATACACCGGAAGAGCTTTCGAAACCTGCTCCCGAGCAGGTATATGACTGGTCTCAGCTATCAGAGAATGCTCAAGAAGCGTTAGACGACGAGTTTTATTCGACCAGCCAGCATTACTATCTTCAGGATAATAATGGCCATCAGGGTTTTAATTACTGGTGGAATGCACATGCGCTGGACGTAAAGGTCGATGCTTATTTGCGTACCAAAGATCAAAGGTATCTGGCCCAAATGAAGCAATTATTGAAAGGATGTTATGTGAAGAACGGGAATACCTATCGGAATACTTTTTATGACGACATGAAGTGGTGGGCAATAGCTTGTCTGAGGGCATATGATGCGTCCGGTGATGTGGAATACAAATCAGTAGCTGAACAACTATGGGGCTGGAT
>NZ_JAZQRL010000103.1:0-26051 GCF_045629565.1 Arcticibacter sp.
GGTTGCGCTTTTTGGTCATAACCCGGGCTTGACGGAGATCGTGGTTGAGCTTTGTAACAGTGATCTGTATAACCTGCCAACCTGTGGTGTTGTGCTGATCAGCTTCCCTTTTGAGAGCTGGCAAATGGTAAGCCGCCAGACGGGGGATCAGCTGCTGTTTGACTATCCGAAAAATGAGGAGGAAGGACTAGATTAACGCAAACGGTATCTTTTTCCGGGCAGCGCAATCACGAGATCTTGCATTTCCATATTCAGGAGTACCATGGTGAGCTTCGTTTGTGGTATTTCTACAGCAGTCTGCAACTGGTCGAACGATGAGGAGCCGCGTTCGTAGAGGTATTCTGCAACGGTTTTTTCTTCTCCGAAAAGGTTCAATGGCAGGCTGAGCTGGGTGTCTGCTTGTTTTGCGTTCGGCGAGGGGATCCAATCGAGCAGGTATTCCACGTCTTTTACGCCTGTAACCAGGTGGGCCCTGTTTGATTTGATCAGGAAGTTGCAGCCGGCTGAATAGGGATCATTTACCCGCCCGGGAAACGCCATGACATCCCGGTCATACGAGTTGGCCAGCTCTGCGGTGATGAGTGCTCCTCCTTTAAGACCTGCTTCGACTACGATGGTGGCATCTGCCAGTCCGGCGACAATGCGGTTGCGTTTGGGAAAGTTCTCTTTGTCGGGCTTCGTTTGGGAGGCGAATTCTGTTAGCAATCCACCCCTATTGAGCATGCTTTCTGCTACGGCGCGATGCTGTGCGGGATATATCCGGTCGAGACCATGCCCCACGACCCCTACGGTAGGCACTCCCGACTTCAGGCAGGCTTTATGCGCCGCTACATCAATGCCATAGGCCAGCCCGCTAACGACCAGCACATCCTGCGCTTTCAATCCTTCTACAAGTTGGTGAGTGAGATCTCTGCCGTATTCGGTGGCGTTTCGTGTGCCGACGATACTGATGATTTTATCGGCGTTCAGTTCTGCATTGCCTTTGTAGTAGAGCAGCACAGGCGCATCATAGCAGTTACGCAGCCTCCAGGGGTATTCCGCTGAGTTGATAAAAAGCGACTTAATTTTGTAACGCTCGAGAAACCGGAGCTCGTCCTCTGCACGCTGCATGAACGATTGCGACAGGATGGTTTCTGCGGTCTTGGGGCCAATGCCCGGTATGTTGATCAGGTCTTTGCGGCTTGCGTCGAAAATGGACCGGGCATCGCCAAGGTGGTCCAGAAGGAGCTTGGCTGTTACGACCCCAACGCCCGGAATGAGCGTTAAGGCTATTTCGTGTAAAGAGGACATAAGGCTTTATTGGGCCTTGAAAGATAGCACAAATTTTGTGTCAAAAAAATCCTCTTCAAAGTATTTTGATAGTGGAGTGAGGGTTACGTCTTTCAATCCGGATTCTAAGATCTCCTGCTGCAGATCTCCGCCTTTGAGGTACAATACACCGTTAGGCAGGGTGTTAAGAGAGGTTTTCTCAAATTTGCCTTTTACCCAGGGGTAGAAGTCCTTTAGCTGTGTGACTGCACGGGAGACTACGAAGTGAAACTTCCCGTCGATCTGTTCAGCACGGGCGTGAGTGGCTTCGAGGTTTTTCAACCCGATAGCTTTTGCTACTTCTTTCACCACCTTGATTTTTTTCCCGATGGAATCGACAAGATGAAAGGATGTTTCGGGAAAAAGAATTGCCAGGGGAATTCCCGGGAAACCACCTCCGGTGCCTACATCGAGGACTTTCTCACCGGGCAGGAAGGATATCACCTTGGCGATGCCCAGGGAATGCAGGATGTGACGCAGGTAAAGGCTCTCAATGTCTTTGCGGGAGATTACGTTTATCTGCGCGTTCCACGTGGCATAAAGCTCCTCTAACTGTGCGAACTGGTGCTTTTGTTCTTCGCTGAGGTGGGGAAAGTAGTGTGTAATTAATTCAGAAGTCACTTGAAGGGTTTTTTTTCCTGCGGTTTAAGATGTTTGCCAGCAAATCTCTCGCCCTGAACAATTGTGCTTTGACAGTGCCGAGGGGGAGATCGAGCTGTGTGGAGATCTCTTCATAAGACATCTCTTCGAAATACCGCAGGTTGATTAAAATTTTATACCGGTTTGGGAGCTTATCGATAATAAGCTGCAGGGTTTCTTTTTGCTGCTTTTTAATGGAGCGTTCCTCAGGGTTCAGAACATCTGACTTGATATCAAAAGTCCTCTCCTCTCCCTCTTTATCTTCCATAGCGTTCATGGAAACGACGTTAAGGCGTTTCTTACGAATGAAGTCGATGCAGTTATTGGTAGCAATGCGGAAGAGCCAGGTGCTGAACGCGAAGTCGGGTTTGTATTTGTCGAGATTCTCGAAGGCTTTCCCGAAAGTCTCGATGGTGAGATCATTCGCATCATCGCGGTTGTTCACCATCTTCAGGGTCATGAAAAAAATGGAATCCCGATACCGCTGCATCAGCTCGGCGTAAGCTTTCTGATCGCCCGCTTTTGCACGCTGCACCTGATTAAAGTCATTCGTTGCGTTAACTGAAAAATTCGGGTTTACTTCCATTGTACCTTCTTCCTGAATAATGCGACAGATGCCAGTATACATATAAAGGTATTAAAAAACAAATCCAATAGCGGGAACCACCATATCACATTTTTGCAATTTAATTTCTTCATGGCAGGATAGTATACAATGATCTGTATGATAAGCCGGATCAGGTACACCGAAGGAACGATCCACCATTGTGCCTGTAGCGCAGCCATTGCGCCGAGAAGGATGTAAAACAACACTGCTGTGCCAGTTTGCAGGGACAGGATACGCTTGTCTTTTGCTTTATAGGCTTTACCCGCCCCCATGTGGCGGACCTTTTGGCGCCATAGGGATGACCAGCTGGTTTTTGGTTCGGACCAGACATGGCTATCGGGATGGATTTCGATCCTGGTGTTGGCGGCTGTGGCGTTCTCGTTTACAAAAAGGTCGTCATCGCCGGAAAGAATATGCATGTGAGAGGCGAAGCCTTTAGCTTTAAAGAAAAGCGATTTGGTATAGCTGAGATTACGTCCCACCCCCATATAAGGATTGCCCGACAAGGCAAATGAGAGGTAATTTAATGCGGTGCTGAAGGACTCGTAACGGATAAAGGCATTGAGAAATCCCCCCCGGTAAGTGTAGGGAGAGTAGCCCAGGACGATTGATATACCTGGTGAGTATGGTGCCTGCATCCTGCGAATCCAGTTGGGTGAAGCAGGGCGGCAGTCGGCATCAGTAAACAGCAGATGTTCGTTTTTAGCGGCCTTCACTCCTATGGTCACTGCGAACTTTTTCCCATGTTTGAAGCGGGCATGTTCAGTAAGCGTGACAACCTTCAGGTGCGGATATCTGGAAGAAAATCCGCGCAAAAGCATTTCAGAATCATCCGATGAACAGTCGTTCACGACGACCACTTCAAAGTCGGGATAGTCTTGCTCCAGAATCAGACTGAGGTTTTTTTCTAGGTTCTTTTCCTCGTTACGGGCGCAGATAATTACCGAAACGGGAAGGACTGTTTGCGCTGCAGGCCCGGTAATTTTGTAGTTTCTCAGCCGCCCATGCACGATGGTAATAAAGTATAATTGGATAATGAGGACTACCTGCAGTAAAATAAAAACAGATACAAAAATATAATCTACCAAGGTGTGCGTTCGTTTATAGAGCGCAAAGTTAAAAGTAAAGTTGGAACCTCAATCAATTTCTTACCTTTGCACGTTAAATGAAATTTAAATTAGAGGCTAAAGATCAGCAATCACAGGCAAGAGCCGGTGAGATCACGACCGATCACGGTAATATAAAGACACCTATTTTCATGCCTGTGGGTACAGCAGGAACGGTTAAGGCCGTACACCAGAGGGAGTTAAAGAATGACATCAAGGCCCAGATCATACTGGGAAACACCTATCATCTTTACCTCAGACCCGGACTGGATACGCTGGAAAGAGCAGGTGGTTTGCATAAGTTTAATGGCTGGGATGGTCCCATCCTGACGGATAGCGGTGGTTATCAGGTATATTCATTGTCAGACGTTCGTAAGATCAAGGAGGAAGGGGTGACTTTCCGTTCGCATATTGACGGCTCGAAGCATCTTTTTACGCCAGAGGCGGCGATGGACATTCAGCGGGTGATTGGTGGTGACATCATCATGGCCTTCGACGAGTGTACACCTTATCCATGCGACTATAACTATGCCAAGCGCTCGATTGAGATGACGCACCGCTGGCTGAAACGCTGCTGCGACAGGTTTGATGCTACAGAGCCGAAATATGGTTATTCACAAACCTTATTCCCTATCGTTCAGGGATCTGTATATAAGGACCTGCGTGTGAGATCTGCAGAGGTGATCGCATCTTTTGAGCGTGAAGGCAACGCTATCGGTGGACTTTCAGTAGGGGAACCTGCGGAAGAAATGTACGCCATGACGGAACTGGTATGTAATATTTTACCTCAGGACAAACCTCGTTACCTGATGGGTGTTGGTACTCCGGTGAATATCCTGGAGAACATTGCCCTTGGCGTGGACATGTTTGACTGTGTGATGCCGACCAGGAATGCCCGAAATGGTATGCTTTTCACCAAGAATGGGATCCTGAACATGCGGAACGAAAAGTGGAAGAACGACTTCTCGCCTATTGAGGCAGACAGCGATCTTTTTGCTGATCAGGTATACACAAAAGCCTATCTTCGACACCTGATTTCTTCAAAGGAAATCCTTGGTGCCCAGATAGCCACCTTGCACAACCTCCATTTTTATATCTGGCTGGTAGGCGAGGCTCGTGAAAAGATAATTTCCGGTGAATTTTACGACTGGAAGAAGAAGATGGTGGTACAGTTAGCTCAACGTTTGTAGTATTGAAATGAACAGATTCGTCAAGATCATAGATTGGTATATCATCAAGAAGTACCTCGGTACGTTTTTGTTTACCTGCGCTATTTTTACGGTAGTGATTGTGATCTTTGATGTTTCAGAGAAGCTGGATGACTTTCTGAAGAGGAATGCGCCACTTTCCAAGATCCTGTTTGAATACTACGCGGGCTTCGTGCCTTTCTACCTGAACTTCCTCTGGCCGCTGATTAACTTCATTGCGGTGATCTTCTTTACGGCTAAAATGGCCGACCAGACGGAGATCGTTCCTATCCTGAGCGGAGGAGTAAGCTTTAAGCGCTTTCTTTGGCCGTATTTCATATCTTCCTTTATCCTGTTTTCTATCAGCCTGATTGCCAACCTTTTTGTAATTCCGCAAACGAATAAGCTGATGATCCGGTTCGAAAATATCTATATCAAGCCGGCAAATAACGAATCCAAGTCGGAGACGCATATGCAGATCGACAAGAATACGCTGGTATTCATTAAGAACTTCGATAATGTACAGAAAGTTGGCTACACCTTTATTCTGGAGAAGTTTGACGGTGATCAGCTTGTTGAGAAATTGATGGCTGACCGCATTGTATGGGATTCTGTGAAGTCAAAATGGAGCATTGAAAACTATACGGTAAGAACCATCAAGGGCTTGAAGGAGACCATGACTTCGGGGGTTAAGAAGGATACTACACTGGATATGAGACCGGTAGATTTTGTGGTATACGACAATATTTATTCGGCTATGTCCACGCCTGAACTGAACGAACGGATCGAGAAAGAAAAGATCCGTGGAACCGGGGTGATGCAGCTGCTGCAGCTGGAGCTGTATAAGCGATATGTAAATCCGCTGGCCGCTTTCGTTTTAACCCTCATGGGAGTGTCTCTGTCGTCACGAAAGGTACGGGGCGGTATCGGACTACCTCTGGGCATAGGAATCTTCCTTAGCTTCACCTATATCCTCTTTATTCAATTTTCAACCATGTTCTCCCTAAAAGGAGGACTCCCTCCTCTTGTTGCTGTCTTTATACCGAACATCCTTTTTGGTGCCCTGGGTGTTTATCTGATGATTAAGGCACCGAAATAAAAACATGTCATTTTCTTCTCGTAATCGTAATCTTTTAATCCTTCACGGAACGGTATTGGTGTGGGGTTTTACCGGCATCCTCGGCTCCCTGATCAGCATCCCCAGCGTACCGCTTGTATGGTATCGGGTGCTCATCGCATTCATCACTTTGTATGTCTATTTCAGGGTAACAAAGACCTCCTTTTCTTTGCCCCGCGAAGCCCTGTTGAAACTGTTTTTAACAGGTGCCCTGGTAGGCGGACACTGGATACTGTTCTTCCAGTCCATCAAGAGTTCGACCATCTCTGTGGGCCTTGTCTGCCTCTCTTCGCTGACGCTTTTCACCGCTATCCTGGAGCCCCTGATCGGCCGTAAAAAGATCTCCCCGCTGGAGATTTTCACGGGCGTTTTTATCATCTGCGGGATCGTGATGATCTTCAAATTTGAGAGCCAGTATTCACTGGGAATTTCGCTCGGGCTGGGGAGTGCTTTTCTTGCCAGTTTGTTCTCGATCATCAACTCCAGACAGGTGCAGAAGCACCCTGCGAGCCTCATCAGTTTTTATGAAATGATTGGCGCTTTTATATGGCTTTCGGTATATATGCTGATCACCGGCGGCTTCGATTCAGGCATGAAATTACACACCTCAGACTTCGTTTACCTGATGATCCTGGGGACGATTTGCACCTCGCTTGCCTACGTGGCAGGGGTGGCTGTGTTGCGTGAATTATCCGCATTCCGGGTTGCCCTGATCACCAATCTGGAGCCGGTGTACGGCATACTTCTCGCCTTCATTTTCTACGGAAGCCGGGAACATATGACACTTGGTTTCTACGGCGGCGCCACGATGATTATGGGAGCAATTTTCATGTATCCCTACTTAAGAAACAAGATAGAAAAGCGCAAACTGCAGAAGACCTTACCGCTGGTATAGCGATCATTAAAATACACTAAGAGGCCCGTTTAGACGGGCCTTTTTTGTTTGAACGCATACTATCTGGCAGAGATTTCGACTGGGTTACGTGGTTTAGTCTAAGCCATTGAAACAGTTAACACCTGTCTATTTTAAAAGCATGCACTGACCACCTGCCTGTTGTACGGCAATCTCTTTCGGCCTTCGCCAGCTTACCCTAACTGAATATACTGCCATATAGTCGCTTTCCTTAACCGGACTTTTCCTGCCCTGAAAACGCATTGTCAACCTTAATCATCCACTATTGAAGCTTGTTGCGACAGCACGAAAATCGGCTCAGGAGAAATTAGTTCAGACCAGTACCGGGAGGAGCGAGGGCATCTTCCTGAGTTCCTTCCGGCTTGCTGTGTATGAACCAGGCTGAGCAACTGAACCGTAAATGATGCCCTAAGAATGATGATGACGATGATTTGCGGGGCCGGCAAGAGCAGCATAAACTGTAGCGATGCAGCAGGGAAGGAGCAAAGAAATAGTTAGGCACAAACATTCCTCCTTATTTGGCTTATTTGTTCTAAAAATTACGTAAATTCAGTTTTGATGAGCGTTTAAGAAGAAACACATAATTGAAATAAATCAATGATAATCAGATATAATTTACTATGCTTCTCATTTTTACGTTTAGGTAATATTCTGACACCTAAAACTTTTTAACTAATATATTTAGCAAGTGTTAATATTCAAGCTTTTTCTACCTCATAGAGTCATTACTATCAGTACTTTATTGCTATTGTGTTCAACAGTACTCTCACATAACATTTTCGCTCAGGTTTACAGCTCTGACCAAAACCCTCCCTCCCTCCGCTGGCACCAGATCAACACAGAAAACTTCCAGGTCATCTACCCTGCTGAACTCTCAACAGAAGCACAGAAGATCACTTCGGTACTTGAAACGATCGCTGGTCGTGAACGGCGGAGTATACGGGTGAAGCCTAAAAAGATCTCGATCATTCTCCAGAACCAGGGAGTCACTTCAAACGGATTTGTTGAGCTTGCGCCCCGGCGATCCGAGTTTTACACTACTCCCTCTCAGAGCTTCGACTTCCAAAGCTGGCTGAATAGTCTGGCTATCCATGAGATGCGGCACGTCGTGCAATTTGACAAACTGACAGGAAAACTCAACGCCCCGTTCTTTGAACAGTTAGCGCTCGCAATTTTCGGGATAACCCTTCCTCCCTGGTTCTTCGAGGGAGATGCCGTTGTAACGGAGACAGCATTGACTGATGCGGGCAGAGGACGGATTCCGGAATGGAGCATAGCACTTCGGGCAAATACACTAAGCGACCGAAAGTTCTCCTACTCGAAGAACTTCCTAGGCTCAGTAAGAGACTTCACTCCCGGTTACTATCAACTCGGTTTTTTCCTGACCAGCAAGCTGAGAAAAGATTTTGGAGAGGACATCATGGAACAGTTGTTTTCGCGCATGGCAAGGCAACCCTTCAGACCTTATAACTTAAGCCGCTCCATGAAGAACCTCACCGGCATGAGCACCCGTGAGCTGCACGACTCGACCGTGAGAGAACTGCGTAATCTTTGGCAGGCCCAGGTAGATCGTTCTGATACCAGGGATTACCCATCGATCAATAAAAGACGAGACCGTGTTCCTGAAAACTATCTGATGCCGCAGACCCTGCCTGATGGCAGTATACTGGCACTAAAACAGAGCAAGGCGAGCACCCCCAGGATTGTACGGATCAGCTCCTCCGGCGAGGAAAAAAAGGTGCTCGAAATCGGCTATCAGGAGCTACCCTGGTTTAGCTACGGAGGGGGGAAAATTGCGTGGGACGAACACCGCTTTGACGGCCGTTTTCACCAGCGCTCTTTTAACGTAATCAATGTCTATGACACCCTCTCGAAAAGGTCCAGACAGATCACCAAAAAGACGAGGTTGTTTGCTCCTTCCCTGTCGCCTGATGGTTCCAGGATTCTGGCCGTTTCGGTATCATACACCAACGAGATTTCCCTAATGGAATTAGATGCCGGGAGCGGCAGCGAACTGCGGCGTTTCAGATCTCCGAAAAACGATATGCTGCAAATGCCTTCGTATAATCACGATGCAAAAAAGGCTGTGGTTGTTGCGATCAGCGACTCGGGAAAAACACTGCTGGAACTTGACCTCGCATCAGGCAGCTTCACCCCTCTCCTACCCTATCAGAAACAGGAGATCCTTCGTCCTGTGTACGGGGAGGGATCCATTTTCTTCAAAGCTCACTATAACGGGACCGACAATATTTACCGCCTTAACCGGGCGGACAACCAAATCTTCCAGGTGAGCTCAGCAAAACTGGGCGCGTTTAATCCGTTCTACGACACGATCTCCAAAAAGATAACGTTCAATACGTATACCGCAGTTGGGTACGATATAGGGGCTCTAAATGCGAAATTAACGAAAGACACTCCTCTTGCCCAGGTAAAGAACCATTTTGTAGATTATGGCAAAGCGGCCTATACCCAGGAAGGAAGCAGCAATATATTGTACGATATTATCTACAAGACCTATCCGACCAAGAGGTACAATGAGTGGAGTAATCTCTTCAATTTTCATAGTGTGATTCCTATTGTGGAGGACAACCCATACTTCGATAACAGCAACATGGGCCTGGAGCTTCAGTCAGACAATCTGCTTAACACCATGAGTTTTTACGCGGGGTATCAGTATAACAATGCGCTCAGAAAAAGTGAGTATAATGCCGGCTTCGCCTACAAGAAATTCTTCCCGATTCTGAGCGTCAATTACCTTAACAGACCGCGACTGATTTACCGCCGGGCGATAAGCAATAATATGACAACATACACCCCGGTAACCTGGCGGGAGAACGAGCTCAAAGCAGAGCTTAGCGTGCCGTTGAGTTTTAACCGGTTCAACCATACTTACGGGTTAACTTTCAAGACTGGCACCAGTCTCACCAACAGGTATAATATGGAAAACCGTATGCCTTCGCTCGTTACCAGACTGGACTTCCCAATGCACTATCAACTGTCGGCTTCGCACAATAGCAGACGAAGTGCCCGTGACCTGGTTCCGCGCTGGGGCCAGAATATTACACTAACCTACCGTCACTTCCCTTTCGAGCCGAGAGTGGAAGGCCAACTCTTTGTTTTCAGGAGCACGCTCTACTTTCCGGGACTTATGCGCAACCATTCTTTTGCGGCAAGCTTTAATTTTCAGGAAGGAGATGGCAACTACCAGAATGCCGTGGATATACCGCGGGTATCGGGTTATAGCTTTTTGGATCCGATCGGCAACACCTACAATACGCTGTTCTTCCATTACCGGTTCCCCCTCTTTTATCCGGACCTGGAGATGGGGCCGCTTGCTTATATCAAACGGATCAAGATGGGGATTTTTGCTGATTTCGAAAATGTGGGGCATAACAGCAGGTTTTCTCCACGCTCTTTTGGTGCTGAGCTGCGGGGCGACATGAACCTGCTTCGTTTTTATCTTCCTAACTTTGATATTGGTGGAAAAGTCGTATTTTTAAATGACAGACCTGGCCGGAAGCCGATCTTCGAAACTATTGCAACTTATAGCTTCTAATTATGAGAATCAAGACCTTCTTCATCATTCTAATCACTGTACTGGTGACCATTGTTCTGATGAACAACACGGAAGAAATAGATATGTGGCTATTCGGCACGACGAGGATATCGAAGCTTGTTATTCTTGCGGTCGTGTTTGTGCTCGGGTTCATCGTTGGTGCACTTATCATGCGCCCCCGTAAAAAGAAGGTTATTGCAGAAGAGGACGACGTTTACCCGGAAGAAGATTCGCAGGATATTCCCGTCAACACCTATAAATCCAAATTAAGCGACGAAGATCGCGATTATATCAGCTAGCATTCAAATATTGTATTTGATCACGTAAAGACTTACATTTGCTGAGCTTTGGTTCTCTGTCTTACGACAGGGATTAAAAGGGAATCCGGTGTAAGTCCGGAACTGTCCCGCAGCTGTGAGCTCCTTAATCTAATGCCACCATTTATGTCACTGTAAGCACATTAGCCTACGGGAAGACAGGCAAAAGAGGAGCAAGTCAGAAGACCTGCCATTAGCTTTATGATTCATAGCTTTCGTGGATTGAGGCTGGAATGAGATCTATCTGTTTGGTTATATTTCATTCTGCGCTCAATTGTAATATCAATATGCAATATGACGACAGGAATAACCGGACAAGCTCCGCAAAGGCCTTTACTTAAGTACCTGCTTTCTTTGCTGACCTTACTGGTTGGTTCAGAATTCGGCTATGGTCAGGATAAAAGCTCACCGGTCCCAGCTCTTGTGCATACGGATACACTTCGTCAGGTACAAATAAACGCAAGCCATCTTCAACCCCTTCAAACGTCGCGGGTGCCACATCAGCGTCTGAAAGGCGGACAGCTGGAACGCTTGAACAGTCTGAACGTCGCCGACGCGCTGCGGTTCTTCTCGGGGCTACAGGTGAAGGACTATGGCGGTGCGGGTGGTTTGAAGACTGTCGATGTAAGAAGCATGGGCACGAACCATACTTCGGTGTTCTATGACGGTGTGCAACTCGGCAATGCCATGAACGGGCAGACAGACCTTGGCAAATTTTCTCTCGACAATATAGGCGAGATCCATTTATACACTTTCCAGAAAAGCGACATTTTTCAGCCGGCCCGAGCTTTCGCAGCAGGGAGTTCCCTTTATTTGGAGTCGAAGGCACCGGTGTTTGCTGAGGGCCGCGGGACAAATGGCGGATTCAAATGGAAGGCCGGTTCGTTCGGATTGATTAACCCTTCTGCATGGCTACAGCAAAGAATTTCTAAAAACGTTTCTGCAAGCCTGAGCACTGAATGGCAGAAGTCGGATGGTGACTACAAATTCAGATACACGAACGGAGTATATGATACCACGGCCTCGCGGCAGAACGGCGACATGGATGCCCTGCGAGTGGAGGCTGGCTTTTATGGAGTGATGCGTGATAGCAGCCAATGGACGCTGAAGGGCTACCACTACAGATCAGCACGCGGGCTGCCCAGATCCATCGTGAGCAATAACTTTGAATCGGATGAAAGGCTATGGGACAGGAACAGCTTTTTGCAAGCGTCCTGGAAGTCGGCCTGGGGGCCTAAGTTTCAGAGTATGGTAAATGCCAAATATGCCTATGACTACACGCGCTACCTGGATCCTGATCATTACCGGCAGGAAGGCGCGCTGGATAATCATTACCGGCAAAAAGAGCTTTATATTTCCCTCTCGAATAAATACCAGATCAAACCATACTGGACTATAGGCCTGTCGGGTGACTGGATAAACAACAAGCTGGATGCAGACCTTGACTTTTTTGCCTACCCTACCCGTAACACTAAACTGGTTGCCGCCGCGTCTTCTTTAGATTTTAAAACATTCCATCTTCAGGCAAGTTTATTGGGTACCTATGTGTCGGAGAAAGTGAAAGCGTATCAGTCTGCCAAGAACTTCCATCAATACACGCCGGCGGTAAGCGCCTCCTGGCAGCCCTTCAGGGAACAACCGCTGCTGGTCAACGCCTTTTATAAAAAAACCTTCAGAATGCCGACGTTTAATGATCTCTATTACAGCATGATCGGCAACACGGCGCTCCAACCTGAACGGGTTTCACAGTATAACGTGGGCGCTTCATTCAACAAAAACTTAAACAGCGGCATTTGGAATAGCCTGTCTTTCCAGACAAATGCCTATTACAATAAGGTTAAGGACAAAATAGTGGCTATACCAGCAGAGAACCTCTTCCGGTGGACGATGGTTAATCTCGGAGAAGTGGATATCCGGGGGATTGAGAGCAATATCCGATCCGGTTTGCAAGCATCTGAAGAAATCATGTTGCAAATCGGTTTGAATTATGCCTACCAAAAGGCTGTCGAAGTGACGCCCGGGGCTAGCAACTTAAACCACCAGATTCCTTATACCCCGCTGCATAGCGGTTCGCTTACGTTGGGGGCCGACTATAAAAACATGTCGCTGAATTACAGCTACGTCTATTGCGGCGAGCGCTACAGCCAGAAAACGAATATCCCTGTCCATTATATTCAACCCTGGTACACGCATGACCTATCGTATGCGCAGGTTTTCAAAGTTTCGGACCACCGATACAAATTCAATGCGGAGTTGAATAACGTTTTTAACCAGTATCGGGACATTGTGCTGAACTTCCCGATGCCGGGGCGTTCGTTCAGATTCACACTTAGCACCAACATATGAAATGAAAAAAATACTCTATAGCTTAAGCTTATTGTTAATTGCTCTGGCATCCTGCCGGAAAGACCCAGCGGTCGTCCCCGAAGAAAGTGAACAGGTAACCGGTTCGTCGGACGCAATGAGTTTCTTTTTACTCAACGAGGGGAATATGAATATGAACAAGGCCTCCCTCGATAAGTTTGAAGCTTCTTCAGGAACATATCGCCGGAATATATTCGAGGCGACGAACCCGGAAGTGATCAGGGGACTTGGCGATGTAGGCAACGACATCAAGGTCTACGGCTCTAAGTTGTATATAGTGGTTAACATCTCGAACAAAGTAGAGGTGCTGGATCTCAGGACTGCAAGGAGGATAAACAAAATAGACATCCAGAACTGCCGGTACATCACGTTTGATGCGGGCAAGGCTTATGTGAGCTCGTATGAAGGCACTGTCGGCAACGCCAATAAGGCTGAGGGCTCGGTGGTGCGGATAGATACTGCAACGCTGCGTATTGAAGCAAGCACGAGGGTAGGCCGGCAACCTGAAGAGATGGCCATTGTGGGAAGAAAACTTTACGTAGCCAACTCCGGGGGGTATGACCCCACCCATTACGAAAGAAGCGTTTCCGTTATCGATCTCGAAAGCTTCCAGGAGCTTAAGCGTATCGATGTTGCGGAAAACCTGCATAGGGTGAGGGCAGACAAGTATGGCGACATCTATGTGAGCTCCCGGGGAGATTATTACGGCACTCCTTCCAAACTCTCGGTGATCGATACAGGCACTGAGCAAGTGAAAAAGGTCTTTGACATCTCGACCAGCAATATCTGGATAGATGATGACCTGGCCTATGTCTATAGCCTTGAATGGGATTATACCAATCAGCGTAATGCTATTCATTACTCGCTGATCAATGTGCGAAACGAGACCCTGGTAGCAGATAACTTTATAAAAGACGGAACGGATAAGGCTATTACCAAGCCTTTCGGCATTGCTGTAGATCCGAAAACGAAGGATATCTACGTGAGCGATGCGAAGGACTACCTGAGTCCGGGCACCCTCTACTGCTTTGACAAGAATGGCATTAAAAAATGGTCGGTGTTAACCGGAGATATTCCCGCACACCTGGCTTTCATACCCAATAACTAATAAAAATGAGCAATTTAAGATATCAGACGCTTTTAATATTAGCGGCGATGGCTGTCGGCTCTTGCAAGAAAAGTGACGAGTCTACTGGCCGCAGCAAATACGTGAGCAGGGTACTGGAGTACCGACCAGCACCGGGACAGTTCATGAACGAGAAGAATACCGGCACCCCTGAGGCAGCACAGACGCTGATCGGAGGAACCTCGTCCCTGCTGTCGCTTGGATCTTTTGGCGGATACGTTGTTGTAGCTTTCGATCATCCTTTACAGAACGCAGAGGGAGCAGACATCGGGATATACGGAAATCCGAACACGGGAAGCGGAACGGAGTGGTCAGAACCCGGTATTGTTTCAGTGATGCAAGATAAGAATGGCAACGGCCTGGCCGACGATGGTGAGTGGTATGAGCTGGCCGGAAGTGAACACTCCAATCCGGAAACGTTGAAGGAGTATCGTATCACGTATTATAATCCGCGAAATAAGACTGATGACGTTTTATGGAAAGATAACCAGGGTAGACAAGGTAAGGTCCTCAGGAATGCCTTTCATGGTCAGGAGTATTATCCTCTCTGGTTTGCAGAACAGGATTCTGTAACCTTCACCGGAACACTCCTTCCTCCAGCATTGCGTTCGGAGGGATTGAACACGAACCCTTCATTTGCCTGGGGATATGCAGACAGTGGCTCTGAGGAATTCTTAAAGCTCAGGTCTGAATTCGGTCGCGGGTATAACACTTTCGACATCTCCTGGGCCGTGGACAAGAACGGCAACAAGGCAAACCTTAAGAGCGTAGACTTTGTACGCGTCATGACCGCGCAGAACAGCAATGGAAGTAGCGGAGATGAAACCAATGGAGGAAGACAAGTCGGTGAAATTTCCACTGAGGTATCCGGAATAATCGACCTTCAAACACCGTAAATATCAACTAGCATAATATTAACAATATGACACACAACTACATTATCAGAAACCTGGCTTTCGCGCTGGCGTTCCTCATGACCGGAATATCAGCCTGTAAGAAAGACAGTCTGGAGACCAAGTCGGACCCCGAAACGGTGGGAGTTTATGTTTTGCATGAAGGGACATGGAATATGAGAAATAGCGGCATCGATTTCTACGATGTGAGAACTAATATGGTGATAGCTGACTATTTCAAGAAGGTTAACGGGTATGATCTGGGAGAAAGCGCTGTTCAACTGAAACAGTATGGAAATAAGATCTATTGCGTTGTTTCGGGCACGGATGGTGCGGCTGAATCCTTCCTTGAAGTTCTTGACCCTTCGAGTTTAAAGTCAATTAAGAGAATTCCGTTTTTCAAAGGCACAGATATATATTTACCGCGATCCATTGCTTTTTCAGGAAGCAAAGCTTATGTAACAGGCTTCGACGGGTACATACGCCGCGTTGATACCGCTTCATTGGCTATTGACAAGGAAATCAAGGCTGGCGGAACATTAGAAGGTTTGGCCATCGCAAACGGGAAGCTGTATGCTGCCAACTCCGACCGCTTTTGGTCTGGAAAGGGCTCAACAGTGTCTATAGTTGACTTGGACAGCTTTACTTTGTTAAAGGAAATAGAAGTAGGACCTAACCCCACCCAACTGGAGACGGCTCCTGACGGAAATGTGTTCGTAACCGTTCCTGGGATTGCAAGAGACAACTTTTCACTCAAAAAGATCAACACAAAGACTGACATCGTGATGACTAGTCATAAAATCGAAATGAGCCTCTTTGCAATTGCAGGAAATACCGGCTATGCCGTTGTTGGGCCATGGGGGGAGAGAATAGTAAAATCATTTAATACAGCTACAGGACTGATTGGCAATAATTTCATTACTAGCACAACAGCAATCACCAACCCTTACGGTTTGACTGTTAACTCACTTAATGGGGATGTGCTTATTGCGGATACGGGTGACCCAGGCGATAGTAACGGAATGGCTTACTGCTTCAAACCCGACGGAACGCTTGCATATAAGTTCGAAACTGGACAATCACCCCAACAGGCTGTTTTTGTCTATAAATAGTCTGCTCTGTTGAGAGGGGGATTGGATTGACTTGCTTCCACTCAGAGGACAGATAAGTACAAGCCTGGAGCTATGTTAAATTAGCACCATACTTCCATAACAAAGCGGGAGGTTGACAGCGTTGTCAACCTCCCGCTTTGTTATGGAAGTTATTCTAAAGGAACTCTTAGTAGACTATTACTGCATTGCTGTCAATCTCGATAAAATCTTCCCGAGTCGTTACAGCTGATATTTAAACTTACGTCCTTCCTTAGCGCCCCTGATCCTTCCCGCTTTATGTAAAGACGACAATTTAACCATAACGGCTTTAACCAATTTTTCAGGATCTTTTTCAGGCTCCATCTCCTGAAGCTTGCTGATGATGTCGGTGTTAAATGACGGACCGTTATTTGCCAGTACATAGGCAATTTTGCCGTCCAACTTTAAGCCAGGATTGTATTCTTCAGGCACAGATAAAGTCTTAATTTTATTTGTTCTTGTTCCGCGGCCCGGTTTAGCCTCTTTTACCGTTTGGGCTACTGGTTCATCGGGTTCCTCCGATGAAGGTTCGGTAAATAAATCGAGTGCTGACTGAGCTTTCTTAAGTTCATTTTCAAGTTTAGTGATTCTTTGTTTAAGGAAGCTGATTACATCCTGTTCTGTCACATTTGCCATCCGTGTGCGTTTATATTTTGAATAATACAATCTTTAACGACACTTAAACTGAATAGTTTCAATTACTCTGTAGATTGTTACCCTTACTTACACTTTTACTCAAGCTAAGTACGTTGTTATACTATTGAGTATCCAGATTACTTACTCCATTCCTCAATAACTTGTCCGCTCAGGCAAACTAAACTCCCACTCTCAGCATGGCGGGATGATTCAGCGGCTCAACAGTCTGTTCAAACTAAGGGAACTATGGGTAAAAAATCTGGCTATTAATCAGTACTTGAATCAAAGAATTCACTCTTTAAAATCAAAGACGGTAGACCTTAAAATCTTCAGCAAATTCTAAAGTATCGGGTTTAGACTCAAATATTCCGTAGACAGCAGATCCACTGCCACTCATAGCGGCATACAGAGCTCCTCTCTCGTAAAGAGTAGCCTTTACACCCCTGATGAGCGAATGAGTCTTAAATATGGAATCTTCAAAATCATTCTTGATTTTGCCCTTCCATTCGGAAACGGGCAGCTTGATTAGATCCAGAAGTGAGACCTCCGGAGTATGGGGTTTAACACCTCTGTAAGCTTCGCCGGTGGAGACGTGGACCGGGGGCATAACCAGCACTATGCTATAGGCAGACAAATCAAGATCAATCGAGGTAAACTGGTCTCCCTTTCCACTGGCAAAAACCGGCTTGTTAGAGATGAAGAAGGCACAGTCCGCTCCAAGTTTTCGCACATAGTTTTCCATTTGTTCAGTGCTTAAACCCAGACTAAACTTTTCATTCAGCAACTTAACAAAGAATGCGGCATCAGACGACCCTCCTCCTAGTCCGGCTCCTATGGGAATTTGCTTGTGCAATTGAATATTCAATGCAGGCAGTTGAAAATCATTACGTAACAGGTCATAGGCTTTCAGACAGAGATTTTCGTTTGCATGGCCGGGAATCTCGATGCCGGATGAATGGAAGCTCATGTGGTCCGCCTCTACGACCTCTATAGCGTCATGTAAGGGAATGGGATAAAAAACTGTCTCCAGATTATGGTAGCCGTCCGTCCGTCGGCTCATCACGTTCAGCCCGATATTGATTTTGGCATTCGGAAACAGTATCATAGTGGATATCTTTGTAGTTAGAGTGGTAAAAATACATTTATTTCCTAAATTCGCATGGCTCTGTCCCGGCTCATGATCTGATCAAGCCGGCTTAGCCTAGATAGAGATTTTGAGATGAAGCAATATATTGAGCTGATGAAGCATGTGCTGGAGAACGGCACACAAAAACACGATCGCACCGGAACGGGAACCTTAAGCGTCTTTGGTTATCAGCTGCGCTTTGATCTGCAGGAGGGCTTCCCATTGGTAAGCACTAAAAAAGTACACTTGAGATCGATCATTCATGAGCTCATCTGGTTTTTAAAGGGCGACACCAATATCAGGTATTTAAAGGAACACAACGTCAGTATTTGGGATGAGTGGGCTGACGAGAATGGCGAACTGGGTCCAGTTTATGGCCACCAATGGAGATCATGGCCAACTCCGGACGGGGGACATATCGATCAGATCACAGACGTTATCAACCAGATCAAAAATAATCCCGACTCCAGGCGCCTGATTGTTTCTGCATGGAATGTCGCCGATATTTCCAAGATGGCACTTCCGCCATGCCACAGCTTCTTTCAGTTTTATGTTGCCGAAGGAAAATTAAGCTGTCAGCTCTATCAGCGTAGTGCCGATATTTTCCTTGGAGTACCATTTAATATTGCATCCTACGCTTTGTTGACGATGATGATCGCACAAGTTTGCGATCTTGAACCAGGCGACTTCATCCATACTTTGGGCGATGCACACTTATATAACAATCACCTCGAACAGACGAGGCTTCAGATAAGCAGAACGCCAAAACGTTTGCCGAAAATGGTTCTTAATCCCGAAATAAAGGATATCTTCGATTTCAAGTATGAAGATTTCAGTCTTGAAAACTACGACCCACATCCGCATATCAAAGCGCCTGTGGCCGTATAAGCACATTTATTACCGATAAGCCTTATGAGTTTAAGCATAATCGTTGCAATTGACGAGAATTATGGCATTGGAAAAGACAACCAGCTTCCCTGGCATCTGCCTGCTGATCTGAAATATTTCAAAGCCGTCACTACCGGTCATACCGTCATTATGGGAAGGAAAACGTATGATAGCATGGGCAAAGCTCTTCCTAACCGTCGTAATATCGTTATCAGCAGACAGAAAAAACTTGACTTGCAGGATGCATCGCTCGTTCACTCTCTGGAAGAGGCCATTTCCTTATGTTCTTCAGACGAAGAAGTGTTCATAATAGGTGGAGCGGAAATCTTCAGGCAAGCAATACCCTTGATCTCATTCATGTATATCACCCGAATCGGACACCGGTTTGATGCAGATACGTTCTTAAAAGGAATTGACTGGAACGAATGGGAAGAAATATCAAGGGAAGACCGGGAACCCGACGAAAAGAACGCCTATAAATATTCTTTTTTAAAATACCAAAAACGAGGTTCTTAAACGCAGAGTTTTCTGAATTAAAGAATTTTATAAATTAAAAATTTATTTAGATTTGCCGTCTTATTCAGGATTGCTTATTATAAACCCTTCAGAGCGGTCGGAAGTAGAAGAGTACAAAATTTACACTATATACAATTAACAAAAATGCAAGGTAAAGGTTTGATTAAGTTTGCCGCTATCGCATTGACGATTGGATGTTTATATTCCTTATCGTTTACGTGGGTGGCTAAAAAGGTGGAAAATGACGCGCGCGAATACGCGAAGGGAGATCCTGATAAGGAAACAGCGTATCTTGACTCAGTAGCTACTGAGCCGGTATACAACCTTGGTTTCGCCAAGTTTACCTACCAGTACGTTAAAGAACGCGAAATTCCACTAGGACTGGATCTTGCAGGTGGTATGAACGTTACTATGGAGATCTCCATGGTGGATTTGATCAAAAACCTGGCGAACCACAATCCTGATGCAACATTTGCAGCAGCATTGAAGAATGCAGAAGCACGGTTGAAGACCAGCCAAAAGGATATCGTCACCCTGTTTGGCGAAGAATTTGAGAAGTTGAGTCCAGGAGGAAAGCTGGCACCAATCTTTGCTACCCGCGAAAACGCATCATCAGTAAAAATCGATGCAAGCAATAAAGATGTATTGAACTTTCTTCGCACGCAGGCAACCAGCGCTGTTGAGAGATCTTTTAACATCCTGCGTACCCGTATCGATAAATTTGGTGTAACATCTCCGAATATTCAGATGCAGCAAGGTACGAACAGAATCCTTATTGAGCTTCCAGGCGTTTCAGATGCACAGCGTGTAAGAAAGCTATTACAGGGGTCTGCTCAGCTTGAATTCTGGGAGACTTATGATAATCAGGAGATTTTCGGATTAATAGAAAATATCAACAAGACCATCGCTGCAACGCAGACGACTAAGGATACTGCAGCCGCTAAACCAGCTACTACCGCAAAGCCTGATTCGGCAGCAGGTAAGCTGGCACAACTTGGTGCGAGAAAAGATTCTGCTGGAGGCGACACTTCAGGCCTGGCCGGAGCACAAGCAGACCAGGCTCGTCAGAACCCTCTTTTTGCTGTTCTTGCCCCTGCTACCTATCAAGCGGAGAACGGACAACCAGCTCTTCGTCCGGGACCAGTTGTAGGTTATGCCGCGCAGAAAGACACGGCCAAGGTTAATGCTTACCTTAGCTCTCCTGCAGTTCAGGCATTGATCCCACGTAACTTAAAGCTTCTTTGGGGCGTTAAGCCGATCAGTGCTGAGAGCAAAGTTTTAGAACTCTATGCATTGAAATCCTCCGGGTTCAATGGTGAAGCAGCAATGGCCGGCGATGTTATCACTGACGCACGTTCAGACGTCGATCAGAATAACAACCCTGAGGTGGTTATGATCATGAACGCTGAAGGCTCACGTAAATGGAGGCAGGTGACTGCTGCAGCTGCGGCTGATCCAAACAATAAGAAAAGTATTGCCATTGTGCTGGATAACTACGTATACTCCGCTCCTACTGTTCAAAATGAAATATCAGGCGGTGTATCATCGATAACCGGACAGTTTACATCTAACGACACAAAGGATCTTGCAAACGTACTTAAAGCAGGTCGTTTACCTGCCCCAGCAAAGATTGTTAGTGAATATGTGGTAGGTCCATCCCTGGGACTTGAGTCCATCAACAAGGGACTAGCGTCTTCCATCATCGGTGTGATCGTTATCCTCCTGTTCATGGGTCTGTATTACAGCAAAGGCGGATGGGTTGCTAACGTTGCCCTGTTGGTGAATTTATTCTTCCTGATGGGTGTTATGGCATCCTTAGGAGCTGTATTAACACTACCAGGTATCGCAGGTATCGTACTCTCCCTCGCTATGGCAATTGATGCTAACGTACTGATATACGAACGAGTAAGAGAAGAAATCGCGAATGGTAAGTCCTTGAAGGTTGCAGTGTCTGAAGGCTTCAGCAAGGCAATGTCTTCAATTCTTGACTCTAACATCACCACATTCCTTACAGGTGTAATACTTTACATATTCGGTAGTGGCCCAATCCTTGGATTCGCAACTACCTTGATGCTGGGTATCCTAACCTCGTTGTTCTCTGCGATCTTCATTACTCGTATGATCCTTGAGTGGATGCTGGACAGAAAGCAAAATATCAGCTTCTCTATTAAAGCGACTGAAAACCTATTTAAAGATTCAAAGTTCGACTTTATCTCAGGTAGAAAGAAGTTCTATGCTATCTCCAGTATTATCATTATCGCTGGTTTGGTATCTATGTTCACAAGAGGTTTTAGCCTCGGCGTCGATTTCAAAGGCGGACGTTCTTACTTCGTAGAATTCGACAAACCGGTTCAGACGGACGATGTAAGAGAAGTGTTGTTAACTGAGTTTGGTGTAGCTCCTGAGGTTAAAACCTATGGATCAAGCAACGAGGTTAAAATCACTACTTCTTTCATGATCGATGACAGCTCTCCCGAGACAGAAGCTATCGTAAGCAAGAAACTCCGTGATGGTCTATCACAGATCAGTCCTAACTACGAAATCAAAGATGCGCAGACCGTCGGTCCTACTATAGCGAACGACATCAAGATATCTGCAGTCTATTCCGTATTATTCTCTATTCTGGTTATCTTCCTTTATATCTTTATCCGATTCAGAAGATGGCAGTTTGGTGTATCAGCAATCGTAGCATTAGCACACGACGTGTTGGTTCTCCTTTCAATTTTTACATTATTCAACGGAATATTACCGTTCTCTTTAGATATTGACCAGGCATTCATCGCTGCTATTCTTACCGTAATGGGCTATTCAATCAACGATACTGTGGTTGTCTTTGACAGGGTGAGAGAATACATCAACGACGGAAAAGGAAAAGGACAGAGTGTATCAACCGTAATCAATAACGCCCTTAACAGCACGTTGAGCCGTACGGTGGTAACAGGTATATGTGTAATTGCTGTATTGATCATTATCTTCATCTTCGGAGGTGAAATCCTAAGAGGATTCTCATTCGCGATGTTAATCGGTGTGATCTTCGGAACGTACTCTTCACTTTTCGTAGCAACTCCGTTTGTTGTTGAGTTGATTCGTGAGAAAGAGTTTACAGATAAAAAAACAACAAAAACTGAAGTTCATCCATAAGGCCATCAGCTTCGCTATTTTAAACGGCACCCGCTACCAAGTGGGTGCCGTTTTTTTTTAATCCCAACATTTTCAACAAAATGAGGTTAATTAAAGCAAATATCTACTCAACATATGAATTCACAAGATTCTACTACCAATTTCCCGCGCGTGGTTATTATTGGCGGAGGCTTTGGCGGCATTCAGCTCAGTAAGAAACTAAGAGATAAAGAAGTTCAGGTTCTGATGCTCGACAGGCATAACTATCATACATTTCAACCTTTGCTTTACCAGGTAGCCACAGGCGGTCTGGAAGCTGACTCTATTGCGTTTCCGTTACGCAAAATATTTAAAGGCCAGAAGAATTTTCTTTTCAGGAATGCAGAAGTCCAATCCATCATACCCGAGCGTAAGGTGATCAGTACGTCAATAGGCGAAATCTCCTACGATTATCTGGTGATTGCTACGGGATCGGACTCGAACTTCTTTGGTTCGAAAGAACTGGAGCATTATACCATGCCCATGAAGACAATTCCCGAGTCCCTAAATCTTCGAAGCATGATACTGCAAAACCTGGAGGAATCTTTGATCGAGAAAGACCCCGTCAGGAAATCAGCACTGCTTAACTTCGTCATTACCGGTGGAGGTCCTACCGGGGTCGAGCTTGCTGGCTCAATAGCCGAATTAAAGCGCCACGTACTTAAAAAGGACTATCCCGAGCTAGATATGAATGAGATGAATATTTATCTCGTAGAAGGCTCCCCTGTGCTTCTGGGGCCTATGTCTAAGCAGTCACAGGAACATGCGCAGAAATTTCTAGAAGAACTTGGTGTTATTGTCCTGACCGATACACGCGTATCTTCCTATGACGGCGATAAGATTGTGCTATCAAACAATCAGGAGATTGCGACAAAGAACGTCTTATGGTCTGCCGGTGTTAAAGGTGAGGTACCTGAGGGTATTCCAATGGATAGAATCGTCAGAGGCGGCCGGATCAAAGTAGATCACTACAACCGGATTGTTGGTTATGACGAGATCTTTGCCATAGGCGACGTTGCCTCCATGTCTACAGAGGATTACCCTAACGGGCATCCAGGTGTTGCTCCCGCAGCCATGCAGCAAGGCCATCATCTCGCCGGCAACCTCATCAAAATTATTAACAAAGAAGAGCCAGAGCCTTTTAAGTACAAAGACAAGGGATCCATGGCTACCGTGGGTCGCAACCGTGCTGTTGTCGACTTGGGCAAAATACGCTTCCAGGGAGTCTTCGCATGGTTCGTCTGGATGTTTGTGCATCTGATGAGCCTCGTCGGCTTTAGAAACAAGCTCGTGGTGTTGGTAAACTGGGTTTGGAGCTACTTTAGCTACGACCGGGGAACCCGACTAATCATCAGACCTTTCAACAGGGAGTCGATGACTGAAGACACCGCAAACAAATAACAGGCGACTCTCAAAAGAAAGGGAAAAGGAACGCCGCTTTACTACTAAACAAAAAAGGAGACTGATATCATTAAGATACAGTCTCCTTTTTGTTCGAACAGTAGCAGGGTTACAACTTGCTGTTAACGTCTAGACAATTCAGATCTTCAAAAGCCTGAGAGAGACGTTTTACGAATGTCTCCTCACCTTTGCGTAACCAAACACGTGGATCATAATATTTTTTATTCGGAGAGTCAGGACCATCAGGATTACCTATTTGAGACTGCAGATAGCCTTCTTTAGACTTATAGAAATCTTTGATACCTTCCCAGAATGCCCATTGCATATCCGTATCGATGTTCATCTTCACTGCTCCATAAGAAATTGCCTCTCTGATTTCTTCCTGAGAAGACCCCGATCCACCATGAAATACGAAGTTAATAGGTTTTTCAGCTTCGAGACCCAGCTCTTTTTTCAAATACTCCTGAGAGTTCTTGAGGATTTTTGGTTCAAGCTTAACGTTACCGGGCTTGTAAACACCATGAACGTTACCGAAAGCCGCTGCGATAGTGAATCTATGACTGATTGAGCTCAGTTCTTTGTAAGAGTAAGCGACCTCTTCCGGCTGTGTATACAAGCGTGAGCTATCCACATCCGTATTATCAACTCCATCTTCTTCACCACCCGTAACACCCAACTCGATTTCGAGGGTCATGCCCAGATTTTTCATCCGCTCCAGATATTTTTTGCTTATAGCGATATTCTCTTCGATAGGTTCCTCTGAAAGGTCAATCATGTGTGAAGAAAACAACGGTTTTCCTGTTTGCTGATGGAACCTTTCACCATGCGACAGCATTCCATCGATCCATGGCAAGAACTTCATCGCAGCATGATCTGTATGTAAAATCACGGCAACTCCATAGTGCTCAGCCAATAGGTGGACATGCTTTGCTGCTGACACGGCACCCAGAATGCATGCGTCTAACTTCGAATTATCAAGCGACTTACCCGCAAAAAACTGCGCTCCGCCGTTAGAAAGCTGGATGATAACCGGTGAATTTACAGCTTTAGCCGTTTCCATAACCGCGTTGATGGAATTCGTTCCGATCACATTAACCGCAGGTAAAGCAAACTGGTGTTTCTTTGCCTGCTCAAACAGTTCCTGAACAGCGTCACCATACAATACGCCTTTATAGTTTTTCAGATTCATACTAATTTATTTTATTTTGGATTTCCGAAATTAAGAATTATAACTAAATCCTAAATGATTTGGATCATAAAATTTAACGCTTTGATATCATAATCGAAGTTCTTTTCTTAAAATTTCGTTTCTTTGCAAGCTTATTCCATAAGACATGGCTTGGTTCAAAAGAGATAAAAAAGGAATTATAACATCTACCCAGGATAAGAAGGAGGCGCCCGATGGCATTTGGAATAAATGTCCGCAATGCAAGAAGCCCCTTCATTATGCTGAACAGGTAGAAAATAAGTACGTGTGCCACTACTGTAACTACCATCTACGGATTGGTTCAGCCGAATACTTTTCAGTATTGTTTGACGATAATCAATTCACTGAGCTGTCCCCTAACCTCACTTCTGGTGACCCGTTAAATTTCACGGATACAAAAAAATATACCGACAGAATTAAGGACAGCAACGCTAAAACGGGCCTTAAGGACGCCATCCGTGCCGGACACGGCAAAATAGAGGGACAGGATCTTGTAATCGCCTGCATGGATTTCAACTTCATTGGCGGCTCCATGGGTTCCGTTGTCGGTGAAAAGATTGGAAGGTCGATTGATTATTGCATCGAACACAGGATCCCATTTCTGATGATTTCGAAATCTGGCGGTGCGCGAATGATGGAAGCGGCGTTTTCATTAATGCAAATGGCTAAAACCTCGGCTAAGCTTGCCTTATTGAGCAGAGCTAAGATTCCTTACATATCGTTGCTCACAGACCCTACAACCGGAGGTGTTACCGCATCTTATGCAATGCTTGGTGATATCAATATCGCGGAGCCGGAAGCCCTGATTGGATTTGCGGGTCCTCGCGTAATTAAAGAAACCATTAAAAAAGACCT
>NZ_JAZQRL010000104.1:0-159624 GCF_045629565.1 Arcticibacter sp.
TTTTGAAAGCGATGGCTCATCCTGCCCGTATCGCTATTCTGCAAAGAATACTGATCTCTGATACGTGCATATGTGGCGATTTGGTGGATGAACTGGGACTAGCCCAGGCGACCATATCGCAGCATCTTAAGGAACTAAAGAACGCGGGAATTATTCAAGGCAACATTGAGGGGGTAAATGTATGTTACTGCATCAACCCGCAAACCTGGGCGCTTTTACAAGAGCGAATCGGCGGCTTTCTTAGTGCATACCAGGCGCCAAAGAGCTGCTGCTAAAATTTTTTTGCTTAAAGAGATCGCATCATTGCAATATTACAATAATAGAATGAGTGTGGCGTTTTGACGCGTCGGATAATAATAACAGGATATCATAAAGCACGTTACAATGAAAAAAATATTAGTACTATGTACCGGAAACAGCTGCCGGAGCCAGATTGCCGAAGGATACCTCAGGTATTTTGCAGGAGCAAAAGCGGAAGTTTATAGCGCGGGAATAGAAACCCATGGCGTAAATCCCAAAGCAATTGCTATCATGAAAGAAGACGGGATCGATATTGCCGGTCATACGTCCAATCATGTTAATGAATACCTGGGTGTCGATTTTGATTTTGTGATAACCGTTTGTGATAATGCCAAAGAGAGCTGCCCTTATTTCCCAACGAAGGCAATAAAACTCCATTACAATTTCCCGGACCCGGCGAAAGCATCGGGCACTGAAGATGAAGTCAGGCAGCAGTTCAGAACGGTAAGGGATATGATCAAAAAATATTCTGAGGAATTCATCAGGGAAAATATTTAGACCATGTCTGCGAACCATTGTGCACCTGCTGCCGAAAGGAAAAAATTAAGCTTTTTAGACCGCTACCTCACGCTCTGGATATAATCCATAGAAAAGATTCACAGAGATAACCGATTAACATCAAATATTATGAAGACCGAAGAACAACTTAAAGAATTAGTAAAGCAGAAATACAGTGAAATAGCGCTACAGAATAAGGAGACTAACGAATCGTCCTGTTGTGGTGCCTCGGCTTGCTCTACCGAAGTCTATAACATCATGAATGAGGATTACTCCAGCCTTGAGGGATATACTTCAGATGCAGATCTGGGTTTGGGTTGCGGCCTGCCGACGCAGTTTGCCAGGATTAAAAAGGGTGATGTGGTGATTGACCTGGGGAGCGGCGCGGGTAATGATGCGTTTATCGCTCGTTCGGAAGCAGGCGAAACGGGCAAGGTCATTGGGATTGATTTTACTCCGGCAATGATTGAAAAGGCCAGATTGAATGCAGAGAAGCTGGCGTACCATAATGTAGAATTCCGTCAGGGTGATATTGAAAACATGCCGGTTTCAGCGAATGTAGCGGATGTAATCGTTAGCAATTGTGTGCTGAACCTGGTGCCCGACAAAGCTGGTGTATTTGCAGACATCTACCGGGTGCTGAAGCCAGGCGGGCATTTTAGTATCTCCGACGTGGTACTGGTTGGTGATTTGCCTGAAGCCCTGCGCTCTGCCGCAGAAATGTATGCGGGTTGTGTATCGGGTGCTATACAGAAAGACGCCTATCTGGAGTTGATACACAATAGCGGCTTTAAGAACATCATGGTGCAGAAGGAAAAAGCGATCGTTATACCGGATGATATTTTGAAAGATTATCTCAACGAAAAACAAATTGCTGACTTTAGGTCGGGCGAGACAGGGATTTTCAGCGTTACCGTTTATGCGGAGAAACCTGCTGAAGCCTGCTGCCCTCCGGGATGTTGCAGCTAAGGTTTGACCTCTTAAGGGTCTCTGCGATGAGGTTCAGGCTCAATTGATTCTCATCTGTACCGTATCCAGGGAGTACTCCGTTCTCCTGCCGGATACGGCACTGTCATGCTGCGGTGCTGTAGTGCTTTCTTTAAAATACAAGGATATCGGTTAAACAATTCTTAATAATATGTATTCTTGTATATACATATATCTAACCTTCTACAGTACTATGAAAGATTTGAGCAGTCAGGTTTTGCCACCAATTGCTTTACGCGTTTTTGAGACATTACCAGCATACTGCGTGGTCCTTTCACCGCGACTTACCATACTCACGGTCAGTGACAACCTCGTGAAGCTGACCGGTAAGCCGAGAAACGAAATCAGGGGTCATCACTTCTTTGATTTCTTTCCCGGCTTACCTGCATCTGGTGAAAAAGACACCAGCATTTCTGCCTCTTTGCGCGAGGTTTTACGAACCAAACAGCCGCATCAGATACCGCTGACCCGCATCGACCTGCCTGATCCGTTAAACTTTGGTAACCTGAAGGAAACCTACTGGCAGGTTATACACCAGCCGGTGCTTGCGGAAACTGGTGACATTGCCTATATCATTCACGAAATACGGAATGAGTTTAGCGATGCCATAGCGGCCCGCAAGTTGCTTGAAGTAAATGAGTGGAATATGAGGCTGCTGAACGGCGACTTGCAGCAGGCTTATGAGGAGCTGCAGGCCAGCAATGAAGAGTTGATGTCGGGTAACGAGGAACTTTCTGCTATCAACGAAGAACTGCAGCAGATGCAGGACGAACTAGCCCGGCTCAACGAAAACCTGGAGAGCAGGATCAGGGAACGTACAGCAGAGCTGGCCATCAGCGAGCAAAAGATCAGAAGCCTGGTGGAAAGTGCTCCCTTCCCTATCGGGGTATATACCGGACCGGAAATGCGCATTGAACTGTTGAACCAGGCCATTATTGATACGTGGAACAGGGGCACCGATCTTATCGGTAAGACCTATGCCGAAGTACTGCCAGAGCTTGCAGACAAGGGCGTATACGAGCACCTGGACCGGGTATACAGAACCGGCACCGCCTACCATGCCGAGAATGAGCGGGTGGACCTGGTTGTTGATGGCACACTCCAGTCGTTCTACTTCAACTACGACTTTACACCCCTTTTTGACAGTGATGGTCATGTTTATGGCATCATGAATACGGCTGCTGACGTGACGGAGCTGGTCAATGCCAAACTACAGGCAGAGCAAAGCGGAAAAACGCTATACAACATTATGATGCGCTCGCCGGTTTCGAAGTGCATTCTGCTGGGCCCGGATCACACGGTGACCGTTGCTAACGACAGAATGATTGCGCTTTGGGGCAAACCACGTGAAGCAATGATGAACAAGCCTCTTTTTGAAGGGCTGCCTGATGCAAAAAACCAGGGACTGGAGCACTTGCTGAAGGAGGTATTTACTTTGGGCAAAACGATCGAGGCCAGGGAACGCGCCGTAACACTGCTCCGAGATAATAAACAGGAAACGCTGTACGTTGATTTCGTCTATCAGCCTTACAGGGATGCACAGGAGAACATTATCGGCGTTATGGCGACCGCAATTGATGTGACATCGCAGGTAACGGCCCGCGATAAGGTGCAGCATCTAAACGAAGAACTGGCCGCTACCAATGAGGAGCTACAGGCCGCGAATGAGGAACAGTCTGTCGCTAACGAGGAACTGGCCTCCCTGAACGATGCGTTGAAGATCAGCCAGGACGAGCTGGAGCTCGCCATTGACGCTGCTGGCCTGGGCACCTGGGATTTCAACCCTGTAACGGGGAAGTTTTCGGGGAATGACCTGATGAGATCATGGTTCGGCTTGCAGCCGGAAGAACAGATAGACCTGTCTGCTGCAACCAGTGTCATCGCTGAGACTGACCGGAAAAGGGTAATGGATGCGATTGCGCGGGCGCTGATTTATGAATCGGGCGGCTCTTATCAGATCGATTATACCATTATTAATCCTCTTACGAATGCTCCGCGCGAGGTGAGGGCCAGTGGCAAGGCACTGTTCGACGACGAGCGGCGGGCTACCCGGCTGAGTGGTGTACTGCAGGACGTTACCGAGCAGAAAAAAGACGAGCAGCGCAAGAACGACTTTATTGGCATCGTCAGCCATGAGCTGAAAACGCCGCTTACTTCTATCAAAGCGTTATTGCAGGTGGCGGCGATGAAACTGGCGAAAACTGATGATACCTTCCTCAAGGGAGCTATAGAAAAGTCGAATATCCAGGTAAAAAAGATGGAAACGATGATCAGCGGGTTCCTGAATGTTTCGCGCCTTGAGTCGGGAAAGATGCAGATTGAAAAGACGGGGTTCAACTTACAGGAACTCCTTACCGAGATCATCAAGGAAACGGAAATATCGCTGAGCACACACCAGATCCAATTTTTACCATGCGACCCGATTGAAGTCCAGGCCGACCATGACAAGATCAGCCTGGTTGTTTCCAACCTGTTGAGTAACGCGGTCAAATATTCACCGAAAGGGAAACGCATTGAAGTTGGCTGCGTAATAACCGGCCCAACCGTCCAGGTGAGTGTTAAGGACGAAGGCTTCGGCATTAAAGAAGAGCATAAGGAAAGCCTGTTTGAACGCTACTTCAGGGTTGAAACCAGCTATACCCGGCATATTTCAGGATTCGGCATCGGTCTTTATCTGTGTGCGGAGATCATTGCACGCCATCATGGCCGTATCTGGGTGGAAAGTACCGAAGGAGAAGGATCTACGTTTTTCTTCACCTTGCCTCTTTGAGATGATCAAATCCACTGTTTTGCAACTCATTAACTTTGCAGGGCGAAGGTTATTAAATACGGATAGATTAGGTTATTTTTGTAACGCAATGCCAACACCACCATGCCAGAAGAGAGTACCCGAAATAAGCTGCTGCTCGACGAAATAGCCGTATTAAAGAAGCAGATTGAGCTAACCGCTAGTTTACAGGAACAAAAAGACCGGCTGGAAGAAGCGTATCAACTTAGCCAGCAGCGTTTCAGGAAGATTTTTGAACAATCGCTTGTCGGCAACAAAATTATCGATGACCAACTCCATATCGTTAAAGTTAATGCTGCGTTTCTCCGGATAATCGGTTACTCGGAAAACGAGATGCTGGGAAGGCGGATCACGGACTTTTCGCACCCTGATTTTGTAGCGCATTGGAAAGCATTGCAGGACGAAATCTGGACGACAGACATGCCCTCTTTCCACTTTGAAGCCTGCCTCATCAGAAAGAATGGCGAGGAAGCCTGGGTTTCCATTGCAACTATCCTGATAGAAGACAATAACAGTAAGCTGGGCTATACGATTTTAGAAGATATTACGAAACAAAAACGGGAGCAACTCAAGTCTCTCGCCCTGGAGCAGGAACATCGCCAGCAGATCGCTGAAACCATTTTAAACACGCAGGAGGAGGAACGCAGACGTGTTGCTGAGCGATTGCACAACGGCCTGGGACAAGTACTTTTCGCAGCTAAACTGAGTTTAGGCCATGTCGCGGTTACGATGCCGGGTAACGACAAAACGCTGCTTTATACGAAAAAACTACTATCGGACTGTATACAGGAGTGCAGACGAATTTCACATGACTTGACGCCGGTCTTGCTTGAAGAGTTCGGCCTGAAGAAAACAGTGGAAGATGTTTGTGGCCAGTTGAGTGGAGATGTCTCTTTTGAATGCAAATTCAAGGGGTTTACCAACCGGGCCGAGCGATTTCTGGAAATTTCGGTATACCGTATCGTTCAGGAGTTAATGATGAATGTTGTTAAACATGCGAAAGCAAGTCAGGCCAGTGTACATATTTCGGAGGAACGAACGGGTATTCAAATTCGTGTGACCGATAACGGAAAGGGCTTTGACGAGTTAACTTTAAACGGAAAAGGATTCGGTTTACACACGATACGTTCTACAGTAAACTTATTGACAGGCACAATAAAAATCATCTCAGCAGCGGGCAAAGGAACGACGATTTATATCACGATACCGAAACGTTTTGATGGAAAAGTTGCATAGCGTCAGGACCAGCTGACATACTGTTGTCATTTGCCTGTTTCATCTTTGTATAAAACGGCCAACGTATTTATTGCGGCAGCGAATTAAATCAAACGGTATTGATATGATTTCAATCTTTAAAACAAGTGTTGCTTCAAGTGATGACTTGAACAAACTACGACCTTATCTGAACAGCTTAATGGAGGATCTAAGATGGACGATTGATTTATTTGATTCTGACAGGATTTTGCGGGTGAAATCAAGCGTCAATAAAAACGCTGAGATTATCGCTGTAGTGAATGAGTTAGGATTCGAATGTGAGAACCTGGAGACGTTTTATTCAGAGCCTTAGCTTTGAGCCAGGGAGGCCTCCGGGCTAAGGCTCTGAATAGTGGAGCATATAAACAGCTAGTCTTGTAAGAACTTTCCTGCTAATGCGGCCTCGTCTTTTTCGAGCATTTCCTGGTGAGTCCTGGCTCCGAAGTGCATGGCATCCATTTGCAGGATGGTGTTGAATGAGCCAAGTGCTTCTTTTTTCTCACCCAGGCCGAGGTGCCCCAACCCTTGCAGGTACAGGCAATGAATCCGGTTGCGTACGGCGAGATTGTCTTCAAAGACCAGGAGGTCAGGTAGCGACACGGCGAAATAGTCTATGCGGACTTCGTCTTCTTTGTGCTGCTTTCCATAACGGATCAGGTTGCTGAAGATTTGCTCGGCCCCTCGTTTATCGCCCAGCTTGTATCGCGCCAGCCCCTGGTAGAAGATCTTGTCGGGCTGTTGGTCGTTGTAGAATATGGCTGCACTGGGCTCCGACAGCCCGGCTGCTGCCTGCTGATACCAATCGGCCGCCTCAATCGTCTGTCCCAGGCTCTCGCAAGCTCGTCCGAGCCAATAATGGATATCGTTTTCACGGGCACCGAAAAGCTTCCCTTCTCCCAGATTTTCCGGATAGGCTTGTGCTGCCATCAGGCAGGTGATAGCGGATTCGGCGTTACCATTCCACATATGCTCTTTGGCCATTTCGGTCAGGCTGTAGAGATATTGCCCGGATACCTTTCCCTCACCTCCTTCCCAGGGATGAAACTTGCGGGATGAGATGAGTGCATGTGCCTTGTCATACTGGCCATGGAAATTATACAGGGCTGCGATCTCCAGGAACAGATCGTCTCGCTGCATGGCCACTCCGAGGTTTTCGTTCAGGAAGGCAAGGCGTTTTGCTGGTAAATGATTCAGGCGTTTGTATAGTTGATCCAATTCCATCAATACGCGGTGATCATTTTTGTTCAGCTTATGGGCCCGTTCCAGGCACTGTAAGGCGTTCTTGTGGTTATGGAGATGGTTGAACTGCGCGATACCAAGATTTCGCCACACCGTGGGAAAGCAGGGTTCTGAAGCTGCGGAGTGCTCCCAGGCTCTTATGGCTTCCTGGTATTGGCGTTTGTCATACCATAAATTGCCGAGGTAATAAGCGGCCTTCGCATCACGGGAATTTAAACGTAACGCCATTTGCAGCACCTGGATATCTTCGAGTTTGTTGGGGAAGCAATAAGCCGGGTCTGCCAGCGCGCCTTTCTCGAAGAATTGCTGTGCCAGGTCATGGCTGCCTGACAGCTCATGGTAATAGCCGAGGTAATACAACAGCATCGGAGAATGCTGCTCCTCAGGCCGCACATGCGATAAGAGCTGAACGGCTTCCGCATATGCTCCGCACCAGCCGAGGTCTGCGGCGTATTCGATCAGGGTATTTGCCGAACCGCGACTCCGTAACTGAAGTACTTTGAGGACTTCTGCTGCCTGGTCATCGTGGCCTAAAACGGACAGGCAGCCGGCTTTCTGAAAGAGCAGACCGATATTGAAGGGGTCTCTTTTCAAGCCTGTTTCGGCAACCGCAAGAGCATCGTTTAAACGGCCTGTGCTTTTTAGAGCAAGGGCCTTGAGGACGTAAGCTTTCCCGTTACGGGCATTCCGGTCCATGGCCCCGTTGATATGCCCGAGAGCGGAATGGTATTCTTTTCGGAGGAGTGCAATCTGCGCCAGGGAGAAAAAAGCTGCGTCCTGCCAGGCGCTGTTCCAGCTGGCCTTGTAGAAGGCTTCGTATGCCTCGTCCATGCGCCCCTGGTATTTGAGGCATAAACCCAGGTTATAGTACGCCTCTCCATCGTAAGGGTTTGGATTACGTTGGGTGATGGTTTCTATGGCTTTATGAAAATATCCTTCTGATTGCTTGAACTGCCCTCTGCGCAAATACCATGCTCCCAGGGCATTATTGTTCCGGATATCGCCGGCGTCGCGTCTCAGGGCTTCCATGTAGTAGGGAACGGGACTGAACGTGGCGTGGCGGTACTGCTCCAGATGCTGGCCTGTCAGGAAAAGTTGCTCACAGCTTTCTGTTTCCTGGGGTGTCTTGGCCGCTTTGGCTGCCTCGGGGACAGGGCTTTCCTCATCTGCTGCGGGGTCGTATTTTAATAGTTCTTGTTCATTTGAGTCGAGCAGGCGGATGAGAAGATCTTGCTCGTCGGCATCCACAGGGAGTTCAAAGGTATTTCCGTATGGCTGCTCGGGGCTGAGCGTGATATCCTGCCGGATGAATGCGGCTCCTCTGACCAGCACGATGGCCTGGATGGTCATTGCACTGGTGGCGAAGATCCGGATCGTCAGCTGCCGCTGATCCAGGTCCAGGCCCAGAAGGAGATCCTGGCTCGCGTTCCTGATAATCCCCAGCTCCCGGTAGGGTAAAAAGTACTGGGTAAAGGATTTTTCTTCGTAGGGCATCAGCCAGCTGAAGTCGGGTTGATTGTCGGTAAACACACCGGTCATGAGTTCGATATACGGCCCGTCTTCGTCAGTGAGATTGCGGTCCCAGGCCTTACCAAAGTCGCCGCAACCCCAGGTCCATTGCTTCTTTCCGGGAGATACATGGTGATCGGCAACGTGTAATACTCCGGATCGGGTATCATGCTCATAGCCGCCGACGAAGTTATACCGCGAGTTTACGGCCATATAGGAAGTCGGCACGGGGATATTCTTGTACCTCGATATGTCGGTGCCGGGTGCATAATCTACTTTGTAATAGGTGCCGGTGGCTATTGGGAAGGTGGAAACGTCGCGCTTCCCGTGGTCGAACACGGCATTTACATCAGGAGGGAATACCGACTGGTAATGATCGTTCACGGCGACTGCAGGGTTGGCCCACCACAAGAAGGTCTGCGGCAGGTCGGTCCGGTTGTATAATTTCGCTTTGATCTCCAGGTAGGCTTTATCAGGGTGCAAGGTAAACCCCGCCATGCCCTTGGTGCGGAACATCTTCTCCAATTCGTTTACCCATACGGTTTTACTGCCATCCGGATTTTCTTCTATACTAAAGTCTACAGGCTCAAACGTACTGGGGCGGTGGTGCTGTGGCCAGTTAAACTCGATACCTCCTGAGATCCAGGGTCCGCACAGGCCCACAAGTGCCGGCTTGATTACCTGGTTGTAGTAGATGAAGTGCCTTTCTTTGATTTTATCCCAGGCCATTTGCACCCTCCCTCCCAGCTCGGGGAGGATCATGATCTTGATATACTGGTTTTCAAGGTAGACAGCCTGATAGTCGCGGTTGATTTTGTCGTCGTATATCTTTTCGATAATGGGGTTCGGATATACGGCCCCGCTGCTTCCCTGATAGACTCTTTTTTCAAAAAACATCGGGTTCTTATCGGGTGTGCCCACTTCATATGTCGGGATAGTAACCGTTTGGGTCCATGCTTTTACAATCGGAAGATTCATAAGAATTAGTATTAATGTGCGACGAAATTATTCTCCAGTTCTTCAAGGGTCTGTCCCTTGGTTTCTTTGACCCTGAGTTTGATGAAAAGAAACCCGGCCAGGCAAATTACCGCGTACAGATAAAAGGGGCCGTATGTCCCCAATACCTCGGCCAGGATCGGGAAGGTGAAGACGAGTATGAAATACGCTCCCCAGAGGCATACTATGGCGACCGATGAGGCGAGGCCCCGGATATGGTTCGGAAATATCTCGCTGATGAGCACCCAGGTGACGGGAGCAAGGGATGTAGCGTACAGGGCGATGGCGATCAAGACAACGAGGCTGATCCATAGCGGCGCGGCCTGGCTTTGTAGCAGCGCTGCCAGAACCAGGTATGCGACGGCCAGGCCGAGTGAACCTGCCAGCATCAGCGGCCTTCTGCCCAGTTTGTCGACCTGCCACATGGCCAGCAGGGTGAACAGGGTGTTGACGATTCCGATGGCTACCGTTTCAGACAGCTGCCTGTCGAGGTCTGCACCTACGGATTCGAAGATAGTAGAGGTGAAATTAAAGACGACGTTAATGCCGCATAGCTGCTGAAATACAGCCAGGATAATGCCGATGGTGATAGCCGGGCGTACAGCTCTGGAAAATACGGCTGAGAAGGTTTGCGACTGCCTGCTGTTGTAACTTTGTTTGAAGTCGGACACTGCCTTTGCTGCATAATCGCGGTTGCCTATCTTTTGCAGAATGACTGCTGCCTGTTCTTCGCGCGCATGCGCCATCAGCCATCGGGGACTTTCTGGCAGGAACGCAACGCCGATCAGAAACAGCACGGAAGGTATCACGCCGAAGCCGAACATCAGGCGCCAGGCCTGATCCCCATAGCCTGCCAGCTTATAATTGACCAGGTTGGTAATGAGTATCCCGAAAACAATCGTCAGC
Source organism: Arcticibacter sp. (assembly GCF_045629565.1). Lineage (GTDB taxonomy): Bacteria > Bacteroidota > Bacteroidia > Sphingobacteriales > Sphingobacteriaceae > Arcticibacter. The sequence goes on from NZ_JAZQRL010000104.1 coordinate 10,478, forward strand.
TGGTTGATGGCCACGTTACGGCCTCTTACCGACGCGGGGGAAATCTCGGCTATGTACAGCGGACTCAGGATGGACGCCATGCCCACGCCTATTCCGGCGATGAATCGCATCAAGATGAAGACATTCATCCCGGAGGATAAAGCCATTCCCAGAGATGACAGGGCAAAGATGAGTGCCGCTACCGACAAGCCGGGTTTCCGGCCGTATTTCTCTGCCAGCTTCCCGGCGATGAGGCAGCCGACCATACATCCGAGTCCCAGCGAGCCGGCCAGGAAGCCCTCCCAGTAGGCATTGAGATTAAACTGATCCCGCAGGAAAGGGAGTGCGCCTGAAATCACTGCGAAATCAAAGCCGAAGAGATATCCTCCAAGTGCGGAGATGAACGAAATGCCAAGGATATAACGACTATTATAAGTTTCTTTCATATGATGCTTTGGACTGTATGGCTTTATTTTACTTTGTTCGTTTTGGAATCAGGTTTCAACTCATCCGGACTGTCCTTGGTGTAGGTATCAAACTGCTGCCTGGATGGTGTAAGGAACACATCTTCGATGACCTTGATATCGATTTCCTGAGCGGGATTAAACTTGTCTGACGCCATATATTGCTGCAGCGAATGGAATAACTGTTTAGCTGCAGGACGATCGTCTGCGTCTTTGCGTAAATCGGCGCTGCTCACTATGATTTTTCCTCTGCCTACCCGGGCTTCGTACACCAATCCCAATCGCCGGTTCAGAAACCAGGTATCGATCGGCTGAATCAGCGGCTTAAAGCCTGCAGGAAAATCTTCGAGGATCATCGTCTGCGAACCGTGCTGGATGTCCCACCATTGCAGATCGCTGTGATAGCTGGTGGGAAACTCCGCGAATGCGGCGCTCTTTTCCCGGATCAGCATTCCGGTTACGTGAGGAGGTCGCATCTTAAACCAGGAGGTGTTCCAGAAGACGGGCAGAAAATACATCTGCACTTCTTTGCCTTTCACCACCTTACCCGCGGCGTTCAGGAATACCTTTCCTCCGCGGTTTAGTACGTCTTTTGCTTTCTGATCCAACGCGGTGGTGTAATAGACCGCAGAGGATGGCTCGGGGTTCTTGATCGGATATACCCAGAAATTCCAGTCGTTAACGAAGGAGGTGTTGTCGACCGACACTTCGAGGTTCAGTTTGGAGGGCTGAATGACCTCCCCCAAGGGGAAGTCAATATTCCCGACCGGGATGCCGTTGCCGTTACCGTAGGATTTCGGACTAAAGCTCCCGCTTTTGAACACCTTGCCCGCAGCATCTCTTATCCTCCAGCGAATGACGCCGTTCTGGAGATCGGTCTTCTCGGAGCGGAAAAGGTCTATTTGTGCCTGAAAGTTCTCATTGTTATAGAAGACGAACCTGGGAAGTCGCGCCAAGGGCACTGTGGAATTACAGAAGCGTGAGAACTCTTCAGCGGAGATGTAGTCTTTACCTTCCCAGAAGGCGTCAATCACGCCGACCAGTGCGGTTCCTTGTCCGGGAAAGTCCTGCAGTCCCAATAGCTGAAACCCTCCGTAACCCGGTGTACGTAATGATTTCTCCATTTCGTACTTATACGAAAGAGCCTGCAATTTGCCCGAGGCCATGAAGAAGTCGCGCGCCTGGTCGCCCATGCCCTGATCCTGCAGGTCCTGCTGAAACATTTCCATGTTTTTGGCACGGTAAACGCCCTTGTATTTTTTGATCTCACCGAAGTTGGGGAAGACGCACCACTGACCCATCTCATGTGCGATAAAAGGGACTTTAAAGGGCGCGATGCCTTCACTAAAGTCGGAGATACTCTCTGGTCTTTTGTTCCAGGCAAGACCTCTTACTCCTCCCCGGACCTGAAATTCAGCGTGAGGAACGATGGGCCAGCTACCGCCGACAGACATGCCTGTATAAACCCTGCGCGTATCTTGTTTCTTCCAGAAGTCTACAAAGTCATTCAGGTACTTCACCTGATTACCAGCAGGCTCATTACCGGCAGAGTGCATGGTATAGGAGGCATAGTTTCCATAGAACCGGCTCATGCGGCCGGTCTCGTCGTACAGGTACTTATCTATAGGCTGACCAAGGCCGATCTTCGGTCCGTGGTTGGGCCAGCTTGGCGCTTCCGGCTGCAGGAAGATACCCACTCTGTCGGCAGCAATAAATGCGGCTTCTGGCGGGCACCAGGAGTGAAACCTGATATGGTTCAGGCCATATTGCTTAGCTGTCCTGAAGAGCTTTTCCCAGCCTTCAGCTTTCATTTCGGGGTAGCCGGTAAGGGGAAATTCGGCATTATGTAAGGTACCCCGCAGGAACACCGGTCTTCCGTTCAGAAGGAACTGCTTTCCGCTGATTTTGAAATCGCGCATACCGAACTGCACCTGCCTTTCTACAGTTAGCGCCTTTGTCCGGAGTGTTGCGTTGAGCTTATACAAGGCCGGCTCGAACTCGTCCCAGGTAAGCATACCCTCTCCGAAGGGAAGTTCCACATCGACTTCCGTACTGTCTGATTTTGCTGCTGTAAAACGGATAGTAAGCGGACTGGTCTGATGGTCCTTTGCCACGTTGAAGCTTTTTGCGCTCAGTCTGATCTCGCCGCTCACACTTGCGTTGGAGCCGTTGGCAATGACCATCTTTATTCTGGCCTTCTTATTGGCAACGTCCGGAAAGATGCGGATGTCCTTAAAATAGACTTGTGGCGCACTTTCTAAAAACAGGCTTCCTACGATCCCGTTCCAGTTTCCCTGGGTATGGTCACTGATACTGTGTGAATCAGGCCCGACGTTCACCTCCTTGATCCGGTTATCAACGCGGATGGTAATACGGTGCTTACCGGGTTTAAGCAGGGAACTGAGGTCATAGATATGCGGTGCGGCAAGGGAGTTCTGCGTTCCTGCTTCCTGGTTATTTACCCAGACCTGCGTTTCTGTATGTGCCCTTTCGAGGTTGAGAATAATGTGCTTATTCTTCCAGTTATCCGGAATGATCACCTCTTTCTGGTACCAGGCTGCGCCTACATAATGCTTTGCGGGAGTAAGCCAGAACGGGATATGGATATTCCCCGGCTGACGATATTTCTCGAGCCGCGGGTTGAAATAGAATGAGCTGTCGTAAATGCTGCCTGTCCACTTCGTTTCAAGCGTAATCGGATCGCCTTTCAGGTTTTCGGCCATTGAACCAGGTAGCCTGATCTCATCGATGAGGTTCCGGCTGAACCATTTCCCGGCGATGCCTTGGTCTTCCCGGTCGATCTCGAACTTCCATGTTCCTTGCAATGGGATAACATCCGCCTTAAGGCTACCCATCGCCACCAGGGCGATGAGTAGCATGCAGATGGTTCGCAGTTGTATGCTCATAAGTGATTTTCTTTCGTTATGACCAGTCAGGTCATTCGTTGTACTAATAATCAGGATTCTGAACCCAGTTATTCCTTGTGTTTAGCTCGTTTTGAGGGATGGGCAGCAGCAAGTCTTTCACGGATGGCAACTGTCCGTTTGTTTGTGAGTGATAATGCTGTGCAAAGCTGGACAGCGTGGTGACGGCTTCTGCCTGTCCCCATCTGACCAAATCAAAGAAACGTCGTCCTTCTCCGATGAACTCATATTTCCGTTCTTCTTTGATATTCGCCAGAGTAGGCGCTGCAGCCAGCGGGGCGAGTCCCGCACGTGCCCTCAGCTTATCCACATACTGCTTGGCCATGGCTGCTTTGCCATTTGCAATAAGTGCTTCGGCGTAGTACAGATAAACATCTGCCGGACGGATGATCGTAAAGTTGCGCGGAAAGTCATTCCAGGCCTTGATCCGTGTGTTAGTATTATCCTTTTCGAGGAACTTTGTCACGATATTTCGTGTTACCCAGCTACGTGTAGCCGGATTGGTACTGTTCCAATACCCGGTATCGATGCTAGCCATCAGGCGCTTGTCGCCACTCGCCTTCATGCGATTGACTAGCATGGTGTCTACCCGTACGTCCTGCCCCTGCAAACTGTAAGTGGCATAAGTCCATTCGGGGAAAGGCGAACCGGAGGACGGAGAACTGGTAATAAACCCGGGAAGGCTGGAGCCTACGTTTTGGCCTGAAGCAAACTGAATGGAGAAAATATCGTTTTTATTCTCATTGGCGAGGATAAAGAGCTTCGTATAATCAGGATTGAAGCGGGTATCCACGTCGGCGATAATACCGGCATACACCGTTTCCGCTTTGGTGTATCCTGATGCGTCATTCAGAGGATAGCCGGCCATCGTCATGTATACCTGACCTAAAAGCGCATTGGCAGCCACGCTACCGATCCTTCCGGCATCGGCTCCGGTGTAAAACTTATCCAGGTTCGCAGCAGCAAACTCCAGGTCGGAGATGATCTGCGCGTAGATGGCCTGGGGCTCTTCTCTGGGCAAGGTCACCGCATCCCGGTTCTCGATCGGCTCTGTAATGAGGGCGACAGGGCCGAATGACCTGAGCAATTCAAAATAAGCGAATGCTCTCAAAAAACGGGCTTCGGCTCTATAACGGGTGTACTCCCCTTCTTTGGTTCTGTACAGTAAACTGTTGGCATCTTTGATCAGGCTGTACAACCTTCCGAAGATACCTGAAACCGTTCCTGAGTTTGGAGAGATGAGGTATTTCCTGAGCTCGAGCTGATCGTTTTGCGCGGAAGTTCCGTCCACCAGGTATAGTAGGTCTGAACGGTTCTCGGAAGCGAGCCAATAGTAGTCGGTGGCAAAATCGGTATTGGTTCCGTTCCTGCCCAAACGGGCGTAAATACCGGTTATGGCTTGTTTGGCCTCTATCTCATTCTGGTAGAAGGCATTTGCTGTATTATTCTCGATAGGATCGATCGCTATAATGTCCTTATCGCAGCTTATTAGAAGAGCCGACATCATGGCCATTACAGTGACTATATGATTTCTTAGTGGTTTCATGTCCTGATAAATTGATGATTAAAATGTTGCGGTAAGACCTAATGATAATGTGCGTGCCTGCGGATAAGATCCCCAGTCGGAAGAGGCATTATCCTGGGAAGCACCCTCAGGAGAGAATCCCGGATAATAGTTATCCCACATATAAACATTGTCACAGGATACATAAACGCGGGCCCTGTTAATGAACTTGGCTTTCAGGGGCAGATTGTATCCCAGGTTGATGTTCTTGATCCTCAGGTAGCCTGCGTCATACATCCAGTTGGTATCGTATTCACTGGTAACAGCCGAGAAAAATGCGGGTACCTTACCGTTGCCCGGCTCCTCTTCTGACCAGTAGGCTTTGGTGAGCCATTGCTCCATGTACAGCCATCTGGTATCGTTCGTTGGCCTGTTCCAGCCTCTTGAGCCGATAGAAAGGAGATCTCCGCCTACTCTTCCCTGTAATAGGATAGACAGGTCAAAGTTCTTGTATGTAAAGTTGTTTGAGAATCCCCATTCAAAGTCAGGCTGATAATTTCCGGCAACGATATAGTCGGAGGCATTGATCCGGCCATCACCGTTTGCGTCACGATACTTGGTATCACCTGGTCTCTGACCCGACCAAACCGGCACTTTCGGAAGCCAGGTTCCACTGGCATCGCGGTCAAAGTCCGACTCTCTCAAGACGCCCACCGCATCGAGGAGGTAGTAGGAGTTGATCGCATGGCCTACCCGCTGGATGATTGTATTTCCCTGTCCGATGCGGATGTCAGCATCGCCTGAACCCAGCTTGGTAATCTTATTCCGGTTGATGGTCACATTCACGTTGCTGTTCCATTTGAAGGCACCAACGGTATTAAATGTTCTTAGTTCCAGTTCGAAGCCCTTATTCTCCACGTTACCAATGTTGTCCATCATATTGGAAAACCCTGTTGTGAGTGAGACAGGCGCACTGAGCAGCAGGTCGCTGGTCTTCTTATAATAATATGCCGCGGATAAGGTAAAGCGGTCGCGCAGGAAGCCCAGGTCAAGGCCAAGGTTGTAGCTGTCTGTTTTTTCCCATCTGAGCAGGGAGTTGGAAATATTTCCTACCACGTATCCATTGCTGATGGCCTGGTTATCGCCGAATACATAGTTAAGAGCAGCCATATTGGAAACAAAAGTTGAGTTTCCGATCCTGTCGTTTCCTGTTTGTCCCCAGCTGGCACTGAGCTTGGTAGTACTCAGCCAGTCCATCCGGTTCATGAAATCTTCCTGGTCAATTCGCCAGCCTGCAGAAACGGCCGGGAATAAACCCCAGCGGTTGTTCTCTCCGAACTTGGAGGACCCATCGCTACGTAACGATGCGGAGAAAAGATACTTGCTCTTGTAATTGTACTGAACGCGGCTAAAATAAGAAAGCAGGGCATTCTCCGAGGCGCCGACCGTATTGAAATTGGTAGTTGTCGCACGGTCCCTGTCGAAAACCCAGGTTTTGTCATTTGGAAATCCGGTCAGTCCCTGATCTGTATTTTCCTGTTTGTAAGTCTCCTGTGAGATTCCGAGCAAACCGTTGAAGTTATGGTCGCCGAAACTCTTGTCATAATTAAGCGTTGCCTGGGTCAGGAGTGAGTGACCTTGCAAGGTAGTATATCGGGAAGAAGACCTTTCACCCGGTACCGATGTATCCCAGGTTCCCTGGATCCATGTAGGGCTGTAGGAGCGCTCTCTGTTGCCCCTGTAGTTCCAGCCGACCAAAGCGTTTACGTTCAAACCATTTGCGATATCAATGGTGGCGTTGAACGAGCTGTTCATTCGCACGTCGCGGTTCAGCCGCTCATTATAGACTGCCTGAACATAAGGGCTCACGTTGTTCGCCCCGGCACCCCATTCGCCATAAAACTTGTATGGGTCTGCGCCGGCCATTCTGCCCGAACCCGCTAATGTCCATCCCGGAAAGCTCAGCGACCGGGAGACCGCGTTATCCTTACCGTCTACATTCGCTCCTTCCCTGAGGCCCAGAGAGGGTGCGAGTACCAGACCCACCCGGATAAATTTGTTGATTCTGGCGTCGAGGTTAGCCCGAAGCGAATACCTGTCAAATGAAGAAGCGTGAACGACCCCATCCTGCTGGAACACGCCTGCAGAAATAGCGTATGAAAGAGCGTCCGTTGCCGCGGAGGCATTCAGCTGAATATCCCTGCTGGGAGCGGAACGGAAGAGCTCATCCTGCCAGTCTATCGGCTCAAGCGCATCGGTTCCCCAGTAAGGATCGTAAATACCGTAGCTGGCGCGTATGGGCAAAAGTGATTGTCTGGTGCCGTAAACTGTTCCGGCGGGCGCCAGGCTTTGTGCGTAAGCGATACGCTGCTCCTGGGTGGCGTTAGGATTCTGGGTAGGATGATTGACCCGCCACTGCCTGTCGAGCCATTTCTGATTGAAAGCGATCCATTGATCTGAATCCAATACATCGACTTTCCTTTCAATGTTCGATACGGCGGTATAAGCCGTTGCGGAAATGACAGGTGTACCTGTCTTTCCTCGTTTGGTGGTTACCAGCACGACCCCGTTGGATCCCCTGGAGCCGTAGATGGCGGCAGAGGCGGCATCTTTTAAAACGTCGATAGACTCGATGTCTGCGGGGTTAATACCCGATAAGTTATCGAGCGGAACACCGTCGACCACATAAAGGGGGGTAGCATCTCCGGAAATCGACGAAGCACCACGAACGCGTATGGAGATATCGCTGCCGGGGGCACCTGAGGTATTCCTGACGGCCACCCCTGCCATTTGTCCCTGCAAGGCTTGTTCAATTCTGGCGATCGGGCGTTCTTCAATGTTCTCGGAAGTGATCTTGGCGACTGAACCGGTTAGATTACCCTTCGACTGGGTTCCGTAACCGATGACCACCACTTCGGTCAGTGCAGTGGAAGACTCTTTCAACACCACGTTCAGGCTGGCCCTTCCCCCTACCGGTACTTCGAGGGAAGTATAGCCTACGTACGTGAATACCAGGGTGCTGTTGGCATCTGGGACGGAGATGCTGAATCTTCCGTTCATGTCGGTGCTGGCACCACCGGGAGCTCCCTTGATCTTTACGCTTACTCCGGGCAGCGACTCGCCCTTCTCGTCTCTGACGGTACCGTTGACCACAACCTGCCGGGCAAGGACACCGGAATGCTGCTCAGCACGCTCATGATTGCTGCCTTTGTGTGCCGCTCCGTACATGTTGTTGTTCGAAAAGCCGTAAAGCGGACACATGGCCGGAATGGTCATGAGTATAATGAAAGACCTAAATGTTAGTTTTCTCTTCATGGGATTTTACGTTTATGAAAGGATGTAGTAATTGATTGGTTTCTGGTTTCAGTTAGTCTATCAAAAATAGTCAGACAGCGTATCATTTTGCATGGAATTTTCATTTCAAGAGATGGATTATTATACCATTTTGCAGGTACGGAAAAAGAAATCTACTTTTATATGGCTTACAGACGAAGACTGATCTTACATGAACATAGCACAGAAGAAAATTAAAGACGGCTTCGTGGGACAAAAGATGATTGTTTTGCCCCCTAACATCAGGCGTAACATTTTAAATAATGATCTGATCAGCCGTTTCCATGTAGTATCGAGCGGCTTCTTCCCCCATGCAGCCTATCATGACAGGGAAAGGAAAACTGGATGCAGTGAATACATTCTCCTTTACTGTACTGCCGGTACGGGAACCATTTCCATAGCCGACAGAACGATACAGCTGACACCCAATCATTTCGTGATTTTGCCAAAAGATACCCCTCACCATTATAAAAGCTCTCTGATAGATCCATGGACGATCTACTGGCTGCACTTTACCGGGGTGTATGCTGACTACTTGCACCAGAAGTATGCAGAACTTAAGCAGGAACCCGTTTTCCTGGCTTATGATACGAAAAGAATTGAAGACTTCGAGCGGATTTTCAGCATGATAGAGAACAGCTTCGAAGAGCGGAACCTGGAAATCGTCAATATTAAATACCTGAATTTCGTATCCAGTTTGCTGTATGCCCGCGAGATGGATCCTCTAACGCCGGGAGAGGATAAGATCAGCCGTTCTGTTCTGTTTATGAAAAAGAATCCGGGTGCCCTGTATTCGGTTCAGGAGCTGGCCGCTCAGCAAAATCTCTCGGTCACCCATTACTCCAGGCTTTTCAGGGCAAAGACGGGGAGCTCCCCTAACCAGTACTTCATGGAGATAAAGGTGCAATCAGCCTGTCAGTATCTGTATTTTACAGACAAAAGCATTAAAGAGATCTGTCGCGAACTCGGCTTTGGAGACCCCTTTTATTTCTCGAGGGCTTTTAAGAAATTGATGGGTGTTTCTCCAGTTCATTACAGGAATCAACATAAAATGGATTGAAGGGATGCTTTTTTTAAAGCCTTCTTTAACATCCTTTTTCTTAAACCGGTTGACCCTGTTAATGACCAGATAGTTCCGGTTCTGAAAGCCCGCCGGATATTCTGCTTCCATTTATTTAGGAGACGACTGATGTCTGAATCTTCTTCTTACGTTATAATAACGGAGCAGCAGCCTATCATACCATAACCCGAAAAACAACAAGATCACCGGGATGAAAAGCGCGGTTTGTCCGATGATCAGGAACGTGAAACCTCCTATTAATCCTCCTGAGAAAAAGCAGCTGATAATAGCTCCTTTTAAGAAAATGGCTTTATGTAGCTTTTTGCGTTCGGCCACTCCTTTATAAAATAACAACTGGGATAATTCGATACCCAAATCGGTAAATAACCCGGTCAGATGGGTTGTTCTTACTACTGACTTGGATACGGTCGTTACCAGGGCGTTTTGAAGCCCCATGGCAAAAAGCAGGGCGCATGAAAGAAATATCCGACTCATAGACCAATGAGTGAGTCCCAGCAGATCCGAACACGCTACCAGGAGAAGCACCCCTATTTCGACAGCGATAGGAAACATATAGGAAGTGTCGTGTTTAAATTTTAGTGCCAGTTCCATCAGGGTGCTCGAAACAAACGCGCCAAATAAAAAAAACAAGGTATAGACCAGATAAATGCAGGCCATCCTGTAATCTTTGAGGAAAAACTCTTCTGAGAAAAAAGCAAAATGACCTGTTACATTTGTGGTTAATACACCTAGTGAAAGTACGCCGGTGATGTTGACTATACCAGCTACACAGGAAAGAAGGGAAGCCAGTTTTAGATTGTGCAGATAGGTGCGACCTTTACCATTATGCCTGAACATATTGTATTGACTATTTGATCAATCCCACAAACCCTTTCCGAGGGGGATCTGGAACCTTACGCGTACTTGCTGTGCTGAAGTACTTGTCAAGTATAATATTTTATATTCTAATTTCTTAAGGGAAATGACAATAATCCTGCTAACGGGTCCATTACACGAGGCTTCCTAACACTTACACTTCTGTGGATACCGAAACCGGAACGCTGCCTAACGAAAGAGTTTACCTATAATCTGTCCAATTTCCGCAAAATCATCGTGGTTACTGATCGAGCGTCTTTCCGTTTTTTCCGCACTAAGCTCCGAGAAGGGATAGATCAGCAAGTAGTTGTGATCACGTAACTTCCGGTTAAGCAGATAAGGCAATCGGCTCATCTGATGATTGTAAGAAACCATACCTCTCTTAGCCATCAGTGCAATAAATCCATTATCGCTACCAAGTTCCGCTGCCATATCCGAAATATCATTCCAATTGTCTATGGGAGTAAAGGTTGCTTCAATGTTGGCCTTTTTCCGGATTCGTTTTAATATCGTGATAATGTGTTCGGTAGTCCTGAACTCCATGGAGGCACCAGAGCGTTTGGCAATATTCCAGATCCGCAGCAACGCATAGAAAAATCCAGGCTCCTGATCGGCATTCGCTGGAATAAGTACAAGATACTTCTTCACTGTAGCTATAGGTTGGGCAGCATGATATACCAGCGCATTGACGTGAACGTTGGTGAGGTAGCCGTTATAAAGGTTATCAATAAAGGAGCTTGAAAAACCCTTTTCATCCTGGAGGCCGATTACCATATCGGTGATTTTTTGCTCTTTAAGCACATTGGTGATACCTGCTATGACGTCATTATCATACCTGATCAGCGGCATTACTTTCGTGTCGGCCGCCGCGCCTGTATTCACCGCCTTAGATAATATTTTGTCGGCATTCTTAACAGAAGATTCATTTTTATTTTCGTTGATCACATTGAGGGCAAACAATCCGGCTTTATTTGACTCTGACTTCATGAGTAAGCTTAAGTTGATCATGCTTTCTACCGTTTCTTCGTGGTTCAGGGCCAGCAGAATATTCTCATCATCGGGATTGTTATCCGATACGGTTTGCTCATTTTCAGCCTGCGCGATCCTTTGCGCACTGGACATGGAAACGAATGACGAAATGGTGCAGGATACCAGAATCAGCAAAATACTTCCGTTCAGGACGTGTTCATTGAGTAACCGCACCGGTTCACCGGTAGTTGTTTCGGAAATGATGATGTTGTAACCTACCATCACGGATGCCAGTGTAGCTGCGGCAGATGCGGCACTCATACCGAAGATCAGTCGTCCTTCATCGTCGGTAAACCGAAACGTTTTTTGAGTAGCAATGGCAGCCAGGTATTTCCCGCCTATGGAGCAGATCAGCATCACCACCGCGACACTTATCGTTTCCCAACCGATGAAAAATACCTTGAAATCAATTAACATGCCTACGCTGATCAGGAAGAACGGTATAAAAATGGCGTTTCCTACAAACTCAATCCTGTTCATGAGGGACGAAGAATGAGGAATAAGCCGGTTAAGCGCCAGGCCGGCGAAAAAGGCCCCGATTATCGCTTCTACCCCGGCAAGTTCTGCAGCCAGGGCGGCTAGATAGATTACCACCAGCACGAATATGTATTGGGAGATTTTGTCTTCTACATTTTTAAAGAACCATCTGGCCATAATAGGGAACAACACCAGTACAAGCACGCTGAACACGAGCATAGAAACTGAAAGCTGCACCCAGAAACTGGTATCGACTGTACCTTGAGTCATCCCCACGACCACTGCCAGGACCAGTAAGGACAGCACATCCGTAACCATAGTACCTCCTACTGTTACGTTTACAGCGAGATTTTTGGCGATGCCCAGCTTGCTCACCAGGGGATAGGCAATCAGCGTATGAGAAGAAAATAAGCTCGCAAAGAGCACTGAGGTGAGTAGATTAAACTTCAGGATATAAAGGCCTGCAAGCAGTCCCAATATAAAAGGCATCGCAAAGGTATATGCGGAGAAACCCAGGCTTTTCCACTTATTTTTTTTGAAATCTCCCATGTCGATCTCTAGACCGGCCAAAAACATGATGTAAAGTAAACCGGTAGTTCCGGTCACGACGACGCTGCTGTCACGAGATAATAAGTTATAGCCGTTGGGCCCCACTATCGCTCCGGCAATGATTAAGCCAAGCAAATGAGGTACTTTGATTTTGTTCAATAATAAAGGGGCACCAAGTATGATGATGAGCTCCAATAGAAATTTCAGAATCGGATCTTCAATCGGCAGTGTCAGGTGCTGAATGCTGAGTAAAAACATGGCTTAGAGATTAGCGCTTCTCACGAGTTCAACTGAAAACCTGGCTGTGCAATTGTTATTGACAGAGATCGTCTGAGTTCCCTTAATCAAGTCCTTCCCTGAAGGAATGAGCACCACATTGATCTCCACTTTCCGGGTTGCTGCCGAGTCCGATTGGTAGTACATCCTGATTTCTGTACTATCTAGCTGCGCAGAATAGACCCGCAAAAATTTTCCTTTGTTTATGATATTGGTAAAGATATGGGTAGAATCGCTCGCGAATTCCCAGATATCCGATCGCTGATCGCCTACAACGTAGTCGCTGCAATTGGATTCCCTGCATACGGTTTTTCCGTTCCAGTTGCCGGAAATGCTTTCCGGCCATTGCTGTACAAAGACCGTATCGCTCTTTTTTGACATGAGGCTGTCCCTAAGTCGAAGTAATGACTGGTATTCGGCAGCCTTTGCGGCAAATTGCATTTCCCTCTTGATAATAGCCTGCTCCCGGCTTTCCAGCTGTTGCTCCCGTTCCTTATCACCGCATGCGGCGAAACAGGCTGTAATAAGCAATACCAAAAGACTGAGGTTAGTCCTGGCTTTTTTTCTAAAAGAGGTTCGGTACGTCAGCATACAGAGAAATACCTTCAAGCTCCGCAATAAGTTTTAAATTAATTTCCTGCTACATCCATATGACCGCTCTGCAGGCCGTTCCGAATCCTATCCCTTTCCTTTACAATTAGCGTATTCAGCTCTGAAAGGTTGGATTCGATCGGACTGAGATACTCTTGCTTACCATCGTCCGGAATGGCCTTCGGATCACATACTTCCCGGCAACCAGTTTTACTCAAGGAACCGGAATGCCCCCTACCACTTTTGGAAGTACCCAACAAGTTATTACAGCAGACTTTCCATTAAGACAGCGAAATCTTCCGTAAATAGCAATATCGAAAATCTGCCTGACTTCACCCTACTGGGCAGATAGCCAAAATATTTCTTAAAGGCTACGCTAAAGTGTGTGGCATATTTGTAATTCAATTTAGACGCAACCTCGGCAATGCTAATGTCCTCTTCCTCGAGCATCATCCTGGCCTGTTCCATCTTATGCCGGTTAAGGTAATTATATACTGTGCTGCCAAATGCAATTTTGAAATCACGTTTCAAATTGAATTCATTGGTGCCTACTAAATGGGCGAGTGACCTTAATGATAGCTGCCCACCGGCAGAGTTGATCAATATATCTCGCGCAGCGATCATTTTGTCCATTTCCTCCTTTTTCAGGCCGAACGCGCGGGACGTATTCTCAAGCTGCTCTAACTGTGAGATCTGTAAAGCCAGAAGCTCTATTACTTTTGATTCCAGCAGAAGCTGGTCAAAAGTCACATTATCAGATTTCTGGTCGAGCCGATGCAGAATAGCGCTGATCTCTGGCGTTACATGCATATTGGGATTGGCAAGCATGAGCGGTGCCTTACCATCTGATGCTGCATTGAATTTTTGCCAGGCGGGATGATTGTACAGATACCTGTTCAGGAATGCACTGCTTAAAGTAACACAGATGATTTCATCCTGGGCACAACTCATCATCATACGCCAATATCCTGGCGTGAAGCGGCAAAGGTTGTGCTGCTGATCACCGATATTAAGAAGTTTCTCTTTTGAACCCTTCTTCAAAAAGAAGCATTCTCCTTTTAATACAAAGATCATCTGGTAGAGATATTCAGCTGCCGTCTCTGATGGCGATATCTGCATTTCCAACTGTTCCCTCGCTACGATATTTCCTGAATAGCTGATCTCTATTGACTTATGAAAAGCGTATACGTTTTCCGGGGCTGACGTAAATTCTCCCTTTTGCGTTGATTCTTCTCCCGATTGCGTCATATGAGTCTTCTATATTTGCATGAAATTATTCTTATTAAGATCATTTCTAAAGAACACGAATATAGACATACTTATCATATGCACAAAAATCTACTGATCGTTCTTCTATTACTTTTCTATCATGCTGCAAACGGTCAAACAGGATCTGTTTCGGGTAGAGTAACCGATGATCAGGGAAATCCTGTTGACGGTGCCACCGTAACTTTGAAAGAATTAAGCAGATCGACGATCACTGATAACAGCGGGAGATATGAAATAAAGTATGTAAAGCCGGGAGATTACACGCTAATCCTCACTTCTATATTAATTGAAAAGAAAAGCATCAGCCTCCGAATCAGGGATTCTCACACGGTACTGAATGTGAAAGTGAAGGGTAAGGCAGAAAACATGCTGAATCAGGTATCGGTAGAGGTGAAATCGGATAAGAGAATAATCGAGACCTCAGGCTTTGCCGTAAATGTGGTGGAAACCAAGGAGGCGTCGCTACGGAACGTACAGACAAATGAACTGCTGGATCGTACTGTTGGTGTACGCATCCGCCAGAACGGTGGTTTAGGCTCAGCTGTGGAATATAATCTGAACGGTATGTCGGGCAGATCAGTCGGTATTTTTATCGACGGCATTGAGATCTCTACTTATGGTTCTTCGTTTAACCTGAACAACATTCCTCCTTCTATGATTGAGCGGATTGAAGTTTATAAAGGCGTGCTGCCCTCTCACCTTTCGGGTGATTACATGGGAGGCGCCATTAACGTAATATTGAAGAAGGATATCGCTCAAAATAATATTACTGCCTCGGTTTCTTACGGTTCGTTTAACACCTATCAGGCTGATGGTAGCGGCATGTACCGGAATCCGAAAAATGGTTTCACGGCGAAGGCCTCTGGCTTTTACACCTATACCGATAACAGTTATGAGACCTGGGGGAAGTTCTCCAAGTTTATTAGTCCGGATGGGCAGGTGGAACGCTACTACAGGGCGAAACGTTTCAATGATTCTTACAGATCTGCGGGCGGGCGCTTTGAGGCCGGGTTTACGAACGTAAAATGGGCGGATGCTATGCTGCTGGGATATAATGGTTCGGCGACAGAGAATGAAATTCCGCACGGTCAGGTTATGTCAAAACCTTACGTAGGAAGGACCAGTGAGTCTGAGGCACATGTATTCAACCTAACGTATAACAAACGGAATCTCCTTATCGACCGGCTGGACTTGAGTTTTAATGGCGTTTACAGCAACCGCAGCACGTATCTGCAGGATACAGTAGGATATGTATACAACTGGGACGGAAATTACCGTCTGGATTTTTACAATAGGCCGATGTACCGTGAAGGACGTGGCCAGCAGGGTCTTGATGTTATCACGGACATCAGGCGAAAAATTACCACGTTACGTTCAAACCTCAGTTACGAGATTTTTTCCGGGCACAAGCTTTCTGTTAACCATGTATATTATTCGGTTGACCGTGATGATGCAGATCTCCTGAGACCTCAGCAGAACGGCTCGGTAAAGACGGTGAGTGACCTTGCCAAGCATGTTACTGCTTTCAATTATGAAACGCAGGTACTGCAAAACAGACTAAAAACGAACGCCTTTGTAAAGTATTACCAACAGCATTTAGCCCGTATGACGCCCGTTATAACCGTGGTAGGGGGCAACAACGTCGTGAGTACGGAGCGCGCAGATGCGAGGGTCGATGCTACCGGCTATGGGCTCGCTGCATCTTTTACGGCCATCCCACGGCTTGTTTTAATTGGTTCTGCTGAACAGGCGGTGAGAATGCCCGGCGACACCGAGATCATGGGAGATCCTAATGAGAATATACTGTCCAACTTCTCCATCCGTCCGGAGGTGAGCAAGAATTATAATCTGGGGTTCAGGGCCGGAACTTTCGAGTTAAGGAAACACCGGGTATCCATTTCCGGAAACGTCTTCTCCAGGAATGTAAGGGACAGGATTGTACGTCAGGTTAATACTACCCTATCTGATCAGGAGGTGGAGACCTCTCCTTATATGAATTTAGGACTTGCCAAGTCGATCGGATTTGAGGGTGAATTTAGCTACTCTTACAACAACCGGTTACACACCATGTTCTCGCTCTCAAAATTCAATTCCGTATTCAAACAGGGCGATGCTTCGGCAACCGGTCAGCGACTGTCGCAGTATGAAAATAAGCAGCTCCCTAATGAGCCATTCTTTACCATGAACGGAAATGCACAATACAGGCTCGACAACCTGATACAGAAAAAATCCATTCTTCACCTCTTTTACAACTTCGGCTATGTTGCTCCCTTCAGAACAGTATGGCCGGAATCTGAATGGTTTACCACACCTACTCAATTTGCACATGATCTGGGCGTAAACTACAGGTTTCCCGACAGGAAGATCGTGCTTAGTCTGGATGCTAAAAATATCTTTAACGCAGAGATCTATGACAATTTTGGAGTTCAGAAGCCTGGAAGAGCATTCTACGTCAAGTTAAATTATACCATCAACAGCTTTTAAGTTTTAATACATATATCATAATAATCAACTCATGAAAACAGATCTATTCAAGACGATGGTGTTAGGCGCAGTGGTAACGGCCTTTTCATTATCAAGTTGCCAGAAAGACGATAGTAGCGGAGAAAAGATAGAGGATACTGACCGCTGGATCACCCTATCGGGAGCGATGGACGATCCATCCAATCCAACTGTTGCTGATGGTAATGCCGGAACGATGGTGTATAGCCTTTCTGTCGCCGACGCAAAAAATCCTGGTGTAACAGTAAACGTTTTTGACCAGGGTCTGCATGTTAAATCGCAGCGCACGGCCCGTCTGCAAGCTTCCGCTGATGGAAAGTTCCTGTACAACATCCAGTATGTTGGAGAAGACGGAGGAATTTTCAATAAGTTCAGCGTACATGGCGGAAAGGATTTCCGACAAGATCCTGTGGAAGTTGACACGGAGCCTTATGTCAGCGCATCTCCGCGTTGGCTGAAAGCTACTGAAGGTGTTGGCGTAGCGGTGAAAGCAGAAGCAAATCTGGTATACGAAGGCATAAGCCCTAATTTCGTTTTCAAGGAAAGAATAGCAGACGTGGATGTGATCACATTAGATCTGAACAATCCCAAGATTACCAAAATTACCGACTTCAGGTTACCCCTATCGGCCGAAGAAATAGCAGCCGGATACCATGTAAGCCGCATAGATGTTCCGGTGGTTAATAAAGCGGGCAGCAAAGTATTCATTGGCGTTCAGGTATCCAAAACGAACACATCTTCGTTCGAGATAGGTGAAGATGGGATTCCCGTATTTGCAGCAGACAATAAAAGTCCCAAAAGCTGGGCAAGAACCTTAGTGCTCGATTATCCGTCTCTTGCCAACCCTAAACTGCTTACTTCTACCCAAACCAGGGGCAATACTAACGGATATAGAAGTACCATGCAGTATATCGGTTCAGACGGTAACGTGTATCAGGCAACTTCGGGTGAAGGACACGGTAACGGAGGATCTAAGATCCTGAGATTAAGTGCGGCCACAAATGACTATGATAACAACTATGTTTTCAGTCTGGATCAGGCTTTAGGCCAAAGCGATACCTATATTGAAACATGGAAATATGCCAGTGATGGTGTCGGCTTTGTTGTTTACAGCAAATATACCGGAAAAGGCACCGAACGCGCAGGAGGCTATATCGCCCGCATCGACCTGAATGCTAAAACAGCAACCAAATATACTATACCTAATGAGGCTACTCTGGACTTCGGTCAGATCCAGGCTATAGCAACTCATGGCGATGATGTTTTCGTTGCTGTAACGCCTGTCGGACAGGATGGCAACCTCTATATATTTAACAGAAAAACCGGTGAAATGACCGTTGGGGCTAAGTTGGCTAACAAGCCTGGCAACCGTTATATAGGCGTTTATTAATAGCCTCATCAGAAAGATTAGTTCCAAACAGATGTCGGTCGCCGGCATCTGTTTTTTTTTACCCCTACTCAGGGAAATAGATCAGGACTTAAACAGACTCTCTACTAAACGCCTGGAACCAGATTGCAGTCAGTACGCATCTGCAAGATGGAGGGTCATCTCTCGCTGGTATCGATGTCTTCCAATGATGTATGATCAGCTCCGGGGGCGGCCTTTTTCACTACGGTAATTTCGCCATTCAGCTCCATCACTACTGCCTTAACATCCTCTATGCGCTCTATGCGAAACTTTCTGATCTCCGCATAGATCTCTTCGCGGGTAATAACCTCTTTCTTCATCGGTTCTTCAAGAAACTTCCCGTCATAAAACAACAGTGTCGGCGAAGAGTTTATGGCTTTTTCCATAATCGGCGACTCCCTTGCCAGCCATGCCAGGAGATACTGCAAAACAATGATCACAATTAACGCGACAGCGCCTTCAGCGATTGTCACCTTAGCCAAAATCATCGAAGACAAGGTCGAGCCCAGTGTTACCGTCACCACGAAATCGAAGGCGTTTAGCTTGGCGAGCGTTCTTTTCCCCGATATGCGGATAAAAAGGAAAAGAGCGAGGTACGATATGACAGCACAGAATAAAATATGCCATAAACTCTCCCAATCTTTAAACAGTAATTCTTCCATACAGACTTTTAATAATCTACAAAAAGTTCGCTGAAAAGTTTACAGTTTAATTCTTAGAGGTCTTCCCACCATTTTCCAGTGGGAGTTACTCCTGGTACCGTCTTCTGCCCCATCACCGGCGTCAGGATCCTGGTGTTTGTTTTTTCTGCAAGATCAGATACCATTTGGATCGACTCCTTCCAGGGATGCAATGCCAGATCAAATGTTGCCAGGTGAATAGGAAACAAATATTCGGCCTTCACATCTGACATGACTTTTATAACTTCATCAGGAAAGAGGTGTGTATTAGGCCAACCTTTATTCCAGGCATCAATCTCAACAAATGCCACATCAAAAGGACCATACATCGCTCCGATCTCCTTAAAATGCTTACTGTAGCCGGTATCACCGCTCCAGAAAATAGTTTTCTGTTTACCCCTGATCACGTAAGCGGCCCAAAGCGTCTTGTTTCTGTCCTTATTGCTTCTGCCTGAGTAATGAACGCCTGGTGCTGCTGTTATATCTATACTTTCGAACTGATAGGCCTCATGCCACGCCAGTTCGGCTATCTTATCTTCCGGAACTCCCCATCCCTTTAACCTGGCCCCTACTCCTAAGGGAACCACGAATTCCACATCCTTATCTGCGAAATATTTGATGGTGTTTGTTTCCAGATGATCATAATGGTCATGTGTGATCATGAGCACATCGATCTCCGGCAAATCTTCCTTTTTCACGGGCGATTTGCCAAACCGCTCCGTTATTCCGGGTAATGGACCGGCGTTTTCGAATACCGGATCAATCAGAAGGCGCTTGCCATCTAATTCGATCAGAGCGGTAGAATGCCCGAACCAATAAAATGCAAAATCTGCCGGAACCTCCGAAAAATCGGATCTGCTGAGTTGTATTTTAGGAAGCCCGGTTTGAGGAGCATTCGGTGACTTCTTAAAAAACCTCATAAATCCGGGGTCGCCACCTGTTGTCTTCTCTTTTGAATAAACTAGCTTTTCAGGACTCACGAACTCATCAAGGCCGGAATCGTAATAAGAGATCTTTGCATATTTCGCCCTGCTTTCCTCTTGAGAATATCTATCACCTATCTGGTCGTAAACGTACCATGCAGTGGCCACCAGTAAAACTAATACGATCAGGGAAACCATCCCCAACACCCTTTTCCATCTCCAATTCATCGTAATCTTGTATCATTTCAAGGTTATCTGCTTAACCGATAGCCGGGTAGCGCTGCAACCCGGTTCATAGATGCTGGTATTTGCCATTTTACCTTACTGATCTTTAAAACGCTGTCATCCGTTTTAAACAGGAAATAAATATAAAATAAAGCCATAGAAAGCATACGTAACATTTATGCTTGACAGGCTCCCCATGAAAATTGTTGGAAATAAACGCTAAAAGCACCTAACAGCCTGGAAAACGTTCTAAATGCTGGCAGAAACAAAACCATGCGCTTGCACTTCTCAATTCGCCGTTATTTTATTCAAATACTTTCGTTTATAATCAAACGGCGTCATCCCCGTGACCCGCTTGAAATGACGGTAGAAATTAGACACGTTGTTAAACCCGCAATCAGAACAAATCTGTTCAGTTGGCGCCTTATCTTCAACCAGCGCACGACAGGCATGGCTGATCCGTATCTCTATCAAGAAATGGTAGTAGGTCTTTCGCGTCATGAGCTTGAAATACCTGCAGAAAGAGGTAACGCTCAGATTACTTACCGAAGCGATCTCACTCAGTGTGAGATCTTTTCGATAATTAGCCAGGGTGTAGTTATAAATTTTGTTCAGCTTGATATTATCTGCTTCGCTCGACCGATAAAAGACTCCCGAGCCAGACGAGATGCTGACAAACTCTTCACTTTCTGCCATTGTATGTAAAATCGATAAAAAGGTAATGATCCTTTCAAGTCCCGAGACATCCAATATCTGGTGCATCAGCCTGGCAAGTTTTTCGCCTGTAGCCCCCGTGAAACTCAGACCGCTTCTAGCCTTTTCGAAGAGCTTGCTCAGCTGGTGGGCATCCGGAAGACCCAGAAACTGCGAACCCAGGCAGTCTGGCAAGAAGTGCATCACAATAACCTCTATCTCGAGATCGGGATTATTCTGATGGTACTCTTCCTTGCAGCGAAACGTATGAGGAAGATTCTCGCCCAGCAACACGATCTCTCCGGGAGAAAAATTTCGAATGGTATTACCGATAAAACTTAGCCCTTCTCCCTTAATGACATAATGAAGTTCGAGTTCAGGATGATAATGCCAGATACCAACAAAATGAGGCTTCTTGTCGTGACGAATGTTGTACGAGCTCTCTAACTGTAAGGAAACTTTGTGGAATAAGGGTTTCATAGGCTGTAAACATCCGGCAGCAGACTATTTACGTAGTTTTCGATATGAGTATAGCCATTTTCGGCGTTCTTTCCGGCGTCCGTCGGATCACCAGGGTTCAAGCCCTTCTTCTTTTCCCAGGCATCCGGTATCCCGTCTTTGTCAGAATCTTTCGGAAGCTTCCCGGTCTCCAGCTCCGGCCAGCCGCCCGCCTGCTCCACACGGTCTATCAGGCCGTTCTTCCCGGTTGTATATTTCCCTGTCCGTATCTGATCAATGATCCGCCTTTCCTGGCTGTCGCGGCCAGGATAGTACCCCGCATATTTGAGTACCAGATCATAGGCTTCCCGCGCTCCTTGAGTGGTAACCGCAGCTACTTCAAAGGGTTCTTTACGACGGTTCTTTTCCGCATTCGTCCCTTCTTCGAAGTCGACACCACCGGCCCAGTTATTTTCTGATATCTCAGGATACCCTTCCACGAAGTTTCCATCAACATGCCACATACCCGAAAATCCTTGCTTTTCAGCATTATCGATGCGGGCGATCCGCCTTTTTACGTCTTCCTGGGTTGCCGGACCGGGTTTAAAATAATTATTAACCAGGTTAATGGACAAAGGCTTACCGTCACAAGAACGGTGTTCCCAGTTCGAGATAACACAATTGCGAAAATCCAGCAGCACGGTGGGAGCCTGGTTATTGCCTGCAATACTCGGGTTCCTCGCAGCACCATTAGCGATGAGATTATGGTGAAATGAAGATTTATACCCTCCGATAGACGCAGAATAACCATGAGCCCCTTTCTCATGAATGGAACGATTTAAAGGCTCACTCATCATACACCATTGAAAGGTGATCATTCTGGCGCCATGCCAGGTGTTCATCCCCTCGTCTGTTGACCAGCTAAACACACAGTGGTCGACTATCACGTTTTCAGAATTGTCAATGTTAATGGCATCTATCTCACTTCCTATTAATCCTGACTCGGTACCTGGTCTTACCCTGATGCCGCGAATAATGATATCATGCGTATTAAGGACCTTTAGCGGGAATCGCTTTAAACAAATACCCCCGCCAGGTGCGGTTTGTCCTGCAATAGTCAGGTAAGGCGAGCTGATTTCAACTTTAGACTTCAGATCTATCGTTCCTGAAACTTCAAAAACCACGATCCTCGGCTTCTGATTCATAACTGCTTCCCTGAAGCTCCCCGGTCCGCTATCATTCAGATTGGTAACGCGCAGAACCGCTCCGCCTCTTCCACCTTTGGAATGTCTGCCCCATCCTTCTGCTCCCGGAAAGGCAGGCAATTGCGCCTTGACGTGGCATATCATGCCAGCCAGGGCAATCGTGAATAAAATGAACTTTCTCATGACTAATGTATATGCGTTACGCAGATAGCGGGGACGACCTCACTGGTCCGCCCCCGCTAAACTAAAAGCAATCAGAATAATTATTTTCTAGTACCCATTATTTCCGAATTCATCCGCATTATTAATTTGATTCAGGAAGTTAAACGGAATAGGACGATTATAGTGCTTGGCTGGCGTGAAATTCGCAGCAGCAGTTCGGTTATGAGCCGACAGTCGGGTTTCAAAAGCTTTGTTACGCTTCAATAGCGCCCACCGGTTAAACTCACCGCACAGCTCCCGTGCGTACTCATCGAAAACATCATTCATGGTAGCCGATGTCAGCATCATTCCTGTTGCTGCATTGAAATCCGAAGGATTTCTGCAGGCACGTTTACGCAACTCATTCAGATAACCAGCTGCCGCTGCTCCATTGCCATTAGCGTGTAGCGTAGCCTCAGCAGCGATCAGATAAATTTCCGCCATACGTATGATCATGATATTACCGAGCTTTTGCTGAAAATTTGAACCTAACCACGCACCATCAAAGTTGTGGTTAAACTTCATCATCGCCGGAAACAGGTTGGCAAGGCTCGACGGCGTGAACCCGTTATTCGAGGTTACCGCTTTGTAAGTGCTTCCTGAAGGGTCTGAAGAGTCAAACAAATCATCGATGTTCACCGTAACATACCTGCGGGCTTTCTTGTCTTCTGAGCTAAGCCTGTCTTTGCTCAGGTACGCGAAAAACCGGTCTTCGTCTGCTGCCAGTGGATAAGGGTGTACATTGGCATTGGCTACTGTCTGCAGGTCGGAGGTCTCACCGTTATAAGCACCTTTTTGCCATATCATCGGAATGTACTGCCAGGTCGCATTCTGAGACGCGTTACGTGCATTGACGTCGGCGTACGGATAGATCTTCTCTCCTATATGGATAGGATCAATACCGTATTTGGCACATATGGCTGCTGTAAGCGTAACTGTAGCCGCACTATAAGCCACGTTTGCAGGAGCCGGTACAGAGGTTCCCAAACTAGCCCTTGCCTGCTCGCCCGAATAATTCGCGAATGCAGTGGCAAATGTATTTTCCCAGCGTTTATCATATCTGGCGTCAAAGCAATCAATCAGATATTTTGTAGGCGCGAAAAACTGTTGATTTAAACGTCCGTAATAAGCGTTGGAAGTATTCGAGTTTACGCCTCTTTTGAAAATATCAGCGGTACTGAAAGCATCATCAAATTTGGGATAAAAGTGAAGGTAAAGGTTAGGTCTTGTGTTACCCGTAAACACATCATATGACGGGTTGTAAGGATCAACTCCATAAGCGGAGAACAATGCTTCAGCATTATTCCGGTTGTTGGCTGAAGCAAAAACCTGGGAAAAATCCGGATACATGGTAGCATTATACTGACCCTGGTTATTGATCAGATCATCTGCAACTTCTTTAGCGCGTTGCCAGTAAGTTTTTCCGTTCTCACTCAGGCCTTCTCCTCCACCCTGCGCATAAACACGGGCAAGAAGTCCGAGCGCAGCTTTCTTAGTCGCACGCTGCGCATTATTTTCAAAAGGCTGTACAGGCAGGTCCTGAGCGGCAGCTGTTAAATCAGTTACAATCTGCGTATAGATCTCAGGAACGGTGCTACGCTGGGGCGTCAGGCTTTTTTCCGGATCATCTGTCAATACCAATGGAACGTTACCGAATTGGGTCACCAGCACTGAATAGTAATAAGCTCTCAGGAACCGGGCTTCTGCTACCAGTACTTTGATATCATTGGCGTCTCCGTCTGTTAGCTGGCCCGCTAGTTCGATTGTTTTATTGCAATCATTGATAGAGCCATAAGCAAAATCCCATACATTCCTGACCACTCCGGAGCTGTTGGTGAATTCTTCGTAAGCCAGGATATCTTTAAACTGGTTGTGATTATTATACGGGAAGGTCCACAGATCGGTCCCCGCTTCTGAAACCAGTCCGTACGGCATCCCGATAAGGGAACCCCAGAGCCCGGTATAGCAGTTTGATTGATATGCTTTCCAACCGTTAAAATCCCTCAGTACATTCTCTTCTGATAAGGAGGTGGGATTGTACTCGTCCAGCTTGCATGATGGCACAGCTAGTGCAATCATCAAACCAACTCCACATTTATATAATACGCTTTTTATATTTTGAGTCTTCATGTGTATAATCTTTAAGGCCTGAATTAAAATGTAACGTTTAATCCGAATACAACCTGTTTGGTTAACGGATAATCCAGTTCACCATTCATCTCAGGGTCATAGTTCTTCAACAGAGGGCTTTTCGCAAGAACCAACGGGTTGGTGATCGTGCCATAAAAACGCACTCTCTGCATAGAAATTTTCTGTAAAATATTAGTCGGCAATGTATAACCAAGGGTAATATTCTTGATCTTGAAAAACGATCCGTCTACGTAGTTCAGACCTGAGAAACCTGTCATCGTTGAAGGAGAGGCCTGGTAATTCATTACAGGAAAATCATTCGATGGATTTTCAGGTGTCCAGTAGTTAAAATGGGTAGGGAATGTTCTGGAAGGACTCGCATTGGTGGCGAATGCATTCGGCTGATACCATCCCATCATATTATAAGAAATCGTTTGACCAAATCTGAAGTAAGTATAAATACCCAGATCAATACCCTTGAATTTGAATTGATTTTGCAAACCGAGCGACCAATCCGGATTGTTATGTCCTACTATCTGGTAGTCATTGGCGCTGTAGTTATATCTTGCATTCGCCGCAGTCAGCTCCGGATTATATTTCCGGGCCTCGGCAAGATCGTTATAGTAGTACATCTGCGTACCGTTTACGGCTTGCTTCGTATATACACCTGGTGCAACCCGTTCCATTCCCGGAACGTTTACTTTTATATCGCCCGGACGTTTACCAAACACTGCTGCATCTACCTCTTCGCCGATCTGCCATACGCCGTCCAGCTTATAATTACGGAAAGAATTTACGGCTTCGCCCAGTGTGAGGGAATAGTCTCCGTTTATAATATTGTTCGCTGTTCCGCCTGTTAATTTCAGAATTTTGTCACTATTGCGTGAGAAAGCTGCTGATGTGGTCCACTCGAAGTTTTTGCTCACGATATTACGGGTGTTCAGCGTAAGCTCAAGACCTTTATTTCTCGTTTCTGCAATATTAATATTGGTCTGATAGAATACGCCTGGTCTATAAGATCCATAAATGACGGGCGATGTAACGCTGTAAATTACGCCGTCGGTGTTGGTAACATAATAATCCAATGCCACGTCGATACGGTTCTTGAAGAAGGCAGCATCCAAACCAAAGTTCAGGTTTTTAGATTTCTCCCACCCCAGGTTGGGATTGGTGAGAAACTGTGACTTACGGAATATAGGCTGTGTTACGCCGCCCAACGACATATTGTTGCTTTCCATGATGGAAACAGAGCTATAAGGCGGAATTTTAGCTGTTCCTGCAATACCCCAGCTTGCGCGAAATTTCAAATTGTCCAGCCAGTCTTTTGTGCCGGCCATGAAATTTTCATCAGAGATTCTCCAGCCTGCTGATAATGCCGGAAAGGTATCCCATTGGTTGTCCGTATATAATACCGATGATCCGTCACGACGTATAGAAGCAGAAAAGAGATATTTACCCAGATAAGAGTAGTTAACACGCGCCATTAAGCCCAGGGTCTTCGACATCTCATACGCGGTAGTCGCTGTGGTATTCTGGTCACCGCTAAACTTGTACCATTTGAAGTTGTTGGACGCTACGTTATTCTGGACCATTCCGGTATTCGTTTTCTGATTGTCGATCCAGGAGGTCACACCGGTAAACGTAAAGTCATGATCTTTGGCTACCTTGAAATTGTAGGTCAGAATATTTTCCCATTGTAGCTCTTGTACCCGGTTTTGCGTAATCTGCGCTTTCGCGATACCTGCGTTGACATAGGTATAGTTCACAGAACCGACACCATCAAAACGGTAGGTATTCAGATAGTTCATATGCACACCGGCCCGGGTCAAAAAGGTAAGCCCCTTCACCGGTCTTAGCTCAATATAAGGATTTAAGAAAATCTTCGAATTGTTATCCACGTTTCCATATACGCCTGGCTGATAGTCCAGAAGAAGGTTATAGACGTTGTTTCCCAGATCAGGATTCAGCGTTCCATCCTCTCTGTAAGGTCTTACCAACGGGTCGGTAACCAGGGCATTCTCCAATTTGTCCTGAGCTTTATCTCTGTCTACGTACGAAGCCTGCAGGTTACCTCCGATAGAGATCCAATCCTTTATTTTATGGTCGATACGCATACTGGTCGAATACAGCTTATACTGGTCTCCGTTGTACTGGCCTTTCTCGTCGGAATGATTGAAGGAAAGATATCCTTTAGTCCGGTCAGTTCCTCCTGATACACCCAGACTATAGTTCTGCGTACCGGCATTATCCCGCAGGAATTCATCTGCCCAATCTACAAAACGGCCTTGCTTGAAGGTCTCGTACCTCGCGGTGCCGAAGATTGCTTCATCATCTGCAGGCGATTGCCACAGGGCTCCTGTAGTGGTCCACTGATTAGCAGTTGCGTCATATACGTATTTATAAGCATCACGCTTAGCCTGTAAGTAATCGTCTCCTTTGCGAACTTCCGGAGTCACAGAGAAGCCATTATAGCCGTAATACGAGTTGAAGTCAACGCTTATTTTACCGGCTTTTCCGCCTTTTGTTGTTATAATAATAACACCATTGGCACCTGCTGAACCATAAACGGCGGTCGAAGAGGCATCTTTCAACACTTCTATGGATTCAATATCGTATGGATTTAAGGTTTCATAGTCACCCGGAAGACCGTTGATAATGAACAATGGATTGCCGCTGGCTGTAAATGAGCGGGTACCACGGAGTTGCAGGTTAAGAGGCGCCCCTGGCTGTCCCGATGGCCGGGTAATATCCAGACCGGCTACTCTTCCCTGTAGCGATTCCATCGGGTTCGGGCCTGGACGCGCTGTAATTTCCTCCGCTTTTACGGACGAAACCGACCCGGTAAGATCACGTCTCTTCACAGTACCGTACCCTACTACCACTACTTCGTTCAATGTTCGGTCAGTCGGCTCCAGTGTAATATTCAGGGTAGTCGCCTCATTGGCGATTTTAACTTCCTTATCGCCAAATCCTATGAAGCTGACGACGAGTATATCCCCTTTTTGGGCGTTGATGGTAAAAGAACCGTTCGCACCCGTAATGACTGTTGCCGAGGCGCCTTTTATTCTGACAGTTGCTCCCGGGAGCGGTTCGTTTTGCTCATCGCGCACTACCCCTTTGATCGGAACGGCAGCAACCGCCCGTATTTCGCTTTTGTCTGATTCTACTACTAGGTTTTTAGCTACTATTGGTAAAGGCCCGGCTACTAAAAAGACGGATAACACCTTGGTTATCAGTCGTAGGCTCATGGGCCGCATATTGCGGGTTCTTGTAAATGTTGAATCCATAAATTTTGCTTATTACTGGTTAATAAAAAGATTTGCCTTAATCGATTATTGAAGCTTTTGAAATCATTCAGTCGGCTAGACGCGGATTGTTTGATAGCACTCATACGAACCCTCCGCAAGGATAACATACTCGCTTCCGCAGATTGATTTAAAGCAATAAGAAAGAAGGATGGGTAAAGACTGTTTCATATTATATGTTGTTGGTTTCTTAGTTAATTAGCTAGCTGGGCCCGGGGCTCATACTATGTTTAAATGGTTATCAGAGGAATGAAAA
The DNA here is from genome assembly GCF_045629565.1 of Arcticibacter sp. Lineage (GTDB taxonomy): Bacteria > Bacteroidota > Bacteroidia > Sphingobacteriales > Sphingobacteriaceae > Arcticibacter. Next base: position 38,775 of record NZ_JAZQRL010000104.1, read on the forward strand.
CGTTTTCATTTTCACCCGAACAATTTCTCAATCGCTCCCTTTCTACAAAAACAAATCGGTTCTATTTGGATTAGATAACTAAGATACTAACTAATTTTTCAGATTATCACCACGAATATTTCCTACTTCTTACCAATTTTCTATGAGAAGTTATCATAAACGAACGTTTTTTCATGTAAGCGAACTTTCTCCGAAGCGGACTTCGGAAAGCGTCATGCAAAAAGCAAAAAAATCTTCGGCGCAGTAAGTCGGAAATGTAAGCGGTTGCCAGGTAATGCCGGAGCTGACCGATCTGGAACTTGCCGCTAAGAAAGCGGCTCGGGCCGCGGCGCACTTCCCGAAGGTTTGAACCGATCATCCGGCAACGGAATAAACTCCTTATCGTCGTTTGGAGGAAGGATGATCCTCCCCTGCTTCCAGTCTTCTTTTGCCTGTTCGATACGTTCCTTTCTGGAAGAAACAAAATTCCACCATATAAACCGTTCACCTAGTGGCTCTCCACCAAGAAGCATCAGTGTAGTATCCTCTTTGGCCAGGATCAAGGGATCAACCCCCTTACTGAACACCAGCATTTTTCCGGATGTATACGTCACTCCGGATATTTCAATGCTTCCCTTCACGATGTAGAACCCTCTTTCTGCATGCTCCAGAGGAAGTCCGAAAGCAGCCCCTTTTTGCAGTACTACGTGGAGATAAAACAACGGAGAATGGGTTTTGACATCGTTTTTCAGCCCATAGGCATTCCCTGCTATAAGTCGCATCCAAATACCCTTGTCAGTGTATACCGGAAGTTCCTGGGGAGTATAGTTATTAAACGATGGCGCCGCTTCTTCGTCGCGTTCAGGCAAAGCAACCCAAGTCTGGATCATTTCAAGCCCCCCAGCAAGTGAAGAAGGATCTTCGAACCTTTCTGAATGTGATATGCCGCTCCCGGCCGTCATCCAGTTAACTTCTCCCGGCCGAATAATCTGTTCTACACCTAAGCTGTCCCTGTGCGTCACCTGCCCACCGAATAAATAACTGACGGTTGAAAGGCCTATATGAGGGTGCGGAAGCACGTCGAGCGTTGAAGGTTGCTGCGGTATCGCTGAAATCGGTCCCGCGTGATCCATAAAAATAAACGGACCTATCATTCTTTTCAGACGAAACGGAAGAATACGTTTCACTTTTACGGCGGGACTAAGGATTGCACTTCTGGATTCTATTACGATATCTAGCATAAGATTGCTTTTTGTCTGTGGCGGCTATATAACGTTTGAGCATGCCCCGCCGTTGTAACGAATCTAAAGAAAAAGTATCGCATCTATGCAGGCCATCATACGATGGGTGAATAAAGTTTATGAAAGCATAGGGTTTGGCTTAAAAAGTCTTTTATATGAAGGTGAATATCGTCAGTCAAAAGTCAGTCATAAGTCCGACTTTTGACTGTTATAGTCGGACTTATCACGGGACGAACGCGCGTTATTGTGGGCTTCATAGAAACCTATTCTCCTATCATACCTCTGTCTTATACTTAATTTACCTTACAAAAATCGGACAGTCAAACGGATCTGTATTACAACGATTAAAGGTTGCACGGATATATCTTTACACTAGAAATAAATCATATAGATTACTTTGACTTGATTTGGTTGTCTGAAAATTGCGGTAGAGGCAAAACAGCCATGTAAAGATTTTACCCGGGAGGTGCTGGAGGCATGCATCGTCCCATTCGGACATTCTACATGGATCAGCACCCGCTTCGAAAAACAGGCCATTTTACCAGACAGACTTAAGCGATTTCATATCAATCACAAAACGATATTTCACATCCCCTTTTAGCAATCGTTCATAAGCCTCGTTGATCTGGTTGATATCAATCATCTCAATGTCGGAAGTGATATGATGTTTTCCGCAAAAATCAAGCATTTCCTGAGTTTCGGCGATTCCGCCGATCATGGAACCTGCGAAGCTCCTGCGGGCGGGAATCAGACTGAACGCAGATACAGGTAAGGGAAGTTCGGGAGCACCTACCAGGGCGAGCGAACCATCTACTCTTAGCAAAGCAAGGTAGGCGTTGATATCATGCTGCGCTGATACTGCGTCGAGAACGAAATGCAGTTTGCCGTGGTAGGCTGCCATCTGTCCGGCATCTTTGGATAGTACGACTTCGTCGGCACCGAGACGTTTCGCTTCCATGAACTTGGATTCGGACGTAGTAAAAGCCACCACATGAGCACCCATCGCTTTAGCAATTTTAATACCCATGTGACCCAGACCACCAATGCCAACAATCCCCACCTTCATCCCAGGGCCAACTTTCCAGTGCCTCAAAGGCGAATAGGTAGTTATGCCGGCACATAATAATGGTGCGGTCGCGGCTAAGTCGAGATTTTCTGGTATTCGAAGCACGAAGCTTTCATCAACCACGATACGCTCTGAGTAGCCACCGTAAGTTTGCGTACCGAGGTGCTTATCAGGAGAGTTGTATGTTTGGGTTGCGCCTGGCTCGCAGTATTGCTCCAGGCCTTCTTTGCAATACTGGCACTCCCGGCAGGAGTCTACCAAGCAGCCTACACCAACCAGATCACCCACTTTGAACTTGCTGACATGATTACCCAGACTGACTACCTTACCTACAATTTCGTGCCCGGGAACACATGGATACACGGTTGAGTGCCATTCATTCCGCACTGTATGCAGATCGGAATGACATACTCCGCAATACGAAATTTCAATTTCAACATCATGAGGTGTGGTTGTCCTGCGATTGATGGTCAGTTGGTTCAGAGGCGCTTCGGCTGATTCCGTGCCGTACGCTTTTACTTCTGGCTTGTTCATAAGATTGGTGTTGTGGATTATAAACACAATACCCAAATGAACCCTATTGTTTTACCATAGTTTACGATTTGCCCTGGTCAAGCTCCCCCAAGTCTGAGACCAGCTTCGTCAGCACCTGTTTCAGCCTTTTTATATGCCGGTCGATCTCAATCGCCCGTCCCTGGTTTGCTTCTGCCAATTGAAGATTCCCGGCGTGCTCGTCATGTGTACGCATCAGCAGCAGCAGGTTGCGCCTTTCTTCGAGCATGCGAATAGACACCCATAATGATTCTTCGATACCCTCCACCTGTTCTTCAGCAAGCAGGCGCTCGGTATACACATGGCCGGTATGACACCGGTAACGATGCATGGGGTCATCCCTGACCGCCCATAGCCCACCGCCGCAATCCGGGCATATAAAGTCACTGCGATCGGCAATCTTTTTGAGTTCGTTCAAATCGGACATCATACCTGCTGTTAAATCTGCTTCAATTTTGAGTTCGACCGGAAGGGCCTGCTCCGGAGGAAGAGGCTGGCTCATCAGCACCTCAATTATCGCCGGAATTCTGGTGAGGCTGGCCTTATAATCGACCTCTATATTATTCAGGACACTCTGTGGCATATCTCCAAACGCTGCGTCTGATGGATCCTGCACGATACAAATGCCTCCCGCTTTTTTGATGGCCGCCATTCCGGAAGTGCCGTCATCCAATAAACCAGTTAAAATTATGCCGATGGTGCGGTGACTATATTGTACCGCTGCGGAACGGAACAACACATCAATGGATGGACGATATTTATTTTCATGCGGTCCTTGCGTGAGGTGGACATGCCCGTTCCTGATTAGCATATGCTGTTCCGGAGGTGCCAGGTAGAGGTGCCCCCTGCTGATTCTCGCACCGTCATACGCAACCTGACAATTTAGCGAAGTCTGCTTCTGAAATCCCTTAACAATCACGTCTGCGTTAGATTTTTTGGACAGGTGCAGCACAATAAGGACAGCAGCGTCCAAATCATCAGGCAATCCGGCGATAAGTGACGAAAGGGCAACTATACCGCCTGCGGATGCGCCCATAACAATGACATTTCTGAAATCTTCCATATACTCACTGACACTAATCGGCGGAGATGCCGAGATGTTTTAAATACACGTATAAAACACTACAAAATAAGTATAAGCACTGGAACATGGTGGATCAGCCAGGTATAATCAACCAAGCCGCAAATTTGGCAACAACAATGAAATTTGGCTGGATGTGCTACGGTTTCGCTGCACAAAACACCACACTTCGGGGAACAAATACACTGTTATTTTTATAAACATTCACGAATTAGGCACAAAACGCAACTTATGTGGTTTTTTGGCACGCGCTTTGTTCATAGAATAGTAGGTTTATAATTGGTTAGTTTGAGCACCTGCCCATCAGGTGCTTATTTTTTTTCCGAAACCTGCTTACCTAAGAGTTCTTCCAGTTTCGAGTGAAGCGCTTCTCCAGTCAGATTCTTAGCTAGAATAGTTCCGTCAGGACTTAATAATAAATTAGATGGGATAGCCCGCACACCATATAATTTTGCCGCCTCACTGTTCCAGAACTTTAGGTCTGATACTTGCGTCCAGGTTAACCGATCATCTTTGATCGCTTTGAGCCAGTTTTCTTTCTTTCGATCGAGGGATACCCCAAATACGTCGAAACCCTGGTCTTTATATTTCTGCCAGGCTTTCACCAGATTCGGATTTTCACGACGGCATGGGCCACACCAGGATGCCCAGAAGTCTACAAGAAGATACTTACCCCTATGATCAGAGAGCTTCACTGGTTGGCCATGTTGATCATTCAAAGTAAAGTCAGGTGCTTTTTTGCCGGGCTCTACGGTGCGTAATACGCCGCTTAGCTTTCTCAATTCTCTGGCATATTGAGTCTGTTGAAGCGATCGATCGAGAAGGCCCAGGTTCCGATCGATTTCATCAGGAGACAAACGATACGAAAAATGGCGGTAAAGGACATAGGCCGATACAATGGATCGGGGATTCGCGTTGATAAAACTGTCTATTTTCAGACTTTCGTCATCCAACTTCTTGTACTCATTAAACAAGTCTTGTGCCTTTGACCCGGTAACCGTGGACTTGCCGTAATACGAATCGGGTTTAAGATCCACTGAAATTCGTTCTGAATCAATGAATACATATAAAGGGTTCTGATTTTTATCGAGCGTTAATCCGTACAGTTCGGGCAGTTCTATTTTTGTATCTATCTGAAACCGGCCATTTTCCATTCTTGCAGAGTCGACGGTAAAGAACACCTTATCATCAAAACGCTGTAAATAAACATAACCAGAGCCTGTATCAGCCGCTTTCCCGGTGATGCTGACAGTGCTGACCTTTCCCTGGGCCAAACTGGCTCCGCCTTGCAGAAGCAGAGCCAGTAGGAATATCTTAAAAACCTTGCGCATTTTCATTGCTATATCAATCATTTAAGCGAGGGTTGTTGTTTACTTCGAGTTCTGGAATGGTAAACAAATAATAAGGACTATTTTCAACAAACGGAGTTTTATCGGGCAGTACCAGAACGGAGTGCCCGATACCAGGCACCTGCACGGTGTTGCCCTCTGCATTGGTAATCGTTACGTAAACCGGAGCGGGGTTTGCACCACCTGTGGTAAATGCCTTACGTGTTACTTTCCCCTGCGTTCGCAATATATCAGAAAGGGCAAAACCCTCTCCCCATAGTTCCTTCCGCCGCTCTATCAGGATAGCAGCTATAACTTCAGCCGGACCCTTACCAGCAGCATCCAGGAGCGTAGCGTTGCGGATAGTCCTCAATTCATTTAAACGTTGCGCAGCTTCAGAAAGAAAACCTCCTCTGGCTTTCGCCTCTGCTTCTATGAGAAGCATTTCAGACGATCTCATCAAAACAATATCGGCAGTTTGGTTTTGCCTGAACCTGAACTTCTGGTATCTTAAAGATCCTTCACGACCTTTGAGCCCATCCCATAAAAAGAGTTGGCTACGGATGTCATTTGCGTCGAACAAGTCTTTAAAATAAGGATCGGCCATGAAACTGTAATAGTAAGAAGAGGCCGAACTCACGTCAAGGAAATGGAAATTATAACTGGCATTGCTCTGATCAGTTGTTTGACCATGTCCCCAGATCCATTCACGGTTAGCCAGACTGTTGAATCCCTCTGCATAGTCAGCAGCGCTCATTAGCGGATACGCTTTGCGTGCTTCTGCAGCGCTTAGGGCTGCTTCTGTCCAGTTTCCGGTATTTAAATACGCTCTGGCAAGGAGACCATTGACCACATCTGCATTGATCTTATATTTGGCTGATGCCGGACGGTTGTATGTAGACAATAACCTCTTCGCATCATTAAGATCGGTTAATATCAGGTTGTAAACTTCCTTCAAGCTGGCTTTAGGGTTCCCCTCCGAAGTGGGTTTTGCAGACTCCGTGTACACCGGGACCGCCTTCGCCTCAGGGTCCTTCAAATACGTGAACTGATAAAAGGTAGCGAGGGTAAGATAACTGTTGGCCCGCAGTGCCAGGGCTTGCCCCTTAATCTGGTCCTTCTTTTCCTGGGAACCGACTGAAGCGTCAATTTTGGTGATGATATTATTGCAGTTATCAATCACTTTATAGAGAAGGGTCCAGAACGCAGAAACCCGGGTATCGGTATTAATCTGCATCTGGGTGAATGAATATGCCGCAGGAAACCCGTATTTCGAAGGGTTAATCACCGCATCGCTTCCCATCGCATCGCTTGTGCGCAGGATAGCCCCGTATCCCGGATTCGCATAGGTGAAATAGGTATCATTCATATAGCTCCAGGTACCGTTTAGAACTGTCTCAATATTTTCCACGGTAGTGAAGAGCTTATCTTCAGAAACTGAAGATGTAGGCGATGTGGATAATTCCTTTTCACAGCCGGTGATAAGGAAAAAAGGTATAGAGAAAAGGGCGATGTATTGTTTAAATATCCTTGTCATCTTGTAAGTCCTAATATGTTAAAATGTTAACTGTATGCCGGCGGATACAGACTTGATTGCCGGGTATCTGAAATAAGTAGTGCCGTCTATGACCTGCTCAGGGTCCATACCCTGGTGTCCGTAAAAAGTAAGCAGATTCTCACCTATCAGAGACACACTCAGATCGCTAATATTCAGACGGCCCAACAGAGACTTCGGCAGATGGTAGCGTAATGAAACGTTCTTGAGCCTGGCATACGAAGCATCATATAAGAACCGCGTAGAAAGCGAGTTCCAGTTGTTTGCCGTCGTAGATAGTGCCGGCACATCGGTATTCTTGTTTTCTGGTGTCCAACGGTTCAGCATTTCTTTACCCCATGCTCTGCCCGGAGAGTTACCGTTATGCAGAACCAGCACATAATCACGGTCAAGTACATATCCTCCCACGCTATAAGCAAGTAATGCGGAAAGCTCGAAATCAAACAGTCGGAAGGTATTGGTGATTCCACCGAAGAAGTCAGGAAGTGCGCTCTTACCCATATAGCTGGTCGCCTGGCCATATTGTGTAGTGATAACCTTACGGTTATCTGCCTCGGTACGGTACCACTGCGGACTCCCCGTCTCCGGGTTTACGCCCGCCCATTCCTTCAGGTAGAAGTCGTAGATAGACCCTCCCACGGTCAGGCGTTTGTTGCCATTATCGACGTATTGCTGGGGAAGGGCCGTGATCTTATTTTTATAGTGTGTAAGGTTTAGATCAAGTCCCCATCTGAAGTTTTTCGACAAAACAGGCACCGTGTTCAATTGTATCTCAAAGCCATTATTTTGGAGAGATCCGATATTGGCATCTATAGAACTGTAGCCGATAGAAGGCGCTTTCGGCTGCTTAAACAGCAAGTCTTTGGACCTTCTGCTGAAGAACTCGAATGTTGCCCCAAGACGATTGTTCAGAACCGAGATGTCCAAACCAACATTCAGGTTCAGGTTGGTTTCCCACTTGAGGTCGGGGGTAGCCAAACGGGAGGTCACTACTCCGTTTTCACCCAGGTTGTTGGATACGGCATAGAGGCCTTCGTATGCATAGTAAATACCTAGATTGTCATTCCCCTGACCTCCGTAACTCGCTCGCAGGGTCAGGAGATCAAGCCATGACTGGTTTTTAAGAAATGTTTCTTCGGAAGCTTTCCAGGAAGCACCCAGCGACCAGAATGTGCCCCAGCGTGCTGATGGCGAAAAGCGCGATGATCCGTCTGTTCTCAATGACCCTGAGAAAAAATACCGGCTTTTGTAATCGTATTCAGCACGGCCCAGGAAACTCAACAGCGCGTATTGATCAGAATATCCATTGAAGGAATTAAGCTGAGAGGCTGCGTCAGGCTCATAAAAATCGGGGAAGGCGAACCTTGAACGCGATCCGGAGATCTGTTTTCTGTTGAAGCTGTAAAATTCCTGCCCGCCCAAGAGATTCAGATGGTGATCGTCATTGAACCGCTTGTCATAAGTCAGAATATTATTGATCGTATAGGACAAGGTTCTGTAGTTACTTCGTGTAACAGATCCCTGGGTAGCCGCTCCTTCACCAACGGTCGGATTGATATAGTAATGGTCGTTCTGATTGGTTAAATCGGCGCTGTAGGTAGTCCTCAACTTCAGCTCAGGAAGGAACGTTGCTTCAAGGAAGGCCCTTCCTGAGAAATTATCCTTTGAGATTTCTGATTTGTCCAGGCCTACCGTACCTACCAGGTTGGTACGCGGACTAGCTGCTGAAGGCCGGTATTCACCATAATCCAGAACCTTTTTATTGGTTATCGGGTCAAGCTGATACGATCCATCCGCATTTCTCTTGTATACCGGATAGAAGTTAGCAACTATACGGCTGAAGTTAATAACGTTGGATGTCTGCGTATCTTCGGATTGCGGATAGTCTTGTTTGGAGTTTGCCGCACTGATATTCAGCCCGGCGGTCAACCATTTCTTAGCCTGCGTACTTACATTTACACGAGCATTATATCTCTTGAATCCTGAACCGATAGCCATTCCTTCGTCATTGAGATACCCACCGGAAATATAGTACTGCGATTTATCATTACCGCCACTGAAGTTAATATCGGCTTGCGTTCTTTTTCCTGTTCGGGTTAGCTCGTCCACCCAACTGTCATTCCATAACGGAGTGGCTCCAGACACCACTTTCCCATCGGGGCCTACAGGTTCAGGGAAAGCTGAACCATATGGATTAATACTCAGTGAGGGGACAAGGGTACGGCTCGCTGTCTGAGCAGCGTTGGCGGCAGAAACACCGTTAGCAAGTTGATTATTCCGGATGGCTTCCCAGGTCAGTTCAAAGTATTCGTTTGTACTTAAGTGCTCATAGTCCTTCACCGCGCGGGAGGAAAAACCCTGGGAGACATTTGCGCCTACCCTGGTTTCGCCGCTCCTCTTTCCCTGCTTGGTGGTAATGATAATTACGCCATTGGCACCCCTTGAGCCGTATAAGGCACTGGAGGCCGCATCCTTCAGAATACTGATCGAAGCGATGTCGTTCGGATTGATGGAAGCGAGGTCGCCGCTGAAAGGATTACCGTCGACAACATAGAGAGGAGCGCTCGATGCATTAACAGAACCTATTCCCCTGATCCTGATCGTCGCATCGGTTCCGGGCTGTCCGGACTGAGCCGTTGACTGTATTCCCGGAGCTACGCCTTGCAAGGCGCGGGCTATATTCGACACGGGCCTTTTTTCGAGTTCATCACCTTTAATGGAAGAAACCGAGCCTGTGAAATTGGACCGGTTTGCGGTCCCGTATGCTACAACGACCACCTCGTTCAGGGTATTGTTCGCCTGCTTCAGCTCGATAACCGCAGATACCTGACTGGCAGAAATCTCCCTGGTCTCGAAACCGATGAAGGTAAAACGAAGAATATCGTCATTTGAGCTTACCTGAATGGCGTACCGGCCATCTGCATCGGTTAGGGTTCCGTTTGCGGAACCTTTAACAGCGACGCTTACCCCGGGCAGGGGCTCCGATGTCCCGGCTTCGATGACGCGTCCCGTTATACGCCCCTGCTGGGCAGAAGCGCCATTAAAAGTTGTTACTATTAAACCGGTAAGGAGAAGTGCCGCAAGCAGCCTGCTCCTGAGCAAATAAAAAAGTTTCAATTCAGTAATATTAAAATGTAAGAAATCTATGTGTATATGGTATCAATGAAGGGATTCTACCGCTTCGGATCTGGCGGTCATTGCTGGAAAACAACACGATAGTGCTGTCTGGTGGATGATGTGGGATTGCATAGCTTGAATGACGTTTTTGTCTGATGGTGTTGCTGCCGTGTTGTCGAGATAAATTTCCATAAAGTCTAATTTTTGTACTTACACAGCTGATTGAGGAAAAAGCAGATTGGTGATTATTACGTTGGTATAAAAATCAATCTTCTTATCTATTCTGCTTGATAGCAGACAGGAATTAGCACCTTACACAAAATGGTTTCTGCAGGTTGCTAAGATTTCATAGGGCCTTTCCCTCCATCTTTCTGGATAAGCAATGTAAAGAACAGTGACTGCTGCAAATATATTGATTAATCTATAGAAATGATAGAGTTTGCATTTTATGAGAGAATTGTGACGCAGATCCCTTTTTTGTCGGGCACTGAGTTCTATTTTCGCACGAAATTGTATGAAGCAGATGAAAGAAGAAAGAGAAGTAATTCTAAAAGATCTATATGCGAACCCTGCACCTTTGGGATTGTTTGCATTCGGCATGACCACTGTGCTGTTGAATATTCATAATGCGGGTTTTTTTGCTCTTGACTCGATGATTCTGGCAATGGGAATCTTTTACGGGGGCGTAGCACAGGTGATCGCCGGGGTCATTGAAGCAAAAAAAAATAATACATTCGGATTTACAGCTTTTACTTCATACGGCTTTTTTTGGCTGACTTTTGTTGGTCTGCTGGTTTTACCTAAGCTGGGCCTGGCCGCTCCTGTATCGGTGAACGGATTGGTTGCCTATCTGTCCATGTGGGGCCTCTTTACTTTTCTTCTGTTTCTGGCAACGCTCAAACAAAGCAGAGCCCTACAGATGGTCTTTGGTTCTTTGACGCTCTTATTTATCTTGCTGGCGGTTGGTGATTATACCGGCAATGCGGGTATTAAGACTTTTGCCGGCTATGAGGGTATCGTTTGCGGATGTATAGCCATTTACACGGCTGCCGCACAGGTTTTGAATGAGGTGTGGGGAAAGGTAGTACTTCCGGTTTAATGAAATAAGATCCGTCAGATAAGTCCCTTCTGACGGATCTTATTTGCGAACCTAACAGACCCCGGAGGCGGGTTCGAACCGCCACTCACCATTTCCTCTTAAGAGCCTTAAGTTCTCTTTTTGTCAGCGATATGACCGAACCATGCCGTGGCTTGAAATCCATTTTTACTTCGTTGTCGATAACCCGAAAATTTTGAAGGTCTTCACTGCGGGAGAACTGGAAGCTATGTGCTTTGAAGAGATCGTACATCATGATATAGCTGTTTGAGTGATTCAGTTTAAATATCGCAGAGCCCTCTACCTCTTCTTTAGTCGGTTGCAGATAGCGATCATTTTCCTGCCATTTTCCTGAGGTGAGGGAGGTTGTGGTTGCCACCTTTATGCCCGAACCGTCAGCGCCCCCGGTTTTGCGGAACAGGAAATAGACGCCGTCCTTTTTGATGATATCGCCATCAATGTTGAACGCCGGCGACCTGGGGATAAACAAGGGTACCGGCTCACTAATCAGGTCGGTGAAATCCTGGTTAGCGTAGGCATAATAGATTATATCGTGCTGCTCACCGTGTTTCATTGACCAATACACCATGTATTTACCGGCTTCATTATCATAGATTGTTTGTGGAGCCCACACGCGTTTCAGATCCTCCTGCCCCTCATACTTTTGCTGAATGTTGATCACATTGGACGTCCAGTTTATCAAATCACGGGATTTCATCAGGATGAGCGCCCGGTTGGATTCCCATCCTTTGGATGAGGCCATATCCGTGACGACCATATAGAACGTCTTTCCATCTTCGCTCCTCAGCATATGCGGATCGCGGACTCCCCCACTTGAGCTGATCGTTTTTGAATCAATAACCGGCTTATTATTGTTCAGGGCAGAATAATTGAAGCCGTCATTGCTGACAGCAAAGTGTATTTGTTCCTGCTCAATTCTATTCCCGGTAAAATATGCGAACAGATATGCAGTGCTCTGTGCCTTGAGATCAGAGGCAGGCAGCAGGACGAATAAACCGCAGAGGATCATCAGCGAACGCCTCATCTTATATGTGTATTTCACTTATTTGCGAATCTTAAAACGGTAAAGGAATAGGGTTGCAACTCGAGCGTGTTATTTTTCGAAGCGACAAAATCAGTAATCACAGGTTTCACAGCGGTATCGGCCGGATTTCCGGATAGTACGGTTTTGGATATTTTCGTACCGTGGAACTTTATCCCTGCGAGGTCGAGCTCGGCATGAACAGGTACCGGAAGGATATTCACCATTTTGATGATAAGATCGTTTGACTGACTATCTCTTACTACCGAATAGGCAATCCGCTTCCGAATGTTTTCTGACTGATCCGAGAGTGTAACGGCTGCCGGAATATAGCGATCGCCGGCATGCTGTCCGTAAAGCTGCTGCACATAGTATCCGATTGTCGGCTTAATTTCTGTGTTGGTAAAATAGACCAGATCGGGGTTCCACTGGGTGTGTCCTTCTTTGGCCAGCAGAGGAGCGTAGGAGGTCATATGTACGATATCTCCGTTTCGTTCGAGTGACGTGAGATAGGCGGCCTCTGCCAGAGCTGTTTCTAAGTTCGTTCTGTTCTTTCCGGGCAGGCTGGCAGCATATTCGCCTAAGTAAACCTTGGATTTAGACCGGTCGTATTTATCATAAAAATTCTGGTTGTTGATAAACCAGCCGGGTGACTGGTAATAATGTTCGTCGATCACCGGAATATCAAGCTCTGAAGCGATTTTCCAACCTTCAACATAATCTGTTCCTTCAAAGAACGGACCGGCTGTGCCAATTATAGTGATTTCGGGATGGGCTTTGCGAAGCGCATGATAGATCATTTCAAAACGCTCCCTGAACACTTCTGTTATCAGATCTTCGTTACCTATGCCGATATATTTCAGGTTGAAAGGCTTCGGATGTCCGGCTTCTGCACGTTTTCTTCCCCAGGTGGTGTTTACTCCTCCGTTGGCATATTCGACCAGATCAAGGATATCCTGAACGTATTCTCCCATTTCGCTCATTGGAATACCACCCTGCTGGCCACCACCACCGTGAGAGGAATTTTGGCATGGCACTCCGGCCGCCAGCACCGGCACGGGTTCGGCCCCTACATCTTCGCAAAACTGGAAATATTCAAAATAACCGAGCCCCATGCTCTGATGATAATTCCAGAGGTTACGATCAGGTACGCGTGTTTCCAGTGGCCCTATCGAATTCTTCCACTTGTAAATATTGTCAATACCATCTCCGTGTGCTACACAACCACCGGGAAAGCGAATAAAACGCGGATGGATATCAGCGATGACCTTTGCAAGATCTGGACGAAGGCCGTTTTTACGTCCCTTGAAGGTCTTCTGCGGAAAGAGGGAAACCATATCTAATGCATAACTTCCAGCTTGTAAAGGTTGTAATTCCAGACGCACGTCAGACGCGTCACCTGATGCCCTAAGCGTCGTCTTCAGAAGCTTCCATTGAGAAGAAGAAAGGGTTACCGTAGCTTTGGCCAGCACCCCCTGTCTTTCACTCACCAACCTGACTTCCAGCTTTCCTCCTGCTTTTTCAAGCTGCCTGGCGAACATGGAAAAATGATAGGCTTCGCCTTTTTTAACGGCAATACCGTCAAAGCCGGTATTGATCAGTGCAGCGCCAGGCCGTTCCGCGGTGAATACGGCATAATGGGGATTATTAGCATGCAGGGAATGTACCGAATCTACTGTGAACCTTGCCTCCCCCCCTGCGACGCTCCATGCGTAAGTACTGGTCCATTCATTATCCCTGTATTTTTTATCTGCCGGATGGTATTCAAAGCCGCGGTTCTGAATCAGTTCAGCGTATAGACCGCCATCCGCCGCGTAATTGATATCTTCAAAAAAAACGCCCATAAGCATATCACTGATAGGCTTAGCCGCCTGAGGCTGTAGAACGAACTTTGCGTCTATGGCTTTTAGGCCCGCAAAACGCTGCGGGTCCTGACTGGTTGTTTCGGCATTTAAAGCCGCATTATATTGTTGCAACTGGTAGCTTTTCAGCAGGCCATCGACAACTCTCCAGGAAACGCGATGAATCTGACCTTCATGTTTTTCTCCTGCGAACGTGACGATGACACTTTGGTTTTTATATGGGGAGGATGGAACTTCTTCAGCAGCGGTGTACGTTTTGAAATCCCAGGTTGTTGTTTGAAAATATTTGTTCTGAGAATCGGTATAGACGATGAGATAGGTTTGGGAATCCTTGTCGTAAGAAATGACCGGCTTCAGGACGTTCTTTCCTTTTTCGAGATAAGGATAGCTTTGCGGCCCCCAGCTGATCAGATCGTTGGATCCTGCATGGGCGAATTGCAGCGTACGGTCGTTGAGACTCCATACGGCCTGCCATCTGCCGTCTTTCCCTTCGATTAAATATGGCGTATACATCTTCTTCTCACTTCCCCATGCGCCGTAATCACTCTTCAGGTAGGGGTGGCCGTTACCTATAGAAGTCCAGTTTTGCTTATCCTGACTCCAGGCAAAGCGCAATCCGTTGGTGCCGTAAGAAAACAAGTAAACCGAGTCGGGCTGGTCAAAAGCCATGGTACTAATGGAAAAGTCGCAGGCTAGAAGGAAAAAGAGAACGAATCTCAGCGGTCTGAATTTTTTGGTCATGGGAAATTGGTATAACTAAAAATAGCATTTAAAATCAATTGTTGAAGTAACAGTTATCGATGGCCGTTATGAATAAGTAAAAAAGGGCTAGACAGGATTTTTTCTGGTTCTATTTTTGATGTGGTATGTTGAAACATCTATGTATCATGAAAAGAATTATTCTGATCTGCCTGTTCATGGCCGGCGCAACGCTGCGTGTTAGCGCTCAGCATATTCAAAAAGTGGAAATCAGCAGCAGGGACGTCCCTCAGGCTGTTCTGAGTAAGTTCAATAGCACCTTCCCCAAAGCCAGCGATGTCGAATGGAAGAAAAAAGGCAACGAGTATTACGTTTCTTTCGACATGAGCAGAGTAGATCATCATGCTACTTTTAGCAGTAGCGGTGTGCTTCTGGAAAGGGGCCGGGAGATCCGCGTATCTCAGTTACCTTCAGCAATCAGGGCGGTAGTAAAAAGAGACCATCCAAAGCATAAAATCGACGAGGTTCATACAATGGTCAAGGGCGGGGTAACCAATTACAAGGTCAGCCTGGACGGCGTTCCTGACCGCAAAGTAATTTACTCTGCCGCAGGCAAAGTGTTGAAGGACGAGGTCGACGACTAATCGCTAAATCACATCTACCAAATAAACATTTATGGAAAACAGTCAGAAATACGCGCTAATAACAGGCGCTACCAGCGGCATAGGATATGAGCTGGCGAAATTATTTGCAAAGGATAAGTTCAACCTGGTTATCGTGGCCCGCGATACAAGTGCACTTGAGCGTGTCGCCACCGAATTACAGACCGGGGGCATACAGGTGCATACCATCGCAAAAGACCTTTTTTTAAGACAGAGCGCCCGCGAGATCTATGATGAAGTTCGGTCGAAAGGTATTCATATTGACGTTCTGGTCAACGATGCGGGACAAGGTTACTATGGGAAATTTGAGGATACCGACCTGGAGAAGGAAATCGATATCATCGAACTGAACATCATCTCCTGCATCACGCTCACCAAGTTGTTTTTAAAAGACATGCTGGCAAAGAATGAAGGCAAAATTTTAAACGTAGGTTCGATAGCAGGAGAAGCACCCGGACCCTATCAGTCTGTTTATCACGGGACAAAAGCTTTCGTTAATTCTTGGTCGGCAGCGATACGAAACGAACTGAAAGACTCAAACATATCCGTTACTGCTTTGCTACCGGGTGCTACGGACACCGATTTCTTCAATAAAGCGGAAATGCAGGATTCGAAGATTCTGGATTCAAAACTCTCGAAACCGGAAGATGTTGCCCAGGACGGCTATGAGGCTTTGATGTCTGGCGATGATAAAATCATCTCCGGAATGAAGAACAAAATACAGGTTGCGATGGCTAACGTATTACCGGATAGCATGGCCTCCGAAACGATGGGCAAACAACAGGAGCCCAAAGATAACGGCTAAAACGCTTCGTTTACCAGTTCCATATTCACCATAGCACCGGCAATGGCGCCGGTGTTAACGGCACTTGCAATTGAACGCATTGGAGATGAATTGTCGCCACAGGCGTACACTCCCGGAACGGATGTTTTCTGCATGGGGTCCACACGGATATGTCCGTTCTCCGTCATCTCGCAACCAAGCATTTGTGGGATATCGGAATGTTGTTGGAATGGGATGGCTGCATATAACGCGCTTAATTGCACTTGTTGGCCATCATCCAGAACCAGACTGCTCAGCTGCCCATTTCTATGTATAATCTCGACTATCCCACTTTCTATGAGGGACACCTTTGACTTTTCCAACCTCTGCCATTGTTGGGAATCGAGAGAAGCCCTGCCATTGGTGAATACAGTTAAGTCTTTGGTGAGGTTATGAACCAATCCCGCCAGATGTACTGCTTTATCGCCGTTTGCGAGAATACCGGTTTTTTTGCCGCGGAATTCGTAGCCGTGACAGTATGGACAGTGTATTACCGAGATTCCCCAGGCCTCCGAGAAACCTTGAATATCGGGCATATGATCTTTAATACCGGCAGCGATGATGAGCTTTTTTGCGTCAAAGTTAAGTCCCGACTCCGTTTCTATATGAAACCCTTCCTCCCGTTTGCTCCCGGCTGTGACTATTCCGTTTAAGAATTCAACGGTCTCATACTGCTCCACCTGTTGCCTTGCCACCTTAGCGATCTCCCCGGGAGTCTTTCCATCCTGCGTCAAAAAATTATGAGAGTGGGGGGTCTGCCTGTTGCAAGGTAACCCGCTGTCTACAACCAATACCCGTCTTAATGAACGGCCCAGTGCCATTGCAGCGGAGAGCCCCGCATAACTACCACCAATGATGATTGCCTCATATAACCTCTCTTTTTTCATAAGCTAATGTTCGATAACGATAATCAAATAGTCCCTTTGACGTCAAAGTTAAGATCTATTCTATCTATTGCAACATTGTGGCAGAAAATATTTTTGTATTTCCCGTAGGGGTTTAAATTCTTTTCGTTGTCACACTTCAAAAATCACAGAAATGATAAGACAGTATACCTCCTTCTTTAAAACCGCAATTGCTGGTCTGCTATTCATTCAGGCAGCAAGAAGCGAAGCTCAATTGCCTAAAACCGATAAAATACATATTGGCATAGTTTATCCGCTGAGTACAAACGGAACAAATGCTCCTGCAGATACCAATCATTTTTCGTTGCACTTGATAGCGGGAGTTTCCGCTGCGGAAGAAGGACTCGCCTTTGCAGGGCTTTCCAACTTTGTCAGGCACAGATTAACCGGCTTAGCGCTTTCCGGATTTTCCAATCATATAGGCGGCAGAGCAAACGGCTTACTTCTCGCCGGGTTTTTAAATACTTATGGTGATTCGAAGGGATTACAGCTTGCGGGGTTCAGCAATGTGGCAAGGGGCAGCGCAGAAAGCGCGCAGTTTGCAGGCTTCTTCAACCTGGCAAGAGAGATAAAAGGCGCGCAGTTTGCCGGGTTCGCCAATGTTTCGAAAGGAGTACAAGGCACCCAGGTCTCCGGGTTCACGAATGTGGCGAAGGAGATTCAGGGTTCTCAGGTTTCTGGTTTCGCGAATGTTGCAGAAAATGTCTCGGGCTCGCAAATAGGTGGTTTTGCAAACGTCGCGAGAAAAGTAAAAGGCGTACAGCTGGCCGCTTTTATTAACGTTGCCGACAGCAGCGACCATCCGATAGGTATTATCAACATCATCAGAAATGGAGAGAAAAGCATTGGATTAAGTATAGATGAAACCCAAACAACGCTCCTCTCCTTTCGGTCAGGAGGCAAAAAGCTTTATGGAATCATAGGTGCGGGATATCATTTCAAAGACATCGATGACGAGATGTACGCGTTCGAAGCGGGATTCGGTGTGCATTTCTCGCTAAGTAGTTCATGGCGTATCAACACAGAGATTGCCAGCCTGTATATGGACAATTTCCGTTCAGGGGAGTATTTTAAGTCGGGTCTAAGAATGATGCCAGCATGGCGGCTTGGCAAGAACATCGAAATTTTTGGTGGTCCAACCCTTCAATTTATCAGCACCAATACGCTTTGGGGTGAAACCCTTGTGGACCATTACCTCTGGAAACGGGAGAGCAGTTCGAGCAGAGACTACTTTCAGGGCATATATATAGGCTACACCGGCGGATTGCATTTTATTTTTTAACGAATAATAATAATCACATAAAACCAACATCCATGAAAACTTTACTATTTATCGGCTTTTTTGCAGCTGCTCTTAGTTCGTGCACGAAAGAGCGGTTAACGGCCAATGGGAATAAGATTACCGATATACGGACACCAGGTACATTTGACGGCGTATCCAGCAGCGGATCAAACACGGTGTACATTACCCGCGGTCAGGAATTCCATGTAGAGTTAAGAGGATCTTCCAATCTTTTAAGCAGCTTTGAAACAAAGGTGAGGGGAAACACACTTGAGCTGGGGTATAAAAATGCAAGCGTGAGTGATGACGACATAGAAGTCTATATTACCATGCCGGAAGTACAATTCCTGGCGCTAACCGGAAGTGGGGAAATGAGTGTGCGAGGAGATTTCCCCGCCCAGGAAAAGTTCAGTCTCCGTATCAGCGGTTCGGGAGATATCGATTTCCAAGGCACGCTGGAAGTAAAAAATGCTGACATCGATCTTTCAGGGTCTGGGAGGGCTGAGCTAGAGAACCTGCGTACAGAGAACGCTGATGTCGACATTTCGGGTAGTGGTAATGTGAAACTTACCGTGTCGGACCATTTAAGGGCGCGTATTAGTGGCAGCGGACATGTTTACTATAGAGGTAACCCTGAGTTAGATTCCCGAGTTACGGGCAGCGGCAAGGTTGTGAAGTTTTAAGGCCATTGCGCGATTTGAAAACGCAAAGACGAACAAGAACCTTCCCATTTGATTCCGTTTCATGTTCTTAACTGAAATATTTTATCAAAAATCTCTAAGTTTGGGACGAAACTTACAAAGTGGAATCAACAGTCGCTGCTTCAGTATACCAGGCACCGTTCGATGACGACAATGCGTTTGAACGCTTGTTTAAGGAACATTTCAAAGCCTTACACTCTTACGCCAACGTCATGCTGCGCGACGAAGATCTGGCGGAAGAAATGGTACAGAACGTTTTCCTCAGGCTATGGGAGCGGCGGGAGCAGTTGAGCGTGCAGACCTCTGTAAAGGCCTACTTGTATAAGATGGTACACAACGATTGCCTCAATTATTTCAAGCACAATAAGACGAAGGCGAAATACGAGACTTATGTGATCCATACGATAGACGGAAAGACAAACAGTGCGGCCCACAAACTGGAACTTGGAGAGCTTGAGCATCGCCTTGCCGAAGCGTTGGACGACCTTCCGCAACAATGCCGCACCATTTTTCAGATGAGCCGTTTTGAGGAGTTAAAATACAAAGAAATTGCCAGTCACCTGGGAATCTCGGTAAAGACCGTGGAAAACCAGATGGGCAAGGCGTTGAAAATAATGCGGGTTAAGTTGGCTGACTTCCTACCGCTGGTAACACTCTGGCTGGTCGACAAATTTTTATAAGGGACATGGACGACGAACTTTTGGTTAAATATCTTTTAAAAGAAACCCGTCCGGACGAAGACAGGCAAGTTGAGTTATGGCTGGCGGCCAGCGAAACCAACCGTAAGCAATTCAGGAATCTGGAGCTGATCTGGAATACGAGTAAGAAACTGGCAAAGACGAGCACCATCGATGAAAACGAGGCTTGGAAACGCTTCCAGACAAAGGCTGGCAGCACTACTCAAAAAGCACCTGTAAAACTTTGGGCAAGGTACGGCTGGATGAAAATAGCGGCTGCACTGGTGCTTTTATGTGGAGCATGGCTGATACTTAGCAAGATAGGCAATAATGACAAGACGCTCACCGCCTACCAGGAGACACTGACTCAAGTTCTGCCAGACGGCTCCAACGTTACATTAAACAAAAATTCAGTGCTCTCCTACTCATATGCTGCTGATGGCGGGAACAGAAACGTCAAACTGGAGAAGGGGGAGGTGTTTTTCAGCGTTGCTACTGACAAACAAAGACCGTTCATCATAGCGGCGGACGGGGTAGAGATTGAGGTGATCGGAACCTCCTTTAACGTTAAACACAATGAATCGCTCACAGAGGTTATTGTTGAAACAGGAATTGTGAAGGTGAGCTTAGGAAAGCAGTCAGTTGTGTTGCACAAAGATGAAAAAGTTACTGCAAAAGCGGGGAAACTCAAAGTCTTGAAAAACACCGACCAGCTCTACAACTATTATCGCAGCAACGAGTTCGTAGCCGACCAGACTCCACTCTGGCGCCTAGTGCAGGTACTTAATGAAGCTTACCAGGCAGAGATCAGGATTGAAAACCCAGCATTAAGGAACGTGAAACTAACGACACGCTTCCAAAATGAATCACTTGATGGCATACTTCAGATCGTTAGCGAGACATTGCAGTGTGAGGTGATCAAGCAAGACAACGCTTACATTTTAAGATAGCGAGATGAAGGCAAATCTATTCCTTGTGTTGCTTGCCTTCTTTTTTGTACCGACGTTTGCGCAGCACACCTCTCCGGTTTATCGTTCGAATTTGTTGCGCAACATTTCATTGAACATCAATAAGGAAACACTCGGGAGTACACTCGACAGAATCAGCGAACAAGGAGGTTTTCACTTTTCATATGCCGGAGATTTCCTGCAAAAAGACAGCGTTATCTCACTTTCAGTGCAAAACAAAACCATTCGGGAAGTCCTTGAACAACTGTTCCAGGGAAATGTAGATTTTAAAGAAAGCAGGAATTACATTATTCTGAGGCCGGCATCCCGTCGGTTCTCAGTAGTCCCCGAAAACATCTATACGCGAAAGAAGCTTTATGAGATTGAAGGATATGTTTATGACGAACAAAGCGGCAAAACCGTAAAAGATGCAAGCGTATATGAGAAAAAGCTATTAAGATCAACGCTTACCGATAAGAACGGCTATTTTAAATTAAAATTCAAAAAAGCAGAGGAAGGCATTGTTCTCACAGTGAGTAAAAACAACTTCCGCGACACCAGTCTGCAGTTTCTCTCGGTGATAACGGTGAGCCCTCCAGGTTATAAGGAGAACGATTCAGATGCCGGGGCTTCAAACCAGGTGGAGCGTTCTCGTTTCGGACGCTTTCTCACCTCTTCACGGCAAAGGATACAAAGTTTAAATATTCCGGATTTTATTGCCAACAGTCCCTTTCAAGCCTCGCTACTGCCGGGAATAAGCTCCCACGGGATGCTGAGCTCCCAAATAGTAAACAAAGGCTCGCTGAATGTATGGGGCGGCTACACAGCAGGCGTTGACGGTGTTGAAATTGGCGGCATATTCAACGTCAACAAAAAGGATGTAAGGAAATTGCAGGTTGCCGGTGTGCTGAACATCGTAGGAGGATCAGTGAAAGGGGTGCAGGCCGGCGGATTGGCAAATGTTGTGTTAGACAGCGTGGAGGGAGTGCAGGCTGCGGGACTCGCTAACACGGTTAAAAAGGCTATCAGCGGCGTTCAGGCCGCAGGAATTGTTAATGCCGGACTCGACAGAATGGACGGGGTACAGGCCGCAGGCGTTGCAAACTTTGTTAGAAAGTCAGTCCGCGGAACACAGGTTGCCGGTGTAGCCAACATCAATGGAGGTAGCCTTAGCGGTTTGCAAGTTGCCGGCGTTGCAAACCTTATGAGAGAGTCAGTCCGCGGAACACAGGTTGCAGGTGTAGCCAATATCCATGGAGGTAGCCTTAGGGGTTCACAAATTGCTGGCGTTCTTAACTATTCTAAGATGATGCATGGCACACAGATCGGTTTGATCAACGTAGCCGACAGCTCTTCGGGCCTAGGTATCGGGTTGTTAAATCTGGTTAGAAAGGGTTATCACAAGATCAGCATTTCCAGTAATGAAGTATTGAATTCCAACATCAGCATCAAGACGGGAAATGCAAAGTTATACACGATAATAATCGGGGGAATGAACGTTTCGACCTCAGAAAAGGTCTATTCCGCCGGAATAGGCTGGGGTCATGATTTTATCTTCAACCCTCGTCTGTCTCTAGCTGCCGAGGTATCAACACAGTTTCTTTATCTGGGCAAACCGGTTAATAACCACTACCTGTATAAAGTGCAAACACACCTGCAATTCATGGCCACAAAGGGAATTACACTTTTTGCCGGCCCTTCCTATTCCGTTTACTATAGTAAGGCTATTGGGATAGCTGAAGATGGATATAAGAGTCGGATTGCTCCTAAATACAGCCGGTCATTTTCTACAAATGCAAGAGGCTGGATCGGCTGGAATATAGGACTTACGCTGATGTAAGTCCTATTGCTGCTTCTTTAACTATTTTTAAGCGCTTCAGCTACAACCTGAGAAAGCGGTGTCGTCTTATGCCCTATGAGGCGGGAAAGCTCATGGCCATCGTCAAATAAATCGCCCTTTGAGGCAGATACATCCCATCCGGCAATTGCATGAGAAAGACTTTCAGGTATGCCGAATTCCATAAGGGCTTTAGCATATTCAGCTTCCGGCATATTGACGTAAGGAATATTTTTTCCGGTCTGTTTGGATATTTCAGCAGCCAGGTCACTCAGCGTCCATGCTTCTTCACCGGCAAGTTCGTATACCTGGGCCTTATGACCTTCAGTAGTTAGTACTGCTACAGCCGCCTCGGCATAATCTGCCCTTGTGGCTGACGAAATCTTCCCTTCTCCCGCAGAACCGATGAGCGCACCACCGGCGAGTGCACCAGGAATGGAACCTGTATAGTTTTCAGTGTACCAACCGTTTCGTAATACCGTGAAAGAAATTCCTGACTCCCGCAATGCCGCTTCTGTGGCCAGGTGCTCCGCCGCCAGACTAAGTGTGGAAGTGTCCGCATGAAGAAGGCTGGTATAAACAATCCACTTCACACCATTCTTCTTCGCAGCATCAATTACATTGCGGTGCTGTACTGCGCGTTTCCCAACTTCACTTCCTGATATAAGCAGCAGTGTGTCTATTCCCGCCAAAGCGGATTCGAGCGTTTCGCGTTCGTTATAGTCGGCCTCCCGTGTTTCTACGCCAAGGGCAGACGCTTTTTGACTGGAACGGGCAAGAGCAACTACATCGTTTCCTTTCCCCAGATCTTTAAGCTTAGAAACCACCAGTTGTCCCAGGTGCCCGGTGGCTCCGGTTATCGCGATTTTCATATGTTGAATTTTAGGTAACGTACCAGAATTTAAGGTAAGCAAATATCAGTATGTTTCAACGTATAACTTTGCTCAAAATTAACAGCACCCGGATTTATGAATACTTCTCTGCCTTGTTCAGTATTTGTCTCACCGAAACCTTCTACAAAGCCCTCAGACACCTTCTTGAATATGACCGGTCTTTCTGACCTGGCTCCTTCAGCGTTGAACACATACCTGGCCGACAAAATATCATCTTTGTATTCTCCGGTGAAGGTGCCTTTGGATCTGTCCTTTTCCCAAAAGTTGTAGACCAGGCTCCCGTTGATTTGATTGCCTCGTACCTCGGTAATCGCAAGCTGAATCGTGTCTCTTTTGATCACTGCGATGTAGCAGCCTTTTAGGGGCTCTTCGGGAGGTGTTGTACCCGAAGTCATAGCCGTCTTGCCATGATTGGCATTACCGCAGCTTGATGTGAACAACGCCGCTGCCAGCAAAAGAAAGCTGACTTTAGGAACATGTTTGATTTTCATAGCAATAAATGGGTCAAATGCAATGCCAGTTTCACAGCAAGTTGTCTGCTTTCGCGGCAAAATGTCCATGCTGTGACCTACCCGGCAACCTGTCACTTAAAAAGTTGGTGCCTGAATTACCCAATCCAAACCAACAATTGGGTAACCAGGACTTAGTATTATCTGGTAACCCCGATACTTGAGGTTGCACCCTGCCATACAGCCGTAAACTTCTGACCGTTATGCTCTCCGTTCGTCTTTTCGAAGCTGCTAAGCTCCAGGACGTACGTGCCGGGCCACAACGGAATGAACGAGATACCACCATGAGCATCTGTGATAAACTCTTTACTCCAGCCTTCGGGAGAAGATACGGATACCGGTTTATTCGCTACAGGCCGACCGTTGAGCACAGCTTTAAGCTGCACAGGTGAGTTCACTTTATAGTTCTTCGCTTCATTCGCAGCCACGTTAATGGAGTTAGGAATGGACAGGTGATCGATGGCATTTGATCTACCTACAGCAACCACGGCCACTGACGAGAACTCATACTTCGTTGTTCCGCCAAGATCCTTTGCCTCATGACTCACTGTCAACAGGTAAACGCCATCCTGTTCAGGTGTAAAACTGGCGGAGTAGAAGTTAGTTCCAGCTGTGGTATTCAACTTCACTTTCTCCTTTCCGGGTACTGTAAGCCAGAGCGCAAAGTCTTTTACATCAGAGTACCATTTCCCCGTTTCTTCCAATTCTTTGGCGGCGTATTCGCCGTAGAAAACTTTCACTTCGTGGGGCTGCCCTTTTTTTCCGCTACTTGATGTCTCTATCCAGAGCGCATGAGCATACAGGTTTACGGTGCCTGCAGTTAAAAAGACCAGCATTAATAATGTTTTCAGATTGTTCATTTCGTTTTTGTTAAGATTAATTACCTGCCGTTTTTCGGCGTTGCAGCTGCTGCCTGTAGTATCTGACCAGACGGCTTCATTACCGCCCGGGTACCATCCTTATTTACCGGCGTCTTTTTTTTGTTCTTTTTTCCATATTTACGCCCCCACCAGACCAGAAAGCCGGTGACAGGCAGAGAAGCGCCAATGAGTGAAGCCAGAAAGGCAAGCACTTTTCCGGGGAAACCCAGAATACTCCCTACATGGATATCGTAGTTCATCTTTCTCAACTTCGTACCGAATGACGCCTCCTCGTAATCGGTAGCGTATACATCCTTACGCTCCAGCTGCTTCAATGTATGTTGGTCGAACGTATAACCTTTGTTATTATAAAATTGCCCTGCACTGGGATAAATAGTGATATCGATGGTGGCCTTCGCTTTCGCACTATCAGCAAAGCTGTAGTAAAAACCACCGGCCTTTGGATGTTTGGTGATTACCCTTTCCCAGGCGATATCCATCGCTTGCTCGGGAGTATAGTATTTATTGGCTTGTGAAGAGTCAGACTGCAAACGCTCGTATGGAACCAGCGTTTGTCCACCGGAGGTTACCCAATATAACCCCTCGCTATACCATTTGATGCCATAGACCATTCCGGTTAATGAGATAGCCAGAAGGAATAACAGCGAATAAAAACCTAAAACATTATGCAGATCCAGGTTCACCCGCTTGAAGGAAGCCCCCCATTTGATTTTAAAACTTTTTTCCTTGGCGGTTTTGTTCCACTTCTTTGGATACCACCAGATAAGACCGGTTATCAAAAGCACCACAAAGACCAATGTCCCGTAATTCACAATGGGTCTCCCTATCTCAAAGGGAAGCCAAAGGAAGCGGTGACCGTTCAAAATAAAACGGAAGAAATCAGTCTCGCCCTTCTTATGTATCTGCTGGCTAACCACTTCTCCTGTATAAGGATTTAGCTTCAGCGTAGTCCCCCCGCCTCGTCTACCTTGTTCCTTTGCGCCCCTCAGGTTGATATTAATGGTACGTCCCTGTTGATACATGGCATACGACACTTTTTTATCCGGGTGAAGCTGGAGGGCGATGCTGCTGAGTTGCGAGGGCTTCAGAACAGGTTTGTCTTGCTTCTCCATCCGGGTTTCGGGCTCTAAAAGAGCAGTGATTTCCTCGTTGAATACCCAGATACACCCTGTAATACACACGATGAACACGATAATTCCGGAGATAAGCCCCAGCCAGAGATGCAGCCAGTTGTTTACCTTCTTAAATGTGGAAGTTGCCATGGTTTTGACTAATATTTAAGGGCGTTTATCGCAGTAATTGTTCCTCCCTCAACCTTCAATCCACGCTTGGCAGCACCAATTTCCGCGTCGAAGATGTAGACGTAGCTTCCTTCACTGGCAGTTGTAATTCCAATATATCCCGTCTTGCCATCGCCTGGTGAATAGTTATTGATGGTTGTTGTTTTCGTAATATCGTCTGGAAGACCGGTTACCCACTTAAATTTTTTATTGATCACATCAGCTACGGCGAATTTTCTGGCAATGCCCTCCAGGGACTTCGGTTGAGGGTACATCTGCAGAATGAAGATCCCATTACCGAGATACGATTGAGCAGCGATGTGATGACCGCCAGACTCCTGCTCCACATTGAAGAAGTAGCCTTGATCAAATTCGGTTGTTCCTTTCAGGATACGAACAATAGCCGAGGGTTTGGTAGACGTAGGGACGTTGTTGTTTGTTGCCGCTGCAGGAGAAAAGGCGTAGGCGTCACCATTCTCTGTTTCAACCAGGCCGTTATTAAAATATGCGCCGATATAGCTGGTACGGTTATCCTTTATTACCTTCTCAAGCTCAAGTTCGGGATAAGAGAATACCGCTACCCATGAGCTGTCTGGATATGCTGTTCCAAATGCGTCAGGGGCCTTTCCTTTGATGCTCATATATGGCAGAAATAGCTTGTCGCCCACTTGAGTAGCCCATGTAAAGTGTGCCCGTTCACCGTTCCCTGCCAGCTGAACAATATTTACTTGCTTCTCCCCTACAATCTGGTATTTGCGGGCATCGACGCGGAACATGGAGGCAAATTCATTACCAGATCTTGGCACTTTGACGGTCAGGACATCATCCATTACAGGAGCAAATACTTGTACCGTCTCACTCTGAAAGTTACTGAGCTTGGTTAACGTCCCAGTGGAATCGAGGCGATAACTTGTAACTGCGCCCGGGTTACCCTGACCATAGAGCATGCTAAAAAACCTGTTCTTGTGGGTTATATAGTAACGATAAGAGCCATCCTGTTCAAGTCCGTTACCCTGCGTGGTGATCATGCCCTCTTCCAGGCTATTGGCAGTAAGCAGGTAATCAGCAATTCCTGTGGTTCCAATCGGTGTGGCGGAGATGATATATTTTGTTGCTCCGGTGAGCTCGGAGTCGGTATCATCCATATTCAGGTATTCTAGCTCGGGATCGCAAGCCGTAAAAAGGCTGAGCATACAGCATGCAAAAAATAGGTGTAAATGTATAGTCTTCATTATTATTATTTTTTGAGATTGTTGAACCTCGTTGATTCCTGATTTCTTAGTTAGTGCTGATGAAGTATCTTACTTTGGCATAGATGGCTCTTCCTGGCTTTTGAAGAGAGAAATTATCGTAGACTCTATTGTCCAGCAGGTTCTTGCATTCAAGTGCGATGTTGTACTTGCCTTTCCCCAAAGAATAAACAGCATTCACATCCTGCAGCCACTGCCTGGGGATGTCATACTTTTGATCGGCAGTTCCCTGACTCGGCCAGGAGAGGTAGTAAGCGTGAACATACAGGGCGTTATATCCCAGAGTCAGTGTATTGCCCTTCTTGCCTAAATTGTTGAAAAATATGGAAGCATCGGCATTACCGAAAAGGTATGGCATGTTAGGAATCCGGTCGCGGTAAAGCGGACTTTCCATCGTTTGGTTCTCTTCATACCTGGTATTATTCCTCAGATTCTGATAAGTCATGTTCACACCTGCCGTAAAAAGCTGCCTGAACGAATATCTGATCTCTCCCTCAAAGCCCAGATTGGTTACATCGGCAAGGTTATCCATCACCTGCTTCGTATGATTGTTGTTCAAACTCGGGCGTATGAAATCTTTTGCATTGCGGTACAATACGCCTCCGTCGACACTCAGCCTATGGATCTTGTTGATCTGTGCCTGATAGCTCAATCCGAAGTTATAGTTATGGCTGTGTTCAGGGTCCAGATCAATATTTCCCTGCAGGTTACTTAGGTCACCAAACAGCTCGTCCGTTTCAGGCAATCTGTAGCTCTTTTCATAAGAGGCTTTGACCTGAAGTTGAGGCGTAAAGAAGTAGGTAGACGCCACGCCATATCCCATTTTATTAAGGCCATTTTCGTGCACCATATAAGCTACATCCCCCCAGCTGCCACTGGGATTATAGCTTTGGGAGAACTTATTATGCTGATAGAAGTATTTTCCGAAGAATGAGGTATTCCACTTTTCAGAAGCTTTGAACTGGTAACCCAATCCCAAGATGTTCTTGACGTTTTTCTGAGGTTGCTTGTACTTTTCACTTTCAGGGTCTAGCTCATCTGAGCCTTTCCTGTTAAATGTATTGTAAACATTATTCAGCGTAAACAGGTGCTTTTCGCTTGCCGTATAACTCAGGTTTACTGTACCCAAACCATTATTATTACCGTATTTATACATGGAACGCTCACGTTCACTCCCCTGCCCCGGATATTCTTTATACTCCTGGAACCAATTGTAGCGGCGGTATACGGTATCAATATTTTGCTCCTTCCCGAAATTGTAGTTCCCGGTAATCCTCAGATCGAGACCTTTCACCAATAAATCCTCTTTGGAGTACTTCACACTTGGCATGATGATACTACCTTTACGATGCCAGTCGCCGAATACACTGACCATCCGCGCGCCTGTCTGCACTTCCGAGTAGTTCTGTCCTAAGGAGATACCAAATAACAGCTGGTCTGCAAAGGACCTGTTTACCAGCCCTGCACCTACGATTAACATTTCGTTATGGTAGGTATCGTTGAATCTCTTAACTCTTTGATGCTGAAAATACTGACCAGAAAAGCTGGCTACATCTGTAGTAACTTTGTAGTCATTGTCTGAATAGTTCTGAAATGCGTTGAGAGTAAGCTTAAAACCTGATGGCGTGGTGTGTCCAGCGTTAACTGAGGTTCGGTGCGTGTTAAATGATCCGAAAGAATACGACGCATCTGCGTAGCTCCTGGTATCATTTGCTGTAACAATGTTGATTGCACCGCCGAGCGCATCGGAGCCCAACCATACAGGAACGACACCTTTATAAACCTCCACCCGCTGTGCAAGATTGATAGGAATATTGTTAAGTTGAAAGGATGACCCAAAGTTATCCATAGGCACCCCATCGATAAAGAATTTCACCTGTCTGCCCGTAAAACCGTTTAGTGAGAAATCCAACCGGGAGCCTAGGCCTCCGGCTTCTCTAACCCTTACGCCGGAAACGCGATCAAGCGCATGAGAAATGTCCAGCGTCGAGTTGTGCAGCCTTTTAGCATCCACCGCTACTACGTTGTAAGCCTGCCGGTTAACTTCCTGAACGTCAGACCGACCGATTACAGAAACCGTTTCCATCTGCTGGCTGCTTTCGTTTAGTCGGATGTCAACGTTGAGGTTTATACTCGCTTTTACCCGGACCTCGCGACTTGTTTTGCTGAATCCTACAGAGTTCACTTGCAAAACATAATTCCCCGGCATTATGGCCGCTATCCTATAGAAGCCCTGGCCATTGGAGATGGTGCCCGCTGATGTGTTTAATAACTTGATGGTAGCGGCAATAACAGGGTCTCCGTTGCCGTCTCTGACGTATCCACTGATACTTCCCGGGGGGTTGTCCTGCGCAAAGGCAAGAAATCTGCAGGCACATAGCATGCCCACAAGCAAAAATTTCGTAATTTGCATGACTTTTAAGTAACGTTAAAGGTGAACCGGCCTAGCCGGATAATAGCCGCACAACTGGTACTTGTGCGGCTTATTTCATTTCAAATATAGACTATTTAGAATAATTCCAATTAACAATTAAGATCTTTAGTTATTTTTTATTCATATCTGGCACTTTAAGTTGTCTTACAAAATAGTTTAGAAGGCATAAGCAATCTTTCACCGCGGTACTTCTATCCAAAAATTCCAGTTATACATTGAGAAAGAAGGTTACTATACCTTGCCGCAGGTGAGATAGAAAACCATTGCAAAAAAAAGAGGCTGTATCATTTCTTCCATGATACAGCCTCTCTACCTACACCACCAATCAGGGGTCAGGTATTACTCTGAGCCGAAATACTAGTTGTATCCTTTGTTCTGCTCATACAATCCGGGAATGATGTTCAATTCCGTCTGTGGTACCGGATATATGATATATTCCGCCTTCATTTGACCTATTACCCTTCCCGCGTCTTCCCTGGCAGACCAGCTGTTCATCACTTCTATGACTTCTCCTGATCTGACAAGGTCATGCCAGCGGATACCTTCACCGATAAACTCGCGTCTGCGTTCAGCTAGCAATACGTCTATATCCACACTTGTTAATGCCGGGATGTTTGCACGTTTTCTAACGTCATTTACAACATCAACAACATCCTCCTGCGATCCTGAAGCACCTCGCAAAGTACACTCCGCTCTCATTAACAATACATCGGTATAGCGCAACACAATGAAGTTGAGTGGCCAGTCTGTCCAGCGAGTACCTTTTTTAGACACATCGATGAACTTTACAAGTAATGGGCGTGGATCATATCTTCCACCGGACGTATACCCGTTTTGCACGGAGAACATCTTGCGTCTGTCCGCTTCCGGGTAGGAAGCAAGCAGATCTGCTGATGGGGGGCGAACCATCACACCACCAGCAAAACCTGCAATCTGCTGAACGTAAAGATCAGGGAGTAGCAACGATGGGTACTCTCCACCGAGACCAAGTCCGCCCGATACATACTGAACATCAAAAATAACCTCTGAATTGCCTTCGTTACCGTATCCGAAAATTTCTTCATAAGTTCCGAGCATGTTGTATCGCTTGCTGTTAATGATATCGTCTAACAAAGCAGCTGCTGCAGACCATTCGTTAACGCCTAAGCCTGGTCCCTCTATGGAGTACGAAGGCCCCGAACGGGTCATATGGACCAGCGCCAGCAATCCTTTAGCGGCATATTTGGTCGCATGCCCAACTGATTTTGCATCATACACTTCGGGCAGATGTTCAGCAGCATACTGAAGATCACTTATAATCAGCGAATAAACCTCTTCAACCGGTGTGCGGGAGACACCCGAAGCCTCGGCTGCTGTCATCACTTTATCAATAAGTGGCACCTTACCAAACAACCGTAACAGATCAAAATAATAGAAGGCACGCAGGAAACGCCCTTCTGCCTCAAGCCTGAGCCTTATTGACTCTCCTAATACGCTTCCGTTTCGCGACAGCTGATCGAGCAAAGTATTGGCCTTGAATATGCCGCTATAGTTACCGCTCCAGGCAGAAATAATCTTGGTATTACCTGCCAGCGATGGAGAAAAATTATTAATGGCATCCCAATAACGCTTACCGTCATCAGACACCCCATATATATTATCTGATCGGGTTTCCGAGAGATCCAACACTCTGTTTGGATAGGATTTCAGATCCGCGTAAACCGCATTTGCAGCCTGCGTAAAGTCGCTTTCTGTTTTATAGAAGACTACTGTCGTGGCACTGGATTCTGGAATCAGCTCAAGCTGATCAGTACAACCCTGGCACAAAAGGACCGAAAGAAGCAGGAAAACATATCTCATTTTCATAGTAATATCTTTAAAATGTAACATTTATACCGGCCACGAATGACTTTGGAAGCGGCATGCCACCATAATCCGCAGCAACAGGAAATTTGGAGTCACCGCTCACATTCGTGGTTTGCGCCTCGGGGTTATAGCCGCCATAGTATTTATCCCGCCCAAACCAATTTTCAAGTGTCATGTAAATTCGAACAGACTGGAAAAAGGGCGTTTTGCTTTTTATATTATAGCCGGCAGTAATATTCCGGATCCTCCAGTAATTCGTTGAATAAAGCCAGTCGGTATTGTTTACGGGTGAAAAATTCGAAGAAGTCGCTTTTCCTCTTGGCGCGTCCGGATCAGGATTTTCAGCTGTCCATCTGTCCCGGTGAATTCCTAGCTGATTGTCCGCGAACACAACACCTGTTACGTCAATGGCGCGGCCTAATAAGGAGTAGAGCGAACCTCCTGACTGCCCTTGCAAGAGTACCGACAGGTCAAAGCTTTTAAACCTGAAGCTATTGTTTATACCCCAAATGTAGTTAGGGTTCGGATGGCCCGAGATCTGCCGATCAGCTGCATTAATAACGCCATCTTGATTCACATCCACATACCTGGGATCACCAGCCTGCTGACCAGGAACGATGGCCGCTCCATTGTTGATATCTTCCTCCGTCAGGATTCCATTCCGATGAATAACCGAGATGCTGTTGATTGGAAGCCCCACCTGCAAAACGGTAAAGGCATCTCCGCTGTAGTTGTTAGGCAGCGGGATTTCTATAGTGGAATTATTTGCTCCGAGCTTAAGGATTTTGTTGGTGTTATAGCTTAGGTTCATGGTGGTGGTCCACTGGAAAGCTCCGGCAAGATTCCTTGTCGTTAGTTCGGCTTCCCATCCCTTGTTGTTAACAGCGCCTATATTGGTGAGCATATTTCCGAAGCCTGATGCAGCGACAGTGGGCACATATAAAAGGAGGTCGGTGTTCTTTTTCGTATAATAGTCAAAAGACGCGTATATGCGGTTCTGAACAAGTCCGGCGTCAATTCCTACATTCCAGGTATTGGACTTCTCCCAGCTTAAATCCGGATCCGCAATAATATCGGGTGCCAAACCACCTGCCTGGCTGCCGGCGAAACTGTAGTTATAATTACCCAAAGTCGAAATACTGGTATAGTCTCCTATATTATTATTCCCTGATTTTCCCCAGCTTCCTCTGATTTTAAGCTCACTAAGCGCGTCTATATCTTTCAAAAAGTTCTCCTCGGATATTTTCCAGCCGGCAGAAACAGAAGGGAACCATCCCCACTTTGCATTTACGCCGAACCGAGAGGACCCATCACGCCGTATGCTTGCAGAAAGCAGGTATTTGGAATCATATGCATATTGAAGCCGTCCAAACCATGAAAGCATCTTATTCTCACTTTCCGTTGTGTTTCCTGTGATGGCCGCTGCCCCATTTAAGGTGGTGACGTAGATATTCGTAAATCCCCCCGATGATGCCATGTTCGACGCATCCAATGAGGTGAAATTATACGAGAACCCGGCCAGGGCAGAAATGTCGTGTCTAGCCTTGATCGTGGTATTGTAGTTCAATGTATTTTCATTCACAAACGTCTTCAACCGGTAGGTAGAATAGGTACCACGGGTGATCTCTCCCGGAGTATTTATCCTGGACGACAAATTTCCGTTCACTGTATGCGGAGTGAATTTCTTCGTGCTGGCATCGGTATTGTCGAGGTTTAGCGTTGTCTTGACATGGAGGTTTTTTATCAGCTCATAGTCTCCATAAACAGTCGCCAGTGTGCGGAAGTTTTTCGTATTGCCAATGGTCTCTCTGGCAATAGCTGCAGAGCTGTTGTTCGTCGTCCCCCATCGATAACTCTCATTATTGAAGGCATTGACATTTACACCCATTGTATCTTCTGCAACAGGACTAAAGATTAGTGCTCTGTGAAGAAAAGCATCTTTACCCTCTGTTGATCCGCCCCCGTGTCCGGGCTCAAAGAGCTCGGAATAAGTCGGCGCAACGTTCATGCCCACCGTTAGCCTTTTCGTAGGCTTGATGTCAATATTTGCCCTCCCTGAGATAGGTCTGTACCGCTGGTTTAAAATAACGCCTTCCTGATTGGCATAATTCGCCGACACGTAGTACTTAACAATATCAGTTCCTCCACTAACTCCAACCTGATAGCTCGTACTTGATCCCGTACGGAACAGTTCATTCTGCCAGTCAATAATTGACAGCCCTGGATGTCCTGCCATGGCCCAGCGATCATCCAGCATCAGCTGCGTGTTGAAAGCTCCTTCTTTTAATCCCAGGATGCGTCGCCTTTCTTCCGTAGACTGTGAGGCGGTACGCCCCGCGCCCGAAGCAACCCATCGGCTATTGATCATTTCGGTGGCTCTGGCCATCCATTCCTCTCCACTAAGCAGATCGATCTTTTTCGTACTTTTAGAAAGGCCTGTAAACACATTCACATTGATCTTCGGGGCGCCTGATTTTCCCTTCTTCGTACTGATCAACACTACTCCATTGGCCGCCCGGGAGCCGTAAATGGCCGATGCGGACGCATCTTTCAACACCTGAATAGACTCGATATCGTTCGGATTGATATTGTCAAGAGGGTTACCATTTGTGTATCCACCATTGGAATTTTGGCCGTTCACAGCCAAGGGAAATCCGTCAATGACGTAAAGTGGTTCATTAGACGCAGTGATTGAACCTGAGCCTCTTACCTGGACGCTCAGCCCTTTCCCCGGCACACCTGTCGTTTGCGCTACACGCACTCCGGCCATTTGCCCTACCAAAGCCTGATCAACCCGATTAATCGGCCGTTCGTCAAGATCTTTGGCGTTAAACGTCGCAATTGCGCCGGTGATGGTTGATTTCTTTTGAGTTCCATAACCCACCACCACAACTTCATCAAGCTGCTTGTGATCGGGCACAAGCACTACATCCACTTGCGTGCGGCTTCCTACAGCTACCTCTTGCGTCAAGAAACCTATAGAGCTGAAAATCAACGTGGAATTTGATTCTACCTGCGACAATGAATACCGGCCCTCAGCATCCGTTAAAGTACCATGCGTAGTTCCCTTGATTTTCACCGCTACAGCAGGAACTCCTAATTGATCCTCAGATGATCTCACCTGGCCCTTTACAGTTACCTGAGCCATTATTAAGGAAGAAAGAGAAACATCGGTTTCTGACACAGGCACACCAGCTTTCTTTTGAATCAGAAAATACTGACCGTCGATTTTCTTCGCACTGAGCACAAAAGGTTCAAGTGTCTGATTAACTTGCGTTTCTGATATAGCACCTTCCAGCCTTTTTAATACCTCTAAATCAATTTCCTTACTCTCCTGTTCGTTTATAGACTCAGGATCATACATGAACCGTACGTTATGCTCATTTTCCATCAGCCTCAATACTTCTTTCAAAGAATGTGACGTTTGAACGGAACTGATGTTGCGTTCCATAATCCTATTGGCTGTTAAAATCAGCCCCTGAGCGCTGGTTCCCGACAAGCCCAATAGTACTAGAAAAAGGATCTTAGAAAGATGCCACCTTGTAAAGTACTTCATTTTGGTTAGTTTAAAATTTATACTGGTTTGTTTGATCATGCGCGGTAACTAAAAAGATATCAGCATGTATCCTTTCTTTCTTGTTAGCTTGAGTGAATGAGCCTCCGTGATTCCTTCCAGCAAAAGATCAGGTCGGTCTGCCTGAACAGTAGCTGTAAATCGCTTTTGCAATATTTCCTGCTCTTTTGTTTCAATAAGGAGATTGTAATTATTTCGGAGAACATCGAAGATATATCCAAGAGAATCGTTTTCGAATGTCAAATAATTCTCCTTCCACGCGGTATACTTGCTGACGTTCGCCGGACGCTTCTTTACAGGGCCTGATCCATGTTTGTAATGCACCATTTCTCCAGGCTTCAGCATCAGCTCCTCACTAGCGCCGTTGATGACCAAACGGATTGCTCCGGTAGAGAGAATCACGTCTGTTTGCTCTTCCCGACTATTTACATTAAATGTGGTACCAATGACCTGAACGTTCAGATCATTCGCATGGACAACAAATTTCTGGTTGTTTTTTTTGTGGCTTACCTGGAAAAAAGCTTCGCCTTGAATCCAGACTTCCCTCGGCTTAGTGAGGTCAAACTTTGAATACCTAAGCTCTGAATTGGAATTCAAGTTTACCCTGGACCCGTCCGGAAGCACTACTTCCTTACGAGTGCCATACGCTGTTTTAATTACTTTATATGGGGATTGGAATAAATAAAGAAAGGTTAAAGCAGAGACAATAAGAATGCTCGCAACGGCTGCAACAAGCCCTAATCGCTTAAACCTTACAACTCTCGGCGCAGCTGCCGGGAGAGCAGTATCCTTCTCAATTCTGCTCCATAACAGGTCAACCCTAGCTAAGGGCATATCATAACCGAGTGAGTTAAGGCGAATAACCTCCTGTTTTGCCTCACTAATCGCTACCTGTTTCTCCGGGAAAGATTCGCAGAAAGATTCCCAAAAAAGGTCATCTTCAACATCTCCTTCCTTCATTATCCAGTTCCAGAACGCAGGGTCGTTTAAAAAATCATCTGCATCATAGTCTTTATAGCGACTAAAAAGATCCATCCGTATTTATGTTGTTTTATACAGATAGAGCACTCTTTTTGAAAAATTGGACAAAAATATTCTATTTTTTTTCTGCAGGAGCAGGCAGAAGTCTATAGCCAAAAAGTGAAAAAGCTTAGCACACCGCCTCGCATTTCCTTTACAGCCCGCTGAATCATTTTATAAACGGCTTCTCTGCCAAGACCCATTTCCTCTGAGATTTCTGCTGCTGTTTTCTTTCGAACAAACTTCAAATACATCGCCTTCCTTTGATTGTCAGACAATTGCCTCCACAACACCCGCAACTTAGATTTTATCTGCAATTGCTCCTCCTGCAGTACAAGTTGTTCTTCAATTGTCGCCTGTCCACCGGACTCAAAATGATTTTCCGCGGACAAGCGATTGTTCAACATTATTTCTACTTGTCGGAGCTTTTTATGAAGAACACGACGAACACAGGCGTATAGATAGAACCGAACGGAAACAGGTACAGAAAGCGCTTTATGGCTTTTCCAAAGATGGCAAAATACATCATGAATTGCATCCTCTATCAGCGCATCATCCTTAGTATAACGGCGGCCGTAGTTATATAAAACCTGTACATACTGGTCATATAACGTTTTAAACGCCGACCTGTCCCCCGTAATTAACAGCTTCCATAATTCAACAGATTCATAATCCGCTTCGAAAGACGCCTTCATAAGTTATTCACCAACTACTTTGAGGAATTTCTTCAAAGCACCTTAAAATCTTAATTCGAGAGTTTGACAGTTCCCTGTTCAGTTCCAGCTCCTATTTTCAGTGATGCAGCACTATACGATGACGTAATGTTAACATCTTTCGTCCTGCTGCCGGTCACCTCGAATATGTTACTATGCGCACTGTCGGCTTTGAAACCCTCTACCTGTACATTTTTCACATTCTTTAAAAACAGCGCCGGGCTCTTCGCCGCATAGATCTGCACATTTTTCAATTTTATATTTTCGGATTCAATAAGCTCCGCCCCTACTTGAGAATGAATAGTCACATTCTCAATATTGATGTTATCAATATTGTGTTCCGGGAGACCATTAAAATACATGGCTCTTCGGGCGTTGCTGCAAGAAATATTCTTGACGTAAATATTTCGGAATGAAGGAGTCGTCTCATCTACCGGCTCAAACCTGGTCTCTACGGGCTCAGCCTCCCCTTCCAGGACTTCTACTGCAGACTTCCCTCCATAATAGAGGTCAAACAATAAGGGCTCGGTAGCAATATCAAACATACTGACGTTCGATATATAAATATTTTCCACTACACCACCGCGGCCCCTCTTACTCTTAAAACGAAGACCGACATCGGTTCCCAGGAACTGACAATTTGTAACCGAAACATTGCGCACACCGCCCGACATTTCACTGCCAACCACAAATCCACCGTGTCCTTTGAATACCGTACAATTATCTACAATTACATTTTCGCATGGGCGATTTCTTTTTCGACCATCCTCATCCTTACCCGATTTGATACAAATACCATCGTCTCCTACGTCGAAAGTGCTGTTCACGATGATCGCATTTTTACAAGACTCCAGATCAAGACCATCGCCATTTTGAGCGTAAGATGGGTTGCGCACCTGTACGCCATCTAGTATGACATTCTCACACATCAGTGGATGGATATTCCATGCCGGGGAATTTTGAAAAATCACCCCTTGAAGATATACATTTTTGCATTCCCTGAAGCTAACCATAACCGGCCGAAGGAAATCTTTCACGGATTCCCAATCCTCATCGGTTTTCAAATTCCGTGGTACATTCATATCACTTATCGAATCACCGTACAGGTATTGTGCTGACGGCATCCAGTAATCATCACGTTTGAAAACGCCTCCATGAGCTGTAGCACGTTTCCAGAAGCTTTCAGAAACTTTTTGTTTTTTAAGTGGACGCCAGTGATGACCGTTGCCATCAATTGCTCCCTTGCCCGTAATCGCTACATTTTCCAGATTACTACCCGATATGGGAGACTGGCATCTGCGGGTGTCAAGCCCTTCGAAGGATGTTTCGATCAGAGGGTACAAGGATTTATCGGGAGAGAACAATATGATGGCCTGATCTTCAAGATGCAAATTGATATTGCTTTTGAATACAATCGGACCGGTAAACCAAACGCCCGAAGGAACGATCAGCCGTCCCCCTCCTTTTTCCGACAACGCATCGATAGCCTTGGAGAATGCTTGCGTGTTGAGAAATATTCCGTCGCCGACTCCGCCAAAATCTGTTATCCTCACATCGTTATCAGCAAACTTAGGAGCTGATATAACGGGCATTTCAAATGGCAGATCTTTGTACAGATACGCGTATTTACTTTCAGATTGAGGGCTAGTGCACGAGCTTGCCGTGATCACCGTCAAAATAAGCATAACCGCAGGGAATAGATACTTCATTTTCATCATAATTAAGTGTGTTGTATATAAAATTTATGGCATAGCCTGAAGATTTTCCCATATCACGTTCCATTTGCCATCTTTAGGAAAGCCAGGATTCTTCTTTTCATTACCGTCCCATCCGGCACACATCATGGCAATGGCTGTCAGCAAACCGCCGTTTCCGGGAAGGTAAACCCGAAGACGAGCATCCTGATAATTATGACCATTCACCAGATACGTATTTTTTTGCTGATCCATTAACAACGCTCCTACCGCCTTCTCAGGTTCGCCCAATCGGGCGGCAGCCATAGCTGTCATAGGATAGTCCCAGCCCCAAGTCTTTTTCCAATTCCAGTTATCCCAAATCCAATTCAACGAATTCATCATATAATCCGTGCGAATAAGCCTGTTTTGAGGCAAAATGCCCAATGCCCCCAGTATCGCCGGATGGTCTGACGTGAACCTTATGTCCTTATACGTATCCACAGCATCCTCAGAAGCCAGGTACAAGCCATCTGCAGCTGCCAGAGGCGAAAGCTTACCGATCAGTTCATCCCACTGCGCATTTCGCTTTTCACCAGCCCGCTCTTTCCATTTCTGAGCAACAGACAGAGCATAATGCCAGTATGAAAGTTCAAATGGGGGATTGATTGTTTCCGATGCCCGAAGAGTTTCCTGTGCTGGGATCGCACCCTTAAGCACATAGCGATCATTTATTTTATCATAAGAGGCAAAGGAAGCCATAAAATCTGCTGTCTGGTTAACCAGGCGTCCATATTTTCTGATTACCTCCGGCGAAGGGTTGCTCCGGTACAGCAGTTCGGCCATATAAATAAAATGCGGTTGTTGCCAAATCAGGAACGAACCAACTTTGGAGGGGGCCTCCGTACCTGAAGGATCAGTCATTTTCATCCAGCGCAGACCTTCAAACCCCTGCCTGCTCGCTATCTTGCCTGCAACAGGAGCGACCCGGTCATACCAGCCAAGGCTACGTTCCAACAGGCTGCCATGATTCCAAAGGGCAAAATTTGCCGCATGCCACCAATGCATTTCGAGGTGAAACTTTCCGAACCAGCTATTATAGGTAAGACCAGTCTCCTGTGGTGGGTACATGCCCGCCGATTGGATAGCCAGCAAATATTGTGAAAGGATTACCCGACGTTCCAGCTCTTGCGCCCGTCCGTCTGTACACTTCGAAAAATCAACCGCTCCTCCCTTTGTCCAAAATGCCTGCCAGTACTTGGACGATGCCGTGAATGTTTCTTTGGCACCTCCATGGCTTTGAGCAGGGGCTTTTTCTGTAAATGCTGAAGTGAACGAGAAGTCGCGGCTTTTTGGAGTCAGCACAAAATAATGGGGTTCTTTTTCCGACAATGATGCATTTCCTGTATATCTCACTGTCACATAATAGACTGTAGTATCCAACGTCCTTTTGAAAATGATAACGCCCTTCCTGTCTGATATGACCTCGGTCCTGTGCTTTTCGGGTAAAGTCCAGTCTGAAGCGTCATCCGCATGTTTGCCTGAAGGGTAAGGGAACCGAAAACTAATACTCAGTTTCCCCTTTTCAAGTAAAGGAGAACTCAAGGCTACAGCTACCTCATCATATTGAGGATGAGCAGCAGTTCTGACGCTTACCGGGTCCGATCCGATAGAAAAATTACTTTTAATCTCTCCGTTCCACAGTTCGAGCTTCTGATCCACCTGGCTGATCTGCTCAGATCTTAACCGTCCACTCGCCTGTTCCAAACCTATGTACCCTAAATGCATGCGATGAGGATTTACACGGAAATATTCCGCAGCATCCCGTTGTCTTCCTGCCTCGTTAAACGGAACCGAATACAATTCATTACGGCCCCTGAAGTTGTAATTTTTCAGTGTTTCTTCGGGTTTAAAATTTTCCGTATTCGGAAAACTGTGCCACCCCCACTGTGATTGTGTTCCCAGGGGCACTCCTGCTGAATAGGTTTCAGGAAACGTTTGTAATCCTGTAGCATCTACGGTAAAAGCAAAATTGCCGTTTCCTACCGACAGGGAAGACAATTCTGCTATTTCCGTTATCCTGGGGCTGTTACGTTCAACAAGAGCGAAACGATCTATCTTTTCAGGCTGTTGCGCTGCGCATAACGAAGCGAGAATAACAGCAGAGAAAACAAATGATATCTTTTTTAACATGGACGGTTTAATTAATTGAGTTTCGTATGGGTTAAAGTTGTGAAAAATAACGCTTATGACTATCCTGTACCTACCTAGCTCAACAGGATCACCTTATGAAGGGGTTGAAAGGGTATTTATCCCTGATCCTGGATGAACACGTACTTCTTCCCTGCTGTGGTCTCCACATCATAAAGAATTCCTTCATCCACCCCCGGCGTCTGGATTACAGCCTCCTTGGATACCAGTGGCTCTTGAATTTCCGCCGTCTGAAAAAGCGGGTTCTTGTTCACTCCTGAAGCGATCCGCAACGCTTCGCCAGACGCTGATTTCAGCCTCCCTTTAACCCTCAGTCGGCAACTACCGCCGATCTTAGAAGTGACCGTCAGCTTACTTACCCTGAAATCCTTCCATTCCATATCCACAATAAAACCGCCCCTTGCAACCAGGCCGCTTACCGATCCGTTTCCCCAAACATCCGGAAGGGCAGGTAGAAGGTGAATATTTCCATCATGGCTTTGCATCAGCATCTCTGCAATGCCGGCTGTACATCCGAAATTGCCGTCTATCTGAAAGGGAGGATGAGCGTCAAACAAGTTGGGATAGGTTCCTCCGTTCTGGCCGGAAGTCTCCTGAGGCGCAGGACTAAGCTGATCGGTAATAAGCTTATATGCCCTGTTTCCGTCAAACAACCTCGCCCACCAGTTCACCTTCCAGCCCATAGACCATCCAGTAGACTTATCTCCTCGGAAAATCAGTGAAGTTCGTGCTGCCTGAAATAACTGGGGGTTGGAGAAGGCGGATATCTGATTACTTGGGTAAAGCCCGTAGAGGTGCGATATGTGCCTGTGCTTGTCATCAGGCCGGTCAAGATCCTGCATCCACTCCTGTAGCTGGCCGTGCTTACCTATCTGCATCGGCGGAATACGCATAAGGATCGTCTTAAGTGAATCGGCAAATTTTTGATCTGTATTTAAAACGTTTGCTGCACGGATCGAATTCTGCAGCACATCGAAGACCAGCTGGTTATCCATAGTCGTACCTGCTGTGATAGACACCTTCCCACGATGCGAGTTCTCCGGGGACATCGAAGGGCTTACCACCAGCCACTTATTGACCGGTTCTTCCTGCAGCACGTCCTTATAAAAAGTGGCGGCACCCTTCAAGATTGGATAGTACTCTTTCAGAAAAGCCGTATCG
The DNA here is from genome assembly GCF_045629565.1 of Arcticibacter sp. Taxonomy (GTDB): domain Bacteria; phylum Bacteroidota; class Bacteroidia; order Sphingobacteriales; family Sphingobacteriaceae; genus Arcticibacter. The sequence goes on from NZ_JAZQRL010000104.1 coordinate 80,671, forward strand.
CCTGAATAAAGGTAATGTTGCCACAGGTGCTGGCTTAACCATGCGCCTCCCATTGGCCACATACCATAGAATGCTCCGTCGACAGGACCCGTGATTCTCCATTGATCCGTATTGTGGTGCACCATCCAGCCTCTCGCGCCATACATCTCTGAAGCACTCTCCCTACCCGTTACCGCCAGATCCCTGATCATTGAAAATAGTGGCTGATGCATCTCCGACAGATTGGTGAGCTCCGCTGGCCAGTAGTTCATCTCCGTATTGATATTAATAGTATACTTGCTGTCCCATGGTGGGTTGACCCTGTCATTCCACTTACCCTGAAGATTCGCAGGCTGTGTGCCGGGCATCGAACTCGATATAAGCAAATAGCGTCCAAACTGAAAATACAAGTTGACCAAACCAGGATCATTACCCTTCGCAAATTCCCTCACCCGCTGGTCTGTAGGCATGTCAACCTTAGCTGCTCCCGCAATCTGCAGGTTTACACGGTCGAAATATTTCTTGTATTCCTGAATATGCGCACTTTTAAGTGCGGCATAATGCTTCTTTACTGCCCCGTTAAGACGGGAAAGCGCCCGATCATGCGGATCAGCACTCAAATCTTTATAATTGACTACGTTGGTCCCGATGGAGATATAAATAGTAGCGGCTGTTGCGCCAGATACACTCAGGCTGTCCCCTGAAAAAGCGGACTTTCCACCTTCGGTAATGACCCGCACCAGCGACTTAAACTTTACCTTTCCGGTCTTGTTGTCCGCATTGCCCGAAACACCGTCCAGCGCTACCATACCGTTAACGACACTACTTTTCCATTGCTCATGCGGACTGTTCATGGCCGCTTTGAAATGAATGCTCCTGGCCTTATCTGCAGTCAGTCTCATAACGATCACGTCGTCTGTCAGTGAAGCCAGCAACTCTCTGCGAAAGGTTACACCTTTCACTTTATACGAAACTGAGCTTATAGCGTTATGTATGTCCAGATCCCTGTAGTAGGTTTCAGGACGCTCATGTCCGGGAAACTTCAAAACCAGATTGCCAACCGGCTGATACTTCATCCCATAGTTATTATCTGTCGCCACCTGCCTGGGAATAATTTTCAAGCCCAGATCCTGTGCTTCTTCATATTTTCCCTGAGATATTAGCGAGCGCATCTTTTCAATACCTGGTTTAAGTCCCTTTACCACGTTGTTGCCGGGCTCTCCCGACCAAACGCTTTCTTCGTTCAACTGGATAACTTCTTCAGAAGGCCTTCCGAAGGTCATCGCTGCCAGCCTGCCGTTTCCGACCGGTAGCGCCTCATTCCAGTTAGACGCTGGTTCCCGGTACCAAAGCTTAAGATCTGTCTGGGCAATAAGTCCGGAAGCAGACAGCAGTGCCAGTCCGGTCATAAGCGTGAATCGCTTAATCGAATAATAAAGCATATGAAATTAGATTTACATTGAGATGGGTACCAATCACCCTTCCAGGCAACGTGGCACCAAGACAAAAGAAGTCATCGCCTCTGAAACCGAACGCCAAAAACTATCAGAATTGGTCGAATTTTCGACAAAATCCCCTTTCAAGGCGTTTACCGTAATGATCTCAGATAACCAGATGGGGGCATTCCGTACTTTTCCCTGAAGCACGTTCCGAAATATTTAGGATCATTAAACCCCACACTGTATGCTACCGAAGCGATGTTGATTTCACCAGCATCCAGCATCTGTTTGCCGCGCTGAACCCGCATATCCCTGACGAACTCGACTGGTGTCATATTCGTCAGGCTTTTAAACTTTTTATAGAAGGTCGTACGTCCCATGCCAATTTTTTCTGCCAGCTCATCAATATTGAACCCCGGATCAATCATACCGGTTTCTACAATTTGGATAACCTCCTTCAGGAACAGCTCATCGCGGGAGGTAATGACGACCTCGCTCGGGCGTAACGTTACATCTCCCGGGTTCTCCAGCAGCTTCTTGAAAAGCTCTTTCCGGGACCTGATCAGGTTTTGCACAGAAGCTCTGAGAAAGGCGTTGCTGAAAGGTTTGGTGATATAGTAGTCTGCTCCGAAGTCAAGCGCCTGAATCTGACTCTCAATAGATGATTTCGCTGTGAGCAAGATCAGCGGAATATGGCTGGTCCGCTGATCTTCCCTCAATTTCTGAAGCATTTCAATGCCGTCCATCAAGGGCATCATCACGTCGCTCAAAATCAAGTCGGGTTGTAGTATCACAGCCTTACTCAAGCCTTCCTCGCCATTGACGGCGGTCTCCACACGGTAGGTATCACTAAGCTGCTCTCGCAGAAAAGCCCTGAGATCATCGTTATCTTCCACAAGTAATACCAGGGGGCGATCCCCTACCTTCAGCGGGACCGAAGGCTGTTCTGTGATTGCTGCTCGTCCAAAACCTGCGAGAGGGCGGCCCTTGACGCTCTCATCGAAAAGGTCAGTTAAAATATGTTCAGCGGACAGCGCACTTCCTGAAAGTTCCACATCGCTGGCTTTCAGTTCTACAGTAACGCTCAAACCTCCGTCGCCATTAACACTAGCGAAGATCTTACCCCCTTGAAGGTCGACCAGCTCCCTGGATAACGCCAATCCGATTCCTGTCCCTTTAAGCTGCAGGCCATCCTTCGCCTCATCCTGATAATACAACTCAAAAATTTTTTGAAGCTTGTTTACTGGCACGCCAGAACCCTGATCATGGATTCTGACGACAAAATTTCCCTCATTTTCTGAATCGCTTACTTCCACCCGGATCTTTTTACCCGGAGGACTGAACTTAAATGCATTGGAGAGCAGATTATAGATCACTATGTCCAGCTTTTCCTCATCAGCCTGCACAAGCATCACATCTCTGGATGAGTCGAGCTGTAGCTCAATATTGTTTTGCCGGGCGGTTTCCTCAAAATAATACGTTACATTTCTAAGCAGAGCAACAAGGTCTACCGATGTTATTTTCAAGCTGGCCTTACCACTTTGAACCTTGCGGAGATCCAGAAGCTGATTAATAAAGCGAACCATCCTATTGGCATTCTTCCGGACAATCTCCACGTAAGACCTGCCTTGTTTGGAAAGATCTTCCCTTTGGGCCAATTCCTCTATCGGATTCAGTATCAGCGTCAAAGGAGTACGTAACTCATGAGATATATTGGTAAAGAAGTTCATCTTCAGAGCTGCAAGCTCCTGCTCCACGGCAATTTTGTGACGCAGTCTGATAACGGTTATAACTGTCCTTCTGACCCCTTCAAAGATAGCCGCGAACAAGACAACATAGAGCAGATAAGCCCAGTAGGTTCTCCAGGGCGGTGGCAGGATATGAATATGTAGCAGCCGGAACTGGTCAGCTTTCCCCGTGTCCTGCTCTGCATGTTTTATCTCCAACGCATACTCGCCGGGCGGAAGATTTGTATAACTGATCCTTCTCCGGTTACTGTTCTTTTGCCATGTTTTGTCGAAATCCCTCAACCGGTAAACGTACTGCTGTTTGGCATTCGACCGGTAATCGAGAGAAGCATAGTCTACGCTGACTGTATTTTGGTCGTAACGGAGCGTAAGGTCGGTGGTGTAGTTAATGTTAGAACGGAGAAGCTGATGACCATCACCTGCAGCTACGTCTTCATTATTCACCTGCAGTTTGGTTAGCACAATCCGCCTGTTTTCTTCGGAATCACGAAGCTTCGCCGGAAAAAAAGAAATGTACCCTTTTGATGTACCGTAGATGATAGAACCGTTTGAATGTCTGATACAAGAAGCTTCTGAAAAACTGACCTGCGACAAGCCGTCATAAGAATCGAACTTCCTAAAATAACCTCTTGAGGGGTCAAAACGACTGAGCCCGCCCTGCGTAGCGACCCACAGATGACCGCCCTCATCCTCTGTACAACTAAGCACATAATCATTGGATAAACCCTGGGCCGTTGTATAACTCCTAAATTTAAGCGACTCAAAGACCTTATCTCCAATCGCCAGATTTAGTCCTCCCCCTGAGGTGCCCAGCCACATGCGCCCAGCCCTGTCCCTGAAAATATACTGGATATCATTAATTCCCAGACTCGTGCTGTCATTCTTAACCTTACTGTAACTTTTCCATCTGCCCCTCTTTTTTCCGTCCAGTATCAGCAAGCCGTTTGTTGTTCCTACCCAAATATTTCCCTGACTATCCAAACTAAGGTGGCGGTTCTTTTTGAAAAGTTCCGTGGGATATTTTCCAAAAACCTGGTCTCCTGGTACTATACTTACCGATCCATTCTTCCATTGCGCTACGCAGAGACCTGCATCGATAGTTCCTATCAATACACTGCCGTCAGCATCCTCCAGAAGAGAATAGATTTCATTACTTCCCAATCCGTTTTTTACGTGGAAATGCTGAAGCGTATACTTAGTCCTCTCCTTATTAACCGGCGAAGCAATAAATAAGCCATTCGCTTTCGTTCCGAGCCAGATATGGCCCCTCCGGTCCTCAATTATCGTGTAGACCATTCCCAAGCCCCCAACAGGCATGTTCACAAAAAGATCCTTCAATCTCCCCTGCTTTCCGAAAACATATAACTCGGCACTTTTAGCTCCTAACCACAGCCTGCCCTCCCTATCCTCCAGAATACCCCGAACGTCATTTTCAGACTTAAGACTTTCACCCGGACGGAGAAGCGTTTGCCTGAAGTTATCTGCCTGAAAAATCACCTTATTCAAGCCGCGCTCATCGGTTGTAAACCACAAGACACCATCCCGGTCATAATGAAGATAACTTACCATGTTCGAGAACATGCGCGTGGACGTATTAGGTTCATTATAGAAATATTCGATCTGCTTTGTTTCCGAATCGTAATAACCAAAACCGCCGCGTTTCATCTTCACCCATACCAGTCCTGCCCGATCTTCATATACCTGAAAGTACCGGGTGTAGACCTTAAAGTCCCGGTCGGCTTTTTGTGTAAAGTGCCGTTGAGTGCCATTTGACGGATCATACATAATGACCCCCTGCTCTGCCGGCTCTATCCATAGCTTTCCATGCCGGTCCTCATAAAGCCGATGTATGGGCTGATTAAAGGTCTTTTTTCTAACTGGTGCAACTCCGCCCCGGGGTACGCTAACTAATTCACCGCCCGAAGTGGTTGCATATACCAGAGAACGTTGGGCAGATATGCAAAGCGCATTGATAGAATTGCCTGAGCTCAGCTCGAGAACCTGATACCTCTCCCTCACATCGCTACTCCAACCCTTGCTTTTATCGTATACAACAAGCTCTCCGCGAGAGGTTCCAAAATAAAGATAACCCTTGTCTTCCTTGCAAACCATATAACCACGCCCCGAAGCAAGCGCTTTATTCACTACACGAAAAGTGAATAGGCCTCCTGAAGATTTAGAGACACAGTCAAGCCCTTTATCTGTTCCTATCCAGACACTTCCTTTTTGATCCTGGTGTACGAAGTTAACCTGACCTGTATCATACCAGGAAAACTTCATCTTTGTTGATTCCGGATTTCTCAGGCAGAAAATGCCATCGTTCTCAGAGATCAGCCAAACGGAACCATCCTTCAGTATCTCAATAGTCTGAAAGCGCAAATCTTTTTTAACTCTGGCATTAATCAAACGGGATACGTTAAGAAAGCGCTCAGTAACCTTATCGAAACGGTATACCTGATCATCCGCCGCCAATAGCCAAAACCGGTTATTTTTGTCTTCGACCATATAGTTGATCCGGCTATTCTTTAGTTCCGAATTGTCACCCGGCAAAGAACGGTAAGAAACAAACTCTTCCCCATCATAACGACTTATTCCGTTCCAAGTAGCAAGCCAGAGGAACCCCTCTTTGTCTTTTACAATATGGTTAATCGCATCATGAGGCAGACCGTGTTCTGTAGAAAAGATCTCCACCTTACAGTTCGGCTGAGCCTGGCCCCTCACGCTATGGATCAGGAAAGCTACGGCAATCATACACATCGCTAAATGCTGTCTTTTATACATCATAACAGAGCGGTCGGCAATCATCAGTTAATTCAGCCTCCAAGATAACGAGTTAATTAATGATAGGAAGCAGATTTTTTCGATAGAATACGCTCGTAGCATCGGAGGATATCACCAGATTCTTTACCTTTGATGCGATGTTCTATCGTATTACAGCCTTCCTTATGATACCCCTTCTTCTTGGCGTCAGCCTGTCGAGGATGGCTGTGTTTGCTGGTTTTGAGCTAAATCGTGATTACATCGCTTCTAAACTTTGCGAGAACAGGGATAAAGCCTGGATGCATTGCGAAGGCAAATGTTACCTGTCGATGAAACTAAAGCAGGTGGAAGAAAAGGAAAGCAAGCAGGAGCGCGAAATACAAAAGCAGCTCACGCAAGATTCGTCTATGCCTGAGGCCTACATCTTTTTCTTTGGAGACGGTGTGAGCACTACCATCAATACACCCTATTGCCAGGCTGTCCTTTCCGGATACGAGACCCTCTTTTTTCACCCTCCCCGAGTCTGAATGCAACTCCTTTCTATAATTTCTTAATAAAGCCGGAATGCGTCATGCATTTCTGTGCATGGCGGTTTTTATCGCCGTTAACAACTTTTAGATATCACTTCAAATGAATCATACATTTAAATTAATGATGTTGCTGGCAGCACTGTTTTCGTTTGCCTCATGCAGCAAGAATAACGATATAGGCCCTGAACAAAATGCGGAGAAGATCCGGATTGACGAACAGAAAACCGCAAGCGGTGTAACCGTAACTTTATGGGCCGATAAAAAAGATCTCACGGTAGCCTGGAACAGGCTTTATGTATCATTAAAGAACACCGAGGGTGCAGCTATCACCAACGCAGTCGTCAGCTATACACCTGTCATGGACATGACGTCAATGGAGCACGCCAGCCCGGTAGAACAACCTTTGTACAGTGCAGCACAAGCCTTATATGAGGGAGCGGTCGTATTCTCTATGCCTTCAGGTACAATGGGTAGCTGGACATTAACCGTCTCTGTAAACAACGAACCAGTTGTTTTCCATATAGAAGTAAAAGCCGCTCCGGCTAATACCAAACACACCACAACACTCGTAGGAACTGACGGTATAAGCTACCTCGTGTCTCTCGTTCAACCGTTAACTCCCAAGACGGGGATGAATGATCTGGAGATTTTGATTAACAGGCGTCAGGATATGATGAACTTTCCCCCGGTTGAAGATTTTAACGTTGAATTAACTCCTGAGATGCCCTCGATGGGACACGGATCGCCTAATAACGAGAACCCTGTTCATACAGGCAGAGGACATTACAGCGGCAAGGTTAATTTTACGATGACCGGCGACTGGCGACTCCACTTCAGACTGAAAAGAGGCAACACGGTCATTATGGAAGATGCGGCGCTGGACTTGCTATTTTAACATGAAAAAGCAATTTGTTACCTGGACGGCCGTTTTCTGGCTGTCCGCCTTTTCAGGTTCTTTACAAGCGCAGCATACAGATTCCCTGCATAAACAACTACCTGTCAGGACATTGCTCCTACTCGAAGTACCTGTAAGTCCATCAAAGAGCATAACAGACGCTGCAAAAGACATCAGGCAGAATAATCTACAGGAGCTTACTGACAAAATCCTGGAGTATACTCCGGGGATTAACATGATCCGCCGGGGCAATTTTGCCATGGAGCCCAGTCTGCGGAGTATGAGCGGCGGCCAAATTACCATGAGTATTGACGGCATTCGTATCTTCGGTGCCTGCACCGACAAGATGGATCCCATAAGTTCTTATGTTGAACCGAATAACCTGGAAAGCTTTTCTGTTTCCTATGATCCTGGGGCGAATGCAGTGGGAAGCGGAATAGGTGGCGGCATTGACTTCAAGCTTAAGAAACCATCCTTTACAGATGCCCAGAAATGGTCAGGCCGCTTGGGTTCCGGTTTTGAAACAAACGGTGCAGCGGTGCAAACTTTAGCCGGACTGGAGTATAGTAGTGCAGACGTTTCTTTCCAAATCAACGGAATCTTCAGGAGAAGTAGTAACTACCGTGCTTCTGGCGGGCGGGAGATTCCGTTTTCCCAGTATCGTAAGTGGAATGGCAGCGCCTCAATGATGGTCAGGATCGGAGAATCAGACTACTTGCAAGCTGATTACCTACAGGATGAGGGTTATGACATAGGTTACCCCGCGCTGACTATGGATGTCGCGTTTGCCAAGGCCAGGATCAGCGCGCTATCGTATGTCCGAAATAGCAAACAGGGAGCGGTACGTTGGGAAACCAAGGGATACTACAACTATATCGATCATGCTATGGACGACACCCGAAGGCCGCCGGAGACAGTACCGATGCATATGGACATGCCCGGCACTTCCACTACCTTTGGTGCTTTTTCAGCACTTGATCTACACCTGAGCGACAGCCACCACATAAAAGTGCAGGCAGACGGCTATCACAACAAACTTTGGGCAACCATGACGATGTATCCACCCGGTGGTTCTCCCATGTTTATGTACACCTTGGCGAACCCTTTGAGAAGCAATCTGGGACTACATATATCGGACGCCGTTTCACTTAGTGATAAGCTTACCATTACACCCTCTGCCCGCTTAGAGTACATGCATGATAACATCTCCGGCGGTGAAGCTAAAGCACAGCTATCAGGCATGTTTGAGGGTGACCTTTCGCGGAACAGACTGCTTACTAATCTAAGTGTTGCTGCGAGATTTCAGCCCAACGCAAATTGGTTGCTGAACGCATCGGTCGCCAGGGGTGGCAGGGCAGCTACGCTTCAGGAGGCCTATGCTTTTTATATTTATAACAGGCTCGACGCGTATGACTACCTGGGTAACCCTGATCTGAGTCAGGAATCTTCCCTCAACCTTTCTGCTGGTTCTTCTTTTCGGAACACATCGGTGGAAGTTTCCGCAAATATCTTTGGATACTTCGTTCAGGACTATATCGCAGGGATGATCCTGGATGGCTATAGCACAATGACTATTGGTGCAACCGGTGTGAAACAATATGTAAACATCCCCTCAGCGCGCCTTTATGGAGGAGAATTTGCCGTCAAGTGGGAACCGGTGGCACGGCTCGTCCTGAGCAGCTTGAACACGCTTACACGAGGATCCGATAACGAAGGCGCTGCTTTACCGCTGATCGCTCCGTTTAAAACCGTTAATGCTGTTGATTACCAGTTACGCAAGACCTTTTTCAGGGTTGAAGGGATTACCCATGCAGCGCAGAAACATGTGAGTGCTCAGAAATATGGTGAAACGGCAACTCCCTCATCAACAATTTTAAGCTTCCATATTGGAAAACAGTTCAGCATTTCGAAACAAACCAAGCTTAAAATGAATGCGAGCGTGGAGAACATCTTCGACAAGCATTATTTCCAACATCTCGATATCATGAAAATCTCCCGACCCGGTCGAAACCTTACTTGCCGGATGACGGTCCTGTTTTAAAGCCCATCTCTGTCATCCAGGCTTCACACAACTGCGTCCACTTTTCTGTGGAGCCTGGATTATTTCTTAACGCGATAGCATGTCCTCCCTGGGGAAAGACATGGAGGCTCGATTGCACTTTATTGTCCACCAATGCCTTATAAAAAAGAAGTGAATTATTAACGCTTACGGAATGATCATTAAAAGCATGAACAATGAAGGAAGGCGGTGTGGAAGGCCCCACAAGTAAATGGGGAGAATAGCGTCCGATCAGGAGCTTGGAAGGACTCTCGCCCAAAAGGTTCTTTCTGCTTCCGGCGTGAGCATAAACTCCCAGGTCAATAACAGGAGATACCAGAATACTAAAATTCGGCCTGCCCGATACGTGATCCAGATAATCGCCAATAGAAGAAACATCTTTCTCGCTTACACTTGACAAAGCAGCCAGATGCCCGCCGGCAGATGATCCTTGTACACCTATCTTCTGGGGATCTATTGCCCATTTTGAAGCATTTGACCTGATCAGCTTGATGGCTCGCTGTACATCCTGTAAGGGGCCTGTCTCCCGAACTTCCAGATCGGGAGAATTAGGGAGCCGGTAGTTGAGGACAAATGCGCTCACGCCAATAGTATTGAACCACTTGGCAAGCTGAGTGCCACTGATAACGTAAGCCAGCCTTTCGTATCCACCACCCGGACAAATAACAACAGCACTGCCTTTATTTTCGCTTTGGGACGGAAAGAATGCGTACATACCCGGCGTGCCAACCTGAAAAATCCGCTCATTAGCTATACTGTCCTGCAATTTAAGGCCCTTTGAATTAGGCATACGCCCTTCGGGCCATAACGTTATAAATTCCTGTGCCTGAACCAGAAATGAAAAACAAAGTAAGAGAAAAGATAATATTAATGCCCTCATATCGGTCTTGATTAGTATTAATTTTGTATATATTCAAATATCTGATCTCCGTAAACATTAATGAAATTAAAAGCTTATTATATATAGCACCATAGCTCAAGTCATACCACCATTCTCAATGGAAAACGCCGCAATGCCCCACCAGCCGGAACAATATTACAGAAGTCTTATCCATACCATGCACCAGGGGTACGTTCGTCTGCAGGTAATTTTCGACGAACAGCACCAGCCGGCAGCACTCCACTGCCTGGAAGCAAATACAGCCGCGCGTGAAATGCTGGGATCACGGCTTGCAGGAGAGCACCCTTTTAAACTTGATGACTACTACGCAAAGCGTCTGCTGGATGTTATGGGCAGAGTTGCCCGCACCGGTGAATCGGAACGCCATGAGCTTTCGGCTACATCCACAGATGGCTGCTATGATTATACTGCGTTCAAAGCCGGAGCACCTGAAGAGTATCAGGTGGCGGTGATATTTGAAGACTCCGTTAAAAGGCACCGCCAGATTACGACCCAGGCAATCGATAAATACCTTACACTCTTTAACTCCATTGATCAGGGTTTCTGCACCATCGAAGTGTTGTTTGATAGTACAAATAAGCCTGTTGATTACCTGTTTCTTGAGGTAAATCCTGCATTCGAAGCGGAAACTGGTTTACGCAATGCTACGGGCAGGACGATACGGGAACTTGTTCCAAACGCAGAAGAAAAGTGGTTCCAGATATTCGGTGAGGTAGCCATGACGGGGGTATCGAGGCACTTCGATGAAAGAGCAGATGCATTGAACCGGTGGTACGACGTTTATGCTTTCCGGATAGACGAGCCTGAGAAGCGTCGTGTTGCCCTGCTTTTCAATGATGTAAGCAAAACCAGGAAAGCAGAAGAAGCTTACAAGGCAAGGCTCGAGCAGGAAGTAAGTATGCGTACTGCCGAACTAAATGAGAACAGAGATCTGCTGACCTCCATTTTAAATACGAGCCTCATTGCGATGTCACTTATGGAGGCGGTTCGTGACGAGGCTGGCAACATCGTCGACTTCAGACTACGCGTTGTAAACAAACAACTTGAAAAGCAGACCGGACGTGACGACTTGGTTGGAAAGTGCTATGCTGCCGAATATCCCGGGATTAAAATTACAGGCATTTTTGATATTATGGTTCGCGTGATGGAGACCGGAATATCCGCCGGAATGGAATATTTTTATCCTTACGAAGGTCTTAACAGGTGGTTCTCTTGCATGTTTGTTAAGATCGACGATGGCATAGTCGCCACTAACCTGGACATCAGCGAACGCAAATATGCAGAAGAGGAGCGTTTTAAAAATTATATGCTGCTGCAGCAATCTGAAGATCTAGCTAAAATGGGCAGCTGGGACTATACCCCTCATACGAAGACGCTGAACTTCTCAGATGGCATGTACAGGCTTTTCAATAGGGAAAAACGGTCGCCAGTTACCCCTCAGCTCTTTCTTCAATATGTAACCGAAAGCAAGTTCATTATCGCTAAGAACATGCTCCGGCTTCTCTATGCAGGTGAAGAAAACTTTGAGGAAACGCTGGAGATCAAGATCGACGGAGAGAGGAAGATCCTGCATTTCAAAGCGGTGGTCATGAAAGGTGATGCAAGTCATCCGACCCGCGTCCTCGGCGTAACGATGGACGTAACCGCGACCCGTACCGCTGAAGAAAAGATACGACAGATGGAGGCCGAGCAGCAGCTGGAGATCTTCAAGGTGACATTAACTACACAAGAAGAGGAACGGCGGCGGATTTCGGAGAGCCTGCACAACGGCCTCGGCCAGGTACTTTACGCCATTAAGATGAGCATGAATAATCTCACGTTCAACTCCGCTACAGAAAGGCAAAACGAATTCCACAAAGCAAAAAAATACACAGAAGACCTGCTGGCAGATGCTATTAAAAGCACCCGCGATATCTCTCATGCACTATCTCCTATCCTATTGGAGGATTTCGGGTTAAAAGCGGCTTTAGAAGCGATTTGTAACCAATTGGAAACGTCAACGAAGTTCCGCTGCCAGGTTGAACTAGGAAATACTTTCATCGATAAATCGTTGGAACTGGCTGTATTCCGAACCGTCCAGGAGCTCATGGTCAATACGGCTAAACATGCCAAAGCTACCGATGCTTATGTGGAGGTTAGAGGCGACGGCAACAATCTCTTTATAGTGGTTCGAGACAACGGAATTGGTTTCCACGCAAAAAGAAACCGGGGAGGAGGCATTGGGCTAGCATCTATAAGAAGCCGTGTTAAACTTCTTAACGGAAGTTTTTTGATTACTTCACCTCCTGAGGGCGGAACAACCACTACAGTAAAACTGCCAATTATCCTTTGACCGTCAAGAATAGAAGCTCATCGGACAGAACCTGCACGCTTCACACGTTCAGCCCCAGTCGAATTATAACGGCTAAATCCCAACCAAAAGGAAGGTACCGAAATGTTGTTTCGCGCATTAGATAAGCCCGCCAACACGAGCTTTTCAATCGCTAAAACAAATCCCGGTCAATGAGGTATATCTGTGAATAAAACATATCTACCTATGAACACAGATCATAAAATCAGCAGACGTACCGCCATTGGCAGCCTTGGAGCCGGCCTTGCTGCGCTTAGTATTAGTCCGGCACTCGCCGCAGGCGAAATCGCCGAAGGCTATCAGCCAGGTCAGCCATTACAAGATCCCCTAACCATGTATCCAAAGCCTCCCTTCAAAGAACAAAAGCAGCCATGGCCGGGGCTGGCAGGCAAGATGGAGCCTCGTCCCGATCATGGCGAACAAAGTTATAAGGGCTCAGGGCGACTCACAGGCCGTCGCGCACTGATCACCGGTGGTGATTCAGGGATGGGCAGGGCCGCTGCCATCGCTTTCGCACGTGAAGGGGCCGATGTTGCCATTAACTACCTGCCGGATGAAGAACCCGATGCGCAGGAAGTCGTTGCACTCATCAGGAAGGCCGGAAGGAAAGCGGTAGCGATTCCGGGCGACCTCCGGGAGGAGTCTTTTTGCCGGCAGCTCGTAGACCGTGCAGTAAAAGAACTAGGCGGCCTGGATATCCTTGTTAATAATGCCGCGCGACAACAAACAAAGGAGTCTATTTCCGACATCACATCGGCAGACTTCGATGCAACAATGAAAACGAATGTATACGCGCCTTTCTGGATCACCAAAGCGGCTTTGCCACATTTAAAGCCGGGGGCAGCCATCATAACGACTACTTCGGTACAAGCCACTGATCCATCAGCCGAACTGTTCGATTATTCACAAACTAAAGCTGCAAATACGGCCTTCGTTCGATCACTGGCCAAACAGCTGGGACCAAAGGGCATCAGAGTAAATGGCGTCGCACCTGGTCCTATATGGACACCTTTGCAGGTGAGTGGAGGCGCAACCATGGAGAAACTTACCAAATTTGGAGAAGATACTCCAATGGGCAGACCCGGACAACCGGCCGAACTGGCATCTATATATGTACAGCTTGCCGCAGCGGATGCCAGTTACGCTAACGGTCAGATTTATGGAGCTGCAGGCGGCGGTGGACAACCTTAATCAATCGAAACCTTTTTATATCAGCCTGTCAGATCATATAACATGAGGCGGGCTGATCATCTTCCCACCGCTGGGTGTTTGTGTTAAACGAAACCTGTTTCTGGCCCTGTCAGCATACATGATTCCCAGGAGAATACTCGAAGAGTAGGTGAGTACACAAGCGATATTATGCTGATATATCGAAATAAAGCTCATCACGAGAACCACAAAATATAATTGCCATAACGAAACAGAAAAGCTGCCGACGATATGCATTTCCTTCGAACCGCAGAGGGCCACAGTAGCTGTCATAATAGCCAGGACGCTGATAAACGCTCCTTCCATAATATGGTTTCGCCCGGCAAATGTTGGAAATATCAGATGTGCGAGAATAAAAACCGCTGAACTGATCATCACGCTGATCACATAAAACTTAAGAACCCGTTCGCCACCGACACGCTTTTGAAGGACGCTCCCGAACAACCATAATGCTGCCATACTAAGAATCATTTCGTCAATTCCGGTATGCACAAATTGGTGTGTGGCAACAGCCCACCACTGAGAAGTCACTCCTTCTATATTGGAGGACAAAGCGTAACGCGACATATCCTGGTTTGTTATGAACAGCTGTAATATAAAAACGGTGAAATGCAATAAAATGAGCAATTGTATTCCGAACCTTAATGGTGCAATTTTCGCAGTATTCATCATAATTATTCCCTTTATAGTCCGGCCAATGAAGCTCAAGAAACAGACCAAAAGAGCCTGTCTTTTCAGCTCGCCCGGTTCCATCACGAGCATAATCAGCTGGTTTTCAGAACCCATACAACATATTAGCGGAGGCTTGGATGCGCAATAATTCTATGGAACATCAGAAGGCACATTGTAGAGAAAGCCCACACAATGAGTGGTTTTTGTTCGGTATTATTAGAATAATCAACTCAGAACTGTAGCGTTTAAGACGGCAATTACGTTTTGACCTTAACTAGCTGACTCCATCATGTATCGTCCTTTCAAAATCCTCACCTCCCTTTTCTGCCTTGTCTTGTTGTTTTCTGCCTGTAAGAAAGATGAACGAACAGCGGATGAATGGGGACAGCTTGCAGAAGCGAAACTTAAAGAGATCAAAAAATTGGGCGAAGCCATCCCCTGTGATAAGCAGGCAAACGTAACCCTCCAGGATGTTCCTATGGGCTGTGATGCGCAGTATTTCCCTGTGCTGTCTTCCGATATCGAAGAATTCAACAGGTTAAAAAGCGACTATCAAAAGTATTCTGCTGCGCAGGCTGAAGCGTGGGCTAAAGAGGGCCGGGTGGCTGATACAGCCCCATGTTGGATGGTTTCCTGGATGACAGAGCAACCCTTGCGACTAGAATGTAAAGACAGCAAGGTAAAGCTAATCACTACAGAGGACATCAGCATCGCGGAAGCAAAGTCTCTCGCAGAGATCACACACAAGCAGGTGACAGACTATCTAAATATGCAAAAATGCACCAGTTCAGCCAATTGGGCGTATACAGCACTGATAAAAGACAAGACAATGGGGATACAATTTATTCCATACTCAGTAAGTTCCGATTCGAAGGAATTCAAACAAAAGGTGTCGCTTTATAACCGATTAATGTTGAGAATCATTGATGCAGAGGGTTCAAGAGACCTTACGTCTGATGTTCCGAGGGTAGAAGGGGTAGATTGCGTAAACGGTAAACCGGTACTTCGGATGATAGAATAAGGCCGGATTATTGCGCATTCTTTCCAGTCAGCGCGCACCAGAGGGACAAAGTCATTTGCACTATACTGCAACGCTTAAGCCCCAAAGTTTTGGAAAGCGAGTTGTCGCCTGAAAAAAGGCGCTTTGCATCCTCGACATTGGGAAAGGAAGTTGATGAGCGATATCAGGCACGGCTGTTTGACCGATATTTCCAGGTTCCTCAAGATGGAAATAACCAATCAGGTTTGGGTCTCGGCCATTTCTGAAGACTTTATTGAAGCTCAAGGGGGCAAGATATGGGTGGAAAGTGCAGTGAGAGAAGGAAGTAAATTCTGCTTTTCGCTGCAGGCGGAGCGTAATTTAAGAACCTATAACTACAACTGCTCATTGAATTTGTTTTTAAAATATTTAATTTCTCCTTTTGCCTATATTTGTCCATGACAAAGAAGGTCGTGATTATTGAGAAAGACAGAGATATTCTGGAAGTTGTATCCTACATATTAATCGATGCGGGTTACTCAGTTAGCCCTTTTGGTACAGAAGAGGTAACCCTCGAACATATCATTAAAGAAAAACCAAATCTTATCCTGCTCGATGTTATCAATATATCGGAAGAAGGAACAGCCTTATGCCAGGCGATCAAAAAGAACTACAGGCTTGCAAACGTTCCGATTGTTGCGCTTTCAACCCATTTGAAACCACAGCTGATAAAGGAAACGTGTGCTGATGAGGTGATGAAAAAACCATTCGATATAGACGAGCTTCTTCAGATTGTAGAAGACCATATATAGCTACCCGCTATAAGAAAGTAGCGGAATGGTTACTTAGGAAGCTGGATATAAAAGACAGAGCCTTTACCTTCCTCACTATCAAACCAAATGGTGCCATCATGCCACTCGACAATCGTTTTGATGATCGACATACCCAGACCCGTCGAAGGCTCTCCCTGGAGACCGGTTCGCCGGGCGTCATTAAATTTTTCGAACAGGGTTGCATGATACCTTTGGGGTATACCAATACCGTCATCAGCAACAGTGATCAATATATGTTGTTCCTGCTCTTCAATACCAATGGTGATCGTTCCCCCCTCCGGTGTAAACTTCAGCGCATTTGACACAAGATTATTGATCACCTGAAGGAATTTATCCTCATCTACAGCTACATAAACGTGCGAACGGCTTGAAGTAAAATGGATTTGCTTGTTAAGCTCCGCCTGATGGTTCAGATAATCTTCTGTCTGGATCTTAATCATCTTGATAAGATCAATACGCTTCTTGACAAGCTTTACACCGGCACTTTCCAAAAACTCATGGTCCATAAAATCCTTAATGAGCTTGATACACCTCAGGCTGAATTTATTGACCAGTTCTGCGTATTCCCTCACTTTCGCATTTTCCGCGTGGGAAACCTCTCTGCCTAACAACGTTGACAAGTTTCGGATAAGGCCTAATGGGGCAGCCAGATCATGGGCGATGATACTGAGAATGGAGTTTTTTTTAGCGTTGTGCTTACTGATCACATTGAGCTGGCTCTTATAAGTTGTTATATCTTCAGCACATCCCATAAAGAAACGCCCTGCCGCTTCTGTGATCAGATAGGGGAAAACACGAATGTATCTTTGTGATTCTCCGCGGACGACCCTGCATTCTACACTCCCGACGGTATTGCCCGATAGGCAGGCTTCGCATTGAGATATGACATACTTCTGATCTTCCGGATGAACCATAGCCAGGAGCAATGGAACAGTCGGCTCGACATCCAAATCAAAAAAATCGATGAAAGCAGGGTTCAGGTAAGAAAACCGATTTTCTTCCAGATGATAAGAAAAATACAGTTGATCAGAAGCTTCTGTAAGCGAATATAATGTATTGGGCACATCCATAGTCGGCAAGTATTCCCGGTTGTTTAGCTACCAGACTTTATTAACTATAATCCGTTTGATAAGTTTTAATTACGCGGTTGATTTGACTTTTCGATATACCGAAAGCGGAAATATCCTGAATCAGATGCCAAACACGTTAAGGCAGACTTTATCATTCGCGGACACCTGTTTCTGATCAGTCCGGCGCCAGCTGGCAGGCAGTTAGAGGGAAGCTAGAGGGAAGGTAGTGGGTGTAGCCGCACCTTAGCCGCCTTGCAGCCACGTTGTAGCCACGTTTTGCAGGAAAAAGGTGGCTACAACGTCGCTGCACCGTGCCTACACCCTGGCTACACCCACTAGCTGCCCACCAGCTGCCCCCTAGGTGACCACTAGCCGTATCCTGGATGTCTGAAGACTGACCGAAACGAAAAAGAGGGTAGTCATAGCATGAATGACGCACCCTCTTTCTGTTTATACCCAACCTTTTTCCTAAAATATATACTTCGTACTTAAAAAATTAGATGTCTCATCTCCCACAATCTGGTTGATAAGAGCTTTATTGTTATCATTCAATTTAGTCGCAACCAGGGATCGGATAGAGAACGATCGCAACGCATCAACGACTGAAAGCGTGCCTTCGGCACTATCTTTCCGCCCGGTGAACGGAAAAACATCCGGGCCTCTCTGGCACTGGCAGTTGATATTAACCCGGCTAACCTGATTGACCAAAGGATCAATCAGGGTGGATAGTTCATGAGGATCGTTACTAAACACACTCACCTGCTGGCCGTGGGTAGACTCGATAAGATACTCTATCGGTTCTTCCACATCCGAAAACGGAACAACCGGAATTACAGGTCCGAATTGCTCTTCACGATATAACTTCATCTCCTTATTTACCGGATACACAATAGCAGGATAAACAAAAGATTCGAAAGCCTCCCCACCATGAGGATTAACCACCCTGGCGCCATGTGCGATGGCATCATCAATGCACTCTTTTAAATAAGCCGGCTTACCAGGTTCCGGAAGCGGAGTTAGTGCAACACCTTTCTCCCAAGGCATGCCATATTTAAGCTTTGCTACTTCCGCTGACAGCTTTTCCAGAAACTGCTCCGCTAAGGTCTCGTGCACATAAATGATTTTCAACGCAGTGCAGCGCTGCCCGTTGAAAGACAACGACCCGAGAACCGTCTCACTGACGGCCAGATCCACATCTGCGGCAGCCGTGATAATAGCGGCATTCTTGGCGTCAAGTCCCAGGATCGCCCGCAGTCTGTTCACTTTGGGATGTAGTTTCTTTAGCTCATTGGCCACCTTACTTGACCCGATCAACGTCAGCACGTTAATCTTACCTGACCTCATCAAATCGGGCACAATAGAATTCCCGCGCCCGTAAATGGTATTCACTACACCTTTCGGAAAGCTGTCGCGAAATGCTTCCAGTAAGGGATAATGCAGCAAGGTGCCGTGTTTAGGAGGTTTGAACAATAGCGTATTTCCCATTATAAGTGCCGGGATCAGCGTCGTAAACGTCTCATTTAAGGGATAATTGAACGGCCCCATACAGAGCACCACTCCCAACGGAGACCGGCGTATTTGCGCCACAATACCCTGTTCAATCTCAAATCTTGACGACTGCCGGTCGATATCCTTCAAGGCGTCGATAGTAGCATAGATGTATTCAACTGTCCGGTCAAACTCCTTGACAGAATCAGTAAAGGATTTACCAATCTCCCACATAATCAGCTTCACAACCAGGTCCTTTTTCTCCAGCATCTTATACGTAAATTCCTCTACGTGTTTGATCCGGTCCTGTACGCTCATAGTAGGCCATTCGCCACGGCCATCGGCATAAGCAGCAACGGCCGCATCAAGTGAAGCCTGGGCCTCCACGGGCGTACATATCGGATAGGTCCCAATCAGTTTGCGTTTCAGACCTTCGGCCGACCGCATACATACGGGGGAATAAACGGCGTGGACGTTTCCGTCCCACTGCTTCATCTCCCCATCGCTCAGATATTCCCGCTGATGAACTTCATCTATCATGAACTCCGGAGGAACCTGGCCTTCCTCTAAAAAGATAGATTCAAGATTTAGGGTTTCGCTCATTTGATTATTGCATTGGTTAAACCAAATATACTGAAAACCACCCATCACCCTCATATATGTGCATTTTTGTCTACTTTCGCAGAAAGTTAATAAAATTTCAATTTTATGCTCAATAGAGTAGTAGTTACAGGAATGGGCGTCATTAGCCCCTTAGGTGCAACCGCCTCAGCGTTCTGGCGGGCGATCGTTGCAGGCGAAAGCTCAGCAGCCCCGATCACTCATTTCGACGCTTCAGAATTCCGCACACGTTTTGCATGTGAAGTAAAGGACTTTAACGCTTCAGACTATCTGGACAGAGGCGACATAAAGAGAACTGATTTATTTACTCAGTACGCCCTTATCGCGTCTGATGAAGCGATAAAGGATGCAGGAATTGACCTCAAGGATATGGACCCTTTCGATGCCGGAGTAATCTGGGGATCAGGACAGGGCGGTATGCAGACCTTCGAAGATCAGGTAACGGAATATGTAACAGGTGATGGCAAACCCCGGTTCAGCCCGTTCTTTGTACCAAAACTTATTGCCAACATGGCATCCGGAATGATTTCCATCCGCAACGGCTACATGGGTATCAATTATACTACTGTTTCGGCATGCGCAACGTCGAATACAGCGATCATGGATGCCTACAATTATATCCGTTTAGGCCAGGCCAAGGTGATCGTTACGGGCGGCTCTGAAGCCCCGATCACACCAGCTTCTTTCGGAGGGTTCAGCTCGATGAAAGCGATGTCTGCACGAAATAGCGACCCTCAAACAGCATCCCGTCCATTTGACGTGGAGCGAGACGGATTCGTAATGGGTGAAGGCGCGGGAGCCCTTGTGTTGGAAGATTATGAACATGCGGTTAAACGCGGTGCTCATATATATGGCGAAATTGTTGGCGCTTCCATGACAGCCGATGCTTACCACATGACGGCCACGCATCCCGAAGGCATTGGCGCAGCGAAAGCTATGGAAAGAGCACTCGGGCAGGCCTCTTTGTCAATCAAAGACGTCGACTATATTAATCTGCACGCTACTTCTACACCTGTAGGCGACCTTTCAGAGATTAACGCTTTACTCAACCTTACCCAGGGGGAAAAGCTGAAGTTTAAAATGAGCGCTACCAAGTCCATGACCGGACACCTGCTTGGCGCTGCTGGTGCAGTTGAGGCAGTGATCTGCCTGTTAGGAATTCGTGATCAGGTTATTCCGGCAACGATCAATACCACACAGCTTGATCCGGCAGTTCCTGACAGCCTTAGCGTAGTGCTTGGTGAAACCATTGATGCTCCGGTAAAAGTGGCGATGAGCAATACATTTGGATTTGGCGGGCACAACGGAATTGTTGTATTTAAAGCAATCTAAGACATCATCATCAAATGAAATTTTGACACTTGAACTGATATTTTTTCAGTCCAAAATGTGAAAATGCGCAATGGCACACCTCTTGTATATCCCTTAGTGTATTAAAAATGGTAAGTATCTCTAATTGAATCATTAAACTAATTTTAAGGAGGAAAATCAAGATGGCACTTGTTAAATTTAATTCAGACAAGAAAAACAACGCATTAATGCCAGGCTTTAATGATGTTTTCGACTCTATCTTCAACGACACATTTTTTACAGACCGCACCGTGATGCGGGTGCCTGCCGCTAACATCAGTGAAACCGAAGATCATTTCCACATTGAGCTGGCTGCTCCAGGCTTGAAGAAAGACGATTTTAAAATCAACTTAGACAGAAATGTCCTGAGCATATCAGCTGAACAACGTTCTGAACAAAACGATAATCAAAAGAACTACAGCAAACGTGAGTACAGTTACAATTCGTTTGTCAGATCATTTACACTGCCAGAAAGCGCTGATGATAACGGTATCGAAGCAGAGTATGTTAATGGTGTACTGAAGATCAACATTGCTAAAAGAGAAGAGGCGAAATCTGTACGCAAACAGATCGACATTAAGTAACAATTTTCTTTTTCTCAAACAAGAAAGGCCGGTCATGTAAAATGACCGGCCTTTCTTGTTTGAGAAACTATGGATTATTTTTCCCACCAAACCTTGGTGTGGATATCATCTCCCCCGATACGGTCCGCAGCAATCTGATAATTTTCAGGATTGTACTGACGAACGTCGCTATGGTACATGAAGCGGGTAGGCATCACCCCATCATGGAGCATATGAGGTGTTTTCGGCAGCCTGGGAAAACCCGTCCTCCTGTATTCGAACCATTGCTGGTAATCATTGAAAAACAGCGCAAGGTATTTTTGATTCATGATCTGCTCGAAACTTCCATCAAATGCCGCCTCCTGATTTTGGAAATAGTTGGCGGGCATCAGGCCATTTTTCCACTGCGTAATCCCTGCCGTTACCGCTTTTTCATAAGCCGTTTTGGCAGCCGTCTGATCTCCCGCCATCAGCGCAACTTCTGCTTTAATAAATTCGACCTCTGCATAAGTCATTAATACCTCGTAGATCTCTGTTCCGACAGCACTGGGGTACATCAGGTCGCCATTAGGACTGCTAGGTGTATAGTTGAACTGTGACACGTCGCCAGAATGTGCAGAAGGAATGCCTCTAAAGCCGATATCGACAGGTTTACCATCAACGATCTGACTGGCCCGCGTCATGAACAACGCTCTCCTGGGGTCTTCCAAGCCGTTCAGCATATCAACGAAGAATTCGCTCATAGCTTCAGAGTTCACATAATCCTGCCGACGGCTCCAGGCATAATCATATGGAGCAATCCCCGATATCTTTACCAAGGCAGCTTCCGCATTACTGGTAAATACAGGATACTTTTCAGGATCAGCGATCATGGACTTCAGGCGCTCATAGCTATTCATTTCCGTTCTTTTCGAAACTCTCAACAGCATACGCATTAAAAGAGAGTTATTGAACTTTCTCCATTTCAGTTTATCGTTATTATACAGCAGGTCGTTCCCTGACATGACGCCTTCGCCTGCGTAGATGTTATTTGCTTCTTCCAGTTCGGCAATGAGTGTCGTGTAAATCTCCTCCTGGGTATCAAACTTCGGCTGACTGATATTCTCCTCCGCTTTAAGTGCCTCGGAAAATGGCACATCCCCAAAACTATCGGTCAGTATGCCTCCGATATAGGCTTTTAAAGTGATCGCGACAGCCCGGTAGGCAGGCTGGGCATATACTTCTGCCGCTGCTTCCATTTCCCTTACATTGCGTAAATAACGGTAGGTTGTATTCCAGGTGCCGTTACCCGCAGATTCGGAAATATCGTAACGGTGGGCCCCTAACTGCACACTTGGATTGGGAAGCCCTACCTGCATCATCTGCCAGGTAAAATCATAACTTCTTACGGTAAAGTAATTACTCATACCATATATAGTTGGCGTGAGCAAACTACCTGGAGTTACCTTCTCAATCAGGTTGGGATTGGTATTCAAGTCTTCAAAATCCTTCGTACAAGAAGAGAGTACCACGATATTGAGGAATGTAAAAACTGCGATTATACTTCGTTTCATTATTTTATTTTTATGGGCTCTCGGGAGCCTGATCATCCAATATTAATTATCCCGGCGATGCTGCTACAACGTAAGTCTGAGATTCAATCCAAAGGTTCTTGTGCTAGGCATCTGGCCCATTTCAACACCCGGCATAATGCTCGAGCCGTTGAAGGCAGCGGTCTCCGGATCGAAGATCGGGAAGTCAGATATAACCGCCAGATCTCTTCCGTACAAGGCAACACTTGCACCGGCAATCTTAGCCCTACTTAAGAAATTTTTCGGAAGGTTAAACTCCAGTCGCACTTCTCTTAACTTCAGATAAGAGGCATCGAAGCTGTTCGTTTCTACGTTAGCCCGACGGTAATAATCAGAGTACCAGGTATTGATATTGACCTTTGTGGTGTTTGGTGAGTAGCTGCCATCTGCATGGAGCACCACTCCCTCACCCAGAACTTTGCCTTCTTCTCTGCCAACCAATGTGTGTCTCAGCTTACCGGTTTCCGTTAGTTTATGGTGGGTCTGTGAGTAGATGATTCCGCCGTATTGCCCATCGACCAGGGCGCTCAGCTTCCAGTTTTTGTATCTGAATTCATTATTGAACCCGCCTTTCCAGTCAGCATAGGCATTACCGATCCTCACTTTTTCAGCAGGGCGAACAGCCAAACCGGTGGATTGGTTAAAAATAACCTGTCCTTCTTCATTTCTAACCAGACCGTATCCCCAAAGATCACCCGTTGAACCTCCTTTTGTCACGATAGTCTGCACTGCCCCTGCACCACTGGATGCGATAATCTGCTGGTAGCCTTCAACATCCTCGCTTAGTTCTAACACCTTATTACGATTCCGGGACCAAGTGATGGTAGAGGTCCACCCGAAATCCTTACTCACTACGGGCCTTGCATTCAACATCACTTCCACACCGCGATTACGGATGACACCTCCGTTAATCCAGGCCTGGCTAAAGCCTGTCGTTACATCAAGGGGAACGGATAACACCTGGTTCTTGGTGGTCGTCTGATAAAGGTTAACATCTGCATCTATCCGGTTATCGAATAAAGCGAAGTTAGCGCCACCTTCCCATGACTCTGTTTTCTCTGGCTTCAGGTTTGCGTTATGCAACACGCTGGGGGCTTCTGCCGAACCAGGAAACACAGAGGTATTGTAATATTTACGGGTTTGGTAAGGATCGGTATCAGAGCCTACCTGTGCCCACGATAAGCGGAGTTTGGCAAAAGATACTACTCTGGGCAGCATAAAGATGTCGCTTAATATATAACTTGAACTGACAGACGGGTAGAAATAAGAGTTGTTTCCGTCAGGCAAAGTCGACGACCAGTCATTGCGACCTGTAATATCCAGGAATACCTTATCATCCCACGCGAAGTTCATCAGTCCGTAAGTACTGTTCACCTTTTTCTCAATAAGTTCGTTCTCCGCAACCGGAACGGTAAGCGCATTCGAGAGCTTATACACCCCCGGCAGCAATAAACCTCTGGCTATACCGCTGTTTTCCTTGAGGCTCCTGCTCATCAGGTTTCCTCCCAAAGAGGCCTGGATGCTCAGCTTGGGGACAATTTTATCTTTAAAGGTCAGCATGGCGTCCGTGTTTGACTCGAAGAAGCTGACGTCTTGCTGCTTGTAATAGCCAAGAGGAAAATTAGCTGTATCGAAAGTTCTTCTCATTTCTCTCTGGTCCTGACGGCTGCTCAAGCCCGACCGGAACATCACATTCCATTTATCATTGAAAGTATATACCCCCTGCAGGTTACCGTCTATGTTATGACTATTGATACCGTTAGTCATTTCATGGGCTATCAGATATGGGTTCTCAATGTAAGAACTGAAGGGGTGGATCTGCTGAAGTTGCTCCTGCCCTTTTTGCCATCTCGGCTCGTACCATTTAACCGGGATACTCGGGTTCTGAAGAATCATGAAATAAGCTATGCTCTGATTATTATAACCCGTACCAGGTACGTTATCGCTTGATTTGTTGGTATAAGCAAACTTTCCGTTTAATTGTAGTTTATCTGAAAGCTTCATACTGGAATTAAGGGATGCAGCCAGCCTTTCAAATCCGGTATTGGGCATGATCCACTCGTTTTTGGTATGTGTCACCGATCCACGGGCAGTAAACCTGTCATTGCCCCCGTCCAGGGATAGTGAGTTTTGGAACGTTGATCCTGTTCGCCAAAAATCCTTTATGCTCCCGTCCTCGTAAGGAACCCATGGTGTCCGGGTAAGTCCCTGAGTGCCGGTCTCCGGATCGTATTG
This sequence comes from Arcticibacter sp., assembly GCF_045629565.1. Lineage (GTDB taxonomy): Bacteria > Bacteroidota > Bacteroidia > Sphingobacteriales > Sphingobacteriaceae > Arcticibacter. The sequence continues at coordinate 105,923 of NZ_JAZQRL010000104.1, forward strand.
AAAGTAAGACTGTCCGTTAAACTTCGGTCCCCAGGCGCTGGATGTACCACCTGTACTGACACCATCCTCTGAAGCGGCATAAGAGTAGTATAGCTCACCTGCGGCATTTCTGTTATTGTTACCCTGGCCATATTCATATTGATAATCAGGCCAGCGCAGGATATCATTGAAACTGGAGTTTGAATTAAACGTTATGCCCAGGCCGCCTTTCCTGGCCTTACCGGATTTGGTGGTGATGATAAGGGCACCATTGTTAGCCCGACTACCATACAGCGCTGCTGCCGCTGCACCTTTGAGCACAGTTACCGATTCAATATCATCAGGATTGAGATCCGAAACACCATTTCCAAAATCAACAGGCACATCGTTGTCACCTCCAGCTGATACCGCACCGTAGGCATCATTCACGCCGGAAGTAATTGTCCCCGAAGTCATGGGAACGCCGTCAATAACGATCAATGCGTCGTTTCCATTGGGTTTCAGTGAACGGTCGCCTCGCAGATTGATACGGGTACTGTTAAACGGCCCTGAACCACCTTGTGTAAGTGTTAAGCCGGGAACCTTTCCTTTCAAAGCATCTGACCAGTTATTGGAAGGTACGTCGGCAATGTCCTCTCCCTCAACCTTCGTAATTCCGTATCCCAGCGATTTTTCCTCGCGTTCAATACCCAGCGCGGTTACCACCACTTCGTTTAAAGCATTACTGCTTGAACTCATGCTAATAACGAGATTTTGCCTTTCTGCAGCTACCACATGCCTGGCTGTGGTGTACCCGATCATATTAAAAAACAGTTCGGTTCCTTTAGGGACTCTTAAATTGAACTCACCGTTAGCTCCGGTTGCACCAAGCGCTCTCCGGCTCTGATCTGTAATGGTTACACCGGGTAAAGATAACCCATCGTCTCCATCCATTACCCTACCTTTTACGGTAACATTTTCTTGCTGCCCGGTGACGATCACTTCATTAAACATGCTGAAACCTGCCGCCTGAAGACTGTGTGTGCTTGCCGCCAACACTGAAAAAGCAATCAGCCTGATAGCCTTGCTAACTCGATTTTTACGTGGAAAAGTGCTCTTCATTATACTTCTTTACAAACCTTATTTTGACCGGAAGCACGAATTGCGGCTCCCGGTTGATGCAGCAAATGTCTGCTTCATTTATAAAGTGAATGTTAAGTCAGGATTACCATAGAAGCCGTCAGGAGCTTGAAGTTTAGCTCTTAAGTAGCGGCAGGCGCTAAACATTTTAAGCGATGAAGGTGTTAGACTGAAAAACGATCAAACTATGAAAAGCACATTAAAGTACACCTTCCTCGCATTCGCATTCGTACTGGCAACGTCTGCCTGTAGCTCTAATAAATCAGAGAACAGAACAAGCGATTCTATAGATTCTATAAATGACTCTATTCAAAATGATACAGGCGCTCTTGATCTGACATCCCAGGCTGATACCATTCCAGATGATGGAGCAGGTGTCGATACCTCCGGGATGTAGTTACTGGTCTGCTTCAACAGACTATTGTGAGCCGGTAGTAAGGAGTGGAAGTGAGCCCGGCTTTCTTCCACTCCTGGCAAAGACCTATCCTTATTATCAGTGTATAATTCTGTGGCGGCAATTGTGTAGCGCACATCCGGTGGACGCTCCGTAAATTTAGAGTAGCTACTAACCATTAAGAACTAATAATTGCCGTGATGTCTCTTGAATTAAAAAAGCCGGAAGTTTCGCTCCAACCAGGACAGCGTTTCGATCAATTTCCCCAGAGGAACCTGGATATTATAAAAGAAAGGCACTCAGAGCATGAACGAATACCGGCACATATCTCCCCGTTAAAAATCATCTGGACGGTGTTGGTAGCCTCGTATTTCCTGGTAAGATCAGGATTACGAACTGGAGGAAACCGTTAGGATTACGCATGGATTATGAAGGAACCTCCATATGATAAGAATTCTACTCTCCATCCTCAGTCTGTTTTTACTATTGGTATCATGCAAAAAAGACAACTCCAAAGACGATCCGCTTAGCGACGACTTCCATGATGTAAGATTCAACATAATGCTATCCGACCGGAACATCCTTGAACCTCCCGTTTCGGGCGTTGTGCCTTCTTCTGAATCCCGGCCCGGGCACAAGCTTTCAGATTATTTCGAAAAACTGGAGTACTATCTGTATAACTCCAGCGGCATAAAGGTTGCCAGCCTGAATATGGATGCAGATGATTCCGCTATGGCATTTAAGATCCCGGTTGTCAGCCTACCTTCAGGAATATATACGGTCGTATTTTTAGGCAGACGGGAAAAGAGCACCGGAAATTCCTCTCCGATTTATTTCGGAGACGACCAGGGTTCGCCCTACCTGGCACATTCCATACAAAGGGAGGTAACAGATCTGTTCTATGCTTCGCAAGACTTCGAAGTTAAAGACCAGGATGCCGATATCGACATCCCACTTAGACGGCCAGGAGGTAAATTCAAAATTGTAATCGAAGATGACCGGATAGCCAATGTTGAAAGAATAGGGATGCTTATCAACGGATATACTTTATTCTACCCGAGAAGCGACAATCTCGCCCAAAGAAAAGACATCAGTCTGCCCATACTGAAAAACTACATCACGTCATTTGAAATTGTTAATGGTATAAGCGTCCCCAAACAGGTTTACGTAGACTGGAGCTACGAAAACTTTGTCTTCACCAAATCGTCAAACAATACTTTGGTAAATGCAACCGTAAACGCTTATGACCGGTCGAACAATGTTCTGTCGCAAAAGTCTTTAAACAACATCATAGTCGAGAGGAACAAGACCACTACAGTAAGGGTAAAGCTATTCGATTAGCTTCTCTATACTCATGAAACGTCTACTGTCGGGAAACCGCTACCACTTGTTTACGACGGATGATAAGCACCCAAGCAATTAATGCCCCCGTAAGCGCCATGCCAACCCCTACCGCCTCCGGCGATGTATAACCTAAACCTGCCGCGATAGGCAAGCCCCCAAGGAATGCACCGAGGGCGTTTCCCATGTTAAATGCTGCTTGCGTCATTGATGCACCCAGCATTTCGGCCCCTTTCGATGATTGGATCATCAGCATCTGGATTGGAGAAGCAATCGCCAGTGAGCAGCTTCCCGCGATAAATGTCAGCACCAGTGACATCACCTGACTCTGGGAAAAAAAGAATATAAGGGCCAGGGTAACCGACATAGCCAATAACAAGACGACGCAGGCCGTCAGCGGCTTCAATCTGTCTGCCAGCTTACCACCGACCAGATTTCCAACGAACATACCAAGACCCGCAACCATCAGAATATAGGGAACCGTTGACTCCGAAAAGCCGGAAACTTCCGTCATCAGGGGTGCTATATAACTGATCCAACAGAACAAACCGCCCGTTCCGATAGCAGTGATCAAAAAGATCAGCCAGGGATCCAGGCGCGAAAAGACTTTCAACTCAGACCGTATATTACTGGTTTTAGATCCCGCAAGGGCTGGCAACGCAAGGTAGACCGCACACATCGTGATTAACCCGATCAACCCAATTCCCCCGAATGTAAACCTCCACGAATAGGTATGACCGATATAAGTACCCAGTGGTACAGTGAGCAAGTTAGCAATCGTGAGCCCGCTAAACATCAGCGAAATGGCTTGCGCCTGCTTTCCTTTGTCTGCCAGCCGGCTAGCCACAACAGATCCTACGCCGAAAAACGCTCCATGAGGTAATCCGGACATAAAACGCGAAATGAGCAGTATCGTATCGTTAGGGGCAAAAGCAGAGAGTGTGTTAAATACCGTAAACAGCAGCATGAGACCGACGAGAATTGTCTTGGGAGCCATTCTGCTGGTACCTGCAACAAGCAAAGGCGCCCCGATCATCACACCTAAGGCGTAAGCCGAAATCATATGCCCCGCCTGAGGTATGGAGATGCTGAAATCTCTTGCTACGTCAGGCAGCAAGCCCATCATGACAAACTCTGTAGTGCCTATCCCAAGCCCACCTAAGGCAAGGGGAAATAACTTTCTTTTCATAATATCTTAGCCGCCCTAATCTTTCGAGCGGCAAAGATACTTTTCTGAACTGCAAATAAGTCCTGGCTTATGTTAATACAATATCATCTTTGATGCCCCAGGAAGTTCTGGTACCATTATTTTTGCGCCATAACAAAATTTCCAAAGTATACTTTCGACTCCTGATCATAAGAAAACGGAGCAGTCAGATAGAAGAACTTTGGCACATTCGCCTTAAACATCTTCGTGTCCAGAACCTTAGATTTGTTAATATATACACGCATGCTCTCAGCCTCTACTTCAATTGCCACATGTATCAGGCTATTGGAATAGTTAGCAAAGGGATACTTTACGCTGTTGTAAACTTGGGTATCACTGCTCGAGCTGGTTATTTCCTTGTTATGGAAATGCAGCTGGGTGTTGGTAATAGCATTTCCGTTGTAAGCATCCGTCAGGTGGTTTTTAGCCCCGTTGTCCCTGGCGAATCCAAAAGACATACTACCGATATCAGCGGCTTCTGCACTTCTTGTAATCAGGTCGAATTCGATCGTAAACGCAGCGGGAGTATTTAACAAACTGTCGATTTTGTAAGTAGACTTTTCTGACAGAGCCAGCCATTTACCAGGAATATCGGGAATGGATACGATGCTTCCGGATCCACTTGATTTCCACTTCTTTGCCATTCTGCCCGCAACATCAGTTTTGAAATCGGATTCAAATAAGACCGTGCCACCGGGAGTGAACCCATAAACTTCGTCCACTTTGGGCGCATTTTGATGCGAGGACCCGTCTGTTTTCTGATTTACAGCGTTTGAGCTCTTTCCGTCAAGCACTTCCTCTATCTTTTTATTTGCCTTTTCTTCCAGCGTTCGCTGCATTTTTTTCCATACCTGCGCCTGGGTGGATACATGGCTGAGAAGCAGGACGCCAAATCCTGCGATGATCTTTGTTTTCATAGATGTATTTGCCTTATTCAAAAATATGATTTGCAGCAGATTTTTTATCGTTTCGATACAATTTATTTAAGTTTACGAAACCTGTGGATTAAAAATAGCGTTTCATGATAACATGGCAATACCTCATGATAAAGATTCGCTGCAGGATACCGTTAGAAGCAGCTATTTAAAACTCAGAGCCGAACTTCAACCCGATCTCCTGGCAGTAAGCGACTTGCGGGAACTTGACGGACATGTTAAGGGGACGAAGATGAGCCTGAATAACCTACTGGCGTATCTGCATGGTTGGGGTCAGCTCGTTTTAAAATGGGTCAGCAAAAGAGACCAGGGAGAAACGCTGAACTTGCCTGAAACGGGGTATAAATGGAATCAGCTAGGTCTGCTTGCTCAGAAATTCTATGCTGACTATGAAGCAGATGACTATCTCAGCCTCTGCAAGAAGCTTGATACAACCGTCGAAGACCTTCTCCTCCTTATCGAGAGCAAAACGAATGAGCAATTGTATGGCGAGTCCTGGTATAACCAATGGCCACTTGGAAGAATGATTCAATTTAACAGCTCTTCTCCTTACGCTAACGCAACTACAAGGATCCGCAAATGGAAAAAGGTCAGGACTCAGCAGGAGCAATTATCCTGACCACCTTCATGTATCTTTTTCTATATTTTTCGTTCAGCGCTGACTCTGTAACGCCATACGCTTTTCCTGATGTGGAATGTATGAAACGAAGTGGTTCGCCGGGGTCGGACACCACCATACCGATATGTCCGATATTTCTGATTTTAGGATTTGTGCCAGTGAACAAAATCAGGTCGCCGGGGCCAGCGTTTTTAAGATCGACCGTCGTTCCCGCTTTTGCAAATGCAGCTGAACTGCGTGGTACAGCAATCTGAAAGTTCCTGAAAACATAATGTATAAAGCCCGAGCAGTCAAAGCCGGTTTTGGGATTGGCAGATGCGTATTTATATCGAATGCCAGTCAGCGAACGTGCGAATTCAATTATTTTTGTTTGCAAAAGAGCAGCATCTGAAATCTTTTCAACGGGACTGATGGTACTGGCCGGATTGGCCGTTGCAGAACTTTGTACATGTAATAGTGGTGGCGCGCTCAAAAGCAAAGCCAGCATCAAAAATCTCTTCATAGTAAATCGCGAAGCCGCAAAGATAGCAAATTGCATATAGCGTACAACGCTGCTAGACAACCTGATCGAATATATCGCTCAACGTGTGCACAAACGCTATAGTGGAGTTCAGTTTTAAGTATCGCCTAAACGCAGGCTAAGATCTCAGCCCACTTATATCCCGGTTCGGAGTTGCAATATCTCTTTTCATTCTATAAGTGTTGACTGAGAACGAACAAAGTAATACATTTCGACTTTCCAATTAAGTGAGCCCATGAATATTCACTTCAAGCTGTTTGTTTTTTTAATCACCTGGTATGTCTGCCCGCTTTCTGTGCATGCGCAAGAGGCAAGCTATATCTATGCCGATGTGGTATTGAAAAACAAGACAACAGTCACTGGAGTAATCCGATGGAGCAGTGGCCAGATCTTCTGGACAGACGTTCTGCAGGTCTCTAAAACCGATCCTCTGGCATTGAAATATCTAAAAAAGTATCAGCTGGACAAGCTTCCCGGCAGCAGGGACAATACCGACGGTATAAACTGGGAATTTATGAACCTATGGAAGGATAAACTACCGCAAAGGCGCCAGGAGACGTTATGCCGGTTTGGCGATATGGTTTCCATACATGTTACAGGCGCCCAAAACGCTCAGATTTTCTATAAAAGCGGCACGAAGATACGCGTCAGCGGTGGTCCGGGAATCGGCGATCTGGGCAAAGATATTCTGGTGTACAGCACAAAGGCCCAAAAAGTTGCATGGAAAGACATCAGCAGAATTAACTTCAGGGAAACAGGTGAAAGTAATCTTCCGTGGAAAGGCAAACCGTTGTATGGCACCGTATACACGGTGAATGGACCTGTTAGCGGTTTAATCAAATGGGATAAGTCGACGTTTGCTGCATCAGCTGCCATCTACGGAAAAAGCGCTGACCGGATGATCGGGGTGAGCTTCAATCAAATCAAAAGGATTTCCAAAAAAGATCAGGGAGCTGTTATCACACTTCATTCGGGAAAACAGGTCTTTTTGAAAAGCACCCGGGATGTTAGTAACTCAAATCGCGGAATCATTGTTACCCATCCGGAGAACGGTCAGGTAGTGGTACCATGGTCGGCATTTAAATCGGTCATTTTCCATCAGCAACAGGGCCAACCCGTGACTTATAATTCTTTCGTCAAACCAAGAAGAATCTATGCGCAGGCATTCGGGTCAGAAAACCGCATTTTAAAGGGTAACTGTACTTTTGACATGGATGAAGAATGGAATTTTGAGATGCTTGAAGGAACGAGCAACCGTATTTACTATAAAATTCCTTTCAGCCATATTTCTGCTATTACACCGCAGAATGAAAAACAATCAACCGTTATTCTGAAAGATCAGCGATCTTTGACCCTAAATAACGAGAATGACGTTTCCGCGCTCAATTGGGGACTCATTATATGGTTAAAGAACTCAAAGTATCAGTATCTTCCCTGGGAAGAGGTAAACAAAGTACAATTCAGATAATGAAGAAGGCATCCGGGCAGAAAAGCAATATAGCACTGTGGTTATTGGCAACGGTGGTATTATTGCTCGTTTGGAGCTGCTATAACCTGTACCAATCGGACGTCCAGCTGATATATCTCGCCGCCATTATGTGGATTTTCACCGTGGTGGTCCTGCTTTGGTACGGGAACAAGTGGATCTTCGATTTTCTGAATTCACGGATTTCATGGCTTTCCCACCCTTCTAAGCGCTTCTTTTTACAACTTCTGATCAGTTGCGTTTATTCACTATTGTGCATCAATGGGTCTTACTACCTTTTTAAGATTCAAACCACACTCACTCCGCCTGACTTATCACAATTTGTGGTTTTAAATGTATACGGACTGCTTTTTCTTATTCCGGTGCTGCTTGTTAACTTTAGCGTGTATTTCATGCAGCAATGGAAAAAAGCTCACGTTCAGTCGAACAAGCTGCAGGAAGAAAACCTCCGGACTCAACTAAATTCTCTGAGAATGCAGCTGGATCCGCACTTTTTGTTCAATAATCTGAATGTGCTTTCGTCATTGATAGAGAAGGATCCGCGTACCGCACAACATTTTCTGGATAAGTTTGCCGATGTATACCGGTACGTGCTGGAATTCAACAAAGAAGAGCTCGTTCCGGTGAGTGAGGAGCTGGGCTTTGTTGATGCTTATGTGTATCTTCTGAAAAAGCGATTTGAGAACCAGTTGCGAATTGAAATCAACGTACCTGCGGGGCTTGTCGACTCATTTTTTATTCCTCCTCTCTCTGTTCAGTTACTGATTGAAAATGCATTGAAGCATAACAAGCTTTCCACAGAAAGCCCATTGCATGTGGAGGTTTTTATTGAAGACCAAAACTGGCTAACGGTACGCAACTCCTATGCTCCACGATCAGGATCAGGGGTGAAACGAGGTAAAATGGGATTGGAAAGTATTCGAAAAAGATACGCATATCTATCGGCTTTGAATTTAAAAATCCATCAGGATGATTCTTTTTTTGTAGTAAGTTTACCCCTGCTGGAAATAGAAGAGTAAGATACATGGACGTTTTAATTATAGAAGACGAGAAGCCCGCAGCAGAAAGACTGATCAGCCTATTACAGGAGTACGACCGGGAGATCACGATCCTTGATGTGATGAACTCAGTAGAAAGTACAGTAGAATGGTTGAAGTCGAACAAGCTGCCTGATCTCATTCTGCTTGATATCCATTTAGCAGACGGACTCTGTTTTGAAATTTTTGAGCAGGTGCCGGTTAAATGTCCGGTTATCTTTTGCACAGCGTATGATGAATACGCTCTCAAGGCTTTCGAACTGAATAGTATTGATTATTTGCTGAAGCCTGTCCAGCAAGCGAAACTTGCGAAGAGTCTGGAGAAGATGAAAGAGCTGAGCCGGTCGCAGGAAACAGGCAGGGCAATCAGCGCCCAGGTACATGACTTAATGGGACTTATCAAAAAACGCGAAGCTTCCTATAAATCGCGATTTATGGTAAAAATAGGCAACCGGATCAAAGCGATCAAGACCGAGGATATCGCTTATTTCCATTCTCAAAACAAACTAACGCTGCTGGTGAATAAAGAAGGAGGCAGCTTTCCTATCGATTATGCTTTGGACGAGTTGATCAATTTCCTTGATCCGGCAATCTTTTTTCATGTTAACCGAAAATTAATTATTCATATTGATGCGGCCCGCGAAATTCACCCTTACTTCAAAGGAAGAATGAAGCTCATCCTTCACCCGCCGCTGGAAGACGAGGTGATTGTTAGCAGCCAGCGTACACCGCTGTTTAAGATCTGGCTGGATCAGTAGTTCTTTTTCATCCTGGTATTTTCCAGTTCGGGTATGAAAATATCCAGCTATGTCGATAATCTGTTTGTTTTGTGGTTTCCAAATCGTCTTTTTATGAAAATTACGCCTTGTTATTGAATGAAAAGGACTAAACAAAACACCAAATTAAAGGCAGTCTTGGCATTGGCCATTGCAGCCGCTTTCAGTATTAACACACCGGGCTTCGCCCAATATCCCCAAATTCCACAGGACGTACAGAAAGCTACCAACGATATGATGGAGGCTGCGCGCAAGCAGTCTGATGAAGCATGGCAAAAAGCACTTCCGATTATTGAGAAAGAAGCTAAAGAAGGTAAGCCTTATATTCCATGGGCGGGCAGACCAACTGATCTGCCACAGGCGGAGATTCCTGCTTTCCCGGGTGCGGAAGGTGGAGGCGCTTATTCTTTCGGTGGTCGCGGAGGTAAGGTTATCGTAGTGACCAGCCTGGCTGATAACGGTCCGGGTACCCTCCGTGAAGCTTGTGAGGTAGGTGGCGCGCGTACAATCGTCTTTAATGTTTCCGGAATTATCCGCCTCAAAACACCGCTGATCATCCGCGCTCCTTATATTACTATAGCCGGACAGTCTGCTCCAGGTGACGGTGTTTGTGTAGCCGGAGAATCTGTGTGGATCAACACTCACGATGTAGTGATCCGATTCATGCGTTTTCGCCGCGGGGAGACTTACGTAGGTCGCAGGGATGACGCCATCGGAGGTAACCCGATCGGGAATATCATGATCGACCACGTGTCGGCCAGCTGGGGTCTGGATGAGAACATGTCGATGTACCGCCATATGTATAATGACAGCACAGGCAAGAAAGAGGATAAACTGGCGACAGTTAACCTCACCATCCAGAACTCTATCTTCTCGGAAGCCCTGGATACCTGGAATCATGCCTTCGGTAGCACCCTGGGTGGAGAGAACGCTACTTTTATGCGTAACCTTTGGGCTAATAATGCAGCACGGAATCCATCCATCGGCTGGAACGGCATCTTTAATTTCGCCAATAACGTCATGTTCAACTGGGTGCACCGCTCAACCGACGGTGGGGACTATACCGCTTTATATAACATCATCAACAACTACTATAAACCGGGGCCACTTACCCCGCTCGATCAGCCTATCAGCTACAGAATCCTTAAACCGGAGTCAGGCCGCAGTAAGCTTCCATATGTGGTATTCGGAAGGGCTCACGTAACGGGTAACATCATTGAAGGCAATAAAAAGGTAACCGACAATAATTGGGACGGTGGTATCCAGGTAGAAGATAAAAAAGGCGAGCTGATGTCGTACGAGCAATCACAGCCTTACTTTGCCGCGATGAAGGTAGAAAAGCCTTTCCCGATGGCGCCAATCACTATCCTTCCTACACAAGAAGCTTACAAGTATGTGCTCGATAACGCTGGCGCTACGCTACCTAAACGCGACCCGGTAGATGTACGGGTTGTGGAGCAGGTCAGAACCGGGAAGATCAATGCGCTGAAGAATGTAAAATTACCTGAGACGGATTTCAAACACCGCAGGTTACCGAAGGATTCTTACAAAGGTGGCATCATTACCGACATCAGCCAGGTAGGTGGTTATCCGGAGTACAAAGGTAAACCTTACCAGGATACCGACAAGGATGGCATTCCGGATGCCTGGGAAAAACAGAACGGCCTGAATCCCAAAGATGCAAGCGATGCTGCCAAATATCGCAACGACGGTTACACCAACATCGAAGCCTACCTGAACAGCCTCGTAGAGGTGGCAAAAGTGAAGCCGATGAAAATTTAAAGTTTTAGTTTAATACAATGATAGAATAACCAGCCGCGAAAGCGACTGGTTATTTGCTTTTGACCTAACCAATTAATGAAAAAAGCCCTCTTCCTCTTTGTCATAATTCCTCTGACACATTTCTATGCAGCCGCCCAATCAAGCCGCCTGATTACAGGTGTTGTACAGGACTCCGCCGGGATCACCTTGCCTGGATCATCAGTTAAGCTTGTTTCAAGTCTCGATACCTTCTCAACTGCTACAAACCTGGAAGGCATTTTTCGCTTTCCGGCAGTAAAATCCCAGTCGTTTCGTATCACTGTAAGTTCTATTAGCTTTCAAACGTTCAGCAAGGAATACACTGCAGATCTGAAAAGTGCATCTGTGACCCTCGCTCCTATCCGGTTGAAGGATGCTAATAATCAGTTGAACGAGGTGGTGATCAATATCGTCACACCGGTCGTGATCAAGGAAGACACTGTTCAGTATGATGCGAGGGCCTATCCGGTAAGAGAAGGTGATGCGGTCGATGAGATGGTGAAGCGCCTTCCTGGCATGGAAGTAGATAACGAAGGGAACGTAAAGGCTCAGGGTGAACCTGTTACGAAGATCCGTCTTAACGGCAAGGATTTTTTTGGTGATGAGGCCGCGGCGGCCCTGCAAAATCTGCCCGCAGATATCGTAAAGAATATTCAGCTGGTAGACGATTATGGAGAAGAGGCGAACTTGAGCGGAATAAAGAGTGGTGAACCACAAAAGATTCTGAATATCAATACAAGGGAAGACAAGAAGGTTGGCTATTTTGGACGCGCGGAGGGAGGACTTGGTTCGACGGATCGCTATGTTGGGCGTGCCAGGGCAAATCGCTTTAATGGCGATCAGCAGATCTCCTTTGATGCAACAAACAACAATATTTCCAACCGTTCAAAAGGAACCACAGACCGTACATCTGCCAGAATTCATTATCGCGATAATTGGGGGAAGAAAATAGAAAGCTATGGAAGCTACAGATTTCAGAGAAACGATAACAGCTCGCTGGAGAGAACAATCACCGAGAGTGCCTTCGACAGTTACACGCGCTATGAAAATGACCGCAGCGAAAACAACAACAAGACCACTGAGCATGGCTTGTCATGGAATCTGGAATTCAGGCCGGACAGCGTGAATTATTTTAAATTCAAACCGCGGTTATCTTATGATACAGGAAACACACGGAGTACCGGATCTACGCTGACGGAATTACTCTCGGCTAATTCGATACGTGAGCGTATCTCAACGGCCTCCTCTTCTTCTTTCAGCTCCGACAACGAACTATATTACCACCATAAATTTAGAAGGAAAGGTCGTAATCTGAGTGCCAGTGCCGTGGTTAACACCACCGCCGGTGACAATCTTTCGGATATACGAAATGACTATACAAACACCGATTCATTGAATAACAGTTCTATTGAACAGCAGTATCAGTATCGCGAAAATGATAACCGTAACACAAACACCCGTTTACGAGTGGCCTATATTGAGCCGCTAAGTGAGAAAGGGATGCTGGAGTTTAATTATCAATGGAACAGGACATCGACTAAAACCATAAGGGACACGCGCGACATCAACCCTTTAACAGAGGAAGAGACCTTGAATACCAACCTTAGCAATAACTATAATTATCAGTTCGTTACAAACCGCGCGGGACTAACCTATCGGTACATCGCACCGAAGCTTAATTATTTCGCCGGAATATCGGTGATGCCCTCTATATTAAAGGGTCAGGATCTCAGCAGGGGCATTGAAACCAGAAAAGAGACGCTTAACTGGATACCTAGTGCGAGAATGATGTATAAGTTCTCGAAGGAGCAATCGTTTACTTTTCGCTATTACGGAAGAAGCAACCAGCCAGGGTTTACGCAGCTGCAGCCCATTACTGATAATTCAAATATCCAGAATGTCGTTAGCGGAAATCCCGATCTTAAGCCGGAATTTACTAACAACCTGGGGCTGGAATACAAACAAAATGACTGGAAAAGTGGCTATGTGATGGACGCCAGGGTTGACATAAGTCAAACCAATGATAAGATTGTTACCACTAAGGTGATCATCCCCGACAGCATTAAACAGGTCTCTTCGTATATCAATACGGATGGATTTTACAATGCCCGGGCGAACTATTCGTTTTCTCTTCCTTTCTCGGAGAGACAATATACCATCACTTATTCGGGCGGATCGAATTTTAGTAATAACATCGCTTTCACCAACAATGACCGGATTACAGGTAAGAACCTGAATATCAATCAGGGACTTAGATTCAGGCTCGATATCAAGGATAAGACAAACGCGGAACTGAGTACTTCATTTTCATATAACCAGACACAATACAGTGCGGGATCTCTATCTGACCGCTATACAAAGACTTATCGTGTTGGCCTGTCGGGAAGAACATATTTCAGGAAGGATCTTACACTGGGTTATGATTTCTCGAAGACCGTGAACACTGGTTTTAACGCGAACAATACTAACCCCACGCTGCTGAACTTATTTCTGGAATACCGGTTCCTGAAACAAAACAGAGGAAATATTCGCTTTCAGGGCTATGACCTGCTCGACCAGAATACCGGTATCTCGCGGGATGTATTTGACAACGTGATCGTAGACTCCCAAACGAACCGCCTGGCGCGCTATTTCATGCTCACTTTTCAATACCGCATTCAGCATTTCGGCGGCTAAATACCGGAGACGGTTTGAATTTTACAATAAATTACTTGTTTGAGGTAATACCTCAACGGTGATTCCAATTATCTTTGCACACGATGAAGCATAACCTGTCCCTCGGAAAAGCGGAGAGCCTGGAGGACTTTTACCAGCAAAAGTTCAAGGAATTGCCATTGGATATAGGTGAAAAAACGGATCACTTCAATGTTTTCCGGCTGGAGGACTGCGTTCTGAAGCCAGTGACTTACAGTCGCCGGGATTTCTATAAGATCAGTCTGATCCGCGGGCGGAACAGATATCATTATGCGGAAAAAAGCCTTGAAATTGACGGACCTACTCTGATGTTTTTCAATCCGAGCGTACCTTACACATGGGAACCGCTGTGCAACGAGGCTACCGGGTTCTTCTGTATTTTTTCTAAATCTTTTTTTACAGGTAAGGTTGCTGGGGGGCTGACGGACTTGCCTATGTACGCTTGCGGTGGTAGACCGGCTTACCGTCTGGATGAGCGACAAGATGAGCAAGTGAGTGGCATCTTTCATAAAATGCTGGAAGAAATAAAAAGTGACTATGTGTTCAAATACGATCTGCTCCGAAATTACGTTGCGGAGCTTACGCATGTTGCACTAAAATCAACACCTTCTGAGAGCGTTTATGAACATCCCAATGCAAAGTCGAGAATTACGGCTGTTTTCACCGAGTTGCTCGAGCGCCAGTTTCCGATTGAGAGTCCCTCTGCGCGGTTTAATATGCGATCAGCTAAAGATTTCGCTAATCAGCTTGCCATACATGTGAATCACCTGAACAGGGCAGTGAAGGAAACCACAGGAAAAACGACAACCAGTATCATTGCCGAGAGGATGCTTACGGAAGCGAGAATACTGCTAAAACGCACCAACTGGAATATTTCTGAAATAAGCTACTGCCTGGGTTTTGAAGAACCCTCCCATTTTAACAATTTTTTCAAGAAGCAAACACAACTGACGCCTTCCCGATACAGGACGACATAAGATCCCAGCATGTGTTTGAATCTGATAATATTACGTTTGAATCCCACAAGCTGACCGTTGTTAGGTAATCTACCTTTGTCTTTAGAAAAACAAAGGAAATGAAAACAAAAAAAGTATGGTTTGTAACTGGTGCTTCAAAAGGACTGGGTTTGACATTGGTAAAGAATCTTTTAAAAAACGGATACTCTGTTGCCGCGACATCAAGAAAGATTGATGATCTTATCGGGGAGTTAGGTGAAGCAGACGGACAGTTTCTTCCGCTTGAGGTTGACATAAGGTCTGAAACCAGTGTAGAAAGTGCCATCGAAAAAGCATTTAATACTTTGGGAAGGCTCGATGTTGTTGTCAATAATGCCGGCTACGGACTGACCGGTGCAATCGAAGAACTCAGTGATAAGGAAGTCCGCGATAACTTTGACATCAATGTTTTTGGCTCGCTCAACGTCATACGCAAAGCCTTGCCGTACATGAGGGCCCAAGGCTGTGGTCATATTTTCAACATATCATCAATTGGAGGATTTACGGGCTTATTTCCCGGATTCGGGATTTATTGCGCAACCAAGTTCGCAGTGCACGGCTTTACGGAATCCCTGGCTGCAGAGGTCAAGGCATTCGGCATACATGCCACAGTGGTGTTTCCAGGATATTTCCGAACCAATTTTCTGAGTGCCGGATCATTGAATGTTCCGGAGCATGAGATTCCTGAATATCGCGAGGTACGTACATCGCAGGCAGTGCATCAGAACGAGATCAATGGCAATCAACCTAATGATCCTGAAAAAGGAGTAGCGACAATCGTCAGGATTGCAGAGTCTGAGAATCCACCCTTACACCTCTTCCTTGGACAGGATGCGTATGAACTGGCTGAGCAGAAGATTGCGCTGATAGAGGCCAACATGAGCAGCTGGCGCGATTTAGCTGCCACAACAGCGTTTTAGTTTACTTTTCCGGAGGAATGATCGGCATGACCTCCGGAAAATCTATTATTTCCAGCGACTTCAACTTTTCCCTTAGCTCCGGAATGACCTCTTGCATAAACCAGGGATTGACCTTTAACCAGTTCTGGTTCCGGGGCGAAGGATGGGGTAAAGGAAAGAAGCTGGGACTATATTCACGAAAAGAGCGGACCGTATCTGTAAGGTTGCCTTTGTAATTACTTCTGAGATAATAGCGCTGGGCATACTGTCCAATGAGCAATATAAGGGGAATCGATGTAAATGTTTCGAGGATTTTTGTATGCCATAAGCCTGCGCATTGTGGCATTGGTGGCAGGTCACCTGATTGCCCTTTACCCGGATAGCAGAAACCCATGGGCATGATGGAAAACATGTCGGGATTATAGAAGGTTGTCGTATCCACATTCAGCCATTGTCTCAAAGTCTTCCCACTGGCGTCATTCCACGGGATACCAGTCTCGTGAACCCGCCTTCCCGGAGCCTGCCCGATGATGATTACTTTAGACGACTTTCCAATCTGAACGACCGGTCGGGCCCCGTTCTGCAAATGGTCTTTGCAAAAAGTACAGGCTAAAATATTTCTCAACAGCTCTTCCATACAATCTCCTGAAATTTCAGCGTTCC
Organism: Arcticibacter sp.; assembly: GCF_045629565.1. Classification (GTDB taxonomy): domain Bacteria; phylum Bacteroidota; class Bacteroidia; order Sphingobacteriales; family Sphingobacteriaceae; genus Arcticibacter. Next base: position 122,387 of record NZ_JAZQRL010000104.1, read on the forward strand.
GAATGTAAGAAATTTCTTTTAGACAACGCTTTAAACAGTTTGATAAGATGGGCGTTATACCCTATTCTACAAAGAAAGATAATGAAGCAAGTCGTCAGCACTCTTGGTGAACTCTTTCAGTTCGAATCGCCATTACATGAGTTGCTCATCAGGGGCACTATCTTGTATTTGGGGATATTATTTCTGATGCGTATTCTTCCCAGACGGGCGGGCGGCGAGCTTGCGACCATGGATCTGGTGTTCATTCTTTTAATTGCCGAAGCAGCAACTCATGCCTTGGGTGAATACAGTTCTGTTAGCGATGCCCTCATCACGATTATGACGCTGATGTTCTGGAATTACATGGTCAATATGTTGAGCTTTTACTTTCCGTCGTTCGAGAAGCTCGTTTCAGCGCCTCCGCTATTGATTATAAAGAACGGAAGGCTTTTAAGACGCAATATGAGACGGGAATATATCACGGTGGAGGAACTTATGGAGAACCTGCATAAGAGAGGCGTCGAAGATCTGAATGAAGTGAAGGCGGCCTATATGGAGGCAGACGGCCATATTAGTGTGATTATTAAAAAAAACAAGTAACAACAGAAAGACAGAAAATAAATCAGAATTTATTTACTTGCTACTTAGTCAACCTCATTAAGCAATAAATCACGTTTTTTACTTTCCAGATTGTGCTGTACGGCTCGGGATAGTTCGGGGAAGAAATTCAGGCTGGTTAATGATTCAAGATGATCGATTGTGGTGAGGTAATCTTGAAGCTTTTTGGATTGCGGATTTTGAGGAAAGAGGAACGCGACAGCCTTTAGCGTACCGGTATACCCCTTACGAAACGCCAGGATACGGTAAAAACCAGTGGGAACGGCGACACCGGAAGCGAGTCTACGCGGATTTTTATCGAAAACAGGACCAGTAATCACAAAGAGGTCGTGTACTTCCTTATTAGGGGTGTCGTCCTGTGACAGACTTTCTCTTTCGAGCTTTTCCAAACTTGCCCAAAGTCCCTGATTCAGCGCTGGGCTTTGCGGACATATATTGGTCATCAGATAGGTCTCAAGCTGCCCCAGCTGTCCGTATTGCGATAAGATAGTCGCGTTAGGAGCCATGTGGCCCCTGTCGTAGCCTGATCTGTTGAACGCATCATGGTCCACCCTGCTTTCCGTACGGTAATCTGTCAGGAAGCGGAAAGGCCTTTCCCAGTTGACGTACTTAAACTCTCCCTTCATATTCCCCAACCGGTATGCCACCCAAAGAGGATTTTTCAGTTGTTCATCATAACAAGAGATATAAGCAGCATTGATGAGTACCTTCACCTGGTCATCGGGAGCTAAGCTTTCTTTTACCGGAAGGCCTCCGTGCGTCAGCAGGCCTATTTTAGACAGGTCGCCTATCTGCGCATAGCAAACGATCTCAAGACAGAAAGAGGCAATAAACAGAACAATCTTTTTCATGGTATCAAAGGCGCGAAGATACCAATATTAACTAATTCAGCCTTGTTGGCTACCCAACTGAGTATTTGCTTTAGTGACAATATTTTTAACCACCGTATCGAGTTGATTCGCTGATTCTTTTAACATGGAGAGTAACTCTTTGAAATCTTCAGTGGCCTCAGCTTGTTCAAGCAAAACAACTAAGCCGAGCACATTTGCCAATGGAGCACGCACCAGGTGTGATTGGTCCGAAGCGACTTCCCTGAGTGTCTCGTCCTTCTGCAGAATTTCCCTTTCTGCAAGCTTCTTTTGTAATCGAAGCTCATCCTCAAACTTCTTTCTGTCGACTACCTTAAATATAGCTGCATGAACCAGCATATTCTCATCATGGCCAGCACTCACGATCACTTTTGCACTAAGCAAGCATTGAAAACTCTCACTTGCCGTTTCGATCTTAAGATTAATTTCCCTTACCTCCTTATGCATTTTAAGAAGGGGATATATGAAGAGCTGAAAATATAATTGGCTACCCTTTTCGAGTAGATCTGAAAAAGTCAGTCCATCTGTCTGAGCGTCTTCCAGGCCGGTCCACATGCAGAAGGTTTTGTTCAAATGGTGAAGCTTCCCAGATAGATCAAAAGTGATCAACCCACATGCAGCATGGTCATAGAGCATGGCAAAATCGAACGCCTGGTTATTCAGATCGTGTTTCATATCATCAGAACCCATCATTCTTTACATAAGAGCTGATGGCACGAATTGTTTCGTCGGGATGACTCATATGGGGACAATGCCCCGTGGCGCTAAGTATTACCAGGGTATTGTTAGCCGTATTCGCCTGAATATAATGCCCCACTTCTATCGGAGCAAGCATATCGGATGAACATTGCAACGTGAGACTTGGAGTCTTAAGCAACTTCAAGTCAGCTCTGTTATCGGATAGAAATGTCACGCGTGCAAACTTGCGTGCTATATCAGGATCAGTAGCACAAAAGTTGGCAGTCAGTTCTTCGCCCAGCTCCGGCCTTTCCGGGTTTCCCATAATGAGCGGTGCCATACTACTTGACCAGCCGAGGTAGTTGCTATCCATTACGTCAAATAATGCTTCAAGATCAGTCCTTTCCATGCCTCCGTTATACGATTCATCAATCATATAGCAGGGCGAAGGGGCTACAAATATCAGGCTATTAAAATAGTCGGGACTGGTTATAGCTGCTTTCAGCCCAATCATACAAGCGACCGAATGGCCAATGAAGATAACATCTTTAAGATGGAGTGTCTCGAGGATCTCAAGAAGATCCAAAGCGTAACCGTCCAGACTACCGTATCTTTCGGAATCATAGGCGGCTAGGTCAGACTGTCCTGAGCCCACAAAATCAAACACGATAACTTTGTAGCTATGCTCAAACGCCTTTATGATATATTCCCATACATTCTGGTCGCATCCAAAGCCATGGGCGAAAATCATGACTTGCTTCCCTGTACCCCTTTCTCTGACGTTGTTCCTCTTTAAGACGTCTCCCATTCTCAATTGTTGCTTGCTCTTTTGCTGCAAAGGTACGAGATTGGTCTAAGATTACCGAACTTCTGCCTTTCACAGCGGCGAAGGCCTATTGCGGATACAGCGTTTACCGCCACTTCAATATTCCCTCATTATCCGGAATAGAGCCTGTTATGCGCATTGATAGCCTTGCCGATGGCGTCTGCACATTCTTGAGACAAACTTCCCTCAGTCCACGCCCAGCTGTCCTGACCCGACAATCGAAGTTTGCCGACTTCTTTACCGCCTCGCCTGACCTGATAAGTCTGTCCCTGCATTGGAGCAATATCATATCCTTGAAACCGGGAATCAGTATCCGGATCACAGGCTATTTCTATGGTTATTCCAAACTCTTTGGTTTTTAGTTCATCATTTTCCATGGATAATTAACTGTTTACTAGCGGATAATGTTTTCAAAAGCTAACAAAAACAAGCAGCTTCAAAGCCTCCGAACAGCTACGACTAATATCCATAGGTGTTTGGCAGGTAGGAAATCTTCTTGCTGAGATCAACCAGAAAACCATTAACCACTGCATAAGCCGGCTTTCCACCAGAAGCAGCAAGAACGAAGTTAGGATACTGATACAATGCAATCGGGCGCGAGCTTACGGAAATTCCATTCATCAGATTCAGAAGACGGTTGCGTACCGGACCAGCAGGAGAACGTTGGTCGGAAAACCGGACATACAAATAGCCCTGCCTCAACAGTGCGGCCTCACTTTCAAGACTGAGCTTTTCCCATTCACCCTTTTTCATGGTGATGACTTTGCCAGGTATCGACACGAACGAAGATGCGTCAACTTCATGATAGCCGTAATTATTATGCATGTCGCCAAGCTCTTCGATAGCACCCACGTAATTTAACCGTTTACCAGTACCGTCAACTGATGCTGAATAGTTGATACCCACACTTGCGCGGTAACGCAGGCTATCTTTCACGATTTCTGCATTACGGATAACCAAATTAAAGAGGAATCTGCCATTGTCGGGAATTGCATGATATTGTTCCATATCTTCCTGTTCATAGGATTCGTCCGCGATTGCATGTAATGCACTAAGAAGTACATAAAAATTAAGTTTCCTGATGTATTGTTTTTGCGGATCGTTCTGGTAACCTCCTGATTCAATCAGAACGGTTGATATTCCCTTGTTCTGAAATGTATCCCCGAATCCCCGGGGCTCGTGCGCATCACTATATTTTGCTACCTGGTCTGGCAGGTACTTTTGAAGTGTACGGTTCATCAGTACAACCATCTTCGCTGCGTTCCCACGTGTTTCATTCATATCCCTTACCAGGTTATATGCGGGTGCGAGAAAAGAGATCGTAGCCGGTTTACTGGATGAACCAACCGAGTATAACATATTCTGATCATGTAAATTGAAACCGAACCGGGGCTTTATTTCGTCCGCAACCTTCATTAGAAAACGCCCTTCCGGTGTGGTGAGCGCATGCGCATCCCGGTTAATGTCTATATCCATCGCATTCCTGCGTTTCCATACCTCTGCCCCATCAGGATTGACCATTGGAATAAAATGAAGCTCCAGCTTCTCCATCAGGAAGTGCCGGAATGAATCATTTTCATCTGTTGCAGACAGAAAGTTGAAGATGTCGAATAAAGCCAAAGTCGCGGTTGACTCGTCTCCGTGCATCTGCGTCCATAGGAGCACCTTCGTTTTCCCCTTCCCGGCCACCAGGTGGTTGATCTTTCTCCCCTGCACAGAGGTACCCTGGAGAGAAGACCGTAAAAGTCCGGAAGAGACGTGCTTACTGATGAGCGGCTGCATCTCTGCATGTTTGATTATCCGATAAGGGATTGCTGATTCTTTGTAGCGATCGTAGCTTTTCCATATAGAGGTCTCTTCAATGGCGAGGCCGGGGGCCTCTCTCCGAATGCTGAAGCTTACCACGATTCCGATGATGATGAAAGCAGAAGTAACCAGTAGCTTAGTACCCATTGTTTTCCAGGTTTCAGACTGCAATTTACCTAACCGCGTTTAAAATGATTAATAAATGTTCATTATGATCATTTTTCACATGTTATGCAAATCGGCGTTTCCTAGATATATTTGCCTGCATAGGCAAGACACTGTATCGCTGACAGCCCCCACTGAGCAGCTCCATTCGTTCCAGCATCCTTATATTCCTCTATTGGATTCAGGACCAAAGGTCTTGGTACTAAAGAAAGCTCGGGAATTCCCTGCTCTGCGCCCAGATTGAATTCCTTCCATGCACGTTTGGCTAAGGCTTCGTCTTTCAAGGAGTGTGCCGCAAAAGCGGTTAAACGAGCATGCCCCTGTCTAAGATTGAGCTTGTCAACGCTTGAGCCGAGCTCTTGCTCCTGCTCTTCCCTGGACGCATTGTACAACCTGCAATATTGCAGCCAGGCCTTTTTGAACCCCGGAACATCAAGCAGTAACAGGAGTTCTTCGCAGACCTCCGTCAGACCGAATGCAGCACTTAGATGACTTATACTTATATCTTGTTTTTTTGTAATTTCAAATGCTCCCGTATTAAAATCAAAGTAACCTGCCCCCGTGAAGAACATTTTCGGCTGAGCAGCAATACTTTCCATTCCACGAAGCAACTTATCACGGACAGCGTTATATCCGGTACGTTCCCATTCCGTCAGCCAGGCTGCTGCAACAGATCCCCAATCGGTGCCAAAACTAGCATGGACGATATGCGAAGGTCTCTGTATCATGCTTTCGTCATCAAATTTCTCACGTTTTCGAAGCGGCTTAATGTCAACGAGGGTCTTCACTCCCTCTACCTGCTCCTTTAGCAAGTCGCCGATCCGCTCGTCAGCAGTCAGATAGTATAAGAACCTTCTGTTCAATGCAGTACTGATACGAAGCTGTTTAGCGCTACAGCCCCAATGCATTACATTATGGCGTGATCCCAATGGTGCGAAGCGCCCGATATGATGAACGTCTACCTCTCCTGTATGACGCGTCATTGCCTCGGCCATCCGGAAAGCATCCGGCCTGGAAGAACGCAGAAAGTAGTACCAGAGCCAAAGGTCAGTAGAGAGCTCCGAATTATCCCATGCAAATCCTCCGATATCGTATTTCCAGGTATGCCGGTCCGTATCATAGGAATGCATGACGTCACCATAATTCCAGAAGCCGTACCAGTCAAACTGATCAATCTGCTTCTTATAGAAATCGAAACTCCAGTCCAGCCGTTCTTCTATCTTCCTCTTAGCGGCAGAAGAACGATCGGGCAGCGACCAGTTGCCTCCAAAAACCTTTTGCTCTTGAAGATACCCGGCCTCGCATATCAATAACGCCGGATGCTGAAGAGACCTGGCCAGGCCGGCAATCTGTTCGTTTGCAGGAGTGCCCATGATCCACAATTGCATCTCACTGGTACGCGCAACCCCGTATGGCGTACCATATCCTGATTCATAGTCTTCGTAAGTAATTTCAAGGCCTTCGTTCTGTTTATCAAAATCGTCCATACCCATACCATCGTGATAGAAACGGAGATCCATAGCCGGACTTTCTGGCGCCCACAACCAGAGGGTTATTTCTGCAAGCTGCGAATGGGCGCCTCTAATGTCAATTTGCGCAGGGTAGCTTTGCCAAAAGTTTCGAATTCCAAAGGCCACTCCAACCGAAGGGCTTCCCAAATAACCGGTACCTGCGGAGCGGCCTCCGTGGCCGGCATTAAGCCAGGAATGGTTGCTGGATGTTCTCTTTTTAATCGTAAAAGAACCTGAGCTCCCCTGGTACAAGGTATAATCTCCAAAAGCAGGAATGAGATGCAGACGCTTAGAAACCACGTCTGGAAACTCCGATACAGCAGGTGTTGCCGCTCCTCTTACCTGAGCAGATCTGATCTCCTGCCCGGGATCCCGACGCAGTCCGGTAAGCCCCCTCACTCCCTCTGCAAACACGCCGCCTTCCTCTCCCACGAATCGGATATGCCGGTTATGCAGTTCATCCTCCATAGCCACCGCAAACCGGAATCCAAGTCCTTTAATAAACAACTTGTTCTCATCACCGTCGTATATAAGGGTATGCATGATTTTAACAGACTCGCTCTCATGGTAAAAGTAGAGACGAACGACGAAGAGGATCAGCGCATCTTGAGGACCGGCGCGATGGGTCCCTTCTATTTTGACTACTGTACGTACCGGACCTTGCTGTTCGATAGAAACACTTCCTATCTCGCCCGTGTACAGTTTCTTATTTATATCTTGTTCCGTGTCTGAATCGGGGCAATTTTGAGTAATCATCACCAACTTCCCTTTCAGAAGCTGCTTCTTTCCATCCTTTTCAATCGATTCAATAAGCAGGCTTCCCTTCTTGTTCAGAACACAACGGATGCGCCGGGTATCAATTTCAATCTGGGTATCTGATTCTTTGACAAGTATTCCGCCGGATGTTTTCTGTGCCGTACCGGGTTTTAATGTTAGTGCTCCTGATGAGGCCGCAACCTTATTAACGGCATAGCCCGACCATTTGACCGAACCATCGGGCCAGTACGCGAGAGGCCATGCCTGCACTGCGAGAGACTCGTTATGTTCATTTCTCAGTTGAAACTCAGTATTTTCTTTTACAAGACCTTTTGGCCAGGGAACTCCCCATGTGACGCCCTGCAGGTATTTAAGATCTGTATCTTCCAGCCATTTCAATGGTACAGCTGTTGAGGCTTTACGATACACAGACTTCTTGTTTTGTGCTGAAACAGGGAATACAGCTGCTGAAGCAGCAAGCAAAGCGGATGTTCTGATAAACTGCCTTCTGGAAAACACCTGGTTTTTCATGATTACGATCTTAGCAACGGGCGAAAGCTCCCGCTTCGTCGGGCAATATATCAGTATATCGTTATACTCTAAAATAATTTATACATTGTACTTTAAAATTACCGGTCCGAAAAATGATAGTCCCGGACCGGCAGTTTTTTTAACCCCGAAGCTGCTGAACAATCCCCGGGATGGCATTAGAAATCTTTTTGATAACTTCAGGGGAGAGACCAAACTTTCCCTGAAGCCTGTCTGCTACAGCTTTCGCAATATTTTCGGACATATCGCCGTTTCCTGACCCTCCGGTCAGCGACGACAACATTCCCCCTATCCCCCCTGAGGAGAAACTATTCTTCAAGCCTTCGTTTACGCCCGAAGCAACTTCTTTGTTGACATCTTCCTCCTGACCCGGCGGAATAAGCTTCGCAATTTCCGGATTATTGGAAACATGCTGCTTTACGAGATCTAATACTTTGTCTAACATAATAGTGGTTATTTCATCTCCATAATTACACCGCAGCCAATACGACTGCCTGAGTTACCGGTAGGTTGGGTTGTATAATCATCCACGCCTGAGTGAACAATAATAGCTTTGTCGAGTATGTTGGTCTTCTCATCACCTCCGATACTCCACCGATCAGACTGAATGGTTATCTGGCCTTTACCATTCCCATCAAGGTCAATATTTCCTATATCGCCTGAATGATGTTCACCCGAATCCCACTTCCCGTGTTTCTCTCCGGTTGGATTCCAATGTCCGTGTGCGCCGTTGCCGCTGTCGCCACAATCGCCATGCTCATGAAAGTGAACAGCAACTGATTGATTGGCTTTAGCAGGAAATTCGAGCGTAAGCTTCATCTCCACCTTCCCATCATCCAAAGAGGTAAAATGAGCCATACCGCTTCCGGATGTATCCGCCTTAGTAGCCGATATGTCGGCATGAGCCTGCCTGGAACTCGTACCGTCACTTGCATTTCCACCTTCAGTGCTCAGAGAGTCTGAACTGTTACTGTTTTTTGTATTCGTACAAGCAACCGCGAAAAGCAAAACTAATGCTCCAATCGAATTTAATGTCTTTTTTAACATAACTAATAATATTGGTTAAAATACAAAACAGTTATAAGCCTTATTTGTGTTGACATGTTTGTTAATGCGTCAAGGTATGACCTACTTAGCCGCTATTTCATAGAAGAATTTCGCATCACGGTTAGGGATTTCTTCCCAGGAGCTGCTTCAAAAATATCTTGGTTTGCAGCGTTATCCTTTCTTTAAGCGGCACATTCAATGAAAGTTCCCTCAATCTCCGCGAAACATATTCTGGAATAAGATGCCTGCGTCTGATCAGGAGCCTGTACAGATAGGAGTCAAAAAAAGCACTCATCTCCTGTGTATACAGCCCTTCATTAAGAAGAAAATTTTTCATCCGCAATCTCAGGTTTATTCGGTCATCCATGATTTTCTCTAACCTATTGGCACTGGTCGTATTTGATACCGAATTTTCCAGACTGTAGATGATCGTATGGGGTGAGAAGTCAAATCCGATTCTCGAATTTACAGTAAGTAACCTGAACAGCAAATCATATTCCTGAGAAGAACTCAAAGATTCATCCCAACCATAAACCTTCAGCAAGGCCTCCTTTTTCCAAAGATTTGCACTTGTAATACCAAGCTTGGATGAGATGAGCGATTCCCAAACATTCTCCATCCTGGGCAATCTAAGCTTTTCCACAACAGCACCACCAACAGTGCGGCTCGATAAGTACGCGCCTGAGATAACATCAAACGAGCCGTCCCTGGCAATCTCGAGCTGTCTGGCAATCTTTTCCGGCATGAGCTCATCATCGGCATCCAAAAACTGAATCCAATCACCTACAGCTTGCCTTAGGCCCGCGTTCCTTGCTGCAGGTGCTCCTGGCTTTAACTCGATTATGCTGCTTATGAATTCAGGATAAGTCTCACAATACCGACTCAACACCGCCTGTGTGTCGTCAGTTGAATTGTTGTTAACGAGGATTAACTCCCAGTTGCTGAGGGTTTGTTTAAAGACGCTTTCAATAGCCCTGCTGACGAACGCGCTGCAATTGTAACAAGGAATGATAATTGATACCATAGAGCTATCCATTTAAATATGCTCCAGGTTTTGAACATGCCTTTCTGGAATAAAGTATCTTATTAATTGACGACAGCACATTCATTCCGATTTTAAATTCCTGATAAGACAACCGCAGGTTCAGACGGAACAAAGGTTTAAAAACGTTCTTATTAAATTGGATAAGGTATTTAGTCAAAGCCTTTGGAAAGCTTTTCTCTGTATCCTTTAAAACCCGGATATACTTGATCTTCTTTATGCGTCGGGTATGCACTAAACTTACAGGCCTGTTGTCACGATCATGAAACCCCCGGTATGCCGGAGCTATTCCTATTTTAAATCCCTTTATCCTTGCCCGGGTTACAAAATCCAGATCCTCACCATACAGCGGAAATATCGGGTCAAAGAGTCCGGTTTTCAGCAAACAGTCCCGTGAAACAAGCCAGAACGCCCCGTTCACGAAGTTTATACTGTACAACTCCTTGGGTGATTGAAGATACAGATCAGAAAACAGCCCTTGGCAGTGTCTGCAATATATGCCGAACAGCGTATCGAAACCCGTACCGCTTCCATTTAAATGGGTGGGAGATATTATACCATATTCCGGATGCCGACGATGGATCTGAACGAGTCCGGCAATGGTATTTTCATCGATCCATGCATCCTGATTCATTAAAAAAACAAAATCGGCACCGTCATCAAGTGCTTTCCTAAGCAAGATATTGTTTGCCCTCCCGAACCCGATATTCTCGTAGTTAGGTGTTATATCTACTGCCGGAAACTTCTTCTTGACAATATCCAGCGTATTGTCTGAAGATGCGTTATCTATCAAGTTGACTGTTAGAGGAATACTGGAAGCGAAAATGCTTGTTAAACACTTTTCAATCCATCGGGCACCATTGTAGGTCGAAATGATTACATGAATATTCATTTAATTCGATCAGTATATCAGGGATTAAGACTTGTTATAAACGCTTAAACCAAATATACCGATCGAATTTGTGACATCAAGTGCACAGATTTGAACCAATCACTGCATTTACTTTACACCATCCAGGACACCCTGATAAGCAGGCTTCCTCTCGTAATTACTGTCAAATAACAATGGCCAGTCAGGTCTTTTATAACTTCTCGGCACCCAGCTGTCGCCATCCGTCACATTCCATGCGGTAATTCCAAATTGCTGACTTTTAGGAATCGAGTTGTATGTCTTCACAATAAACTTGTATTTAGCTGCCTGCTTCTTCAGTAAATCACTTGTTAGCTTCTTACTTTTATTGCTCTCTGGATTTAAAGAGATATCCAGTTCTGAAATATGAACTTTAAGTCCTGTCGCAGCTACTTCCTTAATTGCTCTTGCAAACTTTTCGTCAGACAAATTATAACGGGTATGCATTTGCATTCCAACGCCATGGATCGGAATTCCGCGCGCTTTCAACTTATTCACATATGCAACAATTCCTCTCCTTTTAAAATTGCCATATTCGTGACCGTAGTCATTATAAAAAAGGATTGCCTTCGGATCGGCCTCATGGGCATATTGAAAGGCCCTGGCTATATAATCCGGACCAAGCTTTTTGTACCAGAGGGTCTTCTTGTCTAATGTACCGTCGTCTTTGAACGCCTCATTAACCACATCCCAGGATTCTACTCTACCTTTGAAGTGCTTCACGATCGTCTGAATATGAGTTTTAAACATCTTCTCCCAAGCCTTCGAATCGCCTTTGTAATTTTTAATCCATGAAGGCAATGAACTGTCCCATATTAAGGTGTGACCATGAACACGCTTATTGTGTTGTTTGGCATAATTTATAAGGTAATCCGCATCCGCAAAGTCGTAGGTATTTTCTGCAGGATGGAGCTCTTTTATTTTCATAGCACTTTCTGCAGTAATGCTGCTGAATTCCTGGGTCACAAGCGCCCGATACTTTTCGTTCTTTTGGAGGAAACCAATATTTACAGAAGCTCCAAATTTAAAAGGAAGGCTGTTTTGTAATGTAGCTTTACTTTTTGATGATTTGCTGGCAGCCACTGTTTCTAAACTGACTGTTTCCGTCGGAGTAGCGATTTCCTCAGTTTTTGAACAACCAGCTGCTCCCATAACCAGCACTGCTAGCAGCACCTGATACGTTTTTATTACCATAATGATTAGAAGAAATACGAGAATATCCCCCTTGATATAATCGATTTCGTTGGTTTGTCTTACGTATTTATAAAGCACCGGTTACATATTATTGACATTTTACTTTTACAAAAAGTTAATACACAGTAGATTAATAAAATTTCACGCCGAGCAAGACGCTTTCTTGTTTGACACTAAATTTGTTGCAAAAGAACCATTCTTTTAAATCGCTCCGAATTCTCTACCATCTGACTGAAGCTTCCGCTATAGGTCACTTGCCCTCCCTCAAGCATAAAGATCTTGTCCGCGTTCTTAATCGTTGATAGCCTGTGTGCAATAATAATCATCGTGTAGCTACCTTGAAGTTGCTCGATGTTTTGCTGTATGATTAATTCCGTTTCCGAATCAAGTGCCGATGTGGCCTCGTCCAGAATAAGGATGTCTGCTCTTTTGAAGAGCTCCCTGGCAATAGAAATCCGCTGTTTCTGCCCCCCTGAAATCAACATCCCTTTATCCCCCAGCTCAGTCTTCTCTTTATTAGGAAGTGACCCTATAAAATCTGTAAGCGATGCCATTTCCACAACCTTCCAGAAGTGGCTGATATTCTCAGGACTCGGCTCGGCCCAAAAAGTAACGTTATTGAACACGTTATCTTTAAAAATTACAGCCTCCTGGGATATATACCCCACGCGACTACGATAGCTGTCAAGGTTGTATGATTTCAGGTCCTGCCCATCGATGAGCATACTCCCCTTTTCGAGAGGTAATAGTCCGGTGATAATATTGGCTAACGTCGTCTTTCCAGACCCGCTTTCGCCTACAAGGGCAATAGTTTGATTCTTTGGAATCTGAATATTAATATCATGGAGGACAGTGGTATTACCATATTTAAATTCGACATTCCTAATCTCTATTCCCCGTTCAAATCCATCAAATTCAGTCTGTTGCTGCGGTTCCTTCTGTCCCTGCATCTCCTGAGTCAGGCGTGTTACGGAGTCAATTGCGCCCACATTCTGAACAAAGCTCTGCCATGAATTCTGATAGTTCATCAAAAATGACAATGCGCGGTAAAACAAGAGAAGACTCAGAATGACAGATCCCAGGCTGCCGCCGATCCACCTGATTTGAACAATAATTACGATCACAATGATCAGAATTACCATTGGCTCTCTGATGCTCGCGGTGATAGCCTGATAATGTCCTACCTTGGTGTTTAACCTTTCGGTATCTTTAATTACCTGCCTGATCTTTTTGCTGAATCCCCTGAACTGGTTTGTTGCTTTCAAATACTTGAAAAAATGCACCGCCTCAATCAGATAAGCGTTGAAAAGATTTCCTTTTGAAGAAATCCGCATGGATGAGGTTTTTACTGTCTTTACGATTCTGCTGAAGAGAAGATTGGATAGGACTGAGCACAACGCTACCAGAAAAGCAAATTGCCAGTTGGCTAAAAATGCCATTATCACATAGGTAAGCAACATGGCCACTGCGCTTACAGCATTCAGATACTGGGTAAACGCCTGTTGCAACTTTTGCACTTCAGCAGTAAGCACATTTTGGATCCTACCCGCGTCAAGCTTCAAGAAACCGTTATAGCTGAGATGCTGCAGATCATCGGTCAGTTGAAACCGCAGTTTCTTCATAAATCGTTGCTTAAGACGGACCTGGGAACTTAGCTGAAAATATTTCAGCGCTCCCTTCATTATAAAGAGAATAACAAGAGAAATTAAGACGCTGTAAATATTTAGCGGTATGCTAAGGCTATCAAATAGATCTGTAAAAAAATGCAGATTACCCATAGACTCCCGGGTTTCTAAATTACCCTGATCGTCCATCATCTGAAGTAAGGGGATAAACATGGCGAGCCCGATGCCATCAAGGAAGCTTACAGAGATGTTCAGCGAAATGTCGAACAAAAAGCGTAAACCCAGAATTCGGTAAAAAAATCTAAAATAGGCTCCAAATTTGTTTGTTAATGATTCTGTCATATGTCAAATTAACCCGACTCAGGGTCTGCATTAATGTCTCTCTTTAACATCGTCACGTTCGTAGTCATCAGAAACACCATACTTATAGCGAAAAAGAGATTGTTAAAGGAAGATACGGAAAGTCCGTTGATTACAACAATGGCTATGAAGACGAGAATGGCGTCTTTCTGCATTCCACTTTTACGTAGCATCAGCCAGGTAGCATAAATAATAAAAACGAGGCCCAGAAGACCATGATCAAGAATTACCCTTAAAAGAAAGGAGTGTAAAACAACAGAATAGCACGTGCCATCGCCAGAGTAGCTAAAGAGTCTTTTGAAGTAGCTCATGTCCGCACACGAGTAGTAGCTTAATGGTGTGATACGTTCATTTCCGGCCAGCCATTGCCAGGCGTTCCAACCCTTCACTTCGCTCCAGAAAACCAGCATGAATTTATAGCGGTCGATTTCTTCCAGGCTCCCTGACCGTTGTGAAAATATATAGTAAATCGCCAGACCGAGTATCACCGAAGCAACAGGTACCATAAAAACCCAGGTCTTCGGAAACGACTTGATGAACACATACAAGACAAGAACACTGTACATGAGTAAGGACGACCGGGAGAGTGACAGGAGCGTAATAACCGCCAGAACGGCCATAATCAGCAGATACCTTTCCGATGTTATACTGTAACGAACCAGGAATAAGGCATATAAGAGCATTAGCTCGAAATTATTTTCTTCATAAACAATCGGCCGATCGTCGGTACCGAGCACAAAAGCCAGTAAATATTTAAAGAAAAAAATCCCGAGGAGCACCGTATAAAAGTTGACAACACTTCTGGCAGTCATCAGCCTTTTGTCAGTTAAAAACGTTAGAAGGAACAGGTATACAAATGACTTGTATATCATCAGGAAATCAAGAACATTCGCCTGGCGATAAACAACAGCATACAACCATGAGCAGATAAGATAAAGTGCAAGAGATCCCTGCAAGATCATAACGCTATCAATACGTTTTGATCTTGCCCACAGAAAAGCAGCGCCGCAGTACACCACAAGCAAACTCTCCAGACCAGTGAGCATCGGATCTGCCTGCTTTCGAACCAACAGCAAAGCAAGCGAGATAATGCCCATACCTCCCATCACGATAATAAAAAGCTTAGTGAAGATAAACGCCCTCATTACTTATCGTGGTTTTCTTGCTGCGATCATAAACTCCTGAATAGATGATATCAGGCTTTGGGATGCGGTATCTCCAAGCTCCGGCATGGTGAACAACACGTTTGAACCTGAATGGGTACCTAAAACAACCTCCCGAAGTTCGTCCATATTGTATACAACAGGCATGTAGTTCAGCTGAGCTATTTTGTTAGCCGTAGCCAATTGATGCTCATTCCGATGTTCTCCATACGCGGCAATGCGCGGCACAATGATGATTGGCTTCCTCTCCTTTAAGGCCGATATAATGGTACCCATGCCTGCATGGCTAATAATAAGCCGGGCCTTACTGAATATCCCCATATATTCCTCCGGTGTCAGAAATTCCACAATCTTCATATTTCTGACCACGAAATCCACTCCAAAAGCCTGAGCTACCACCTCTTCGTCTACCAGTTCACCAGCTATTTCCTCCATTGCCCGGATAAGCCGATTAAAAGGTGCCTGGGTTCCTGTCGTTACAAAAATCATACTAACACATTTCCCGCATACATAATTTTTGATGACGCTAGTTCGGGCCACTGCGTATAGACGCGATCAGCGAATCTGGATGCAATCCTTCCGCTTAACGAAATCTTTTCTACATTGGCAATACTATCGATCCATACCGTGCGCACGCCCATCAACCATCCCACCATTAATCCCATCAGTCCCGGAGCGGCTCCCGTTGTGACGATCACGTCCGGCTTTTCCTTTGAAACAATATGGAACGCATGCCAGAATGTTTTCAAAAGCCTGATCTTGTTCCATCTGCTGGCTTCAGCAATATGATAAAACTTCTTTCCCGGCACCATACTGGCAAAGTCCGGATTGGTTGAAACAAAAAAAACATCCTCATCGTTGAAAGCGAGCGTTATTCTCAGCAGCTGAACCCAATGGCCCCCAACTGACGCAATTCCCATGATTTTCATAGTGTAGTAGAATTAGTGTAGGTAAATTTATTTTCAACTCTTTTAGCCATGAACCGCCTTACAGCCCTCGCCTCATGCTTCGAAACCAATGGCCGGCTAACGAGTGTGGCCTTTATGCCGTACATCAAAAAGAGACACCCCTCATACATACTTCTCTCCTTCAGCAGTTTACCTGCCTTAAATAGATACATAAAAAAGGGGTATCCCATATTCCGGTATCCATAGGCCTCCCTGCGCAGTCCCTGCCTGACCCCACCTTCAGCATCTCTCGTTTGCGTCGGATATAAATGCAACACGTCCTGCTCAAAAAATTTCTCCGTGATATATCCTTTATCCCGGGCCAGAATGTTGTCTATACCATCCCATCCCTTAAAAGGCCTGAGGCCGCCAATCGCCTCAAGACATTCCTTTCGATAAAATTTATTCGGCCCCTGTGTGTGCCACCGATGTTTAGACTCGATCACTTTTCCCTTATCATTAATGATAAAAGTTGCCCCGCTCGCAATACCCAGCTTGGGGTACCTTTTAAACTTCTCCACCAGAAAGGCTAAATAGTCATCTTTCTGTATCACGAGATCCGCATCAAGCTTTGACACAATATCCCAACCGATTTCCATCTCTTCAGCCACCTTCAATCCCAGATTAAACAGGTCAACGACATTGTTTCCAGTCGCCCTGGCTCCTGAACCGCTTTCTCTCCTATAATATTTGATAAACGGGTACTGAGCTGCATATTCCTGAACAATCCGTGGTGATTCATCCACTGAACCATCATCCATCAGCAGCCAGGCAGCAGGATGCACACTTTGCCTGACTACCGAAGCAAGAGTTTGTCCTACAGACACTTCTTCATTCTTAAAGGGTGTTATAATTAACAACTTCATGTGCCTGTTAAATTATTGACAACAAATTCGTAGAAAATTTACAAGTTGAGAGCTAGTACAATCGTGTCGTTACAAATAGAACAAATCTGGAATTAAAATAGCCTACACAGAATAGCATTCCGGATATACAAAAACCGAGAAAATACTATGAAACCATTCCAGAGAACAGCTCATCATAACGTCTCATAATTTGCTCAGTACCAAATTCCTGCGCTCTTTTTTTAAGTCTGTTCTTATCAATCGGCGACTGTAAGGCGCGCGCCATTTCAGACGCTAATGCAGTGGCATTCCCTACAGGTGAAAGATATCCGTATCCGCCCTTCAAAATCTCAGAAGGTCCAAAATCACAATCGGTTGATACGATAGTCAGTCCCGCAGCTAAGGCCTCAACCAATACATTCCCAAACCCCTCATAGTCTGAAGAAAGGACAAACAAATCTGCTTTACTCATCCATGATACCGGATTGAGTTTGAAGCCCTCCAAACGTATGCAGTCCTGAAGGTTCATATCATCTATCTTCTTTTGCAGACCCGATTTCAGATTTCCGTCACCCAGTATGATCAAACGGACCTGAATATCTTTTCGGAGCAAGGCTATCGCTTCAATAAGCAATGCGTGGTTTTTAGCCGGAACCAACCTCCCCACAGTGATAATCACAGGAACTTCCGGAAACTGAAACCACTCGTGACTTACTTCAGTACCCGCTTGCTCTTCCAGCTGCGGACTCCAGGCTGGATTATATATTACATGTATTTTTCTCTTTGGGATAAGAGCAACTTTTTTGAGGCTTCCGGCAAGCCCCTCCGATACAGCAACAACAGCATCTGCAAACCGATATAATAACGGGATAGCAAGGAATGTCAGCTTAGACAACGTCAAGGAGCTGTTCTTAAAAAAAACAGCTGTGTTGTTCCGCTCCGATATGACAATTTTTGTCCTCACCCCTGAGAGAAACCGGCCGATCACCGTGAACGTATTCAACGAAGGCGTAGCCGTAAACAGAAGATCAAACTGATGTTCTTTCAATATGGAGGAGAAAGATCTTAACAACTTCGTCTTGTCAATAGACTTGAAGAAGATGATCTTGACGTTCTGGTCAAGCAAATCGATATATTCTCCATCCCGCTTCATCAACACAACGGAAACATCATGTCCCGCTGCTGCGAAGTAGTTCGCAGCATTGACGATCATACGTTGTATCCCACCGTGATTCAGGTTCCGATAAAAATATGCCAGCTTCATATCATGTTCTCATTAGTTTTCTTGCCATCAGTTTGGCAAGAAGGAGCATACCCGAAGAACTTACATTCATTTTACTGATAAGGCGAAAGTCAGGCCGTTGCCCATCGATCATTTGTCCTCTTAGGATACTGTAGATCCGCTGATTCTGAAATTCTTTAATAGCCTTCCTCAGTTCGTAATCGTCTGACCTCTTCAGGAGATCCATCACGAATGGCGAAAATATATAACCCGATTCCCTTTTAACAGACTTGGTAACCATGTTTACGGAGTCCAGATAATAGTTAGACAGCGGCTTATTAATCCAGATATTCTCTTTACTTAAAGCAAGGCAGCGGATCCAGGTATCAACATCACCGCCCCTCTTATAGCCAGCTGCCGGGAATTTACCCGCACGCAGCAGAATATCCTTCCGAAAAGCAACTGCACCCGTCCAGAGGGTATGTCGCTGCCTGAACAAATCCACGAGTTCAAAGCGTCTGAAATCATCCTTTTTGTTCAGAGAGGATGTTCGGTCGAGCTTTTTGGTCCCTCCCGTAACATGATAATAGCCCCAGGAAAGCGATGTGGCTTGAGGATTCTGAATGATGGCATTATATAAAGTATCCAACAGCTCAGGCGCCCACTCATCATCGGCGTCCAGAAAGCAGATCCAGTCAGAGCACGCTTTGTCGATTCCCATATTTCTGGCCAGATAACCACCAGGCCCCGGTTCCGGTCGGTCAAATAGTCTTATCCGGTCGTCCGAAAACTCTTGAAGCTTCTCTGCAGAACCGTCTGTTGACGCGTCGTTAACAATGATAAGCTCAAACTCAGGATAGGTCTGATTAAGCACAGAATTTATGGAGCGTTCCAGATGCGGCAACTTGTTATGCACCGGAATAATAACCGAAAAGCGCAACTTCTTATCCATAATGATTGATTAAGCCTTTGCAAAAAGCCCCTTTACCTTTCTAAAGCGCGACCGTTCACCTGTACTATAATCGTACTGTCCATAGTTGTATCCCGATCCGGCTTGAATATCGTTCAGCACCATCGCCATATGTTTTTTAGGATTCTCATTCTTCAGCTCTTCCGCAATCGCGAGCTGAGATTTTAGTGTAA
The DNA here is from genome assembly GCF_045629565.1 of Arcticibacter sp. Lineage (GTDB taxonomy): Bacteria > Bacteroidota > Bacteroidia > Sphingobacteriales > Sphingobacteriaceae > Arcticibacter. The sequence goes on from NZ_JAZQRL010000104.1 coordinate 141,642, forward strand.
GATGTTGTCTCGCCACGTACAGACAGGTGTCGGCGTGCTCCATCAGCAACTGTGCGTCCGTAACCACACCTACAGGTGGGGCGTCAATAACGATATAATCAAACTCGGCACGTAAAATTTCGAAGATAAGGCCAACCCGACTGCTCATCAGTATTTCTGCAGGATTGGATCGCAAAGCTCCTGCGCTCATGATAAAAAGGTTATCCAAAATTCCTGAGGGCTTGATAATGTTCCCGAAGTAAAGCTCCTCTTCTAAAATAAACTCTGAAAAACCGGGTCCGTCCGGCACTATAGCTTTAGCAGACAAGCCTGGTTTTCTCAGATCGAGTTCCATGAGCAGCACCTTTTTATTCGAAAGGGCGAATATGCTCGCCAGATTAGCCGATACAAAAGACTTGCCTTCTCCGGATACGCTCGAAGTCAACAGTATAACTCTATCATCAGATTCCCTGAAATTCAGCAACAACTTCGTCCGCAACGCCCTGAACTGCTCCGCTACCGGTGTTCTGGGCTTGAACGCCACAACAAAAGTCTCACCCTCAGTGCTGTGACTGATCTCTGCGATCACCGGCAGTGTGCAGTTGATCCGGATATCCTCCTTATTCTCAATGCGCGTATTGGTCAGAAACCGCAGATAGATCACCGATGCCGGAATGAGGAGCGAAAGCAAGGTCGCCACCGTATAATAAACCGGTGCCTTCGGACTTACCTTTCCCTGTGTCTTTGGAGGATCGATCTTTTTCGAGTTAGGCGTATTATAAGTCTTGGCAATGGCCGACTCTTCCCTCTTTTGCATCAGGAATATATACAATTCCTGCTTGATCTGCTGTTGCCGCGCCAGGTCAAGATAGTTCCGTTCAATCCTCGGCACACCCTGCACCTGGCCTTCCACCGATTGCATCTGCTGCCTTAAGTTTGCAAGCGTGATGCCAAGTGAACGCTTACTACTGACCAGACTGCTTAACATGTCAGCCCTCAGGTTCGCGATCCGCTCATTAATATTCGTGATCACCGGATTTTTCGCTGTCACCCCGACCATTCTTTTATCTCTCTCCAGAAGTAGCGTATTGTACTTTTCCACCAGATCACTAAAGGTCGGATCGGATACCACGAGCGAACTCGGTACAATCCTGTCGTTTCCGGCATTGCTCTGCAGATACTCCTGAAGGCTGGTTAGAACATTTATTTGTGTTTCTGCCTTAGCGACCTCATTCATAAACTGACTGCTGTTCTGAACCATCACCTTAGACTGTTCAGACATCTCTGCAATCCTGTTTCTTTGCTTAAAACTCTGTATGTCGCCTTCCAAATCACCAAGCTCGGCACCAAGGAAGCTGAGCCTGTTCTGTATGAAAGCAACACTGCTGTCAGCCAGTCGGTTTCGGTCCTCCAAATTTGTCTGCACATACAGATCAAGAAGCCGGTTTAATATATCCTCTCCTTTCTTTGGCAACGGATAAGAAAAATTCAAGTCGAGGATAGCCACTTGCTTCGCAAATAATGCTACTTCCAGGCTGTTGGTGAGACTATTAACAGCCTTGTCAACAGACGATATAGTGAACCGGTATGCTCCAGGCGCCGGGGCTCTTTCATCTGTCTGACCCAACTGTATAGTCCCCACCCCGGTAACTTTCAGCGGTTTATTGAAGCTGAGCTGCGTCGCTGTATCCTCCCATTCGAGCTCGACCTTTCCGCCAGGCAGCACCGTAGCATCAAAGCTTGTGAACTTGATCGAATCGAGAGGATCGATTACCTCGACGACAAAGGGAGGCTGATACATCTCTACAGACTTAAAGCCCTCCCTGCGGTAGTAAACCACATCAAGCTTCATATCCCGAACCACCTTTTCCATGAGAGAGCGTGTTTTTAATACAACAGCTTCTTCATCTACGCTCGACGCTGTCGGCACGCCCAATTCTTCCGTCAACGAATGGCTTGCCGCCGTACTACCCCCTCTGGTAGAACTACTGATTTTCACCATGGCATGGATATTATACAAGGGTGTGGCATATTGAATATAAAAAAACACAACAAGGCAAAAGACTACAAAGGTCGCAAGGAACCATGGCCATGCAGCCTTCATCTTACGCCACAGCTGCGTATAATTTGTTTCATCGCCTTCGTCGAAGGACATACCGTTATACTTACGTTTACTCATTACTTATTTCGTATAGGATCTACCAGATTCTGGTAATGATGAGAACTATGGTAGAAATTGCCGATAATGTTACAACCGCAGTTGACCGGGCTGTGCTGTTCAGTGAAAAGACCTTCGCCTTATTAGGCTCCACGTAAATCACATCGTTCTGCTTAAGATAATAATAGGGGCTCTTAAAAATATCGGAAGAATTAATACTCAGCGTTCCATACTCTTTCTGGCCGTTCTGGTCGCGGATAACCATAATATTTTCACGTTTTCCGTAAAGTGTTAAGTCTCCGGCCAAACTAAGTGCGTCTAAAATAGACACCTTCTCGTTGGGCATGGTAAATGAACCAGGTCTGTTGACCTCTCCCAAAACAGAGACCTTAAAGTTGAGGAGCCGAACCGTGACATTAGGATTCTGGTAATATTCCGCCGCCTCTTTTCGTATCAGTTCCCGCGCCTGAAAGGTGCTCAAGCCTGCCACTTTAACTTTGCCAATGATTGCAAGCTCTATCTCCCCATTCTTATCTACCGAAAATCCTTCTATTTCCCTTGAACTGGGATTCCTCGCATTTCCCATCGTTTCCTGAACCGACGACTGATTTACAACTGCAGCTGTTTGCGGGTCTACAGTTATTATAGATATGCCCAGAATATCATCGGTTTGAATGATCGGTTCAGTAAACGCAATCGCAGACTCCAGTCGCTTTCGCTCGGTCTGATTCATGTTTTGGAAATAGGCAACATTCTGAGTGCCAACACAAGAAGAAAAGAAAATCACTGAAGAAAAAAACAGCAGAGAAAAAGAAAAAAATTTTCGGAATCCAAGTCTCATAGAGCGCCTATTGTAAACAGTAAGAAGATGTAAACAAAAATATTACTAATGACTTCTCTTCCTATACCCAAACACAAGGCACTGATACACATAAAATTACACGAATCCGGGATATTTCATTTCACAGGATCCTCCAGGAAAGGAATGATGACCTTTAACGTGGTTTCGTCCGACGAAAAGAACGCGCTAAGCTTCCCGACGATCTGTTCTGCAGAGAGATATTGTTCGTAATAACTGATGACATTTGATCTGAGCTTCGCTATCTCCTGTTCGGACATGGTGAACAGTTCCGACAAAACCTCACCCAATTCATTCTCGTTTGTATAGCAAACAGCGTTTTTCATATGTTCCAAAGGAGGCGTAAACAACGAACCATATTGGATGATCGGTATGGTACCAACGGCCATCGACTCAATGGCGTTATGAGACCATGGCATGCGTACCCCCGGCAGGCAAAGAAAAAAGTGCGCTTTACCCAAAATACTTAACCATTGCTCCCCCGGTGTCCTTGCTTCTGATAGCACAATCTTTTTTGCTCCCGCTTCCAATAGCTCATGCAATCTCCCCGGCTCCTTTACAAACTCCAGTTCAGCCGGTTCATCAAACCGGCCCCTGATGTATCTCAAGGCGTTTATCCGGGAAACAGTTCCATTAAAGTTCTCTTTAAGAACATCCCTGTTATATAGCCTGCTATCAAAATTTCCGGCAAAAAACACCAGTACGTTCCGCTTCTGGCTTCTAAAAAGGTGTAGATCGTCAGAACTTATTTGTTTTATATAAAACTTGGGATGCAAGGGAAAAGGCATATAGAAGGCTCCTTCGTCAACGGTTCCTATAAAACGGTATCCGTATGCAATCTCCAACCATTTTCGCTTGCCGACTGGAGATACCCATTCGACAGTGTTTTCCTTTGCTTGACATTGACGTACCAGCTTATAATTTTGCTGCAGGAAAAGCTTTTTATAAGGTGGGGCTAGCCGGCTTATGAACGCTTTGTCTATCTTCACACTCAACCCAAAGCCACAAAACTTCAGGTATTGGCAAAATATAAACGAGAACCTCCCCATATCGCTGTTCATGAGAAAGCTGTCTAAATAAACATTCAGCTTATTATGGGTTGGCACCGGATTAAACTTACTTTTTACAATATAGCTTATCAGTTTCAACTCATGATAAAGATCTCTAAGCGGCGACTTGATTCTTCCTATCATTCAATCAAAAATAACGAAAGCATGTTCGCGAAGCCTTGCTACCTTTCCATCTGATACCCCAATCAACATATTTTGATCCATATTTCACACTCCAACCTCCTGAAACAAAGAAGGGACCGACTATGCGGTCCCTTCTTTGCTCTTTTCCCTTTAATTTATTGCCTCATTCAGCTCTCTGGCTTCGTTCAAATGCTGCTCCAGCTTGGGAAGCTTACCTGCAGCCCAGGAACGCAGATCCGAATCCGGAACTCCGTTCGAAGACGAGGCCGAGCGAAAAAGTGATACGGCTTCTTCATGCGATACCACCATCAGTCTGGCAAATTCCTTGTCGAAAGCCGCACCGGTCAACGGAGTCAGCATCTCATAGTTGTCCTTATGCCGCTTCAAAAGATCCTGACTCAAGGTCCAGCCTTTCTGCTGTGATAGAGTAGCCAGCTCCTGTGCCGCCATGGTGTGGTCCGTAACCATGTGTGATCCGAATGCAGTAACCAGTGGGTTCATACCCTTTGTACCAGCAAGCTGACCTGATTGAATCTCGAAACTGTTACTGCTTGACGCCTGAGTAACAAACTCCTGATTAGTCATCCCTGCATCGTCGTCGTCATCACTGCACGATTGAAATAAACAAACGCTGCTCAAAGCAACTGCAAATAGAATTGTTAGTTTTTTCATGTTTTTCAAAATTTAATAGATACGATAATAACAACAGACCACATGGAGGTGTTCATTCGAGAAATACGGTTTTCTCATGTTTGAAATACCTGATCGTGCTACCAGACAGCTTTCCCGCCAACAGTTAGCATTAAAAGTTGTTAACAACTAACATCTAAATCAAACTCTATGAAGCAGAGCGGCGATAATAAATTTATACCCATGACCTCGGTGGAGAGTGGTCACGGTAGAGAAGTCCGAAAAGACGTTTACTATTATACCAACCAGATCGTCAACGTCATCATGATCGGAGATCCGGCCCAGGGAGACTGGGTACTGGTCGATGCCGGCATGCCCCACAGCGGGAAGAAGCTGGTGGAGGTAGCCGAAAAAAGGTTTGGTAAAGGCACCAGACCCAAGGTCATATTACTGACACACGGACACTTCGACCATGTAGGCAGCATCGTTCATCTTCTGGAAACCTGGAACGTTCCGGTGTATGCGCATCAGCTGGAATTCCCCTTTTTAACAGGCCAACAGCGCTATCCTGAGCCTGATCCCAGTGTTGAGGGAGGCTTACTCGCCAAATTATCCTCCATATATCCCATCGAGCCTATTGACATCCGCGAACGTCTTCTTCCTCTCCCTGAAGACGGGACGGTGCCTGAGTTGCCTGACTGGGTATGGATCCCTGCTCCCGGACATTCACCTGGCCAGGTGGCTTTCTTCAGAGAAAAGGATCGTACCCTTTTATCTGCTGATGCGTTTGTGACCGTCAGGCAAGACTCACTTTACAAAGTGCTCATTCAGAAAGAAGAAGTGCACGGACCTCCGAGGTACCTGACCACAGACTGGCAGGCTGCATGGGATACTGTAAGGCGACTTGAACTGCTTCAACCGGAGCTCGTCATTTCGGGTCACGGCCAAGCCATGGAGGGTGTTGAGTTGAGAGAAGGATTAAAAAAACTCTCTGAAGACTTCAGCGATGTCGCAATACCTGATCACGGAAAATACGTAGGAAAAGCTCAAAAACCATAACTGAAAAAACTATGAAACATTGTTTAATATCGTGGACGGCCGAATTCCCTGATGGGCAGAACTACTCGGGAAATGCCACCATGACCTCAGAAAGCGGTCTTCCACCAAATCAAACCATCATTGATATAATTAAAAGAGAGAATCCCAAGTTGCAAGATTGCAAAATCTCGCTTCAGGACAAACTTGAGTTCAATTCGCAAAGGGAACTCGACAGTTACGGACGAGTTTAAGACAGACACAACCATCGCCTTAACATGAATATAAATGAAACGCTCATCGGCATTGTCGCCGGCATTTGTACCAGCACCTCGGTTATTCCTCAGCTGGTAAAGACGATGAAAGAAAAGAAGGCCGAAGATGTGTCGCCGCTCATGTTCTTTATTCTGTTAACCGGCACAAGCATCTGGACCTATTATGGTATCCTTAAGGACGATTTACCCATAATTGTCACCAACGTTTTTTCATCGTTAGTGACAATTACCATGTTAGTTATGAAGTTCAGGTTCTCTTCTAAATAGCCGGCCTGACCCAATGCGCATATAGACGTTTTCCACTTTGTCGAGAGCCGATTCTGAATCGAATCGGCTTACGTTTTCCAGTCCGCCTGAAACCAGATTTGCCCGCTGTTCGTCACTCATGTTTAGCGTTCTGTCAATTGCTGACGCGCATTCGTCCAGCCATTCCGGCTCATTGCCCATCTGCTTCCTGCTAACATATACAGCCGGTTGTCCGCCTACTTCGTTCATCGGTGCCTCGTCAGTAGTAATAACCGGACAACCTGACGCCATAGCTTCTATAATCGGCCAGCCAAAACCCTCTGCTAATGACGGAAACAAAAATAACGAGGCGGCGCTATAGGCCTTATCAGCAAAATCATCCGGCATTCCGGCCAGCGCATGAATATCCGCTTTATACAGAGAGGAGTCTATTTGAGTCCGGATGGTCTCATCAGGATTTTCCCCGATCAAGAGCAATGGCAGTACCTGTTCCGATTTGTCCCTCCACCTCTCGTAAGCCCCAATAACACCTGCTTTATTTTTATACCAAAGGTTACCCCCTACATGCAGAATAAATCCCGCACGAAGATCTACGCAGGTTTCCCTGCTCAATTCCCTTCTCAACAGAACGACATCGTCGGCCGGTCTGAACTTTCGGGTCAAACCATTATATACAACTTCAGATAGCAGGGGCGGCTTAGACAGCATGTTATGCAGATCAGTCTGAGTCTTATATGAAATAGAAATAAAGTGATCGGCCGCGCTGTATCCTTTTCGGATATACGACTGATAAATCCTCCCAGTTCGTCCTGTAACGTTCTCGCGAATCTCTCCGGTCGCACTCCTTTGGGCCAGGAAGTCATGGCAGTGAACAATATGGGGCCGGTCCCTGACAAGTGGCACCCATGGGCCAAGCGCATGATCTGTAATAACAAAAAGTGTATCAGGTGGAAGCTTCCTTAATCTGGTCTTCACTTGTATCGGAAAGATCACATATTGATCGAGATAACCCAGCCACTTATTCAGCGACTTGTTACGAAACGGCAAAGCAGAAAAATACCCTTTGGGAGACCACATATCTACCTGATGCCCTCTTTTCTGCATTCCGCTGGCAAGCCAGTTGGCATACCTTGGCATACTTTGGTGTCGCAGAAAGTCAGGGTGAGTAAAAAAAACGATTTTCATATTCTCGATGATACAGCCTCTCTGATAACCTTTAAATAACGATCGGCAACCTTCTTAGGATGATGAAGCTTCAGGTGTTGCAAGGCCTCAAGCCTCAGTTTTTCTTCGAGCTCCTTCGAATGCAGGATCTCCCGAATGCGTTTGACCATATCAGCGGTATCTCCTCTTTTAAAGGTTAAACCCGCACTGCCGACGGCATCAGGTAGTCCGCCACCATCAGATACCACAGGAATGCATCCGCAAGCCATGCCCTCAAGGGCAACGTTCCCAAACGGCTCTTCCCATCTCGAAGGCACGAGTATCACTTTATGTTCGTTCAAACAATCTACAAGCTCCTTTCCCCGCAGGGAACCTTTAAAATCCACTTGATGCTCAAGTCCGTATTTTGCCGCCAAAGCTTTTAATGCGGGTGCCTCCGGCCCCTCGCCGATGATAGTAAGACGAACTCCAGATCGCTCCTCCATACCTCTCTCCGCTTCGGTGTCCAGTGCATGAAGCGCCTCAATAGCCAGGTCGGCCCCTTTGTCAGACACGAGCCTCCCCAGAAAGACAAGGTCAATGCGTCTCTTCGCCTGACTGTTCATTTTGAAAAGTTCTGCTCTGTAAGGATTTGTTATCACGATTGCCTTTTCCCAGTTCTTTCTTCTCAGCGCCTCGCTTACTGCGATGATGCTTTTGGATCTCCTGAACCAGAGTGTCTTCAGTTTATCCTGCCAGCCAACACTACCATCAACTCTGGACACCCAGGTATTTAGTGCTATCACGTTAGGCTTACCGAAGAAAAGACCCGGCCAGGTCAGCCGGAGACAAGGGTTATTTTCAAACACAACATCCGCCCAGTGATGTTCCCTGAACAAATCCAGTTTGCCCGGCCGGCGAACAACAGCAAACGGAAACCTATTTTCCCGCTCGTCTGCCGTCCAGGTAACAAGCCTCACCTGATGCCCCGCCTTGATAAACTCATGTGCCAGGATTTCCGAGTTGATTTCAATCCCTCCTATGTCAGGATAAAAGTTATTAGACAGAAGCAGAATTTTCAAAGACATAGCCGAGCTTATTAGACCTGCGTTTCGAGGTATCTTATTCACATACCGACGCATTTTCACATAAATGTACGGGGATGATGCACGTTAATAAAACAAGCCCGGGCTTTGTATCACACTTAGGGAAAATCTGAGAAGTACTGATAGCGTATAAACGACAAAAGCCCCCAATGGGGGCTCTGTCGTTTATACGCTATCAGTATGATTTAAAAAACCGGGGCTTTTATAAATTCAACCAGGAGCTATTTTCTGAGTAATCATCTACTACTCCAACGGTGTTGTCAAAGTGATAAGCACAAATAAGGCCGCCCACTTCCTGTTGGATCATTCGGATACTATTATCCACCAGATCCTTTCTAAAGCCTTTTTGTTGCAACTGCAGCACATATTCTGTACAGATCACGCGCGCAAAGATCTTGCCCAGATCTACCATCTTGCGCTGCGTCAGCGTCGTACTCAGTTCAAAGTTCAGGTCCTTCTTGAAATATTCGCAAGCTTGCGAAGTCAACTTCAACGCTTTCAGATATTCAAATACATTAGACTGCTTGCCCTTCTTCATAGCACGCGTCATCATCTCAGCAATCTGTGTATACAACATTTCATTCGAACCTTCAAAGATCTGAAATGGCCTGCTGTCCATGATACCGCGCCCGCCGATATGGCTTATGCGGTAGCCGTTGGCTCCCGACACTTGTACCAGCAACTGTGCAGACTCCTGCATCAGGTCAGTAACCACTGCCTTCATGCTATTGGCTTCCAGTCCTTCAGAAGCCAGATTGTGGTCTATGCTACTGATATCAGTACTTCTGGAACACATCCCCGAGCAAATAGTAAATGCAGACTGGATGCGTGCAAGCTGAAACTGAACCTGATCTATGGAAAGCAAGTTTCCTGCGCCGACCATCCTATTCTTGCAATGCCCGATGGCTTCGTCCAGCATACGCTTGATGAAGCCCATCCCCATACCAGGGAACTGCATCCTGCTTCTGTGCAAAATATCAAGCATCATCTTAATACCCGTAGATTCTGGTTGCAGTTTGTAATTGGAAGGGACTTCCAGATCCAGCTTATTCAAGCCATAAGGTATCATATAAAGGCCCGCATTGTCAAAGATCTCCTCTACTATGATTTTTTCTCCCTCGCAAATGAAAAAATCTATATCCCGGCCCAGCTCTCCGTTCGTTTCCTTGCGGGAAGCAATAAGCCAGTAATCAGCAAGCCCTGTCAGTCCCTGCCAATGTTTGGTACCCTTGATCTTATACCCGTTCTCCGTGGGTACATAACTCGTTTTCATATTCAGGGCATCACTACCGTAACCGGGCTCAGTGATCATCAGACCGCCCATGTTCTGATTTTCGAGAAAACGATTAAAGATACCCTGCTTAACCTCCTCATTTGCGTACTTGGATATTGGCTCCAAAAACAACGCAATGTTGATTCCGAAAGTTAACGAAAGCGGAAGCGACTCATATGAAGCCGCAGCCAGCAATCCCAAACACTCTTTAACCTTCGAACCACGCCCCCCGTACTGTTCTGGAATAGCTACAGACAGTGGTCTCTTAGACATAATACCATTTATTATTTCAGGCGGAAGGCCTCTTTCCAGGCTCAGTTGGTTTATATCTTCCTTTTCATGAAAAAGGTGATCAAGAGTTTCCTCGAAGTCTTTAATAAATTCGGGAAAGGGGATATTCGTCAATATCATAGTTAAGTTTTAAATACTGTTCAGGCTTTTGTCCACTGTACATAAATTAAGCAAAGAAAAAAAACTTTGTTCAATTACACAGGATCTATTTATCAAATGAGTACACCTCAAAAGCCTGATTCTGCACGAAATTAAGAATTTTCCTCATAAGAATTATTGAACCAGAAATCAAGTTATATTTTAATCAACTTAGTAACAACAGATTACAAAATCCCTTGTTGTAATTATTTTTTAAAAACTTGTTACAACCTGAATTTAACCCCTCCGTTCACAACAAAACCATCAAGAGGCGCATAAATATCGCGAAATACCGGATTGTTGCCCGCACCAGTATAGATGCTGTCAAAACGTGTTTGCCGGGTATCCGTGAAATTTTCAAAATTGATGTAAAGCGAAAATTTCTCCCACAGTCTTTCGGCCATGAAACCCAATATCCAATAATCTCTTCCGGTGCTGCCGTCACTTAGTTTCTGCTTGCTATAATAATAAGCTTCTGCTCCTAACTTCCATTTTTCTTCGACCTCATACATCAGCACGTTATTCAGGCGATGTTTGGCAGTCAGAGGGTTTTGTCTCTTCGATCCTCCCGAGTGGATCCTGGCATCAGTAAAGCTATATCCTAAAAACAACTTTAGATCCTCGTAGGTAACCTTAAGATTGGTCTCCATCCCCCTGCTGTCTATATGCCCGTTGATATTCTCAAACACATAACGTCCATCACTTGCTGTTCCAAGCGTAAGCGGATGATTTAAATACGTGTAGAAAAACATCTGATTGATACTGAAAGTCACCTCGTCATCAAAAGCAGTCGTATTATAATTTACATCCCAGTTTGCTCCATAACTTTTTTCCAGACGGTTCATACGGGAAGACACGGGAAGCACATTCCTGTACTGTATCCGCTCGCTTTCTTCTGTAAAGATTGTCGGTGCTTTATATCCCATACCCATGCCTAACCGGGACGTCAGTTGTCGGTTAAGCTTAAATAAGGCAGACACGCGGGGCAATAAAGCAAGGCCATAATCTATAACATAATCACTTCTTATTCCGGTTTCCAGCTCAATCCATTCCGCGGCATGAATGTTTGCCTGGAGAAAGGCTCCCGCAGTTGTTTGCGTATAGTCCCGGAGGGGTAGCCCTTCTTGTCTGGCCTCCCTGAACTGATCGGTCCATAGGTTCAGCCCTCCTATCCACTCTACTTGCCTCCCGCTACGCAGGTAGTTCGCTTCAGTAAAACTCCCGTATTGCTTTCCTTTGAAACGATAGCCAGGTACGTCAATGCCCCGGTTAAAATAGCTTATACTGTTTTTTATGTTAAACGCTGCATGTTCACCCCAGGGGTATCGGAAAGAAAGCTGACTGGAAACCCGCTCCGTCTTATTCCTTTCAAAGTAGCGGTCTTCCGGGTCCGAGCTATCATCCAGGTAACGGATATTCCCTCCGAGGCGGTTCTCGAAACTTCCGTTCAGACCAAAGCTGAGCGTTGCCCCCTCATCAAAGTAGAGAAACAGCCGGGGATTCAGGGTGAATCGTTCAAACTCCGGAATCGCCGTAAAATCAGTCGCTCCCGGCGCATAAGCCCGGTTTGAATTTCTGGCAGCAAAGACAGTGATGCCTGATTTGCTGAAGCGTTCACTGTAAAAGCCACTGGCATCCAGGCCGCCGGCTGTAGTTCCGTTCAGATGAACATTAAACTCCCGTTCGTTCCGTGGTGTTTTGCTGATCAGATTGACCAGTCCCGCAATAGCACCTCCCCCATATAGGGTAGAGGCGGAGCCCTTCACCACTTCTACCTGCTTAAGGTCCAGAGGCGGTATCTGCAATAACCCCAGACCACTCGCTGCTCCAGAATAGAGCGGAAACCCATCTTTCAATATTTGTGTGTACCTCCCATCCAGTCCCTGTATCCGGATAGAGGAATTGGCACTGGTTGCCGACGTTTGCTGCGTCTGAATGCCTGTGCTCTCACTAAGTATAAGCCGGATATCTCCCGGCTTCATGTTACCCTTCTCATCCAGCTCCTCACCGGAAATAACTTCCAGGCGCGTTGGCGTATTAGAAATGGTGCGACTGCTGCGCGTTGTTGATATAATGACCTCGTCAAGATCTCCCTTTTGCGAAAGGGTATCCGGATGAATGTCAGTTTGTGCAAATGCGGAGGCACAGCAAGCCCATATGCATGCATTTATAAAAAATTGTTTCATTATTATTTTTAACCGTTTACAAAAATTGATTATCCCTTTAAACTGCGGCAAGCCGGGGGGGCTGCCAGATGGAATAACTCACGGTAGGGACAGAAGAAACGGGAGGATGCCCAAATTCCCGGAGCATGACGAGAGCCATGGGGGACTGTTGCGTTACTTTAGGAATAAGGATGGAAAATATGCAGCCGGAACAGTGACAAAGAGGACTACATACTTCCGTCTTTATACCCCCATCACAGTCGCCGCTCTCCTGGCAGAAGTCAAGGCTACCAGCGAAAAGTAAAAAAGCGATGATAATGGCGAGCATCTTCATATCTCAAAGTTAAACTCTTTGCATATATCATTTTCAAAATTTATGAGATTTCTAACCCATAACATGATACAAGCACCTGCAGATTTCAGAGCTGAAACGGTCAGGGCCGTGGCGGGGATCCATAATCAATCAGGCGACTGATAGGCAATAGCTGCTTTGCGGTGCCGAATCAGATAGATTACCGATCCATTAACCTCCGCGTTCGGGTAATGGATCCGCTGACAGCTGAGCAGCCCCGGCGTACTGCTTTCATTTCTTGGCCTGGAAGCGACTATGATGGTATATTCCGGCTCCTCATTCACATCTTCAATAGAAAAGAAGCTGGGCCTTATCGATGCGGTTGCCGGCACCTGATCCTTTCCAAAGAACGATATGGCTCCCGCCTGCTGATAATTATCTGTCAAGACTACAGTAGAAGCCCTTTTTGATTCAGGAAGTGACCGATAAACAAGCACCGTTTCTTTAGCCAGTTTCTCCCATCCCAGCATCTGTGCAAAATACTGGGGAACCTGACCAGTGGTACCATCATCCCATTTCAGAGGCCCGGTAATACCCGTGTGCTTCCGCATGATATCGAGCCAGGCAATTGTATGGTTTAGCCGAAGTACGGGGACAACCGCAGGCATAGCAAGCACTCCCGATAAGATAATCATCACAAAAAATGCTGCACTGACCAATGGCCTCTTCCATTTCTTAAGCAGCTCTGCTGTACAGATAGCTCCTGCCGCATAAAGCACAGGAAAAGCTCCGAACGAATAATATGTCTTCGCCTGGAGGCACAAGAAAACCAACTGAAGCAATAAAAAGGAAATACCGATAAACCGATAGGGACGCAGGCTCGTTGAAAACAATAAAAAAACGAGACCAACACCACATACTACTCCCGATGCTCCATGAGAGAAAAGCATTTGCTGCATCAGGGTGGAATAATCCGTCTTTGACCAGTAATAGGTATTGAGCTCCCCCAGCTGGGTGACAAAAGGAAAGTCGTTATCGACCTGCCATATCAGGTGTGGGAAAACGATCACTATCCCCGGAATGACGATATACAACATCTCCCTGGCGGTCAGCTTCCTGCCCGCACCTGTAAATAAAGCCGCCAGCAAACAGCAAAGATAAAGGGCTATAGAAAACTTGTTCATCATGCCAAGTCCGGCAGTAACGCCCAGGTAAAACAAATCATTGGTGTTGCCCCTCTTAACAAACCGGATTAAGAAAAAACTGCAGAGTGCCCAACCAAGCTGGTCAAAAACGACGGGTTGCATCATATACCCAGTAGCCAGAAAAGAGGGATCCAATAGAATGGCGATACAGGCTATGAGTACAGCAAAAGAACCTCCTCCCAGTAGCCGTACCATCAGCCCCGTAAGGCCAACCAGCGCAGCACCGCAAAGCGTGGGAAACAGGCGAAGCGCCCATAGCGAATCACCTTCAAGCTGCACCCACACCCAGGTGATAAATGAAATGAACGGAGGGCCTTCTTTGTAGCCCCAGGCCAGCTGTTCAGCCATAGCAACGTATAACAGCTCATCCGCATGATAGCCGTACCTCCCGTTAAAAGGAAGATGAATAAGAAGCTTCAAAAGCAGAAAGATGATGATGATGACGACTGTCTGTTTCTGTGAATTTACCACCGGCCCGTATTGCATCTTACCTAAACAAATCAGCGCGAAAATGTTCCCTGATAGCGATCTATTATTACATCCCGGGCATTTTTTCCCTTGAATCAATAGCCTTCAGCAGATAATCAAACAATGCAACATCCGACGGGATCTGCAGCTTTTTCCTCAACCGATAACGGCTAACTTCAACCGCCTTGATCGTGATACTCATTAACTGGGCAATTTCCTTGGATGTCATATTCATTTTCAGATAAGCACAAAGCTTTAAGTCGTTCGAACTTAAATCCGGAAAACGTTCCTTTAAGCGGCTGAGAAAATTGGAATGTATCTGATCGAAATGGCGCGCAAACTGTGTCCAGTCCGCATCGTTCTTCTCCGCTTCAGTCAACAGTCGTATAACACGTTTAAGTTCCGTTCCGTTATTGCTGTCTTTAGTCTCCTGCAAAAGCTCTTCCCTGATCCGCGCAAGCAACTTACCACGCTGAACAAGGTGCATCGTGATGGAAGCAAGCTCCTTATTTTTATAATCCACATCTGCAGTAAGTTTCTCATTGTGCAGTTTCATAATCTCACGCTCGTTGTGTTCAAGTTCAAGCTGGTGCAGATATTTCAATCGCTCCTGTTCCTTCAGATGTTGCTTCTTCTGCCTCCTGACGACTAACAAGATCAAACCGGCCACTATCAGGAAGCAGCACAGGTAAAACCACCAGGTCTCGTACCAGGCAGGACTGATCGCTATCGGATACTCAAGAGCAGCAGATTGATTTCCCAGATTATTTCTGGCCTTTACTTTAAAAACGTAGGTACCCGACGGAAGGTTAGTATACTCTTTTTCTGCTTTCGTGCTCCATGCAGACCACTGACTGTCGAAACCACTTAACTGGTAACTAAATTCGATGTTATTCTGTTGCTCGAAGAGAGTCGACGCAAACTCAAACTGAATAGAATTATGGTTATAGGGCAACTTAATCGGGCTATTGTCTTTGTAATTGCCATATCCGCCGAATACGATGCTGTCTCTGTCTCCAAAGACTTTAACCTGTGCCAGCAGCACATTCAGCTCATTGCGCTGCGCCCTGTATTTGTCAAAGTTGATATGATAAATACCTTTATTGGAGCCCACAAATATATTCTGCTGATCATATGGGTACACATGCTCAAACCCTGAAACAATCCGCGAAGTAAGTTCGGGAATGTAAACGACAGCCGTTTCATCAGACTTCTTTGAAAAATCTATAACGCCAAGCTTTTTTTCATTGACAAACCAGACATTTCCAGCCTGGTCTTCTTTCAAATAGTGAACGGGGGTGTTCTTCAGGTATGGGTAGAAAAAATCAGAACGTTTAAATTTCTTTTTGCTGCCATCATACTCATAGATCCCGTCCTGTGTGGCAACGACTATCCGGTTCTTGACCTGAAACAGGTAATTACCCAGAGTAGAAGGCAGGCCATCGTCTTTCGTCAGTATCTTCTTATTCGTTATTCGACGAAAATCAGACGATAGTTTTAACATGAACACCCCGCGATACGGATGAGATGCCCAAACAGTATTGCTATTTCCGTCAAACGCTATAAATCGCAACGAGGTCTTCTCAAGCGGCCCTACGGGCTTTGCCTCTGAAAAATTTCCAGCCTCATAACTGAGCAGTTGCAACCCTTCATAAGTTCCTGCCATGATATAACGGGAGGGCTCTACCGGAGATAAGGCTTCGAAAAGCCAGGTTCCCTGTGTTCCCTTAACTGGGCTAAGTAAACTCTCGCGGATGGTAAAAGCTCCGTCCTCGTGAGCGAGGAGCAATTGCCGGTTTATCTCCGCTAGCCCCCATACCTGACCCTTCAGCTTACCTACTTCCTCAAACTTCCCCTTGGAATAGCTAAGGTCTTTAATTTGCATATCCAGGGGTAAATAAAACAGTCCGTTCGAAGCACCTACATACAGATGCTTATCAAATATCCTCGCCGAGTAACTGCTGATTTGTTTCTTAGCATCCGGAAAAATCTGCTTTATGGCACTGTTAAAAGCAACCATACTCAGGCCGTCATCCAGCGCGATCCAGAGGTTCTTACCTTTGTCAACCAAAAGATTCCGGACATAATTGGTTTGCAAACCTTCATTGGCTGAAAATTGCTGCACAATGTGTCCTTTCCGGTCTATTATGTAACAGCCTGACGAGGTAGTGCCGATGGCAATCCAATCTTTATTAACCGCGACAGCGCTGTAAATAAAGCTGGTACCAAAAATACCGTCCAATGCCGTTTCTTTTCTGGTGATCTTGCCGCCCGACAGTAAGTACAGCCCATGTTTAAGGGTAGCTACAAGCTGCACACCCGGGTCATAGTCGAGCACAGCGGTGACTACGCTTTCCTTAAAAATCTTATCATCCGATGCGATCTGCCAGGTGCCTTCCCTGAAGACCATGAGGCCCTTATTTTTCTCCTGTGCAAATATTCCACTCTGCCCCTGCCCGAGGAACAACCATTCGGAACTTGTACGGAAAACCCGGATAGCATCATCTTTTAAATAAAAGATCTTGTCGGTAGTTCGAAAAAAAAGCATATCTCCTACCTGACAGATGTTCCAAACATCAGCAAACTGCCTGCTCGCGGCGGGGATGAGAGGTTTAAGTGATCTGAAATTCAGAATACCGTGACTATTCGGTTCGAAGAAACCGATCTCGTCCTGTGCGCCGACATATATCCGTCCCGAATTTGTAGCCGCCTTCACAGCATGAACCACCGTTTTATTAGGCAAGGGGTATAGTCTCCAGTGCTTCCCGTCAAAAGATAACAGCCCCTCGTTATTGGCGAAGTACACCCTGCCCTGCCGGTCCTGGTCTGCTGCCCAGTTCTGGATACCTCCTTTATAATTCAGATTGTCATAATTAACAATCTGTGGCAAACCGATCGGATTCTGGGCACTGGCGCGCAAGAAGAAAAAGCTGACTATAATGGTTAGGTAGAGATGCTTCATCATTAGTAAATCTAATGATAGTATTTCTACCCGTCAATTAATTAATCATGTGAGTACTTAAGCAGTCTTTTTCTTGTCTCTCCGTACTTTGCAGAAGGAGATGATCTAGTGTTACGAAGAAAACGATACCCGCTTCCCTACCGGGAAATCTACTCGATCCCTGCCGTCTGCCGTTCGTTGCTTCGTCGCTTTTGCCGGCGTTTTTGTTCTTGCCGCCATTTTCGTGGTGAGTTTCTCTTTCCGTTGTTCCTGATCGCGTAGCAGCCTGTTGCCTTCGTAACACATCATACTGATGGCTGCTGCCCGTGTTTGCTGTTCTTCGTTAAGCTCCATGTTCACCGGCCCAGCAGGGTACGCTCCCGCTTCTTCAGCCGCGAAAGCAGCGATAATCCCGCAGGGACTGAATGCCTTGCTGTTCAGCAGTACATAACCCTCCTCCATCCGTGTTTCAGCATAAGCCAGCAGCGATACGCTCAGCATCAGGAGCTGGTCTGCTTCAGCCCGGGCGACAAAGCGGATCTCCTGCGCCTCCAGCTGTCCGTATTTGCGCAGCTCCACATCCCTG
>NZ_JAZQRL010000105.1:0-52903 GCF_045629565.1 Arcticibacter sp.
GCTGATGTATGACCAGGTAGGGCATACCGGCGAATACATCCTGCTGAACAGCAAAGGCTTCAGTCCCTGCGCCATTATCGCGGCTTATCAGTCCGCACAACCGGCTTCCATTGCGGCAGATCCTATCCGCCTCAGCATAGAAGCCTACCCGGATCGCTACATGAAGATGCAGGAAATGGGCTATGACGGTAACAGGTTGCTAAAAGAAATCCGGAAAAAATACAAACCGGACCAAAGTGCTGTCAGCCGCTCACCACAAAGACAGGAAACGGAATGTATTCTTCGAAAGAAGGTATTTTTTAATAAGGCAAAAAAATGAGACGACCACGTCCATAATCCTTCAAAACAATACATTACGCTGAGATATGGATGTATGCGGAATCCGTATATTTGCCATATGGAATTTTCTGATCAATCAAGAGTTTGGATCTATCAATCCAACAGAGCTTTCACCGCTTCTGAAGCGGCTAAAATTGAAAAAGATCTGAATGCCTTCGCGGCACAATGGGAGGCACATGGTGCCCAACTGAACGCAAAAGGCGAGCTGCGTTATAACCGCTTTGTGATCCTGATCGTGGATGAGGTGCAGGCCACGGCCTCTGGATGCTCTATAGACCGCTCTGTGGGCTTTATACGCAGCCTGGAGGAGGAATACGGCGTCAATATGTTTGATCGCTTCAACATGGCTTATAAGAAGCACAATGAGGTGTATTCGTGCAGCCGGGAGGAGTTCGAGTCACTATTGCAGGCGAACGAGATTGACAGTGATACGATTGTATTCAATAATCTGGTGCTCACCAAAGGAGAACTTGATGCTAACTGGGAGGTTCCCTTGAAGGACAGCTGGCACGCCCGGGTATTTGCCTGAGGGAAGCCCGGCACCTAATCGGGGAGCTTGATAAAGCGCATATTGCGCAGGATAAGTCCCTGTTTATAGTAGATATAGCGTGTTGGGTTTTTAGGTGTCCACTTTCTTGGGTTTGGAAACACCGCTACAAGTAATGCGGCCTGTCTTTTGCTTAAGCTTTCCGCTGTCTTGGAGTAGTAGTTCAGGCACGCCGCTTCTGCCCCATAGATACCGTCTCCCATTTCAATAACATTGAGGTACACCTCGAGGATACGTTCTTTGCCCCAGAGTATCTCAATAAGCAGGGTAAAATACGCTTCAAAGCCTTTGCGCAACCAGGAACGTCCACCCCAAAGAAAGACGTTCTTCGCGGTCTGCTGGCTGATGGTGCTCCCTCCCCGGATCGGCTGTCCGGCTTTGTTCTTAAGATAAGCCTTCTGGATCGCGTTTGCATCAAACCCCCAATGATTGAGGAAGCCGGCATCTTCGCCTGCGATCGCGGCAACTTTAAGGTTGTGCGACATCTTATCGTAATCGCGCCACTTATGGTCGATCTTCCAGGTTTTACCATCCAGCTTACGTTCCACCGCACGTTGTACCATAAGCCAGGTAATAGGCGGGTTGACGAACCGGTACAGGAGTACCCATAACACACTGATAGCAAAAAAATAAAGGATGATCTTTTTAGCCCAACGGATGAGATTGGGCAATTGGAACCGGGATGATTTACGGGGAGTACGGGATTTTTTACGCGCCATTTTTGAGTTACAAAAAAAGGCGCCCTGATATGGGGCGCCCTTTTATAGTCCTTAGTTTAACTTATTCAGCTACCACTTCGAAAGGAACCTGAACCTTAACCTCTTTGTGAAGGTTTAAGTTAGCAACATACTCGCCAACAAATTTAGGCTCAGTTTCGAAAGTGATACGACGACGGTCAACTTCAAAACCTTCTTTTTTCAATGCTTCAGCTACCTGAATAGTATTTACAGCACCGAAGATTTTTCCGCTTTCACCAGCCTTAGCGCCGATAGATAACTTAACACCTTCTAACTTAGCAGCTACAGCAAGAGCGTCATTTTTAATCTTCTCTTGTTTGAATTGCGCTTGCTTTAAATTTTCAGCCAAAACTTTCTTTGCAGAAGAAGTAGCTTGAATAGCATATCCCTTAGGTATAAGGAAATTGCGTCCGAAACCTGGCTTAACGTTTACTACATCGTCTTTCTCGCCCAGGTTCTTAATATCTTGTTTTAAAATTAATTCCATGCTGATCTACCTCCTCTTATTTTAATGAATCAGTAACATAAGGCAATATACCAATATGGCGTGCACGCTTAACTGCCTGAGCAATTTTACGCTGAAACTTCAATGATGTTCCGGTTAAACGACGTGGTAAAACTTTACCCTGATCGTTAATGAACTTCAAAAGGAAGTTTGCATCCTTATAATCAATATACTTGATACCGTTCTTTTTGAAACGGCAATATTTCTTACGTGTATCCTCTACTTTAGGGGCTGTTACGTACTGAATTGTTTCTCTTGCCATTATTTTGCAGCGTCCTCAGTTTGATTTTCAGGTTTGTTTTTCTTCAAGAATGCTCCGCTACGTTTCTTCTCGTTATACGCACGTGCATGCTTGTCAAGAGAAATCGTTAAGAAACGCATAACTCGCTCGTCACGTCTCAATTCAATCTCCAGTTTTTTAATTAAGTCACCCGGAGCCTTAAATTCAGTTAGGTGATAGTATCCTGTTGTCTTTTTTTCGATAGGATACGCAAGTTTCTTCAAACCCCAATTGTCTTCGTGGACAATCTCGGCTCCGTTATCTGAAAGAATACCGCGGAATTTGGTTAAAACCTCTTTCGCAGCTTCGTCTGATAACAACGGGGTAAGAATGATTACTGTTTCGTACTGTTGCATTTTGTAATTTAATTATCAGTTGTTTACCCTCTTAATAAGGGAGTGCAAATGTAGCAGATTCTATTGATAAAAACAAATTCCATTCTGATTCTCCGCAGCCTTGCACATCATCGGCCTTCTCCTTATCTTCGTAGCGATGGATAATTTTTTGGTATCGGCAAGAAAGTACAGACCAGCGACGTTCGAAAGCGTTGTAGGTCAGCAACATATCACCAATACGCTGAAGAACGCCATCAGAAACAATCAGCTTGCACAGGCATTTTTATTCTGCGGACCGCGTGGTGTGGGTAAAACTACCTGTGCGCGTATCCTGGCGAAGACGATCAATTGCGAAAATATTTCAGCCGATAATGAGGCTTGCGGAACCTGCGCCTCCTGTCGTGCTTTCGGCAATGGAAACTCATTCAATATCCACGAGCTGGATGCCGCTTCGAACAACTCCGTAGATGACATACGTAGTCTGACCGAGCAGGTTCGTATTCCCCCTCAGGCCGGCAAATACAAGATTTATATCATAGATGAGGTCCATATGCTTTCTCAGGCGGCCTTCAATGCATTCCTGAAAACATTAGAAGAACCTCCTTCTTACGCCATCTTCATTCTGGCAACTACTGAAAAACATAAGATTCTTCCTACAATCTTATCGAGGTGTCAGATTTTCGACTTCAACCGCATAAAGGTAGAGGACATGGCCGGTCACCTGGCTAATATAGCTAACAAGGAGAATGTGGCTTTTGATAAAGACGGCTTGCATGTCATTGCTCAAAAGGCAGACGGGGGACTGAGGGATGCTTTATCTATGTTCGACCAGATCGTCAGTTTCTCCAACCGGAACGTAACCTACAAGGCCGTTATAGAAAACCTGAACATTCTGGATTATGATTACTATTTCAAGGTAACCGATCATCTGCTGAATCAGGATATCGCTTCCACCCTGCTGGTGTTTGATGAGATCCTGACGAATGGATTCGACGGAAATAACTTCATCACCGGACTTGCTTCGCATTTCCGCAACCTGCTGGTTGGGAAAGACAGTGCCACGCTGAAACTCCTGGAAGTGAGTGATGGCATACGAACGAAGTACCTGGAGCAATCCAGGAAGGCTTCGGCTTCCTTCCTGCTCTCAGGGCTTAACATTGCCAATCAATGTGACCTGAACTACAGGAACAGTAAGAACCAAAGGCTGCAGGTAGAGATTTCGCTGATCAAGATATGCCACATTCATTCCGCTTTAAATCTCGCTGCTTCTGGTCTGACTGAAGCAGCAAAAAAAAAATCAACTAGCGGGGTAACGACGGGTCAGCCGGCTGCAAGTGCAGCAAGTACTGCTCCTTCGCATACATCTTCGGCGCCGGCACCTCCCGTTCCTTCCATTCCGGTATTGGAAAAGCCTGCTGGAATGCAGGCGCAGGCAGCTTCTGCTCCGTCAACATCGGTTAATGCGCCTTCGCCCGTTCAGTATATACCCGCACCTGAATCCGTTTCTTTACCTCCAACGTCAGCACCTGCACAACCAGCGGCAGCGGCGAAGCCGAAGATCGCTATCAGGCCCATGAAAGCCGTAGCATCCCTGATTCCTAATTTGAACGACCTGTCTGCTCCGGTAATGGAAGAGGAAGATAATGGCCCGAAATATCTGTCAGGCGATTCAAAGGAGCCATTTAATGAGGCGGAGCTGATCAGAACCTGGAATCAATATACGCAGGAGCTCTTGAAGCAGAATAAAATCAACCTGTATACCCTGATGACCAGCTATACGCCTGTATTGAAAGACAATTTCCAGGTAGAGGTAACCATTGAAAACCGCATACAGGAGGATTTGCTTACCCTTGAAAAGGTAGATCTTTTAAATGCGCTGAGAGTGCAGCTTCGCAATTACAGCATTGATCTGGTTCTTCGTCAGGCGGAGAAAAATGAGAAGAAGAGATTATATACCTCTCATGAAAAGTACCAGCACATGGCTACTAAGAACCCTGTGCTGGAAGAGTTTAGAAAAAAGTTCAATCTCGAAATCAACTAAAGAAAATTTGTGTCTTTGTCGGGTTCGTCGTTTTTCGGGTAGCCTTCTTCATCGAGATCGTCGCGCTGGTCCTCAGGAGTTTCTGCCAGCTCTTCGTCTATCTCATCAAGCTCTACGATCTTTCCGCTGTCTATATGCATACCGTATTCCGGCGTGATGGCAGGATCATCTCCGTCGTTGGTTCGGCGATATTCGTCGTTGGCGGTAAGGTTTGCTTCGTCAAAGTCTGAGTCAAAGTCGCTTCCGTTTCTACCTGTAGTATCGTACGGGTCGGGATGCTGGTAATCGGGATCTTCACTGGCTACATCGATTTCATAGCTTTCCTCTTCTTCATTATATACCAGATCTTCGCTTCCCACATTGGCGTCCAGATCATCTTTCTGGATTCTGTTCCTGTCTGTCTGATCATCATTCAGCTCAGGAAACGGTGTATTTTCGTTATTCATAGTATAAATAGGTTTTATACTGATAAAAGCAACCAAAAGGGTTAAATGTTTGTCAGAAATAGCTTTTGAACGGGCATAAACCTTTCTGTCTATTCAATTTTTATATCTTTGTGTATCTGAACAAATTACTCAAAACAAATTCAAATATGTCAGTGCAAAAAATTAAAGTAGCGAATCCGGTAGTTGAGCTGGACGGAGACGAAATGACTCGTATCATTTGGAAATTCATCAAGGATAAGCTGATCCTTCCGTACCTGGAGCTTGATATTAAGTATTATGACCTGGGTGTTGAGAAACGTGATGAGACCAATGACCAGATCACTGTGGACGCTGCTAATGCGATAAAACAATACGGTGTAGGTATCAAATGCGCTACCATCACGCCGGATGAGCAACGCGTTGAAGAATTCGGACTAAAGCAAATGTGGAAGTCTCCTAACGGGACAATCCGAAATATCCTCGATGGTACTGTATTCCGTGAGCCTATCCTGATGAATAACGTTCCACGTCTGGTTCCAAACTGGACTGCGCCTATCTGTATCGGCCGTCACGCTTTCGGTGACCAGTACCGTGCTACAGATTTTGTTACTAAAGGTAAAGGAAAGCTAACGGTAACTTTCACTCCTGAGGATGGTGGCGAAGAGCAGTCGTTCGAGGTTTACAACTTTAAGGGTGATGGTGTTGCTTTAGCCATGTACAACACTGACGAATCTATCAAAGGATTTGCACGTGCTTGTTTCAACCAGGCATTGATGAAACAATGGCCTTTATATCTTTCAACCAAGAACACTATCCTGAAAAAATACGATGGTCGTTTCAAGGATATTTTCCAGGAGATTTACGAGCAGGAATTCAAAGCTGAGTTTGACAAGACCGGCTTAATTTATGAGCACCGTTTGATCGATGATATGGTTGCTGCTGCGTTAAAATGGAACGGAAACTTTGTTTGGGCTTGTAAGAACTATGATGGTGACGTTCAGTCTGACACAGTTGCTCAGGGATTTGGTTCTCTGGGACTGATGACATCAACGTTAATCACTCCTGACGGAAAAGTAATGGAAGCAGAGGCTGCGCATGGTACGGTAACACGTCACTACCGCGAGCACCAGAAGGGTAATCCTACTTCTACCAATCCTATCGCTTCTATCTTTGCGTGGACAAGAGGGCTTGAATTCCGTGGAAAGCTTGATGGCAACCAGGAACTGATCGACTTCTGCCATACGCTAGAGAGAGTTTGTATCGAAACGGTAGAAAGTGGTAAAATGACCAAGGATTTAGCGATCACTGCTAAAGCTAAGGTAGAGCATGGTGTTGACTACCTGTACACCGAGGAGTTCCTTGATGCTATTGATGAGAACTTAAAAGCGAAACTGGCTAAATAATCCAGATTAAGCATATGAAAAAGGGGATGGTCCGGTTAACGGTCATCCCCTTTTTGTTTATCTGATTATCTGTTCAGGATATCTTAAGCGGAAGCTCGAAGATAAATTCAGAACCTTCGCCAAGCTTGCTGTTTACCCATATATTTCCATTTTGCCGTTTCAGGATCTCGCGGGTAATGTATAATCCCAGACCTAATCCGGATACCGTGCTATGCTGCGTATTATGTATACGATAAAACTTTTCAAACAGCTTCGTTTTCATTTCGTCTGAAATACCAAAGCCAAAGTCCTGAACTCCACACAATAAAACAGTTTCAGAAGGGTACGTACGGATAATTATTTCACTGGCCTTGGGGGAATATTTGATGGCGTTGGTAATCAGGTTGACCAGAACCTGACTAATTCGCTCTCTGTCGGCATGAATCCGGTCTTGTCCTTCTTTAATGGTGCGTATATGATGTGTATTTACGCCGACCTGAATCTCACTCACCACTTCGTCCAAAAGCTCATTAAAGGAGAATTCCGTATGGTTATACCGAACCTTTCCCCCTTCCATATGTGTCACGTCGAGCAGGTCGTATATAATGCCTGTCAGCTTGTTTAACTGTTTATCCATACGGTCGAACATCTGGCTGATTTTAGGATCCCCCAGTTTGCTAAGTTCTCTCTGAAGGATCTGGGTATAAGCCTTAACGGACGTGATCGGTGTTTTGAGTTCATGGCTGACGATACTGATAAATTCGTCCTTTTGCGTTTCCTGTTTTTTACGTTCTGTTACGTCTACCGTAATGCCTATTGCTTTGACCGGAATTCCGTCGTCGTTTTTGAGGATAACTCCACGCACGCCGATCCATTTCATTGTACCCTGTGCGGTAACTATTCTAACTTCTGCCTCCATTTCACCGTGCAGCAGTGCCTTCTGAAACGCTCCCCTATATATGGGCAGATCTTCTTCTGTAATGTGCCTAACGAAGTCCTCCCTCCCCCACCATGACGGCGCACCGTTTTCATAGCCGAAGATCTCATCATACCTCGCTGAACGTATAGATGTATTATTGATCAGGTCAAACTCCCAGATACCAAGCTTATTTGCTTCAATTGCCAGACCAAGACGATGCTGGCTCTCCTCAAGCCGCTTTCTGTTAACAACCTGTTCGGTGAGTTCGACGGAAATATTAACAACTCCGATTATCTCATTACGTTGATTTCTGACAGGCTCAACCAATACATCATAATACGATATTTCGGTTCTTCCATTTCTGGAAAAAGACACGGCGAGTTCTTTGTCTACGAAGGATTCTCCTGTGTCTATGACATTGCGAAAAAGGTTATAGATCTGGTCTCCTTCCAGATCGGGCAGCAGATCAAAAATATTCTCTCCTTCGATCTCGGCAACGCTCTCCTTATTGAAGACCTTGCACATGGCCTCGTTCGCAAAATAAACCACAAAATCTTTGTTCATGAAAAAGATCCCTACAGGCGCTTTCCTGTAAAGTTCATTCATGAAGGCTTTGTAGCTGTTAAACCGGTCAGCTATTGTATATTTTTGGTCTTTCTGCACTATTTCACTTATCAATGTTACATATGCCTGCTATGCGACGTACTTATACCTAACCGGTCAGTCGAAGAGTTATACTGGCTCAAATTTCGAAATAAATCTCTAATTCATGAAAATCAGCTCAGCTATTGCTACAATTATTTTAGGACTTTTCATCTTTTCTGCCTGCGCATCGAGAAAACCAGCACCAGATTCTCAGTCTCTTACTTCTCAGAAATGGACATTGCTATCTGCCGGCGACCTGGATGCCGGGTCTTCCGGTGCTTTTATGGAGCTAGACACTGCACCCGGCGAGGTACGCGGGAAAGCTGGCTGTAACGGTTTTGGCGGGAACTACACTTCTGAAGGCAACAAACTCCAATTCGGCGGCCTGATGGGAACGAAGATGGCTTGTCCGGCACTCGACGTGGAAAATGCATTCTTCCGTGCTTTGGAAGCCACTGAGCGATACGAGATAAGGAAAGACAGCCTCTTCTTATATCAGGGTGACAAACTTCTGGCGACCTTAAAGGCAACCGACAAGTAATTGACATAAAAATCGTATCTTGTCATTCCTAAGTTATTGAAAATGCAAGTACGAGCTAATCAATTCGTCTATTTTATAGCCGGTATACTGTTTTTTACTTTTGCCGGCTCTGCCTTTGCACAGAAGATGGAAGCCCAGCTTTCGTCGGAACTGATCGATTACGCAAACCGCGAGGTACAAACCTCCCTTTCGGCAAATCAGATTGACGAGGTCTCTGATGATCAGCTCCTGCAACTTGTGAAAGACAATCTCCTTTCAAAAATGAACAAAAACCTCAGTAATGAGTATGCTGTATTTAGTGCGTTTTCTTCAGGGAGACAAACGATCTATACCATCTGGCAGATAGAAGCCGAAGTTAATAACGGAGGGTTCCATCAGCTTTTTACCAGCACCGCAGGGAGATTTATAGAAAGTGCAGAGGCAGCGTTCAAGGCGATACAGGCTTCAAAGTTCGCTGAACTGGTTCGTGAGGTGAACGAAGAGCACCGCAAGGGGTCAGCGGACACAGACTGGAAAACATTTGACAATAAATTTATTTCTTTATACGATCAGGAAGATTTACAGAAACTGAAGATTGCCTATATTCGTGCCAATAAGCATGAGTTTGCTGACAATTAAATCCTCAGTTGGAAAATAAGAAACCCTCTCTTCTACTTGTTGTAATTGCCTTCGCTACCGTTTATGTAGTATGGGGCTCCACCTATTTTTTCATTCAACGGGCAGTTCATGAAATACCCCCGTTCTTAATGGGATTCATGCGCTTTGTTACCGCCGGACTGATTATGATGGGCTGGTGTGCTGCCAGGGGCGAGGAGGTCTTTAAGCGAGACTACATGGTACCTTCTGCACTGACCGGATTCCTGCTGCTTTTCATCGGAAACGGGGCTGTGATTTGGGCTGAGCAATATATACCAAGTGTTGTAGTGGCCATTATGGTGTCGTCCTCTCCGATATGGTTTGTGCTGCTCGACAAGTCGAAGTGGCACATTAACTTTAATAGTATGAGCACCATTATCGGACTGATCATCGGCTTTGGTGGTGTTATCCTGCTTTTCTGGGATCAGGTGAACGAGATTTTCGCTGTCGGAGGAGATCATAACAGGCTCCCTGCTTTGCTGTTGCTGTTATTGGCGTCAATATCCTGGTCGGCTGGCTCGCTTTATTCTAAATACAACTCCAAAGGTAATTCAGCGGCTGTGAACACCGCATGGCAAATGACTTTCGGCGGACTGGCATTTCTTCCCGGCAGTCTTATCCAGGGTGAATGGACTTCCATCGCCTGGAGTACTGTCTCTATTGAAGCATGGTCGTCGCTCGTTTACCTTATCCTGATGGGATCTATTGCGGCTTTTAGTGCTTATGTGTGGCTCCTTCAGGTGCGTACCGCAACGCAGGTAAGTACTTACGCTTATGTCAATCCTGTTATTGCTGTGCTGCTGGGCGTATTCTTTGCGAATGAACACGTTTCCTTTATTCAGGTCATTGGCCTGACCGTTATTCTTGCCAGTGTACTGCTGATCAACTTGGCCAAATACAGAAAGAGTCTGGGTTAACCGCTCCCATGTACCGGCAGCTTCAGCAGCAAAGAGGCCCATTAACTGCGTGGTCAATGAGCCTCTCATATGGATACGGATATTAAGTCATTTTAATTAATATCCTGGGTTTTGCGCTATATCCGCATTGTTCAGATCTAGTGCGGTTGTAGGTATTGGTCTGAGGATTTTAAGCTTTCCATCAGCTCCAACAAAAGGATCAATACCCTGATCGACCCAATTTGTCTTGATGTCCCTGTTCAGCCTTTTAGCCCTTTCAACCAAGGTTCCTGTACGCTTCAGGTCAAACCAGCGGTGGAATTCACCAACCAGTTCGCGAGCCCGCTCATCCAGGATGAAGTCTATGTTCACGTCCGTCGACGCGATCGTCATTTGCGCAACCCTGCCTGGTTTGGCCGCTCTTCTGCGAACCTCGTTGATCCGTTCGGCAGCCGGGCCCGTGTTACCTAATCCCAGATAAGCTTCTGCCGCAATCAGGTAGGTTTCACCAAGACGAGCCAGGAACAAATCGCGACTGCTTGATCCGTTACCAACGGAGAACTGAGATTTCGGATCATCAAATTTCTTTACCGTAGGACTGGCATTATCTGCCACCGTTCTTTGTGAAGACTCCCAGGCTAAAGAATACGGAATCACGGTGGCGTTGTTGCGATGAGCCGGATCTTCTGCTTTCCACTGTTCAGCCGTACGGGTATCCCACTTGGGCTTATAGTAGAAGCGAATATTCAAATTAGCGCGGTCGTCTTTCTTATCGTAGTAGTCGTAGTAACGGTTATAATGATAGACCATAAAGGTCGCATCAAAACGCGCGTCATTTTCCGTAAATGTATCAAACGTGTACATGGTTGGCACCAGGGCGTAGTTCCTCCATGGGTAACCCTGAACACCTCCCTGACCACCCTGATAGGGGCCGAAAAAGTTTCCTTGTCCGTTTCCGCCAGTTGTTGACGTTGGCAGAGAGGTTGGATCATACTGGATGGAGAACACTATTTCAGGATCGCGATCGTTACCCGGGTAAAACAGATCTTCGAAGGAAGTAGTCAGTTTCTGACCATTTATTGCCGCGTCTGCAAATTGGGCGGCAAGCCTGAAGTCTTCCGTTGTGCCTAAATCCGTCTCATAGGCTCTTGTCAGGTACACCTTTGCCAGGTAGTGGCGGATGGCCCGTTTGGTGACGCGGCCATATTGAGTAGAGGTTTCGGGAACAAGTTCAAGGGCAGCATTCAGCTCACTGATGATAAAAGCGTATACCTCCGGGACAGGATTTCGGTTAAATTCTGAAAGAGGAGCTGTTACACGATCTGTCACAATGGGCACGGCACCAAAAGTCTGGACCAGCAGAAAATAGTAGTACGCCCGCAGGAACTGCATTTCGCCCTTCCTCACGGGGAGGTTTACCGATTCTGCGGTGTTTGCGTTAAAATACAAAGCCGTATTGGTTACCTGAATGGACTTATACAGGTTCGTGTAGAAGCTAAGCACGTAGGGGTCGTCGGGATTCAGGTTACGGTACTCGCTCAGGCTCTTCGGCTGGTCACCGGTTCTGCCTTCGACGTACATATCGGTCCCGGCACTGAACATGTAAGCACTGCTGGTTCCGGTGTAGGCATACACGTTTCGAAGGGTAGAATAAGCGGCGTTGATGAGCTTCTCGTATCCTTCCTGGGTCCGGTAATAATCCTCAGCGATAATGTTCGACTTATTTTCTTCTTCCAGATAGTCCTTGCAACCCGCGAGGGCGACGAAGAGGAGCAATAGGGAGTATATTTTTAATGTTTTCATATCTGTTTCTTAAAATCTTAAGTTCACACCCAGCTGGTAAGTAACAGTTGATGGTGCGAGGTTATTTAATGAACCTGTAGAGTTGTTATCATTGGTACCATTCACATTCGGGTCTACCCCGTTTGCACTCTCTGGGTCGAACCCATCGAATTTAGTCCATACAAAAGGATTCAGGACATTGGCATAGATTCTCAGGCTTTTTACGTTTACCTTCTTCAGAAGATCAGAAGGAAGGGTATATCCCAGGGAAATATTCTGCACTTTGACAAAAGATACTTCTTTATAGTAACCTACTCCTGCAATACCACTCCAATACGGACCGACGTTGTTTGGCATCGGGTATGCTGTAGATGTACGGGTTGGGGTTACTAAATTCTCGGACATGTAGTAGTCATAATATACCTTCTGAGTTCCGCGGTCTGCATAGTTTCCGTACTGAGAATGAAACGGACTGAAGACCTGATGTCCTTGCCGGGCAAACAGTGACGCAGAAAAATCGAAATCTTTGAAAGTAACCTGCGTGGAGAAACCGCCTGTCCATTTTGGATCTTTCTGGCCGATGATGGCTCTGTCATTCGTGCTGCTAATCTGACCGTCATTATTGAAATCCCTGACCTTGGCTTGTCCGGGAAACTGACCGTATTTAGCTGCCTCGGTTCTTTCTGATTCCTCCCAGATGCCGTCGTATACATACGTATAGTTTACGTTAATGGGCTGCCCGATAAACCATTTATTACCTACCATATCTTCCTTACCGTTTAACAGCTCAAGAATCTCGTTCTTATTGCGGGCAAAGTTGATGGAGGTCGTCCAGTTAAAGTTCTTGGTAGATACATTGATTGTTCGCAGGGAGAACTCGATACCTTTATTGCTTACAGAGCTGACGTTATCGATAATGGACGGGAAACCGTTTTCAATGGCGATAAGCCTGTTCAGGATCAAGCCTTTTGACTCTTTATCGTACAGATCGAGACTACCGCTAACTCTTCCTCTGAAGAAGCCATAGTCGAGTCCGAAGTTATACTCCCGGGTCCTTTCCCAGGTAAGGCTGGTATTAGGCAAACGACTGGCAACATAACCGAGGGCCTGTGTACCACCGAAATCATAAAAAGACGGGCTGCTTAGTGTCGCCTGGGTTCCATATGGTTGAACACCATTGTTGTTTCCGGCCTTTCCGGCACTTACCCGAAGCTTCAGTTCGGAGATAAAATTATATTTTTTGATAAACTCCTCTTCTGCGAGCTGCCATCCTACCGCGATAGACGGGAAAGATGACCATCTGTTACCTTCAACCAGTCTGGATGAACCATCCCATCTGTTGGCCAGGATAATATGATAACGGTTCTTGAATGAATAATTCAGCCTGGCCATGTATGATATGAGCGAGAATTCGCTGTACTGGCTGCTTGAAAGCTGCCTGTTGGAAGATGACCCGAGGTTATAGTAGGAGGAATTGAAGGGGAGGTCGTTTACGCGGACGGAATCCTGTTCGAACTGATCTTTCTGCATACTCTGGAGGCCGGTGAATGTGAAACTGTGATCTTTGATATCCTTTTTCACGGTGACCATATTATCCAGGATATAAGAGAAATTCTCCTGATTTACACGCTGAGCATCGGGCAGCAAGCCATCGCCTTCGGTTGTCAGAGAACCCCAGAAGCGACCGTTGCGTACATTGGATACACTTGGCTGAAACGATGAACGAACAGTGATCCAACTTACCGGAGCAAACTGAAGAAACAAGCTACCGACTGCGAAGTTACGACGGGTGTTATTTTCTGTATTCGGAATCTCCAGCAAAGGATTAACCGTACTTGTTAAACTCGTGATGGTATTGGCATTCAGGGGTATCTGTCCTGGCCGGAAGACCAGATTGCCCTGATCGTCGTAAGGCTTGAAGATAGGCGCCATGGCGAAAGCATTCCTGATGGCAACATCACTGCCACGCTCCGTTTCAGAAAGCGAATAGTTGATACTTAACCCAGCAGACCATTTATCCGAAAGGTCAGTTTCAACACTCGACTTCAGGTTATAACGGCTGAAATCTTCCTGAAGAAAGTTACCTTTCTCCTTCTGGTAACCTGCACCCACCACATATCTGATCTTAGCATTATCACTAGTTCCGGAGATGTTGAGCGAATGGTTTGCCTGAACTCCGGTTTGAGTAACGAGGTCGATCCAATCGGTATAATCTTTTTCCGCCAGGCGGTTCAGAATGGTAGGATTGTCGAAACTACCAATGGTATTGGTATAATTTGTTCTGCCGGCAAGCAGTTCAGGGGATATATAGGTATTCTGACGGTACTCCCACCATTCGTCGCCGGTCATAAAATTGGGCATTCTGGCCAGTTCTCTGACTCCGGCATATCCGTCATAAGAGATCGTTGGTGCGCCTTTCACGGTTCCGCCGCCTTTGGTAGTAACCAATACCACACCGTTTGATCCTCTGGAGCCGTAAATTGCGGTCGAAGCGGCATCCTTCAGAATGTCCAGCTTAAAAATATCCTGAGGGTTCAGGAAGTTGATATCAGGAACGATTACGCCATCGACAACATAAAGGGGCTGTCCTCCGGCAAGTGAGTTCTGGCCGCGTATCTGGATATTGTATCCGCCGCCGGCCCTGCCTGAACCCTGTGAGATATCGACCCCGGCAACCTGGCCCTGCGCACCCTGCAGGGCACTTACTGTTCCCCGTTCAGCGATGGCCTCACCACTGACGCTGGCAACAGCTGTTGCGACCTGCGACTTGCGTTGAGTACCATATCCTACGACCACGACTTCATCCAGCGCCTGGGCATCTTCTTGTAATTTGATGTCGAACGTTTGTTGGGTGCCTACGGGTACTTCTTTGGCCTGGTAACCGGTGTAAGATACGGAGAGAACAGGATTGGACCCGGTTACGGTCAGCCTGAAGTTTCCGCTCACGTCAGTACTGGTACCTGCATTTGTACCTTTTACTCTGACGGATACACCTATCAGCGGCTCGTTGGTCTTGATGTCGGAGACTTTCCCCGAAACTTGTTTGCTTTGAGAATTTGCCTGAAAGCCTGAGAGACAGAGCACCAGGCATAAGAGCGCAAAAAATTTGGTCATAAAAATTAGGTTTAATAATACGTTAGAGATAAATGGTCAGTAAGAGCTCAAAAAGTCTTTGTCTATGTCATAGGGATTGTAGATGATAGTTAGAATGTTGGTTAGTTAAATACTTGGGATTCACTTTAGGCGTCCTGTAGCATCCTGCAATATATAGATATTTTATTTTAAATGAAACGGCGATTTTTGGACAAAAAAAAAGCTGCCTGGCTTTTTGCCAGACAGCTTTTCAAAAGGGTAGCATCGACCTAAGCCTGCGAATCGCGAATAGCCTGGTCTTCACGTAATTTATTTACGTTGTTAGAATCTCCGAAGGAATCAGTTTTACCGGCAAAATAGTCCAGTATGTCTGCTATAGTATCCATATTGTCGGCTGTACGTTGATGTACATCCGGCAAATCCTTTTCCAATTTGCGATCACCCAGCTCTATATTATCAATTTCAATCTTGGCGATCTTCTGTATAACAGCTTGCTGGCTGTTTTTGAGGTCTTCAAGCTCTCTTACTATCTTCGCCATCAAATCGAATTTTTGCAACTTATCCATAACTTTCTTTTTAAGTAGGTATTAATACCTGAGGTATTGCAATAACTCTGCCGAAAGATAGGGGCATTCTGATCGCCAGCCTATATAGCTTCGGTTTTACGTTTTAACCAGTTCAGATCTTCGCCATCCAGAAAAGGACTGAGATGGTGAAAAACCTCTGCGTGATACGCATTTAACCAGTTGATGTGTCTAGTTTCAAGAAGGGTTTTATCTAGCAGATCGGTTTCTATTACAAATTTTGTTAACGTTTCGAACGTGTAGAATTCGCCGAACTCGGTTGTTTCGTCTGGAACGGCGAGTACCAGATTCTCAATTCGAATACCGTATCTGGAAGGCCGATAGATGCCCGGCTCTACCGAAGTTACCATGCCCAGCTCAACATCCACTAATAAGTTTGATGCATTGAAGACCTGGGGCCCTTCATGAACGTTCAGAAAATAGCCGACTCCATGTCCGGTTCCATGTCCATAGTTGCGTGCATGATCCCAGAGTGGCTTGCGTGTGATAGCGTCGATCTGATACCCTTTGGTGCCCCTGGGAAAGCGTGCTGTGGAACCTTCGATCATAGCCCTGAGGACAAGCGTATAATCTGCTTTTTCTTCCTGCGTCAGGTTGCCCAACGATACCACGCGGGTAATGTCTGTTGTACCCTGAAGGTACTGGCCACCCGAATCAAGAAGAAACAACCCGTCCTGCATCAGTCGCGAATCACTTTCCACCGTTGCTTTATAATGCGGCAGTGCTCCATGCTCGGCATAACCGGCTATGGTGTCAAAGCTCTCTCCGACAAAACCTTCCTGCTCTGCCCTAAACGTATACAATTTTTCGGCAACGGAGATTTCTGTTTCCTCTTCATGCACCATGCTTTCTTCAAGCCATCTGAAGAAGCGTGTAAGTGCTACTCCATCGCGAACCATTGTCTTGCGGATATTCGCGATTTCCGTTTCGTTCTTGATTGCTTTAAAATTGGTGCTTGGATTGATATCCTGGATGATTTTAACATCCGCAGAAATCTGAAGATAAATGGCGAAGCAAGTTCTCTTGGGGTCGAGTAATATAGCCGAAGAGGATGTCAGTGCCGCTACAGCCTGGTGAACCTCCTGATAAGGCCGCACTTCGATTCCCCAGCTCTTTAGCCGCGAGCGGTCGGCAGTGCCCAGCTTAGTTATATCAATGAACAAGACCGTACTTTTAGCAGATACTAATGCAAATGCCAGCGTAACAGGATTACATTTAACGTCAGCTCCCCTGATATTGAAAACCCAAGCGATATCGTCCAGTGAAGAGATCAGGTGGTAATCGGCTCTTTTTCTTTTCAGCTCCTGTTGGATACGTTCCAGTTTTGAGGGTACGGTTTCACCAGTCAGGGCATCGTCCAGAAGAAAGGCGGGCGAAGCGGGTAAGCCGGGCCGGTCTGCCCATAAGCTGTCTAAATAGTCTTTATTTTCAGCGATTTTTATATCGGCTACGGATAGTTCTTCCTGAATGGTTTGGGCGAGCTGAACCGATATGAGGTTAGAATCAAACGCTACGGTAGCGTAGGCGTCCAGATTTTCTGCAAGCCAGCCGATGTATTCAGGACTACCTTGAGCGACCAATCTGACCAGTTCAAACCCGGTACCCTGCAGCTGTTCAGCCGCCTGTACAAAATAGCGGGCGTCGGTCCAGAGACCGGCAAAGTCCTGAGTGATAACCAATGTTCCCGCTGAACCCGTGAAACCTGAAGCGAAAAGAATACATTTATAGCGATCAGGAAGGTATTCGCTGATATGCGGATCTGCAGACGGAATAATGTATGCGTCCACTTTATCTTGGAGCATCTGGCGTCGGATTCCTGATAGTTTTTCCTGATATGTCATTTTCCTAAGAATAAGGACGCAATTTACAAAATCTGTATATCGCTTACGAAAAAGGAAGGCTGACAATTGGAGATATGACCCTATTATTGAAAACCGGAGGCAACATAGAACTATACGAACACGCGAACGTTTAACAAGATTATGATCAGACAAATTTGTAATAAGCAGGACCATGGATATGACTGGATCGACATTAATGCTCCAGATGATGGGGAGCTTCAGGATATAGCCGGATCTTACGGGCTCCATGCTGCACTGGTGCAAGATTGTTTACAGCCGGGTCATTTACCGAAGTATGAATCGCTGGAAGATTATGCATTCATCATTTTCAGAGTGCACACGGATTATGATTTGCTGGAAGCTGATACGGTACAGGAGCTCACGAACAAGGTAGCCATATTTTACTCCGCATCTTTTTTTATTACCATTCATCGATATCCGCAGCTATTTCTGGAACCTGTCATGAAAAAGGCGTTGCTATTAAAGAACACTCATCAGCTGCTGAATGCTGTTGCAAGGGCCTGCCTGACGACGTACGATGAGCCATCAAATAAGCTTGCCCAAGCTGTCGATTATTATGAAGAGCAGGTATTTTTGAGCAAGCGGAACATGCCTATTTTGAAAGGCCTATATTATCTGAGAAGGAAGATTGACCTTTTGAGGCGTATGCTCATGTTGTCACGGGACATTATTGAAAATATTGATGATCATCAGGGGAATGTAAACACGCGGGATACGCGGGACCTGTATGTGAAGCTGACCACTATCTATGATAGCTTGAACGATAACATCAACCAGCTTCTGAATACATACTTTTCGACGGCATCCCAACGAACCAACGAAACTATGCGTGTATTGACTATATTTTCGGTATTCTTCATGCCGCTTACTTTCATTGTAGGCATTTATGGGATGAATTTTAAATTTATGCCTGAACTGGAGTACCCCTGGGGTTATCCCGGGGTACTCTTGCTGATGTTGATGATTACCGTTGCCATCTATTTTTGGTTTAGAAAAAAAAGATGGCTGTAGGGCAACCCGAGGCTACGCCGAAAATCCCTTTAATTGTTCGATCATTCTGCTCTGCAGATCTTCATCGATATTTCCTGAATTGTCATTGAGCGTAAAAGAGCCCTGACCGTCATCTTTAAACGAGGCAACCAATGATTCACCACTATATACTTCGTAAAGCTTCGAATCCTTCTCTGTCTTCACCTGATAGTCGGCAAACGTGCCGTCTTTCAGCATTAACTGCATATCAAACTGTTCCATACTGTCTTTTTTGTTAGAGAACCTCTTTTTGGTGGTAATGTTTTAAGAGAAGTAAGCGGTTGTCTAATAAAGACGACACTGATCAGAAAATTAGATAATCTGTTCGCGGAGGCTCGTATGAACGAGTGTTTAAGGGAAGAGAATATTTTTTTACTCTTTAACAATGAGCATATTACAAACATTTTCATGAGATTACTGTGACTTTGGCATGTTCTTGGTATAAGGATTAACATCAAACATTAAACTTGACATCATGAAAAAGATAACAGCTACAAACAACATCGATAAGTTGACACAAGGTTTCGATATCCAGTTAATGGAAATTTTAAAGGCAGATCTCAAGAATTACAAGAATAAAGTAAATAAGCAAACACATACCATTAAGCAAGCCGCTTAATATATTCTCTATCAACTACCTACGAAAAGCAAAAAGGGAGCCCTAATGGATTCCCTTTTGTTTTATATGCACTTTTTGTCTAGCTAAGATGCTGCTTTACGGTGGAAAGACTGCGGCTTCTCCTTTGGGCGAAAGCTTTTCTTTCTTGAAGAAGACCGGAAGCTTTCTTTGCTTTTTGTCTTTTTCACTGATGAAGGCACCGCCAGCTTATTAAAATATAAAGGATAAGGATGATCTTCTACCAATGGGATCTCCTGCTGGGTGAGTTTCAGGATGTCGTTCAAAAACGGGCGCTCTTCTTCGTCACAGAATGACCATGCTGTACCACTTGCTCCTGCCCTTCCGGTACGACCTATACGGTGTACATAAGTTTCCGGGATATTTGGCAGCTCGAAGTTTATCACATTTTTCAACTCATCTACGTCAATGCCCCGGGCAGCGATATCGGTTGCAACCAAAACACGCAAATCACCTGACTTGAAGTTTGTCAATGCACGCTGACGGGCATTTTGAGATTTGTTGCCATGGATGGCTTCAGCTATGATATTTGCTTTAGCAAGAATTTTAACCAGCTTATCTGCGCCGTGCTTGGTTTTAGTAAATACAAGCACATTTTCGATGCTTTTATCTTGTAGCAAATGGATAAGCAGATTAGGCTTATTCTTCTTTTCTACTGAATAGATCGCTTGCGTGATCTTCTCTGCGGTTGAGGAAACCGGGGTAACTTCAACACGTACAGGGTTCGTTAAGATGGTGTTGGCAAGGTGAGATATTTCATCGGGCATGGTGGCCGAGAAGAACAAGGTTTGTCTCTTCACCGGGATCTTGGCGATAATCTTCTTAACGTCGTTAACGAAACCCATGTCGAGCATACGATCTGCCTCGTCGAGGACGAACAATTCGATATGCTGCAGGTTCACCAAGCGCTGGGATACCAGGTCGAGCAAGCGGCCGGGGGTAGCGATCAGCACGTCTACGCCTTTGTTCAGGTCATCTACCTGCTTACCTTGTGATACGCCTCCGAAAATAACCGTTTGCTTTATACCGGTAAATTTGCCGTATGATTCGAAGCTTTCCCTGATTTGGATAGCCAGTTCGCGGGTAGGTGTTAGAATCAGCGCCCTGATGTTGCGGCGTGTGTTTTTCTGCACTGGCTTTTCCTGTAACAGCTGCAACATAGGCAACGCGAAAGCAGCGGTTTTACCTGTACCTGTCTGGGCACAACCTAAAAGGTCTTTCTTCTGTAGTACTACTGGAATGGCTTTCTCTTGTATGGGGGTTGGATGTGTATATCCTTCGGCACTCAGAGCCTTAAGAAGCGGCTCAATGAGATTTAATTCTTTGAATAACAAATTGTTGATTTTTTATATGTCGCAAAGATACGGTATTTATTGCTAAAATAGGCAAGGTCTTGAAAATGAGTAATTTTGAATCATCGGCATTAAAAAGCATTTGTCTTTTGCATCAGGATTCTTTACAAAATTTCATGAACCGGGCGTGATGCGGAGGATTATATCTATCCTGTGTGCCGTAGCCCGCTCATGCAGAATAGTGATTTTTAAGTATACTTGTGTCACTAATCTTTTCAATACCATTATGGCAACTTTATATCCTTTCAAATTCAGGACCATATACAAAGACAAGATCTGGGGTGGCGAGAAAATTCGCGACATCCTGAAAAAAGACTTTGCTCCGCTACCAAATTGCGGTGAGACCTGGGAGATCTCCGGCGTGAAGAGTGATGTATCTGTGGTAGCAAACGGAGAACTGGCTGGCCAGTCACTTGCTGCCTTACTGGAAACACATCAGGCCGATCTGGTTGGCAAGAAGGTTTACAACCGCTTCGGAAACGAATTTCCTTTACTTGTAAAATTTATTGATGCAAATGACGATTTGTCCATTCAGGTTCACCCGAACGATACTCTGGCCAGAGAGAGACATAACTCTTTTGGAAAAACAGAGATGTGGTATATCATTCAGGCAGATCAAGGCTCGAGTCTGATAACCGGATTTAACCAACCCCTTAACGAGGAGATTTACCTGGAGAAATTGAATAGCGGAAAGCTTACGGAGATTCTGAATAAGGAAGAAGCGAAAGCAGGCGACGTCTTTTTCTTGCCTGCCGGCCGTGTGCACACTATTGGCAAGGGGCTGCTTATAGCTGAGATCCAGCAAACTTCTGATATTACGTACCGCATTTATGACTTCGATCGTGTGGATGATAAAGGAAATAAGAGAGAGCTTCACACGGAAGAGGCACTGGCGGCTATCGACTATTCGTTCCACGATGAGTATAAAACGCGTTACGAGGAAAGACAGAACGAACCGGTTCAAGTTGTGACGTGTCCTTATTTTACCACAAACATCCTCGATTACACGCAAACGGTAAGCCGTGATTATTTATTCGATTCATTTGTGATCCATGTTTGTGTCGGAGGATCGTATACACTGGAATACGGCGGGCAAAGGCTCGATGTTAAAATGGGTGACTCTGTACTCATTCCTGCCACCATACAACATGTAAAGCTTCATACCACTGAAGGGTTCCGGATATTGGAATCTTATATTGGGACTAGCGTCTTTTCTATGGAAAATTGATGCATGATCAATTTTCCATAGTTGAATACTCAAAACCGACCGGTGCGCTGATTGGCGCCCTCCGGTCTGCCGCTAAATAAACTCTTTTGAGCAGGATCGGTTGTTCGGTACCAGTTGCCCGGAATCAGTGCCGGGGAAGTTCAGAACGGAAGCGACAAGTATAAAAACCTGCTACTTGTAACACCATTCGGTCACTTCAGACCTATATAATGATCTGCAAAGTAGTCCCGTCATTAATCTTTTTAAAAAATCAAACATTTAGCAGGTTTTAAAATTATAATACTGAACTAAATTTTGAACACTTGAGAAGAATCGGTACCCTGACTTTAAAAATCTTTCTTTGGATACTTGGGATATTAATCTTTCTGATCTTACTGTTGTTTGTACTCATCAGGGTACCTGCAGTTCAGAACTTTGCTAAAAACAAGGCGGTCAGTTACCTCGAAGGCAAGATCGGAACAAAGGTTGAAATCAATAAAATAAGTCTTAATTTACCCAAGCTTATTGTTCTGGAAGATATCTATTTTGAAGACCAGAAGAAGGACACCCTGCTGGCTGGAGATACGTTAAAGGTAGACATCAGCCTGCTTAAACTATTGGACAATAAACTGGAGATCAATGAAATTGATCTTCGGGGCATCACTGCTAACATCCAGCGTGGCCCGGATAGCCTTTTTAACTTTGACTATATCATTAAGGCTTTCGTCAGCGAGCAGAAAAAAGAGCCTGAACCCGTCGATACGACCTCAACCATGAAGTTCTCGCTGGACAAAATCAACCTGGACAGGATCAATATTAGTTATCAGGATGCTCCGTCTGCGAACGACATCCGCTTTTCCATTGGCCACTTTGATACACGAGTCAAGGAATTTGACCTGGATAAAATGAAGTTCAGCATTCCAAAGATCAAGCTTTCATCGGTAAATGCCCGGATGGTACAAAGCAAGCCCGCAGTGGAAAGCAAGCCTGGGGCTGTACATGAAGCCGAAGCCGCTGAGCCGATGAATCTGGACCTGGAGCTTGGGACACTCGACCTTTCACAAATTAAGGTCTATTATCAGAATGATATTTCGGCTATGAAGGCTGACGTTAACCTGGGTGCGCTGGAAGTTGAATCAGACAAGATTGACCTCAGGAACCAAAGCATCATATTGGATAAGATTGACCTGAGTAACTCAAATATCCTCTTCCAGCTTGGGAAAAGCAAGGAAGCTAAGGTTGTGGCGGAAGAAACAGAGAAAGCAGCTGAAGCAACGGCTAACAACTGGAGGTTCAGTGCAGGAGACCTGGTTCTGGCAAATAATAATATCCGCTTTGACAACTTCAACATGCCGGTGCAAAGACGGGGTATGGACTTTGCTCATCTCGACATCAAGGACCTGAACCTGAACGTAGCTGATCTGGCTTATTCCATAGATACGATCTCAGGCAGAGTAAACTCTGGTTCATTTAGCGACAAAAGCGGGTTTAATCTGCGAAAGTTCGAGACGGAGTTCTTCTATGGCAGCAAGGAGGCGTATCTGAAGGATCTGATGGTTCAGACTCCGTCGACTACCATCAGCAATAATATACGTGTTACTTATCCCTCTATCGCTAGCATTTCTACCAATCTGGGCGAGTTAGGTATCGACGCTAACCTGGAAAAAACACGTATCGGATTTAAAGACATTCTTCTTCTCGCTCCTGACCTCGCCAACACGGTACCTCTCAAGGGTTATCAAAATGCGGTATTGAATATCAATGGAAAGGTGAAAGGTAAGGTCAAGAACCTGGAGATCCAGAATCTGGAGATCTCGGGGCTGGGGGGCACAAATATTAAAGCTTCAGCCAAAACAAGAGGTCTGCCAAATATGGATAAAGCCTGGCTGGATATCGATATTGACAACTTCACTACCCGGCGGGCGGACATTCTTGCGCTTGTTCCCCGGGGCACCATCCCGGCTAACATCAGAATACCGGAAAACATTAAGCTTACAGGAAAATTCAAAGGGGGAATCAGCAATTTTAGCACGGATCTTGACTTAGCCTCCAGTTTCGGCAGTGCCAAGGCCATTGCGACGTATAACGCCGCAGTTAAGGGCAATGAGTCTTACAAGGCCAATGTCCGCATCTTCAATTTTGATGTTGGACGCATGATCAGCAACGACAGCCTGGGCCGCATCACCCTTGCAGCAAATGTGGTGGGTAATGGTATTGACCCCAAAACGATGCGTGCAAAGGCAGTTGCCAAGCTGATCAAGGCGGAGTTTAATGGGTATACCTACCGTAACCTGGATATAAACGGAAGTGCGAGTCGTGGTAACATCCAGGCTAAGGCAGGTATGGACGACCCGAATCTTCGGTTCAATCTATCTGCAGCCGCAAATATGTCTAAGACATATCCGGCCTTAAAGCTGGAACTTGATCTGGATAGCGCCAACCTGCAAAGGCTTGGCCTGATGAAAGACGATATGCGCTTCCATGGTAAACTTGCAGCAGATCTTCCGACTGCAGATCCAGACTATCTTAATGGAAGCATCCTTTTGACTGAAGCGTTGCTTGCCCGTAGCGGTGAGCGTATCCAAATGGACACGCTGAGCATTGTCTCTACTGCCAGTGCAGACAGCAACTCTTTGCGTCTTCGATCTGAGATCATGTCCGCAGATATCCGAGGCAAGTATAAGCTCACTCAGCTGGGGACGGCTTTACAAGACCTCATTAGCAGATACTACGCTACAGAACCAGCAGCAAAGCCGGCAAAGTATGACCCCCAGCGCCTGACATTTAACGCAAAAATCTCCAATGGCCCCCTTATTCAGCAGTTTGCTCCAGATCTAAGGGAACTGGCTACTGTTGTATTGCAAGGTAATTTTGATAGCGAAGCACGGGAACTGAATGTTAATGGATCTATCCCGCGTATACTGTATGGAACCAATGATTTGAATAATTTCCAGATGAAGGTGAATACAGCAGATACCGCTATTAATTATCTGGTTACCATGGATAAAATTAATACCGGATCATTCCAACTGTTGAACGCAAGCGTAGGTGGTGATGTGAGTAATAACATTATAACTACAGAAATCAAAACGGAGGATCAGAAGGGAGATACTGACTACCGGATAGCCGGTGCGCTGGAAGCTTTGCAGGACGCATTTCAGTTCAGCTTAAATCCTGACGGCTTGGTCCTTAACAAGAGACCCTGGTCGGTTAGTGATGATAATAATATACAGTTTGGAGGCAAAGGAATACAGGCAACAAACTTTGTTTTATCCAATAACAATCAACAGCTGAGTATCAATACCAGTCCTTCGGGTTTAAATAACCCTCTTTTGGTGGATTTTAAGAACTTTCAGATTGAAACCCTTACCAATATTGCGAAACAGGATTCACTGCTAGCAGGTGGTACAATAAATGGAAATGCTACTGTACGAAATTTTGATACCAGTCCGGTCTTCACCTCTGATATCAATATCAGTGATTTCAGCTTCCGGGGAGACACAGTAGGTAATATTGCATTGAAGGTAAATAATGAGCAGGCCAATTCTTTCGCGGCAAACGTAGCCATTACAGGCAAAGGCAATCAGGTGGATCTGAATGGCTATTATTATACCAACAATAGCAGCTTTGACCTGGACCTCGACATCGCTAATCTCAATATGAAGAGCATTGAGGGATTTACGATGGGAAGTGTGAAAGAAGCGCGGGGTTTCCTGAAAGGAAAGCTTGATATTACGGGAACTACTTCCGCTCCTGCGATAAGGGGGGACATCAACTTCAACGATGTTGGCTTTAACGTAGCCATGCTTAATTCAGATTTCCGGATTGAAGACGATGCGAAGATCGAATTTAATTCTGCAGGCATCAGCTTCAAAAACTTCGCACTGATTGATTCGGCCAACAATAAGATGGAGCTGGCAGGAGCGATTAAAACTACCACCTATACCGACTTTGGCTTTGACCTCCGACTGAATGCCGACAACTTCAAGGTGATTAACTCCACGGCTTTGGATAATGATTTGTTCTATGGGAAGCTGTTCATAGATTCAAGATTGGGTATTAAGGGGACGATGAACGCACCGGCGGTGGATGGCTCACTGAAGATAAATCCAGAAACGGATTTCACCTTGGTTCTGCCGGCAACTGATCCTGGAATTGAGGATCGGGAAGGTATTGTAGAGTTCGTGGATAAAGACAATCCTGAGTTGGCAAAGGTATTTAAGGATCCTGCTGATACGCTCAACACCTCTGCCATTACCGGTATGGATGTTTCGATCAATATTGAACTAGATAAAGAGGCTCAACTGAATGTCCTTGTAGATCCGGCTAATGGTGATATGCTGAGAATGAAGGGAGCCGCACAACTGAACGGTGGCATTGATCCTAGTGGTAAGGTGAATCTGACTGGTAACTTAACCGTTGAGGAGGGATCTTATGATTTGAGTCTAAGCTTCCTGAAAAGACGGTTTGAGATTAAAAAAGGAAGTACGCTTACCTGGAATGGTGAGCCTTTAATGGCAGATGCTGATGTTACAGCGGTATACGTTGCGGAGACTGCCCCTATAGATCTTATTGAGCAACAATTGGGAGGAGAGCCTCAGACAGTGCTCAATATGTATAAGCAAAAGCTTCCTTTCAATGTCAACTTAATGTTGAAGGGTGAATTAATGAAGCCACTAATATCTTTCGACATTATTTTGCCCGAAGAGAACTACAATGTTTCATCAGATGTGATTGATCAGGTAAATGCACGGCTGACTCAACTTCGAAATGAACCATCGGAATTAAACAAGCAGGTTTTCGCTGTATTGTTGCTGAACAGGTTTGTTTCTGAGAATCCGTTTGCAAGTAGTGCCGGCGGTGGTGGTATCGAATCTGCCGCGCGCCAGAGTGTAAGCCGTATGCTATCAGACCAGCTGAATAACCTGGCAGGTGATATGATAGCGGGGGTTGAACTTGAATTTGATCTTCAATCCAGTGAGGACTACACAACCGGACAAATGGCTAACCGAACTGATCTTAACGTTGGCTTGTCTAAACGTTTGCTAAACGACAGGCTGAAGGTGACTGTAGGTAGTAACTTCGAGCTCGAAGGTCCACGCCAACAAAACCGGAAAACTAGCAACATAGCCGGCGACATCCAGGCGGAATATCAACTGAGCAAGAACGGGCGGTACCTGCTTCGGG
This sequence comes from Arcticibacter sp., assembly GCF_045629565.1. Classification (GTDB taxonomy): domain Bacteria; phylum Bacteroidota; class Bacteroidia; order Sphingobacteriales; family Sphingobacteriaceae; genus Arcticibacter. Next base: position 26,962 of record NZ_JAZQRL010000105.1, read on the forward strand.
CATATCAGAAAAACCAATATCAAGTTGCACTCCAGGGTCAGGTGATTGAAACCGGAGTTGGTTTTGTAATCACGATGGATTACAACAAGTTCAAACAGATTTTTGGCGCCAAGACCAGAGAAGAGAAAAGAGAAGAGCGCAGGCGTAAGCGCGCTCAGAAATCCGCTAAAGAAACAACTAAAGAGAATGACTAAACAGCATATATACTATTTTCTGATAAGTTGTGTGGCACTTGCCGCATGTAATGTTACAAAGCATGTTCCGGAAGGCGACTACCTGTATACAGGGGGGAAGGTCAAGATCAAGGATGACGACATCAAGAAGAAAGAAAAGAAGGTACTTGAGCCTGACCTTACCAGTCTGTTACGTCCAAAGCCAAACTCTTCTATTCTAGGTTTAAGACCCAAATTATGGATTTACAACATATCCAAGAATGCAAAAGGGGGACCTCTTAAGTGGATTAAGAAATGGGGAGAACCGCCCGTACTGTTCAGCAGCGTCAAGGTGGACTACAACCGGGATCTCGTATCGAACAGGTTACAGAACAAAGGGTTCTTCCTGGCTACAGCAACGTCTGACACGACTATACGTCGCAAAAAGGCGTCGCTGACCTATAATGCGGTTGCTGGCCCCCGGTACCTGATCAGAAGTGTCAACTTTACAACCGACAGTTCTATCCTGGGAAAGGCTGTAAACGCGACTGCAGATAACAGTTTCCTGAAAGTAGGCGATAACTATGACCTGGATGTTATTAAGGCTGAACGTGAACGGATTGACGGACGCCTTAAGGAAGAAGGCTTTTATTACTTTAGTCCGGAAAACCTGATAGTTGAGGTGGACAGTACATCCGAGCGCCACAAGGTGGATCTCTATATGAATGTAAAGGACAAAACGTCGGATAAGGCCCGGGATGCATACACGATAAACAACATTTACATCTATCCGAACTTCAAGTTAAGAGACACCATGAGGGGCCGTACTCCTGAAGCTGTACTGTACAACGATTTTTATGTTATCGACCGTACAAAAATGTTCAAGCCTCAGGTGTTTGAGCGCACGATGTTCTTCAACAAAGGTGATATTTACAATCGTACGGACCACAACCTGTCTCTGAGCAGGCTAACCAGTCTGGGGACTTTCAAGTTCGTTAAGAACCAGTTTCAGGACTCAGATACTGCGGATGCAGCATTAGATGCTTATTACTATCTGACGCCTATGCCTAAGAAGTCTATACGGGCAGAAATAACAGGGAGAACCAACTCGGCAAACTTCACAGGCTCTGAATTTACTTTGAGCTGGAGGAACAGAAATGCATTCCGCGGTGCGGAACTCCTCACCGTTTCGGCGTACATTGGAACAGACGTTCAGTATTCGGGCAACAACAGCGGTGGTAATATCTTCCGGTACGGAGCTGAAGCTAATTTGAGTATTCCACGTTTTATAACGCCTTTCAAACTCAACACGTCCAGTGCCTTTATTCCGCGGACAAGAATTACTCTGGGTTTTGACCGGCTGGAGCGCCAGAACAACTATAAACTAAACTCTTTCCGCACGTCATTTGGCTATACCTGGAAGGAAAGTATTGAGAAAGAGCATCAGCTGAATATTTTTGGTTTGACTTATGTGCATGCTTCCAATGTCTCCGCCGAGTATGATTCGCTCGCCCAAACCAACTCCACCTATAGAAATGCAATAGCCGACCAGTTCATCATCGGCCCTAACTATAACTTCAACTTCACGAACACACATCGTCAGAACCAAAAGAACACCTTTTACTTCAACGGAAATCTGGATATGTCTGCCAATATACTCGGGTTGATCCAGGGGGCAAAGGAGCCTGAGGAGAAGAAGATATTTGACACGCCTTATTCACAGTATATCAAAGGGGAAGTAGATTTCAGGCATTACTATAAGATTGGGTTAAATTCTCAATGGGCTAGCCGACTGATTCTTGGTTATGGGCACGCTTATGGGAACTCCAGAGCACTGCCTTTCATTAAACAGTTCTTCATTGGAGGCGCTAATAGCCTAAGAGCATTCAGGGCACGCTCCCTGGGCCCGGGAACATATCTTGACCCAACCCTCGAATCAGATGATCTGCTTTCAGCTGATCAATCTGGAGACATCAAGTTTGAGTTCAACACGGAGTTCAGACCGAAGCTCTTCAGCATTGTCAGAGGCGCACTGTTCCTTGATGCGGGTAATGTATGGCTACTCAACAATGACCCTCAACGTCCGGGAGCTAAGTTCTCCAAAGATTTCATGAAAGAGCTGGCTGTGGGTACCGGTGCAGGTGTGCGTATTGATGCTTCGATTCTCGTTCTTCGTCTGGATTTAGCCTTCCCTCTACGCAAACCTTGGTTGCCAGAGGGTGAGCGCTGGGTGTTCGATAGCATTGACTTCGGTAATAAGGCATGGAGAAAAGACAATCTGGTATTTAACCTTGCAATCGGATACCCTTTCTAGTCGTATAAAACGCAGTTTGGCAAGATTTGTGAGCGATAGCTTACTGGATTTACTTAAATTGCCAAACTTTTGTAGAACACTTAAAAACCGCAAAGCATGAAAGTTACAGTAGTTGGAGCAGGTGCCGTTGGAGCAACCTGTACTGATAATATTGCCAGAAAAGAGTTAGCCGAGGAGCTTATTCTGCTGGATATCAAAGAAGGATTTGCAGAAGGCAAGTCAATTGATATGATGCAAACCTCAGCCCTCCTGGGTTTTGATACCAAAATCAAGGGTTGCACGAACGACTATGCAAGTACTGCTGACTCCAATGTGGTGGTTATCACTTCCGGCTTGCCTCGTAAGCCAGGGATGACCCGTGAGGAACTTATCGGAACCAACGCTGACATCGTGAAAGGCGTTACAGAAAATATCCTTCAATACTCTCCTGATGCGGTAATAATCGTGGTATCAAATCCAATGGATACGATGACATATCTAACGCTGAAGACTTCCGGCTTATCTAAAAACCGTATCATAGGAATGGGAGGAGCACTGGATTCGGCACGTTTTAAGTACTACCTTAGCCAGGAACTTGGCTGCTCTCCTGCTGATTTGAATGCGATGGTTATCGGTGGACATGGCGACACTACCATGATTCCTCTGATCAAGCATGCCACATGGAACAGCATTCCTGTGACCCAATTCTTAAGCCAGGAGCAACAGGATAAGGTGGTGTCTTCAACAATGGTTGGTGGAGCCACTCTGACGAAGCTTATTGGTACTTCCGCCTGGTATGCTCCAGGTGCGGGAACCGCTGCGATAGTGGAAAGTATATTGAGAGACGAAAAGAAACTACTTCCTTGCAGCGTATCTCTGGAAGGTGAATACGGACAGTCTGATATTGCTATCGGTGTGCCTGTAGTCATTGGAAAGAATGGCTGGGAAAAGATCATAGAACTAAATCTTAGTGAGGATGAGAAGACTGCATTTGCAAAGAGCGCGGAGGCAGTAAGAAACATGAACGATGTTTTGAGTTTTTAATGATAAACGTAAATATTGAAATTTTGAATTTAAATGACGACGGCTTTCACCCTCTGGTGGAAGTCGTTTTGTTTAATCAGACCTTTAAAGCTGTGATCGATACAGGCGCGTCCAGGACCGTGTTGGATAAGACAACTATTGAGACGCATGTTGACGAAACTACGCTTTTAATAAGCGACAAGCTGTCTACCGGTTTGGGAACCAACTCTATGGAAAGCTACACGTTGCCACTGGATCAGATCCGGATCGGGGAGCTTCTTATCAACGACATAGAGGTAGCGGTTCTTGACCTCTCCACTATCAATACAGCATATGAAACGTTGTCTGTCACTCCGGTTATCGGAGTCATTGGTGGAGATATTCTAGTTAGGTATAATGCCATTATCAATTATCCATTGAAGAAGATATCGTTTAGCTATGAATAAGGATCTCAGAACCAGAGAGGATATTGAACTACTTGTGAATTCTTTCTACAAAAAAGTTCAGGAGGATGAACTTATCGGCTATATTTTTACCGATGTTGCTCAGGTCAACTGGGACCATCACTTGCCGAAGATGTATGATTTCTGGGAAACGATCCTTTTCGGAAGGAAAGGTTTCAAGGGAAATCCAATGGAAGTTCATTTTAAGTTAAATAAAGTGCATGCCCTCGAACAAAAGCACTTCGACAGGTGGAAAGGTATCTTTTTCGAAGTTGTAGACGAGCATTTCATTGGTGAAATGGCCCTGCTCGCGAAACAGAAAGCATCCTCGATAGCCGACCTGATGCTTTTGAAGATCACCAGACCGTTTTGAGGGATTCTGTGATTCAAAGACCTGTAGACTTCTCTGATAAATTGCTTGTCGAAGAAACAAGATGTGGGAACTATTCGTATCGATATAAAAATTAAAGGCTGAACCGCGATTTGCGATTCAGCCTTTAATTTATTTCCGCTCTAAGATTTAGACATCAATCTTAGCGTACCTTGCATTCTTTTCAATAAATTCCCGTCGGGGAGCTACTTCATCGCCCATTAACATGGAAAAAATATGATCACATTCTGCAGCGTTCTCAATTGTTGCGCGTCTTAACGTACGGGTTTCAGGATTCATTGTAGTATCCCATAACTGCTCCGCGTTCATCTCTCCAAGACCTTTGTATCTCTGAACATGAACGTTCTCTTCTTTTCCTGCTCCTTTCAAACGCTGGATTGCAGCATCCCGTTCGACGTCATCCCAAGCATAAGCCTGCTCTTTACCTTTTTTCACCAGGTATAAAGGAGGCGATGCGACATAAACATATCCAAACTCAATCAACTCCTTCATATAGCGGAAGAAGAAAGTCAAGATTAAGGTTGTGATGTGCGATCCATCTACGTCTGCATCCGTCATGATGACCACCTTATGGTACCTTAATTTCTCCATATTGAGCGCTTTGGCATCATCTGCAGTTCCGATACTTACACCCAGAGCAGTAAAGATATTTTTTATCTCCTCGTTTTCATATATCTTATGCTCCATGGCTTTTTCCACGTTGAGAATTTTACCTCTCAAAGGCAGAATAGCCTGATAATGTCTGTTTCGTCCTTGTTTTGCAGTACCGCCTGCGGAATCTCCCTCTACCAGATATAGCTCACATTTCTCAGGGTCTTTGTCTGAACAGTCAGCCAACTTTCCGGGAAGTCCGGACCCACCCATAACAGTTTTACGCTGCACCATCTCTCGCGCTTTGCGGGCCGCGGCACGAGCAGTCGCAGCTAGGATGACTTTGCCAACAATCAGTTTAGCTTCTTTAGGATTCTCTTCCAGATAATTGCCGAGAATTTCTCCTACAGCAATATCCACGGCTCCCATTACATCGTTATTTCCAAGCTTAGTCTTTGTCTGACCCTCGAACTGTGGTTCCTGAACCTTAACAGAGATCACCGCAGTGAGTCCCTCACGGAAGTCATCCCCATTGATATCTACTTTTACGTTCTTCAGTAAACCAGATCTCTCTGCATAAGACTTCAAAGTACGGGTCAATCCTCTTCTAAAGCCCGCCACGTGCGTTCCACCCTCAATAGTGTTGATATTATTCACGTAAGAATGGACATTCTCTGAATACGTTTCATTGTATTGAAGTGCAAGTTCTACCGGAATGCCTTGTTTAATTCCTTCGACATAAATAGGCTCAGGAATTATAGGGGTACGTGTTCCGTCAAGGTACTTGACGAACTCTCTCAAGCCACCTTCAGAATGATAATCTTCCCTAATGAACGTTCCGTCATCGTTCTTTTCGCGCTCATCTGTCAATGATAGACGAATGCCTTTGTTCAGGTAGGCTAATTCTCTAAGACGTGCCGCTAAAGTTTCAAACTTATACTCGGTCGTCATTGTGAATATAGTGTTATCCGGACTGAAAGTTATGGTCGTTCCGGTTGTCTCTGACTCACCTACCACTTTTACGTCGTATAGTGGTTTTCCACAGCTATATTCCTGTTTGAATATTTTTCCGTCGCGGCGGATAGTAGCAACAAGTAAAGTAGATAGCGCATTCACGCATGACACCCCCACTCCGTGCAAACCACCGGAAACCTTGTATGTATCCTTATCGAACTTACCTCCCGCGTGGAGAACTGTCATTACAACTTCTAAAGCCGACTTCTTTTCTTTGGCCATCATTCCAGTTGGAATACCTCGGCCGTTGTCTTCTACAGAAATGGAATTATCAGCGTGAATCGTCACCATGATATCTGTACAATACCCCGCCAGAGCTTCATCGATAGAGTTATCAACAACTTCATACACAAGGTGATGCAATCCCTTTATACCAACATCGCCAATATACATCGCGGGGCGTTTACGTACTGCCTCCAGGCCTTCTAAAACCTGAATATTATCCGCTGAATAATTAGTTTTGTCTTCCTTTTCTTCGCTCATATTTTATCTTAAAACAATAGACCAAATTTAGCCATTTTAGGCGGAACTACAGCATTTTCAGGCAATAAAGCGCCGAAGGTGAACCGAATTCTGATTACAGGATTGTTTACATCATCCGAAAGATTATATTTGCGTGAAATTAAACTTAAAAATGACAATATCATTCGGAACATTCTCTAAACTAACAGCGGGATTAATGATTGCTGCAGCAGTTGCTTCATGTGGCAATAAGGAGCAAGTGAAGACAAGTGCGCCGGCTACGACGGCCTCTGCGGCCAAAGCTACAGAACCGATAGTGTTTGTTAACTCTGATTCACTGGTTAACAATTATAACTATTTCAAAGATATCAAAACGAGACTTGAGGCTAAATCTAAGAAGGCTCAACAGGATTTAAGTTCTAAAGGAACAGCCTTCCAACGTGAGGTAGCAGACTATCAGCAAAAGGCTCAGGGCATGAGTGCTGATGAAAGAGCCTCAACTGAACAACGTCTTGCCCGGAAACAACAAGAGCTTGAAGCATTTAACCAGAACGCGAGTTCAGCCCTGGCTAACGAATCAGCAGGTGAGAATGAAAAACTGTACGATAAGGTAGCCGAGTATTTAAAGGCTTATGCTAAGGAAAAAGGGTACAAAATGGTACTTACTTACTCTAAGAGCAACCCATCTTTGCTATTTGCGGATGAAAGCCTCGATGTTACGACCGAAGTAGTAAAGGGTCTTAACGACAAATACGCCAAGGATAAGAAGTAGTCGTTTCAAACTGCTTAAAGCAAAAAAGGCTGCAAATTTAACTTGCAGCCTTTTTTGCTTTAAGCTATAACCTGTATATGATATGGAAGAGCAGCATTTAAAATTTATGGAACACGCCATCTCGCTGGCGGAGAGGAATATACATGAATGCCTGGGGGGACCCTTTGGTGCTGTAATTGTTAAAGACAACGTAATTATAGCTGAAAGCCAAAACCTTGTAACATCGTCAAACGATCCCACCGCACATGCCGAAGTTTCTGCGATTCGCAAAGCATGCGAAAAGCTGCAAACGTTTGATCTTTCGGGCTGCGTCTTATACACAAGCTGCGAGCCGTGTCCGATGTGCTTGGGTGCTGTTTATTGGTCGAGAATTTCCGAACTCTTCTATGCCGGTACCAGAACTCATGCAGCAGCGGCAGGATTTGATGATGAGTTCATCTACAATGAACTTGGTTTACCTGTCGCTCAGCGACAGCTGCCAACTCATCAAATATTAGCAGAAGAAGCCAACATGCTGTTTAAAGCGTGGAAAGATTCCGAAAACAAGACTTTATACTAGTCGTTTTCGATACCTTTCTATCGTTATTATTAACCTTGCTTAGCGTCTTCCTCGTCGTTAAGCAGATCGTCAATCTCACGCCTGTCTTTTTTTGTAGGTCTGCCTGTACCCCTGTCTCTTTTAAGTGCAGGTGCATGAAACATCGATTTGAAACCGTAGGTTTCTTGTTCAGGAGTAATATCGTCGTAGAATCTAACGACCGTTTTAGCATCTGCCCGATTGTAAAGGAGACCGGTTACCTTAATTTGCTTGCGTTCAATTCCTTTTGAGACGTGATAAACTTCACCCACTTTCACCTCATAAGAGGGTTTTACGTTCTGCCCGTTCAACTTTACCCGGCCAGCCTTGCAAGCATCTGTTGCCAGCGTCCGCGTTTTGAATATCCGTATTGCCCAAAGGTATTTATCTATCCGAAGTCTCTCTTTTTCAACCATGCCTACTCTTAAATCTACTATTTCCTATTCGGGCAGCCTAGGCGAAGAGCCTATTAATGACACCGCATCTAACAAAAGTCCTTAAAAAAGCTTTATTTTGCTAAAAATATATTGAAATGATTGCTAAACTACAAAAACACGTCGAAGACGCCTGGGAAGATAGAACGCTGCTTACATTCAGTGAATACGCAACATCCATTGAGCGGGTTGTAGACATGCTGGATAAAGGAGAGCTCAGAGTAGCGGAACCCATTGCTGGAGTATGGCATGTTAATGAATGGATCAAAAAAGCGGTGATCTTATATTTCCCTATCCGCCAAATGGAGGAAATTGAAGTAGGACCCTTTGTTTTCCATGATAAGATGAAGCTAAAAACCAATTTCAAGGATTTGGGTGTTCGCGTTGTACCTCATGGAATTGCACGTTATGGTGCATACCTGGCTAAGGGGGTTATCATGATGCCTTCTTATGTCAACATTGGTGCATTCGTAGATGAAGGCACGATGGTAGATACATGGGCAACCGTAGGCTCTTGCGCACAGATAGGCAAAAACGTTCACCTGAGTGGCGGCGTGGGCATCGGCGGCGTACTCGAACCAGTACAGGCTGCCCCTGTAATCATTGAAGACAATTGTTTCATAGGCTCGCGCGCTATCGTTGTTGAAGGAGTTCGGGTAGGCAAAGAGGCTGTGCTGGGAGCTAATGTGGTACTTACTGCATCGACCAAAATCATCGATGTAAGCGGTCCTGAACCAGTTGAACACAAAATGGTAGTGCCTGAGCGCTCTGTTGTTATTCCCGGATCTTATACGAAAAAGTTCCCTGCAGGAGAGTTCCAGGTACCGTGTGCCCTTATAATCGGCAAGCGTAAAGAATCGACTGACAAAAAGACGTCTCTTAATGATGCTCTTCGCGAACATAGCGTGGCTATCTAGCGAATAGCAGATACTGCATAATCCACCACATGAAAAGAGGCGCCGGATTATGCAGTTTTCCATTTCAACAACCTTCTTTGATCTAAAAAGCTTCGATCCATATAGCTGTAAGGGCGTCTCCGGATGAAGCTGCATCAAACTCAAAAATCATCACAACAGCATGCAGGCAGAAATAAAAAAAGCACTGGAAGTACTCCAATCGGGAGGCATTATCCTCTACCCTACTGATACCATATGGGGCATAGGTTGCGATGCAACAAATCCAGAAGCTGTTGACCGCATATACGCGCTAAAAGGACGGGATGCCGGTAAGAGCCTCATCGTCCTTCTAGACAGTGACAATAAGTTACAATCCTATGTGAATGATGTTCCCGAAATCGCATACACTTTAATTGAATATGCTGAAAATCCCCTTACCATCATCTACTCAAACGCGAAGAATCTTGCTAAAAATGTCATTCACGAAGACGGCAGTATCGGAATAAGAGTACCAAACCACGCCTTTTGCCAACAGCTTATTCAACGATTTCGTAAACCCATCGTTTCTACATCCGCCAACATTAGTGGCGAACCCTCTCCTCAGAACTTTTCGCAGATATCAGATGCGATTATCAGTGGTGTCGACTATGTAGTCAACCTAGAACAAACTGATTTAACCGTTAAAAAGTCATCGACCATCATGAAGCTCGATCCAGACGGGCACTTTTCCTTCATCAGGCGATAATATTTGTCAGTTCAGAAGGCTAAATTTAAATTAGACAATCTTAAATAATCAAATTAAACTATTTTTGCAATCCTTGTAAGTGCTCCTTTTCACAGAAGAGGTTAAGGCTAACTTGTTTTATGAAACAACACCTGAACAATCCTTTATTTAACAAACTCAGTAGGCTTGCCGACGAATGTGGAGTGGATACTTACGTAATAGGTGGATTCGTACGCGATATCTTTTTAAAACGTGCGTCCAAAGACATAGACATACTTGTTGTTGGAAACGGAGTCGAATTTGCAGAGAGAGCTGCTGCCGAACTCAGAACAAATGTTTCGGTCTTTAAGAGCTTCGGAACTGCGATGCTGCGATATAAAGACCTCGAAGTTGAATTCGTAGGCGCACGTAAAGAGTCTTACCGGTCAGATTCAAGAAAACCCATTGTAGAAGACGGCACGCTCCAAGATGACCAGCAGCGCAGAGATTTCACCATTAATGCAATGGCTATCTCTCTGAATACAGCAACTTACGGAAAGCTCGTAGATCCGTTCAACGGCATCACAGATCTCAACGACAGAATAATCCGCACTCCGCTGGATCCGATGGAGACATTTTCGGATGACCCGCTCCGAATGATGCGAGCCGTGCGTTTCGCTTCTCAACTTGGATTCACCATTGAAGAAAGAGCCGTCGAGGCTATCAAAAGATCTAAAGACAGAATCACTATTGTTTCGAAGGAGCGTATTACCGACGAGCTAAATAAAATAATTCTGTCACCCAAGCCATCCATAGGCTTCAACTATCTATTCGATACCGGATTACTCCACATCATCTTTCCACAGATGGCTGAGCTCTTTGGAGTCGAATATATCAACGGGAAAGGTCATAAAGACAATTTCTATCACACACTTGAAGTCCTGGACAATATCTGCGAAACCAGCGATGACCTTTGGCTGCGCTGGGCTGCAATTCTTCATGATATTGCCAAGCCAGCGACAAAACGCTTCGACCCAAGCCATGGATGGACGTTTCATGGTCACGAAGATCGCGGTGCGAGAATGGTGCCAAAAATTTTTGCACAGCTGAAGCTTCCTCTCAATGAAAAAATGAAATTTGTACAAAAGCTCGTACAACTTCACCTGAGGCCCATAGTCATAGCTCAGGATATAGTAACCGACTCCGCTGTCAGACGCCTGTTATTCGACGCCGGAGAAGATATTGAGGCGCTTATGTTGCTTTGCCATGCCGACGTCACAACAAAAAACGAATATAAGAAAAAGAAGTACCGGAATAATTTTGAGCTTGTTAAACAGAAACTCAAAGATGTCGAAGAACGCGATCAGATCAGGAACTGGCAGCCCCCCGTCACGGGCCTCGACATTATGGAAACCTTTGGTATAAAAGCAGGTCGTGAAGTAGGTATAATAAAGAATCAGATACGAGAAGCAATTCTCGAAGGGGAGATAAAGAATTCCCGTGAAGACGGCCTTGCTTATATGGTTGCAAGAGGGAAAGAGCTGGGGCTACAGCCCATACAAAATAGTAATTAAAATATTTTGAAACATATTAAGGAAGGCGGCGTTAATGTTACGCCAATTTCTAGTACGCATATAACACAAAACTTGTCATGGCTATTTACAGATTCAAGGTAACTTTTGAAGATTACGATGATGTTGTCCGGGAAATTGACATCAAATCCACTCAAACATTTGAGGACTTACATCTGGCTATCCACAGAAGTACCGGTTACAAACCAGATATGTCATCATCCTTTTTTGTCTGCAACGACTACTGGATTAAAAGCGATGAGATAGCATACCTACCGAGCCAGAGGAAGATAGAAAGAGGCGTTGCCCTAATGGGAAACACGAAGCTAAGTCGCTTCATTGATGATCCACATCAAAAATTTTATTACACCTATAATTTTGAGCGGCCTTATGATTTCCATGTTGAGTTAGTCAAGATTCTGGATGAAGATGCAGGAAAACAGTATCCCTATCTGTCGCGCAGCGTTGGCGAAGCCCCCAAGATGCCTGGATCCATCCCCGTTCCACCGGTAGATGCCGAAGACGACGAAGAATACGACTTCCTGAACGAGACCGAATATGGCATCAACGAAGAAGAAACCGAAGACATGGACACCGTGGATTCTGTTGACGAATTAAATGGAACGTCTGGACAAGGAGAAGAGGAGAAAGATGAGTTCATGGACGAATTTTCAGATAGCGACAACTTCGAAGCAGACGATTTTGAATCGAATGGTAAGGATGATTACTAGTCGCCTTTAATAATATGAATTCTAACTCGCTGATCGTCGTTACCGGCCCTACAGCTATAGGAAAAACTGACCTAGCCATAAAGATTGCCTTGAACTACGGAACTGAAATAGTATCCGCTGATTCGAGGCAGTTTTATAAAGAAATGAGCATTGGTACTGCAAAGCCCACCGAAAATGAGACTGCGATGGTGAGGCATCACTTCGTCGACTCCATCTCTATTCAGGAGTCTTATTCAGCCGGGAAATTCGAAGCAGAGGCACTAACCACACTCGACAAGATTTTCGAACATCAACCTATTGCGGTAATGGTAGGGGGCTCAGGCCTCTTTGTTAAAGCCGTTACGGATGGTTTTGATGTATTTCCGGAGGTAGATCCGGCAGTCCGTGAAAATCTCAACCAGACTTACGCTAAAGAAGGAATCGCATTCCTGCAGTCAGAGCTGCGAACGCTGGATCCAACCTATGCGATGGAAGTCGACCTGGATAATCCTCAGCGTATCATCAGAGCCCTGGAGGTCTCTCTAAGCACCGGAAGGCCTTACTCCTCCTTCAGAGCCACAAACACTAAAAACAGCAGGCCTTTTCAATCTATAAAAATAGGACTGGATATGGAGCGTGCCCAGCTGTATAACCGAATCAACAAGCGTGTAGATATGATGATTGAACAAGGGCTGTTCAAGGAGGTCGAACGCCTTCTCCCTTTCAGACACCTAAACGCCTTGAATACCGTAGGATATTCAGAAATATTTGATCATCTCGACGGAAAAATAAGCCTGGATGAAGCAGTCGAACGTATTAAACAAAATACACGAAGATTTGCCAAACGCCAACTCACCTGGTTTCGTAAAGACCCGGATATCATCTGGTTTCACCCTGAAGACTATCCATCCATCCTTAACTTTATCAACAGCAGGCTGAACAATACAAAGTAAACCAGGTCTTCGCCGGGAAGCGCGTTATCTTCAATAAATCGGGCATTTACCACCAATGCCCCTTAAGAGCTTTTTATGCACTAAGCCTGTGCTGCAGGTCCTCCAAAAGTTAAGGGTAATGCCACCTCTTCCTGAATCTTAATTCTTCCGTTCTGCTCTTCGAATTTCTCAACATTATCCGCAAGGGCTCCTAACAGACGTTTTGCATGCTCCGGAGTGAGAATAATCCTTGACTTCACTCTGGCCTTTGGTACGCCTGGCATCACTCGGATAAAATCAATCACAAATTCAGAACTTGAGTGAGTAATGATAGCCAGATTAGAGTATATACCTTCAGCGATCTCCTCAGAAAGCTCTATGTTCAGCTCGTTATTTCTATTCTGTTCTTCCATTGTGTAAAAATAAAAAAGTCCCCCTAAAATAGGGGGACTTGCAGATATTATTTAATTGCTATTCAGCTTCTGTTTCTTCAAGCTTCGATGCCATAAGCTTATCGTATTCTTCCTGAGAACCAACGATAATACGCTCGTAGCTACGTAAGCCGGTACCAGACGGAATCAAGTGACCGACAATTACATTTTCCTTCAGACCCAACAGGTTATCACGTTTACCGCTGATAGCTGCTTCGTTAAGAACCTTCGTTGTTTCCTGGAAGGAAGCGGCGGAAATGAACGACTTAGTACCTAATGATGCACGGGTAATACCCTGAAGAACCGGGCTGGAAGTTGCCGCGATAGCATCACGAGCCTCAACCAACTTCAGATCCTTACGTTTCAAGACAGAGTTCTCATCTCTTAGTTTACGCACAGATATTATCTGTCCGGCCTTTAGATTAGATGAATCTCCCGGGTCTGTAACAACCTTTTTGTCATAGATATCGTCATTCTCCAACATGAAGTCCCAACGGTCAACGGCATCCTTCTCCAGGAAACGCGTATCACCCGGATCCTCGATCTGAACCTTCTGCATCATCTGGTGAACGATCACCTCAAAATGCTTATCATTGATCTTCACACCCTGCAGACGATAAACTTCCTGAATACCATTTACAAGATATTCCTGAACCGCAGCCGGACCTTTGATAGACAGAATATCAGCAGGAGAAATTGAACCGTCAGAAAGTGGCATACCAGCTTTCACAAAGTCATTATCCTGTACAAGGATGTGCTTAGACAACGGAACAAGGTATTTTTTAAGCTGTCCGTCTTTAGATTCGATCGAGATCTCTCTATTACCACGCTTAACGCCACCTAAAGTTACCACACCGTCGATTTCCGTTACTACTGCCGGGTTAGAAGGATTACGTGCTTCGAAAAGCTCCGTTACACGTGGAAGACCACCCGTAATATCCCTTGTTTTTCCCGTTGAACGAGGAATCTTAGCGATGACCTCACCCATTTTAATCTTAGCACCTTCATCGACCGCAATGTGAGCACCCACAGGAATATTGTATCCCTTTACGATCTGTCCCTGACCATCAGCAATCTGAATAACCGGGTTCTTTGTCTTATCACGGGTATCGATAATTACTTTCTCTCTGTGACCTGTCTGCTCGTCAGACTCCTCACGGAACGTAACGCCTTCAATAACCGCTTCGAAAGTAATCCGACCAGTGTATTCCGAAATGATCACCGCATTATATGGATCCCAGCTACAAATTCTGTCGCCTTTAACCAGTTTCTGTCCTTCTTTCACGTACAAGTAAGCACCGTAAGGAATATTACTTGACATGATCATCCGGCCAGTTCCCGGCTCAATAATACGGAACTCACCAGAACGGCCAAGAACTACTTCAACAGGTCCTTCTTCAGTTTCGTATGGTACAGTTCTAATGTTCTCAAATTCAATTACACCTTCAAACTTAGCCACAATCTGAGATTCAGCAGCGATGTTCGATGCAGTACCCCCAACGTGGAATGTACGAAGTGTTAACTGTGTTCCTGGCTCACCGATGGACTGCGCAGCAATTACGCCGACAGCTTCACCAGCCTGCACACGCTTACCGGATGCGAGGTTACGACCATAGCAAAGGCCGCAAACTCCTCTTTTGCTTTCGCAGGTAAGCACAGAACGTATTTCAATACCTTCTAGTGGAGAGGCTTCGATTGTCTCTGCAACTTCTTCAGTAATGTCCTGATTGGCAGCAACAAGAAGTTCACCACTTATTGGGTCATACACATCATGCAATGATGTTCTGCCCAGGATTCTGTCGTATAACGGCTCAACAATATCCTCGTTATCTTTCAGAGCAGTGGTATAAATACCTCTTAATGTACCACAGTCAGTTTCACCAACGATCATATCCTGTGCAACATCATGTAGACGACGAGTCAGGTAACCAGCATCCGCTGTCTTAAGTGCCGTATCCGCAAGACCTTTACGAGCACCGTGAGTAGAGATAAAGTATTCGAGAACCGACAGACCTTCCTTAAAGTTAGAAAGAATCGGGTTTTCGATAATCTCACCACCTGAACCAGATTTCTGAGGTTTCGCCATCAGACCACGCATTCCGGCAAGCTGACGAATCTGCTCCTTCGAACCACGGGCTCCTGAATCAAGCATCATATATACCGAATTGAATCCCTGATTATCGTTGGATAAAATATCCATTACATTCGATGTTAACCGATTGTTGATACGGGTCCAGATATCGATGATCTGATTGTAGCGCTCGTTGTTGGTAATGAAACCCATGTTATAGTTATTCATTACTTCATCAACTTCCTTAGTCGCCTGCTCGATCAATGTAACCTTAGAATCAGGAATATTGATATCCAGAAGGTTGAAAGATAGTCCGCCATGGAACGCCATCTGGAATCCTAGCTCCTTAATATCATCAAGGAACTGCGCAGCGCGGGCCATACCCGTTACCTTCACAACTTCACCAATAATATCACGAAGAGACTTCTTAGTCAAAAGCTGATTGATAAATCCTACTTCTTCAGGAACCATCTGATTAAACAGAACACGTCCTACAGTAGTATCTATGATTTTGCTAACGATAGTTCCATCTTTCTCTTTCGTCTTTGCCTTTATCTTGATAAATGCGTGAAGATCAATTTTCCGCTCATTATAAGCAATAATAACCTCTTCAGCCGAATAGAAAGTTTGTCCTTGCCCCTTAACAACTCTTCCCTCATCAGTCTTACGGCCTTTAGTAATATAATAAAGACCCAAAACCATATCCTGAGAAGGAACCGTAATAGGAGTTCCGTTCGCCGGGTTCAGAATATTGTGGGATGCAAGCATCAAAATCTGCGCCTCAAGGATCGCAGCGTGGCCAAGCGGTAAGTGAACAGCCATCTGGTCACCGTCAAAATCCGCGTTGAACGCTGTACACACAAGAGGGTGAAGCTGGATAGCCTTACCTTCAATCAGCTTAGGCTGGAAAGACTGGATACCCAATCTGTGTAGCGTAGGAGCACGGTTAAGCAACACAGGGTGTCCCTTTAACACATTCTCCAGGATATCCCAAACAATAGGATCCTTACGATCTACGATCTTTTTAGCAGACTTCACTGTCTTAACAACACCTCTTTCGATCATCTTACGGATGATGAATGGTTTGAAAAGCTCAGCAGCCATATCCTTTGGTAAACCACATTCATGCAACTTCAGGCTAGGGCCTACAACAATTACAGAACGGGCAGAGTAATCCACACGTTTACCTAATAAGTTCTGACGGAAACGACCTTGTTTACCTTTCAGGATATCCGAAAGAGATTTCAAAGCACGGTTACCTTCCGTTTTCACCGCGTTAACCTTACGTGAATTATCAAAAAGAGAGTCAACAGCTTCCTGTAACATACGTTTTTCGTTACGTAAAATTACTTCAGGAGCTTTGATCTCAATCAGTCTCTTCAAACGGTTGTTACGAATAATTACACGACGGTACAGATCATTTAAATCTGAAGTCGCAAAACGTCCACCTTCAAGAGGCACCAATGGGCGCAACTCAGGAGGTATAACCGGAACAATCTTCACGATCATCCACTCCGGACGATTTTCAATATTCTTACGTGCACCACGGAAAGACTCCACAACATGAAGACGTTTCAACGCCTCATTCTTACGTTGCTGAGAAGTCTCGTTTGCCGCCTGGTGACGAAGATCATAAGACTGCTGATCAAGATCCAAACGTTTCAGAAGCTCTTCAAGAGCCTCAGCACCCATCTTAGCGACAAATTTCTGAGGATCCTTATCATCCAGATATTGGTTTTCCTTAGGAAGCGTATCCAGGATATCCAGGTATTCTTCTTCAGTCAGGAAATCCATTTTGTTGATACCATCAGCCTCTTTAACACCCGGCTGAATAACAACATAACGTTCGTAATAAATGATCAGATCCAGTTTCTTGGTAGGAAGACCTAACAGGTAACCAATCTTATTGGGTAAAGAACGGAAGTACCAGATATGCGCAACAGGCACAACCAGGTTGATATGGCCCATACGCTCACGACGTACCTTCTTCTCTGTTACTTCAACACCGCAACGGTCGCAAACAATACCTTTATAACGAATACGCTTGTATTTACCGCAATGACATTCATAATCCTTTACAGGACCGAATATACGCTCACAAAATAAACCGTCACGCTCCGGTTTGTAGGTACGATAGTTAATCGTCTCAGGCTTTAAAACTTCACCGCTTGAACGCTCCAGAATAGATTCCGGAGAAGCCAGGCTAATCGTAATCGAGGTGAAATTGCTTTTTATTTTATTATCCTTTTTATAAGACATAGCTTTTATTAAAGTTAAAAGTGTAAAGTATAAAGCTGAAAGCCGGATGAACCCGCTTCCAGCTTTAAACTTTTAACTAATCTAACGTGATATCTAAACCTAAACCTCTTAACTCGTGAACCAATACGTTGAATGATTCAGGAACTGAAGGAGTTGGAAGGGTTTCGCCCTTAACAATCGCTTCATAAGTTTTAGCGCGGCCTACCACATCATCCGATTTAACGGTTAGTATCTCTTGCAGAATGTTCGCTGCACCAAATGCCTCCAGTGCCCAAACCTCCATCTCACCGAAACGCTGACCACCAAATTGAGCTTTACCACCCAAAGGTTGCTGAGTAATTAATGAGTATGGTCCGATTGAACGTGCGTGCATCTTGTCGTCAACCATGTGTCCAAGTTTCAGCATGTAGATAATACCTACTGTCGTTGGCTGATCGAAACGATCACCTGTTAATCCGTTGTATAAGTATGTACGACCAGAAGCCGGAAGTTTAGCCTTAGAAATCCACTCCTCAACCTCGTGATGGCTCGCACCATCAAAAATTGGAGTCGCAAATTTAATTCCAAGTTCCTTACCTGCCCATCCGAGAACAGTCTCGTAGATCTGCCCAAGGTTCATACGTGAAGGTACCCCTAACGGGTTAAGAACGATGTCAACCGGCGTACCGTCTTCAAGGAAAGGCATATCTTCGTCGCGAACGATTCTCGCAACGATACCCTTATTTCCGTGACGACCCGCCATCTTATCTCCAACCTTCAGCTTACGCTTCTTGGCGATATAAACTTTAGCCATCTGGACAATTCCTGAAGGAAGCTCATCCCCTACACTAATAGCAAACTTATCTCTCTTGTAAGCACCAAGCTCTTCGTTAAGTTTGATATTATAGTTGTGCAGTAATGCCTTGATCAACTCATTTTTGTCCTCATCAGTTGTCCACTTAGTTGGATTGATGTTCGCGTACTCCAGTTCAGTCAGCATTTTCTGCGTGAACTTAGCTCCCTTAGGTACAAGAAGCTCCTTGTATACGTTGAAAACTCCCTGAGAAGTCTTACCATTCACAATAGTAAACAACTTGTCAATAAGGCTTTCCTTCAGACTTTTAACAGCCCTGTTATGAGAATTATCTAATTTCTCAAGCTGAGCTTTCTCTTCTGCCTTCGATGTTTTCTTAGCACGAGAGAAAAGCTTAGTATCGATAACCACACCTTTGATAGAAGGCGGAGTTTTCAATGAAGCATCCTTCACGTCTCCTGCTTTATCGCCGAAGATCGCACGAAGAAGCTTTTCTTCCGGTGAAGGATCAGACTCACCCTTAGGTGTAATCTTACCGATCAGGATATCACCTTCCTTAACTTCAGCACCGACGCGAATGATACCATTCTCGTCAAGGTCCTTAGTCGCTTCTTCCGAAACGTTAGGAATATCCGGAGTAAGTTCTTCCTCTCCACGCTTAGTATCACGAACTTCCAGTTCGAACTCCTCTATATGAAGTGAAGTAAATATATCCTGAGAAACAACACGCTCGGAAATAACGATCGCATCCTCAAAGTTGAAACCCTGCCAAGGCATGAAAGCCACTTTCAGGTTTCTACCCAATGCCAATTCGCCATCCTGAGTCGCATAGCCCTCACAAAGCACCTGCCCTTTTTCAACACGCTGGCCCTTCTTCACGATAGGCTTCAAGTTGATACAGGTACTTTGATTGGTTTTCTTAAATTTAATTAAGCTGTATGATTTAGATTCTCCATCAAATGAAACCAATCTATCATCATCATTACGATCATAGATAATACGGATCTCATTCGCGTCTACGTATTCCACGACACCAGGACCTTCCGCATTGATAAGCGTACGGGAGTCACGCGCAACTCTTCCCTCAAGACCTGTACCAACTACAGGAGCTTCCGGACGAAGTAACGGTACTGCCTGACGCTGCATGTTCGAACCCATCAGGGCACGGTTGGCATCATCATGCTCAAGGAACGGAATCAAAGAAGCCGCTATTGACGTAATCTGGTTAGGAGCAACGTCGATCAGATCGAGTCTTTCCGGCTCAATTACCGGGAAGTCACCTTCAAAACGAGCTTTAACCTTTGGAGTTTCGAAGATACCCTCTCCATTATAGTGAGCATTAGCCTGAGCGATGGTTTTACCATCCTCATCTTCTGCAGACAAATAGATAACAGGCTCTTCAACTACAACCCGGCCATTGTCAACCTTACGATAAGGCGTCTCAATAAATCCTAAGTTGTTGATCTTCGCATGTACACAAAGAGACGAGATCAATCCGATGTTCGGACCTTCCGGTGTTTCAATAGTACACAGACGACCATAGTGCGTATAGTGAACGTCACGAACCTCGAAACCAGCACGCTCTCTGGAAAGACCACCGGGGCCCAAAGCCGACAAACGGCGTTTGTGCGTAATCTCAGCAAGAGGATTGGTTTGATCCATGAACTGAGATAACTGGTTGGTACCAAAGAAAGAGTTGATAACCGATGACAGCGTACGGGCGTTAATCAGATCGGTAGGCGTGAACACTTCGTTATCACGAATATTCATACGCTCACGGATCGTTCTGGCCATACGTGCCAGACCAACACCAAACTGGGCATACAATTGCTCACCTACCGTACGTACACGACGATTTGATAAGTGGTCAATATCATCCACCTCAGCCTTCGAGTTGATCAGTTTGATCAGGTATTTAACGATAGCAATGATATCATCTTTTGTAAGCACCTTAGTCTCTTCAGAAGTGCTAAGTTTAAGCTTACGGTTGATGCGGTAACGACCTACATCACCCAGATCATATCTTTTATCTGAGAAGAAAAGGCGGTCAATAATACCACGGGCAGTTTCTTCATCAGGTGGTTCTGCGTTACGGAGCTGACGATAGATATGCTCCACCGCTTCCTTCTCCGAGTTAGACGTATCCTTCTGCAGAGTATTGTAAATAATCGAATAATCCGCGTTGTTAGAAGCATCCTCCTTTGTCAGGATCACACTCTTAACTCCCGCATCAATGATCATATCGATATGGTTTTCATCAAGAACAGTCTCGCGCTCAAGGATGATCTCATTACGGTCGATAGAAACAACCTCACCAGTATCCTCATCCACAAAGTCTTCTACCCACTTCTTAAGAACCCTTGCTGCAAGTCTGCGGCCAATAAATTTCTTTAAGCCTGATTTACTAACCTTAACCTCATCAGCAAGTTCAAATAGCTCAAGAATATCTTTATCCGAGTCATAACCAATCGCACGAAGCAGAGTGGTTACAGGGAACTTTTTCTTACGGTCGATGTAAGCATACATGACGTTGTTCACGTCGGTCGCAAACTCGATCCAGGAACCTTTAAAAGGTATTACACGGGCGGAGTATAGCTTACTACCATTCGTGTGACGGCTCTGGCCGAAAAACACACCCGGGGATCTGTGGAGCTGAGATACAATAACGCGCTCTGCACCATTGATAACAAAGGTACCTTTAGGAGTCATATAAGGGATAGTACCCAGATAAACATCCTGTACAATTGTCTCAAAATCCTCATGCTCTTCATCGTTACATGATAAGCGCAATTTGGCTTTTAAAGGAACGCTATAAGTTAAACCACGCTCAATACATTCCTGTATGTCATAACGGGGCGGATCTATGAAATAATCAAGAAACTCCAAAACGAAGATGTTTCTTGAGTCAGAGATCGGAAAGTTCTCAGCAAAAACCTTAAACAATCCTTCCTGGTGACGGTTGTCAGAAGTAGTTTCGAGCTGAAAAAACTCCCTGAAAGATTGCAGTTGAACATCCAGGAAATCGGGATAATCGATTACGTGTCTGCTGGTTGCAAAGTTTATTCTTTCGCTTTGATTTTTGGTTGCCAATGGATTACGATTTTAGTTTATCAAAACTGTGACTTCTTTAGGCATCTATGACCCTGTTGCAAGTCGGACAACTTGGGTATAATACAAACAACAATAGACCCCGGCGAAAAACCGGAGTCTAAAGTAAAAAATTATTGAGTTGAGAAATTACTTAACCTCAACTACAGCTCCTGCTTCTTCTAATTGTTTCTTAAGAGCTTCAGCTTCGTCTTTAGTAACACCAGTTTTCAATTCTTTTGGTGCACCGTCAACTAAGTCTTTAGCTTCTTTCAGACCAAGACCAGTAAGATCTTTTACTAATTTAACAACAGCTAATTTCTGACCACCAGCTTCTTTAAGGATCACGTCGAACGCTGTTTTTTCTTCAGCAGCAGCAGGTCCATCACCAGCAGCAGGAGCAGCAACTGCTACTGCAGCAGCAGCAGGCTCTATACCATATTCATCTTTTAGGATCTGAGCTAATTCGTTAACTTCTTTTACAGTTAAGTTTACTAATTGTTCAGCAAACGCTTTTAAATCTGCCATTGTATTTAAATTTTAATATAATACTTTTTTATGTGTAAGAACTTACAGGTGTCCTACTTAACCTCTTTCTTGTAATGTTTTAACTAATCCAGCGATCTTAGCACCACCAGACTTAAGTCCGGAGATAACATTCTTCGCAGGAGACTGTAGTAATCCGATAATCTCACCAACAAGCTCTTCTTTCGATTTAAGCGTTGCAAGTGCGTCTAACTGATTGTCGCCGATAAAGACGGCACTGTCAATGTAAGCACCCTTGATAAGCGGTTTCTCACCAGTTCTTCTCAATTCCTTAATCAATTTCGCAGGCGCATTTGCTACGCTTGTGAAGATGATGGTAGAAGAACCTTTCAACACATCGATAAATTCAGCAGAATCTAAACCTGCACCTTCCATCGCTTTGCGGATCAATGTGTTCTTGGCAACCTGAATCGAAATTCCGTTGTCAAAAAACTTACGACGGATCGCATTTACTTTAGCTACTGAAAGATTTGAAGTATCGGTGATGTAAAAATTACCGTATTCTTTAATCTGTTCGGTAAGGGACTGAACAATTTCTTGTTTCTCTTCTTTTCTCATGATTAGATTCCCCCTACTGATTTAGTTTCAACCTGGATTCCAGGAGACATAGTCGAAGAGATATGAATACTCTTGAAATATGTTCCTTTCGCTGCTGACGGTTTTAATCTTGACAATGTCTGAATTACTTCCAAAGCATTATCGTAGATCTTATCAGCGCTGAATGATGCCTTTCCAATTGACGTATGGATGATACCTGTTTTGTCAACCTTGAAATCGATCTTACCAGCCTTTACATCTGTTACCGCTTTACCAATCTCGGTAGTTACAGTACCAGACTTAGGGTTCGGCATCAGGTTACGCGGACCTAAAATACGTCCAAGTCTACCTACTTTTGCCATAACACTAGGCATGGTGATGATGATATCCACGTCGGTCCATCCACCCTCTATTTTAGAAATATACTCGTCCAGACCCACAAAGTCTGCTCCTGCTGCTTTAGCTTCTTCTTCCTTATCAGGAGTTACTAAAGCCAAAACACGAACAGTCTTACCTGTACCATGAGGAAGGGTTGCGATACCACGAACCATCTGATTTGCTTTACGAGGATCTACGCCCAAACGAACGTCGATATCTACTGAAGCATCAAATTTGGTTGTAGTGATTTCTTTAACAAGAGCCGAAGCATCTTGTAAAGAATACGCCTTTCCAACCTCAATTTTGGAGAGTGCCTTCTTTTGATTTTTTGATAATCTAGCCACTTCTTAACTGATTTAATTAATTAACTGTTCCAGGGTGCATTACCAGAAACGGTAATTCCCATACTACGTGCTGTACCGGCCACCATTCTCATAGCAGACTCTACAGTGAAGGCGTTTAAGTCAGGCATTTTATCATTAGCAATAGTCGCTACCTGTTCCCAGGTTACAGAAGCAACCTTTTTACGGTTTGATTCTGCTGAACCACTCTTCAAACCTGTAGCTTCCATTAACTGGATTGCCACTGGCGGTGTTTTAATGATAAAATCAAATGACTTATCAGCATAGACTGTAATTACAACCGGTAATACTTTACCTGGCTTATCTTGGGTACGAGCATTGAACTGCTTGCAAAACTCCATGATGTTCACACCCTTCGCACCCAATGCAGGTCCTACTGGAGGTGATGGATTTGCGGCGCCACCTTTGATCTGTAATTTTACTAACGCACTGACCTCTTTTGCCATTTTTGTTTATTTATTTATTACTCAATGTTAGTAAGTTGGAAGCTGTAACATTTAAGCTCTTATAGAATTATTATTATTCTTTCTCTACCTGCATGTAGTTAAGTTCGAGAGGAGTACGGCGTCCAAAGATCTTAACCATGACCTTAAGCTTCTTCTTCTCTTCATTAACCTCTTCAATAACACCTGTAAAACCGTTGAACGGACCATCCATTACCTTAACGTTCTCGCCAACGTAATAAGGAACATTCATTGTTTCACTCTGCTGGGTCATTTCGTCTACCTTACCCAGTATACGGTTCACCTCTGCAGGGCGCATCGGAACAGCATTACCACCTTTGTCTCCAAGGAAACCGATAACACTATTTATATTCTTGATAATATGCTCCAATTCACCGTCCAACACGGCTTCAATCAAAACATATCCAGGGTAATAATTACGTTCTTTAGCTATTTTCTTTCCATCCCTCATTTGGTAGTACTTCTCCATAGGGATCAATACCTGAGGTAATAAATGAGAAATACCAAGACGGTTAATCTCGGCTTCAAGATATTGCTTTACCTTTTTTTCTTTGCCACTAACTGCACGTACAACATACCACTTCAGCTGATCACTCATAATAGCACTCATTTAGTTAGCAACTGATCTATAAAATAACTTCAATAAGTTACCTACCGATTCATCCATCGCCAAAACTAAAAGGGCGATAATAACTGAGGCAATCAGGACGATCACTGCAGAATTCTGCAATTCAGCCCAGGTTGGCCATGACACCCTTTGGGTCATTTCCTCATATGAATCTTTAAGAAACTCAACTACGTTAGCCATATTTGCAAACTTTAGCACGGGCACAAGGATTCGAACCCTGATCAAAGGTTTTGGAGACCTCTATTCTACCATTGAACTATGCCCGTATAACAACTGATTAAGCAGTTGAAGACTTTTTAGAACAAAATACTCAGGAAATCCTGAGTATTTTGCCATTTATTGTTCTGAATAAGCCCTAAAGCTCGTTCTGTTTATTTTAAGATTTCAGTTACCTGACCAGCACCTACTGTTCTACCACCTTCACGGATAGCGAAACGAAGTCCTTTTTCCATTGCGATAGCGTTGATCAACTGTACAGTGATAGTAACGTTATCACCAGGCATAACCATTTCAACACCTTCTCCTAGTGAAATCTCACCAGTTACGTCTGTTGTACGGAAGTAGAACTGAGGACGGTATTTGTTGAAGAAAGGAGTGTGACGTCCACCTTCAGCCTTTGATAATACGTAAACCTCAGCTTTGAAATCTGTGTGAGGAGTTACTGAACCTGGTTTACAGATAACCATACCACGACGGATATCAGTTTTCTCAATACCACGTAACAATAAACCTACGTTGTCTCCAGCTTCACCTCTGTCTAGGATTTTACGGAACATCTCAACACCTGTTACAGTTGATTTAAGATTTTCAGCACCCATACCTAAGATTTCAACTGGCTCACCAGAGTTGATTACACCACGCTCGATACGACCAGTTGCTACAGTACCACGACCAGTGATCGAGAATACGTCCTCAACAGGCATCAGGAATGGAAGCTCAGTCAAACGTGGAGGGATTGGAATGTAGTTATCTACAGCATCCATTAATTCCATGATTTTACCAACCCATTTCTCATCTCCGTTCAATCCACCTAAAGCAGATCCTTGGATAACTGGAATATCATCACCAGGGAAATCGTAGAAAGATAATAGTTCACGGATCTCCATTTCAACTAGCTCTAACAACTCAGGATCGTCTACCATGTCCACTTTGTTCATGAAAACAACAAGAGCTGGTACACCTACCTGGCGAGCCAATAGGATGTGCTCACGAGTTTGTGGCATAGGACCATCAGTAGAAGCAACCACAAGGATTGCACCGTCCATCTGAGCAGCACCAGTAACCATGTTCTTCACGTAATCCGCGTGACCTGGACAGTCAACGTGTGCGTAGTGACGGTTTGCTGTTGAATACTCAACGTGTGATGTATTGATAGTGATACCTCTCTCTTTCTCTTCAGGAGCAGAGTCAATTGAATCAAAT
>NZ_JAZQRL010000106.1:0-3938 GCF_045629565.1 Arcticibacter sp.
GAGCAAAGAAAGAGGGAACTGATGTCGCTATTCAAAGCCCATAACGATGACATGAAAGCGATGATTGGAAAAGGCGTAGCCAAAGGCACCTGGACCAATTTCAATACAACCTATCGCCACCTGTCCGTCTTCCTTCAAACGCAGTATAACGTCAGGGAGATTAATATTGTCTCCCTTGACCTCGTGTTCGTCAAGAGACTTTACAACTGGTTCAGAACGGTAAAGGGACTCGGGCATAACAGTTCCCTGAAAAATATCGCCAACATGAAAAAGCTCATCATTGGTTGCATCGATAATGGCTGGCTGAAGTCGGACCCCTTTGCGAAATTTGATGAGACACGGGAGGAAGTGCAACCGGTGTTCCTGGTTAAGGAAGAGATACAGGCAATAGCGGATAAAGAAATCACCAATAAACGACTTTGTCAGGTACGGGATGTGTTCATCTTCTGCTGTTTTACCGGCCTTGCATTCGCAGACGTCAAGCAGTTAAAGAAATCTGAAGTTGATCTGGGAGTCGACGGAGAGTTAAGGATTTACAAAGGAAGGCAGAAAACCGGAACACCCTCTATTATACCATTGCTGCCCATCACCAAAAGAATTCTGGCCAAGTATGAATATGACGAGCAATGTATGGTCAAAGACCAGTTACTGCCGGTTTTAAGCAATCAAAAATATAATGCTTATTTAAAGGAAATTGGCCATCTGTGTAATATCAATAAGGAGCTGAAAACCCATATGGCCAGGCATACATTCGGTACCACCGTTACCTTAGCCAATAATGTTCCTATGGAGTCCATCAAAGAGATGATGGGGCATAAGAGCTTGCGACAGACCATGCATTATGCAAAGGTCACCGGCATCAAGGTGAATGAAGATATGGCCAGACTCAGGAAGCGGCTTGAAAAGAACAAGTTTATATCCGACGAGCAGATCATTGGCGGGGACCCTGCAAAGGAATAAAAAGCGGCTTTTTTTGTCCACGGGCATGTATGTCTCTGATGTGCTCGTAGCTTTATCTTTCGGTACTACCCAAATGCTTGTCAAGTCTGATAAACACCGGTTACCATTTTTGTTGTAAACCAAGCGATATGGCAACAGAGATAATAACGAAGGAGGATCTTCAGATATTCAAACAGGAATTGCTGAAGGAAATTAAAACACTTGTCGGAAAAAGAGAAGAATCTGCAAATAAGTGGTTGCGAAGCAACCAGGTCAGGAATTTACTTCATATTTCTCCTAATACTCTGCAGGCATTACGTGTTAGCGGGACGCTGAAGTACACGAAGGTCGGCAGTATTTTTTATTACAGGAAGGATAATATAGACCGGATGTTAGAAGGAAAGGTCGAGGCATGAGCGGAATTGACCAGCTTCTGATTTTCATCGAAGCAAGTGAAAAGGATGAGAGGCTTACCAGCACGCATGTAAGCTTTTTGGTCGCTTTAGTTTGCTGCTGGAAACGAAACGAATATCAAGTGCCATTTCAAATCTCCAGAAAGATCATTATGAAACTTGCTAAAATAAGATCTACAGCTACCTATCACAAGTGCGCTCAAGAAATGTCGGCGTTCGGCTACATTGAATACTTACCTAGCTATGATCCATTAAGAGGAAGTAATGTCAAGATCAATTTCGATGCTTTTATGAGCCTAGAGTAAGTGTCCTTATTGTCTAGAAAAAATGAGACCGCTTAGGCGCGTTCTAACTTATCAAAGATGTGGGCGACTCAGCATTAGCGAGTATGTTATTTCTCTACGAGATGTCAGAAGATATCCGCGTGTATTACCTTGTTCATACAAGTATTGTAACGTATTTTTTACAATTAAATTCTACACTGCATTCTGGCTGCAGTTTCGTAGTATATGTTTGAGCAATTTACATGTGCTCATTATTCAGATGCGTTTCTAGAAGGTGAGATTAACAGACCGGACATGAATTCTAACCTTTTGTATAAATATTTCATCATGAAAATGAAAGCATTTGCTTATCTGTCTATCATTCTTTTCGGTGTATTGCTGAGTGATCCTTCCAGAGCACAAATACCCCTTTCTCCTCTAAATGTTCAAAGTCCAAACGCGGCCAGCCTTGGAATATATGGAAAGATTCCGGTGGGTCATTTCACTGGTGTTCCCAAGATTGAAATCCCACTGCACACTCTTGCTCAGCGTGATCTTTCTGTTCCGATTACTCTTAGTTATCACGCATCTGGTGTCCGTCCGGATATGCATCCGGGTTGGGTAGGCAGTGGCTGGACATTGAATACCGGAGGTGTGGTTTCCAGAGTTGTGAAAGATGCTCCGGATGATTATAGTAATCCAAATTATGGTATCGAATCAGCCAACTTAGGATACTATTATAACAGAACTATCTTAAATACACCGAATTGGAATCAAACTAGTTATATGCAAAGTATTGCCCGAACCACCAGTATGTTGAAGGATACAGAACCTGACGAGTTTTCTTTCACCTTTGGTGATTATTCCGGGAGTTTCTACCTAAATCCTGACGGAGTCTGGAAAGTAAAATGTGACAGACCTCTTTCTATCAGTCTTAATGGACCTTTCTTAAATATTCCTTTTGCTGCACCTAACGGAACAAGGATGATGGACTACGGTATGTCCCAGGCTTTCGGAGGGTTTACCATAACTACTGAGGACGGAACGAAATACTTTTTTGGAGGCAACACTAATGCAATTGAATATAGTATTGGTTTTTTTTCGCAGCCAACCGAAGAATGGAAAGCAGACAGCTGGTTCCTGACAAAAATTTTATCTCCAAAAGGAGAGGAGATCACACTAAGCTATGAAAGGGGTGACTATATTAATCAGATGTATATATCCATCATGAATGATTTGGGTACCAGGACTAAGAATTCCGGGGGGATTTTTAATCCGCAGCCAGCCTGTAATAGCTGGAGTTATAGTCAAGTATACCATAGTTATGACGGAAAGCTTGTAGCGCCAGTATATTTAAAGCAGATAAACGGAATTCATACCTTAGTGAAATTTGATCGCTCGACAAGTACAGAGCTGAGATACGATCAGATAGTTTATGATTATAAATATTCCCTATGGTCTCAAAATGGGGGGATGTTCGGTTCTAGCTTTCTTCCTGTGTTGGAACACAATGAATTAAGCACCTACCCTGAGGTGTTAAACAGGCTGCAATGGAAAAAACTGGACCGTATTAAAGTGGAGAAACTGGACGGAACCCTTATTAAAGTGTTTAATTTAGGTTATGCTAACAGTAGTTCTCAAAGGCTTACGCTTCAGACTTTGACAGAACAAGGTGGCGACCTGTCTGCTAAACCTCCGTACACTTTCGCATATGATCAGTCGGTCCAACTACCAGGCTATTTATCCAACAGGGTAGATCACTGGGGATTTTATAACGGCACCTATGCTGACATCAGCGATCAAAATAATTATTACAATACCTATTACAACTTCCGTAATCCTGTAGCAGCATATTTGTATGCAGGAACACTTAACAAAATCGGCTATTCTACGGGAGGAATAACTGAATTTACGTACGAGCCTCATAGTTACGGCAAAGAGTTGAGCGAATGGAGGAGCTTGTCGCCAACAACTTTAGCTTCTTCAATGCTCGCGGGAGGACTCCGGATTAAAAAGATCTTGAGTTATGATCCTGAAAGCCCGCTGCCCCGTAAAGAAAAGAGATATTTTTATGTTTCTGATTTCACGAGCCCGGATAAAGCCAGCACATTGCATTCCAGCGGCGTACTTGGTGGAAAGGCCCAATATTACTTTTCCGACTATAGCAGGAAAGCTTTTAATGATAACGGAATTATTTATTCCAAATCATTGTTTTCATCTCAATCGGTTTTACCAGGATGCGTTAATGCCATGGGCAGTCACGTCGGGTATTCGGATGTGGTGGAGTTAAGTAATGATGGTAGTTACAACAAATACAGTTTCT
>NZ_JAZQRL010000107.1:0-14320 GCF_045629565.1 Arcticibacter sp.
TAGCCTTCCGTTTCTGAAAGCTATAGATCAGGTAAAACAGTGCCGGAAGGATGAAGATACTTCCGATCAGCAGTGCCCAACCCAGGGTCTCAATCGTCTTGTCATGGCCTCTATGTTCCAACAGCGAAAGGTAGCCGCCATTCTTGAGGATAACAATGTTTGGAAAATGCCGGTATGTGGTGGTGAACAGTATCATGGTCACCTGAAATCCTGCGAGGATACGGATGCCCTTACTTTCTCCTTTGTAAAGCATGTACCACAAGAGGATAAGCGACAGCGTCGCTGCGATGATAGCCAGAATGCCATAGATATTTCCAAAAACCCAATCAAGGAGCGGGATCTGCTCGTAAGTCGCGGCCAGGAACACCAATGCACCGCAGACGACGGCGGCTATATTCAGTCTGAGCGCTTTACTAACAAACATTCTCTTCTCCTCTTTACTGTCGGTTTCCCCGATCAGATATATCGCGGCGAGAAAACCGCAGATGGCGACGGTAAACAAGCCTACGGAGACAGAGAACCAATCCAGCCAGCTATAAATGTAAGCGGAAAGAAAGTCGGTCGCCTCCGGATCTATTCTTCCGGATACGGCGCTTCCGGCAATAATGCCCAGGAAGAGCGGAGTAATGAAGCTTGAGTAAGCAAAGATGCGGTTGTAAACGTGCTGCATATCATCGACTACGGCATCATAGTGCCGGAAAGTGAAGGCCGTTCCGCGGGCTATGATGCCCAGTAGCATGACCGTCAGGGGGATATGCATGTTGACGGACATGGTTGCATAAATCTCCGGGAACCCCACGAAGAGAATTACAATAGCTATGATCAGCCACATGTGATTGGCTTCCCAAACCGGCCCGATAGCGCTGTATAGTGTTATGCGCGTGCGTTCTTTATTGGTTTTGGATGTAAACAACTCAATAATACCGGCACCATAATCTGCGCCCCCCAATAAAAGGTATAACCAAATTGCTGCCCATAGAAAGGCTATTACGACGTATATCATGGCTGGTTATCATAAAGTTTGTCGACCATCTTGATCTGGCGATACAGCATAAAGATTACGATAATAGAAAGGGACACGTATATCGCCGTGTACATATAAAAAGAATAAATGATGCCGGGCATCGGTGTTACAGCGTCGGCTGTTCTCATTATGCCGTGAATGATCCAGGGTTGACGACCCACTTCTGTGACCGTCCATCCTGCCTCTACAGCGATATAACCCATTGGGGTTGCCGCAACAAAGAGCTTCAATAACCACCGGCTGTTAAGCCAACCCGGCTTCTTCCAGAGGGCGATAAAATAAATGACGGAAATCAAAAGCATGATCATTCCCAGTCCTACCATGATCTGAAATGCATAATGGGTAACGGCTATAGGAGGTTGCTCATCTTCGGGTATTTGGTCAAGACCCGTTACGGGCGTCTTGAAATCGCCATGCGCCAGGAAACTAAGCATGCCGGGGAGCTTGATGGCATATTTTACTTCTTTCTTTTCTTCATCCACTATTCCTCCTAAAATTAACGGTGCAGCTTCTTCGGTATGGAAATGTGCTTCCATGGCGGCCAGCTTTGCTGGTTGGCGCTGTGCCACATCCTTAGCGGATATGTCGCCACTGAGAGGTTGCAGAACAGCGGCTATAGTAGCGAAAATAGCGGCAATCTTAAAAGCTTTGTTGTGAAAACGTATATTCTTGCCTTTAAGGATCATGAGTGCATGCAGGCCGGCAACGGCAAAGCCGGTGGCTACGAACGCTGCAATACACATATGGAGCGCCTGCGAAAACCAGGCGTCATTGAACATCGCTGCGATAGGATCTATGTTAATATATTCACCATTCACATAGTCGAAACCTGCAGGGCTGTTCATCCAGGCATTTGCAGCTACGACCAGAATTCCCGATGCGAGTCCGCTTATCCCAACGATAACGCCTGTGAACCAATGAAACCAGGGATTAAAGCGGTCCCAGCCATAAAGGAAGAACCCGAGGGCAATGGCTTCAATAAAGAAAGCGGTACCTTCAAGGGAAAAAGGCATGCCGAAAATCGGTCCCGCGTGCTTCATAAACTCTGGCCATAGGAGCCCCAGTTCAAAAGAAAGTACAGTGCCCGACACAGCTCCGGTCGCGAAAAGAATCGCCACTCCCTTGCTCCAGGCCTTTGTCAGTTTTTTATAGATTTCATCTTTTGTGCGCAACCAGTAGAAGTGAGATACCGCCATAAAGAAAGGCATAACCATGCCGATGCAGGCGAAGATGATATGAAATCCGAGAGATAAGGCCATCTGAGACCTGGCGGCCATGAAGTCATCCATAATTGCAAGAAGTATATGGCAGCCAAATTACCAAATTTCCACTACAAAGAACTGCATCATGGCGTTTATGTTACGTTCAAGCGAGCCTGCCTGTATAACGTCACTCCGAAGCGTAAAATCGCAAATCGCAGGAGAGGCAGGCCCCTCGCCTAATTATATACGTATATTTTTATAATTTTGCATTTCATTAAGGTTTAAAAACGCTATTTCAGCATGAAAGCCCTAAATTCAGACATAAATATTACTATATTTCAATAATGCAGGAACAGATCACTCAATATACAACCGAAATACTCGCTTTCGAACCCAAGTCGGCAGAAGAACTTGAAGCATTCAGAATAAAATTTCTGGGTACAAAAGGAATCATCAAAGACCTGTTTGACCAGTTCAAAGCTGTCTCTCCGGAAGAAAAGCGCTTGCTTGGCAAAGTTTTGAATGAATTCAAGAAAGTTGCCGAAGAGAGACATCAGCGGTTTAAGGATGAATTTGATTCTGGCCCGGGAGCAGATGATGCCATTGCAGACCTTACTCTTCCGGGAGAAGGTTACGAAATTGGCTCCCGCCATCCGCTGAACCTGGTACGATCGGAGATTATCGAGATATTCAAAAAGCTTGGCTTTACTGTTGCTGAAGGTCCGGAAATTGAAGACGACTGGCATAACTTCTCGGCGCTAAACTTCCCTCAGGAGCATCCGGCACGAGATATGCAGGATACGTTCTTTATTAATAAAGATGCGGTGAACGGCGACATCGCCCTTCGTACGCACACTTCATCGGTTCAGGTTCGTATGATGGAGAACGGTCAGCCGCCTTTCCGCTCTATTATGCCAGGGCGCGTTTACCGTAACGAGGCCATATCCGCACGTGCCCATTGCTTCTTCCATCAGGTAGAGGGACTGTACATCGATGAGAATGTTTCTTTCGCCGACTTAAAACAGACCTTATTTTATTTTGTTCAGGAGATGTTTGGAGAAGGAACGAAAGTTCGTTTCCGTCCCTCCTATTTTCCGTTCACGGAGCCTTCGGCAGAAATGGATATTTCATGTACCATCTGTGGCGGAACGGGATGTCCTCTTTGCAAAAACAGTGGTTGGGTGGAAATCCTTGGCTGTGGCATGGTGGATCCGAACGTATTGGAAAACTGCGGAATTGACAGTAAGAAGTATACAGGATACGCCTTCGGTATGGGTATTGAAAGAATTACGAACCTTAAATATCAAATAAAGGACTTGCGCCTGTTCTCTGAAAATGACGTTCGCTTTTTGAAGCAGTTCCAAAGCGAAATCGTGTAATGATGAGGAAAGTACTTCTGCTAGGGATATGTTTATTTCTTGCTTCTTGTGGCAAAGACCCTTCAGGAGTACCTGATGTTCCTGTTTATTTTCGGGCATCTTTGGGCAACCCGGCTTATTCAGGACTTAACAATCCGGGAAATCATGTGGAAATATCGGGATATGGCGTGGCCGGATTGATCATTTACCGCTCGCCTTTCGAGGGACTGTTAGCCTATGATCGCTGCAGCACCGTAAACCCGGAGAGGAAATGTGCCGTCAAGGTAGACGATACAGGGATTACGGCTACTGATCCTTGCAGCGGTGCCATATTCTCGTTGGAAGATGGCAACCCACAAAAAGAACCGGCAAAAAAACCGCTTAAGGCGTATTATGTTAGTGAAAACAATGGAATAATCTCCGTAAGCAATTAAATGGAAATGGAAGTTGACAAAGTAAAGGAGAATATAATTGAGGCATCTCAGGAGTTGTTCCGCAGATACGGCTACCACAAGACGAGCGTAAACGAAATCGCCAAGAAGGCTAAGATTGCGAAGGCTACTATATACAAATATTTTGACAGCAAAGAAGTTCTGCTTCATTACATTCTCATGGACGAGCTGAAGCAAAGTGTGGACGAGATGATCGACTCTGAATATAATGTTAATGATATTGAGGCCTACCTTTCCAAACTTATCTTCAAAACCTGCAGACTTACCTATACCATTTGCAACGAATTTATTGGCTGGGACTTCATCAGGGAGTCGGCCAATTCACAAGGATTTTTAAAGCTATTATCGGATGACCTGGAAAAACTGTTGATCAGATCGTTTCAGGAGACAATGCCGGTTAAAAAGAATGAAAGTCATGCTGCAGGCATCCGTTTCCTGATAAAAGCCAGCAAGAGCATTGTCTTTTCTTATGCGTTCACCTCGGTAAGCGATGCTGATGTACGTAAGAATTTTGTCAATTTCCAAAAAGAGATTCTTCCTTATTTGGTAAAAGCAGCTATCAGATAAACATCTGAATATCAAATAACGTTATACTAAATACCAGATCGGTATTTGTTTACGTTGGTTATTACAGATAGAAAGAGGTTTGTCATGAGTAAAGAAATCAAAGATTTTTCGAATAGTATTGACGAGCAGTTCGATTTCAGAGAGCCGTTTAAGAGCTTTTTTGGATTGCTCTTAAGCGTATTTATCTGACATCAGGCATAAAGGATCATACCTTCCCATAGGGATTACTGCGTCCTTGCCATTCTATTTATCCTTTAAAAATTCCGCACTTCAAAAATTACTTTAATTTTGCGCTTCACGGGATTGTCGGCCTGACCGTCTGCTGTGTTGATTTGATATAATATTTACATGAGAAGAAAGCCTGCTGAGAAGAAGCGAATAGAAAATGTCCTGGTTACCGATATTGCAGAAGAAGGAAAAGGGCTCGGAAAATCCGAAGAGCTGGTCATCTTTATTGACAAAGCTATACCCGGCGACGTTGTTGACATCGAGCTCTTCCGGAAGAAGAAGAACTTTGGCGAAGCAAAGGTGACGCGGATAGTA
Organism: Arcticibacter sp.; assembly: GCF_045629565.1. Classification (GTDB taxonomy): domain Bacteria; phylum Bacteroidota; class Bacteroidia; order Sphingobacteriales; family Sphingobacteriaceae; genus Arcticibacter. Next base: position 5,147 of record NZ_JAZQRL010000107.1, read on the forward strand.
AGTCCTTCTGAATACCGTACGCAGCCATTCTGTGAACATTTTGGCGTATGCGGAGGTTGCAAATGGCAGCACATGACCTATGATGCCCAGCTCAGGTTCAAGCAAAAATCAGTAAACGATGCCCTTGAACGCTTGGCTAAGATTGACACGGCACCGATGGAGCCTATATTGCCTTCGTTTGAAACGCGCTATTATCGTAATAAGTTAGAATATACGTTTTCCGACAAGCGCTGGCTGACCGATGAGGATGTTGCCAGGGACGAAGAGCATAATATGAACGCGCTTGGTTTCCACGTGCCGCTTAGGTTCGATAAGATCCTGAACATTGAGACTTGCTATCTTCAGGGCAGTCCCTCTAATGAAATCAGGAACAGTATCCGGAAATTTGCACTTGATAACGCTATATCTTTTTACAACCTCAGAAATCATGAGGGTGCCCTGAGAAACCTGATCATCCGTACGTCAACTACCGGGGAGATCATGGTGATTGTTGTGTTTGCCTACGCAGAACAGGACGAGATACAAAAGATGATGGAGCATGTGCAGGCAACATTTCCGCAACTTACGTCACTTCTTTATATCATCAATCACAAGAAAAACGATACGATCTTTGATCAGGACATCCATGTGTTTGCCGGTCGTGACTACATCTTCGAAGAGATGGAAGGATTAACGTTTAAGATAGGGCCCAAAAGCTTTTATCAGACCAACTCTCTGCAGGCTTATGAGCTTTACGCTTTAACCCGTCAGTTTGCCGGATTCACAGGCGATGAACTGGTTTACGACCTTTATACCGGCGCGGGCACTATTGCCAACTTTGTTGCGAGACATGTTAAAGCGGTTATCGGGATTGAATATGTACCAACAGCGATTGAGGATGCGAAAGTAAACTCGTCTCTGAACGGTATCACCAACACAACATTTTACGCCGGTGATATGAAGGATGTATTGACCCCGGAATTTGCTGAACAACATGGTAAGCCTGACGTTATTATTACCGATCCGCCGAGGGCAGGAATGCATCCGGATGTGGTTCAACGTTTACTGGAAATGGAAGCACCGAAAATTGTTTACGTAAGCTGCAACGCCGCTACACAGGCAAGGGATATCGCGCTATTGAAGGAGAAATATGAAACGACACGCATCAGGCCGGTGGATATGTTTCCGCATACTCAGCATGTAGAGAACGTTGTATTACTTGAATTACGGCCGGCTGCTGATACCGGAATTTAAGATCGAAAACTATGGAATTAAAAGATTTAATCAACCAATCTGACTCTGAAGGAAATAACAATCCGGAAAAGGAAAGCCCCCTTAAGAGCCTGGAGAAAGACCTTAAATTTTACAGTGAGTCTATCAGAGAGGTTTCGATGGAGATTATCAATGAGGGACTTTCTGAATATCCTATTTTTGCGGCCCACCAGCATGAGCTGACTTTGGGCGAATTAATCCTGGACAGAACGGATCTTGGCACCAGCTGGTCCATTCAAGCCTCTACGCTGGAAGAATTTATCCAGAAAGGAATTATTCACCGGGAAAAGAAAGACCGTTTTATCAAGACCTACAAGAATCCGGAAGATTTTATCTGCCTCTTCGTAGTTGTTCCGGAGGGAGCTAATTTTGTATTCTACCCTTATCACTAATCTGACTAATCATGACGAACGAAGTAATCATCCTGAATCAAAAACAAATCGAACAGAAAATAACCCGAATTGCCTACCAGCTTTGGGAAGATAATCTGGAAGAAAAGGAACTGGTTATTGCCGGTATCGTCGATTATGGCTATATCCTTGCAGAACGCATTAAAAATAAGCTTGAGGAAATCAGTGGAATCAAGATTACCTTGATGAAGATCGTCATGGATAAGACTACCACTTTTCTCCAAGCGAATACGGATATCGCTGTAGAGGAATGTGCAGAAAAAGTGGTCATCCTGGTAGACGACGTGGTTAATCGCGGCAGGACGATGGCCTACGGGATCGGCATCTTTCTGGACATTCCGGTCAAGAAGCTACGTACTGTTGCCCTTGTTGACAGAAGCCACAGGGTATTTCCGGTATCGCCGGACTATACCGGCATGGAGCTATCAACCGTTATTAAGGAACATGTTGACGTTGTCATTTCCAATCAACCGGATACAGAAGATGTGGTTTATTTACGATAATCGCTGAGGATGGTCCAGAGCTTTTCTGCATTTAGACCTAATCCGGAAGCTGTAATTTGAGCTTTACGGTAGAAAGCTTCGCGTTCATCAAGCTTACCGGCAATAAACTGGATCAGTGCTTCACCCTTATAGTCTTTTAGTACCGGTCTGACTTCTTCAGCCTTTTCGAGGCGACTGGCAAGAGCTGCGGGAGGCACTGCTATATAGACAGTCACCCCTTGTGTGTTCATCCAGTCTATATTATCAAAATAGCAGGGAGCGCCTCCACCTGTTGCAATGACGGAGTTATGGGGGAAATCTGTTGATTGCAGCACATCGCGTTCCAACTCGCGGAATGCCGCTTCGCCATGCTCCGCGAAGTACTGCGGAATCGTTTTTCCGGCTACCTGCTCGATGGCTTTGTCGAGATCAATGAATGTAAACCCATTTTTAGATGCCAGCTTTTTACCCAGGGTAGTTTTGCCGCAACCCATAAATCCAATTAAAAACACTTTCATTTTTGTTATTGCTTAGGTTGCCTCAGGTATTCGGATTCGAGTTCATCGTAAGTAGGAAGGCTATGGAAATGCCATTTATTAATGACCACCCCATTTTTGAGAAGCAGTAGCCCGGGATTGGAACGCACCATGCTTTTAAGTGGCACGGCATCTGCATTGAAAATCTCCATCATCAGCTTGTGTTTCTTGCGGTAGGTGTCTGCAGATTCCGAAGTATTGGAGGTAAGCAACACAGTGCGTACATTGTAATTTTCGGCAGCGTTGACAGCTAGTGCGTTGATGGCGCCCATGCCGTTCTGGTCGGCCTTATCGAGATTATAAGCCACAACGATCAGGTTGTAATAAGGGTTCTCAATGATCTCGGAGGTATAATCGGTGCCCTGACTGTCGGCGATAATCAAATCGCGAATCTTTGGTTCATAGCCCTTTTTCAGGAGCTGATTTTGAGGTTCGCCAGCAATTTCCCAGTTTGCATCTTTCCAGATCTCGGTTTTGAGGTATTCCTTGTCGGTCATCTTCTGTGTTTCGCCACTTTTCTTATGTTTCATCGTATAAGTGATGACATACTCGTCTTTGGGAGCACCGGGCGGGATGCGCATGTTGTCCGGAAGATTGGAGCCTACCTGGTATGGGAGGAAATCTACAAATGGAAGATAATTATAAGTATATATCCCTATTCCAAACGAGAAAATAACGGCGACAATCATCAGTGTGCTCATGATTCCTGTTGACGGGAATAGTGGCTGTATGTAGTTCCGCTTCGTGAAGATGAATGCGATAAGAGTTAAAAGGACGAGATCTTTCAGGAAGGATTGCCACGGTGTCAGGGGAATGGCATCTCCAAAACATCCGCAGGATTTAACTACATCGAAAGCAGCCGACCAGAAGGTTAGAAAAGTAAAAAACAAAATCAGCAGCAGCAGGCCCCAACTCACCTGCAGCGCCCTGTAGCCGATTAGGAGGGCTATGCCCAGAATAATCTCCAGGGCACAGATCGTGATGGAAATAGTGACGGCATAGTCATTTAGAAACGTGGTATGAAAAACTTCAAAGTATTCCTGGAGCTTGTAGGCGAAGCCTAATGGGTCATTTGCCTTAACAAGGCCCGAGAAGACAAACAGTATGCCTACAAAAATGCGGCAAAACCACAGCAGGTATTGCGAACGGGTATTTAATTTCGTTGAGGCGTTTATCATACTTTCAAATTATTTATTCATCACTGCTGCTTTCTGTCCCCATTCTGATCAGGGCAAAAACGGCATAATTCAACATATCCTGGTAGTTGGCTTTCACTCCTTCGGAGGCGAGCGTTTGCCCTTCGTTGTCTTCTATCTGCTTGACTCGAAGGATCTTCATCAGAATGAGATCGGTAAGTGAGCTGATACGCATATCTCTCCAGGCCTCGCCATAATCATGGTTCTTGGCGAACATCAGATCCTTGGTCTCGTTGACGAGGCGGTGGTATTTCTCTTGCACCTCGGTTACTTCAAGCTCCATGGGTGCGCCGTCACCTAGCTCCAACTGCATCATTGCGATCACACAATAGTTAATGATACCTACATACTCAGAATGAATGCTTTCTCCCACTTTGGAGACCTTCTTTTCCTCCAGCGTCCGGATTCGCTGTGCTTTTATAAAGATTTGATCTGTTATAGAGCTTGCCCTCAGTATCCGCCATGCGGTACCATAGTCTTTTGTTTTTTTCAGAAAAAGATCGCTGCAATATTGGATGACTGAATCGTACTCGAGAGAGGTATTGTGTGCCAAAATATTTGTTTATTTGATAAAGAGGTGAATTAACCTGTATTTTGCAATTTTGATAATGAACGATAAAAGTACGTCTTTTCAGCAAAAGAAAACCATTAATGCCGGTGGGAGTCTCATAGATTTTACAATACCGCGTGTTATGGGAATTCTCAATATCACGCCAGATTCTTTTTATCAGGGAAGCAGAACACCGGGGACGGACGAAGCACTGAATCGGGCAGAAAAATTTTTATCGGAGGGAGCTGCGATGCTGGACATTGGAGCCTACTCTACCCGGCCCGGTGCAGCAGAAGTTTCGGAAGCGGAAGAGGCGGAACGCATAGTGCCTGTCATACGTGCTTTAGCCAGGGAATTCCCCGAAGCAATTCTGTCTGTGGATACTTTCAGGGCCTCGGTGGCGCAGAACTCCATTGAGGCTGGTGCTCATATCATCAATGACATTTCGGGAGGGAACCTGGACCCGCTGATGTTTGAAACGGTGGCGCGATTAAAAGTGCCGTATATTTTGATGCATATGCGGGGCACACCCCAAACAATGACCGGACTTACGGGCTATCAGGATATTTTCGGGGAGGTATTGTCGTATTTTGCCGAGCGTATAGCACGTTTGAAGGCGCTACATGTCCACGATATCATCCTGGACCCTGGCTTTGGATTTGCAAAAAATACGGAGGAGAACTTTGAGCTGCTGAACCAGATGGAGAAGTTTTCGATATGCGGACTTCCGGTACTGGCTGGGCTGTCGCGAAAAAGGACGATCTGGAAGACCCTCAACATCACGAGTGAGGAAGCGCTAAACGGCACCACCGTGCTGAATACTGTCGCTTTGATGAAGGGCGCAGCGATCCTCCGCGTACATGATGTTAAGGAGGCTGTAGAGGCCGTAAAACTGGTTCAGTGTATGCAACAGGAGAAATTTTGATTTTATCTGCAGCTATTTTCTTATCTTCGAAGCTTTCACGACACACCCTAAACACCCTGTATCCGGGCGCCTAAAGTTGACATACATGGACCGTTTTGACCTCAGTTTTCTGCAATTGCGCTTTCTTGATATTATTGATATTATCCTGGTGGCTGTTATCATCTACTATGTATACAACCTCATTCGCGGCACTATTGCAGTGAATATCGTTTTAGGCCTTATCATCATTTATCTTGTTTATATCGTCACAGAGCAACTGAAGATGCAGCTGCTTAGCCATATTCTGGGTGGATTTGTCAGTGTCGGTTTTCTTGCGCTGATCATTGTTTTTCAGCAGGAGATCAGGCGTTTTCTGCTATTAATTGGAAAAAACGCTGCGCTGCACAGAAATAAGCTTTGGAAGACTTTTTTGCCCGGGAACAAGGAACCGGAGAATGTTAATGAGCCAGCTATTAAACATATCATTGATGCCTGCAAAACAATGCAGCATAGCCGCACAGGTGCGCTGATTGTTTTTGCGAAGTTCTTCGACGACCAATATTACCAGAATACAGGCGAGCCGATAGATGCATACATATCTAAGCGCCTGATTGAAACGATCTTTAAGAAGAACAGTCCGCTTCACGACGGTGCGATGGTGATCTCTGAAGGAAAAATTAAATGTGCCAGTTGTATCCTTCCCGTAAGTGACAACATTAAACTTCCTGCTCAGTTTGGATTACGACACAGGGCTGGAATTGGAATAACAGAATTGAGCGATGCGGTGGCCATAATCGTTTCAGAGGAAACAGGGCAGCTGGCTTACGCGAAGCAAGGGCGGGTGCGTATGGATGTGAGTTACAGCGACCTGGAAGTGCTGCTGACAAGGGATATTTAACATGAAACAGGATCCGGGATTAGCGGATCCTGATTATGTGTTTTGCATTAAAGCATACAGCGGTGCTTTTCTTAGCACTACTGCCTCTGCCATGTTTTTCTTAGCAGTACTGTTCGAATGCGCTAACAAGATTGTCGGCGATCATCTGAGCCGGACGGCCTTCGATTTGATGACGCTCAATCATATGTACTAATTTTCCGTCTTTGAAAAGTGCCATTGCTGGTGATGACGGAGGATAAGGCAGCATATATGATCTGGCTTTATCTACCGCTTCCTTTTCTACTCCTGCAAAAACGGTAATTAGTTTCGCCGGATGTTTCTCATTGCTGGCAGCCATCTTCGCTGCTGGGCGCGCATTAGCAGCAGCACATCCGCATACGGAGTTTACTACCACAAATACAGTACCTTCAGACTCGATTGCCGCGCTTACTTCTTCGGCAGACTTCAAATCCTGAAAGCCGGCTCCTACAAGATCTTCCCTCATTGGGGCAGTTAAATATTCTGGATACATACTTTTAATTTACAATTTAAGAATACAAAAATAAGGGTTCCTGACCAAAGCAGATCAAATCTCTGTCACATTTAGTGATAAACCTTTGATTAGGAGTTGCCGACATAAAGGCTGCTTACACGCTAAGCAAGTGATTATCATTCCAGCTTTGCCATAGAGGTCACCTTGTCGGGCCTGCGAATGGCACTATGTGCCGCATGCTGAGCAATCCTGGCCTGCTCTTTCGTCACAGACTCGGGGATATATCTGTTACCTACTGGATTTTTGCCAGTCAGGGCTTCTAACCAAGTACATGCAACTGTATACCGTCCGTAAGTCAATTGGAGATGGTACCCATCTCTTGTCAGATTATCACCAATAACACTGGTTCTGGCATTTTGTATGGCCGTACCTGCAGGAACCAGAATTTTAAACCTTCCAGTCTTTAAATACGCTGACTTAGTTGCCTTTACTATTGCCTCGAACATCTGATCTTGATTGTTCTGGTAAGTAGCGAATGCTGCTTGCGGGGAGTCTTTTGCGTAAGCCCACGTTCGGTGCAGGATAAACTTCACCTTAGGATTAGTCGCATGTGCATCAACATAATCCATCAGGTTGGACAGGTAGGGAAAATAGGATTCGTAGAGACCTGAGTAGGGACTGGCCTGTTGAAAGCTGATATAGTCCCATGGTTCATCCCTGACACCAAAAGCAAGAGTTTGTCCGTCAGTGATGGTCTTCTTCCCACCGACTATCTTTCGGTAGGAGTAATTTGGCGCATCGGAAGCCGCATTCTTACTATGGGTTTCAAGTGAGCAACCTCCGATGGACAGGTTTCCGATCACGAGACTGTCGCCTGCCGCCTTTGCAAGATCATACAGATAATTTTCAACTGCGTCTTCAGAGAAGCTGTTGCCGATGGTTAACAACCTGATTACGTTCCTGGCTTGGGCGCCGAGGCTGCAAAAAGCAAAGAGCAGAAAAAGGAGGATATACCTGTTGAGATAATTTTTCACGATGTAATAATTTGATGCGGTAAGATAATAAAACTCGTGGATAGTGAATGCTTGTCTTCTGCAATCAAGTAGCTGAATAGCGAAATGTCAGATCAAAATCCTTAATTACCAGAGTTTTTGCCTGCTTTGATATTGGCTAAACTATTGTGTAATTTTGCAGAGAACAATAATAATATAATCTATGTCATCAGTAGTGATAAAACATAGTGTTTCCCCCGATTTCTGCACATTAACTTTCCTCTTAACAGCTCAATAAACCAACACTTTATATTTCTAAGTATTTCTATGTATCAAAATTCTGTGTGCAAATAGCGTGCAAATCGAAATAATACAGTTACCTTTATGTATGGCAACAGCAAGGGTAATTCTGGATGAAAGGCGTGCAAAATCCAACGGGCTTTTTCCTGTGAAAATCAGGATTGCAGATGGTCGCGCCTGGAAGTTATACGGAACATCTTATTCTCTGAGTTATGACGATTTTAAGAAGCTTTTGGAAGGCAAACGGCTTAATGAAAATCTAAAGCCAATGAAGGTAAAGATTGACGGTCTGCTATCAAAAGCCAACAGCATCATTGATGATATGCACCCATTTTCTTTTGACGCCTTTCAACAACGCTTCACTCAAAAAGGGAACCGGTCAGATGTCCTTTTTCTTTTGAGAGACAAAGCCGATCGAATGAGGACTGAAGAAAAGTTCGGAAATGCTAATCTCTATAGCCAGGCTGCTGCCCTACTGGAGCGATACAATTCTACCGTTAATAAATCATCAGAGCTGCCTATCACTGATATCACACCAAAGTGGCTCCAATCCTTTGAGACCTGGGCATTAAAGCTCAAGCGTACAACCAAGAAAGCCGAAGTATTCGCTGAGTATGGAAAGACGACGCTGGGTATGTACCTGATCCGAGTTCGTGCCATATTCAATGACGCCATAACAAACAACGAGATAGCCCGTAACACCTACCCTTTCCACAAAGCCGACAATAAGCAAGGTTACAAAATACCGAAAGGCTCAAACAACAAACGTGCCTTGTCTATGGATGAGATCATGGCCATCTATGATTATGAAACCGATCATCCGGCGGAGATGTTCGCCAGGGATATATTCATCTTCAGCTATCTCTCCAGCGGCATGAACGTGATTGACATATTCCGACTGAAGTGGGCGGATGTTAAGCGTGATCACTTCTCCTTCGTGCGGAAGAAGACAGAGAACAAGACCGGGGGTGCGAACAGGATTAAGATTCCCCTTTCAGATGATCTGCAGCGGATCATTGAGACCCATAGTACTCGTAAACTAAACAGCGGATATGTTTTTGATGTAATACCTGCGAACGCCACTGAGGCGGAAAGCCTTCAGAAGGTAAGAGCTGCAGTAGCCGCGATCAATGTCAACCTTAAAAAGATCGCCCGCAAGCTCGACATAACCGAAGAGATAAGC